>CANHGL010000004.1 GCA_947460245.1 Sphingobacteriales bacterium
ATCAGTTAACTGAATCCCCTCAGGTAAATAGGGCTTTGGTTGTTTGTCAACTCCTGTAGTTCCACTCGCAATATATCCGCCACCCAAGCAGGTATAAAATCCAGATTTAGGTTTTCGTACGATTTGTATTGCAAAGCCTGCGGCAGGCAGATGTTTGAAATTATTGTAATAATCAAAGAGGGCCGGAGCGTAGAATCCAGATCCTACAGTTATCTCCGTTACCCAATCTTCCTGTTTGCTGCTTTCAATACTTCCAGTGCCTCCGGCATTGACTAAGTCCATTTTATGCCCCTTGGTCACAATATATTTTACGATCTCTTCTCTTCTTTTTGAGTAGTCTGCTATTGATTTTTTTTTAAGAAAAGGAATAACGTAGTTTTTTATTCCATTTGCCGGGTTTTTTTCTCCCAACCCTGCTACCTGAGCTTCATAGCCCATTAGTCCTGCTAATCGAATATTGCTATACTGCTGGAAATTATCTACCAGCTTTTTTCCTTTTTCTACAGTCGTAATTGGGGAGCGCATTACTCCGAAATGTATACCTGGAAAATCAGTAGACATATCTGCGTCTATACAAAGTGGTTGTTGTACACCAACTTCTTTGGCAATCTTATCGATTATCTGAAGATGTTCTTCACAGTCTACCATAAGCATTACTCTTTTCCCCTCCTTGGTAGCGTTGCAGATGGCTAAGATCTCTTGCTTATTTACTATGGGGTATCCAAGTAATAGATCATCAAATCCTTGCGCTAACAGGAATAGTGCCTCTCGGCCGGAATAGCACATGAGGCCTTGGTAAATAGGGTTGGAGGCTAAAATCTCTTTTAGTATATATGTACATCTCACTGATTTCGATGCGATACGAATGGTCTTACCTTTTCCTCCGGCTCTCTCTGCAATGTCTGAACAATTTTTATGCAATAAATCCAAATCACACCAGGCTAATGGTAACTGCAGGTGCTTAAAAAGTTCATTATAGTAGGAGTAGGTAGGTGTTTGCATTCCTAAAAATAAAAAATCCTCTCGAAAGGAGAGGATTTAGTTCAGTATATTTTGAAAGGTTAGAATTCGAATCGATACTGGAAGGTAATGCTTCTTGGTGATTCGAGTCTTCCAACGCGTAGCCAGTATTCTCTGTTAAATAAATTCTTTACAATAAAACCAAAAGTGTGTTTTTCTTTAATAGTATAAAAGATTCTGGAGTTTACTACCCAATTTCCTTTCCTTGGTAAAGTATTGTAGTATTCCTGATAGCCGGAATTTGGAATAGCCAAGAAAAGCTTGTCAAAGTTTTCCAAATTGCTGTAGTAACGTGCGTCAATACCAAAGGTTAGTTTGTTGTCGTAAACATATTCCAAGTCAAGCGTAATCAAATGACGGTTTCTGTATTTTAGAACATAACTGGCCGTGTCGCCTCCAATAGGTTTTACCATATATTTAAAGAAGGTAGAAAGATACGGGCCTATTTTATTTAAGTTGTATCCCAGGTATTTATCGATCTCTACGGGTAGTGTATAAGTATATCCTGTGGTAATATTAAGTGAATGTTTTTTTACGTTTATAGCCTGTTTCAGTGATAAGTCCAAACCCGCAATTCTTGCATCTGATATGTTTGTTGCCTTTAATTTAATAAGTGCATTGGTAGTGGTATCTGATAAATCAATTCCGAAGTCTACAAGTTTTTTATATTGCTGCCAAAAGAATGCAACATCTAATAAGGCATTATATTTTCCGCCTTTAGATTTTATTTTTTGTTGATAGCCAATCTCACTGGTCCATCCATATTCCGGTTGAAGATCAGCATTGGGAAGGATGGCCAATGTACCTCTTGGTATTACAGAATCGCGCTGTGTAGCATACACAGTGTCGTTACTGGTCTGATAAGATGTTGATGGATAATGTATATCGGAGTTCCCCACTTCTGTATTGGCAAAACGCTCAGCGAAGCTAGGGAAACGGTAAGCTTGGCCGATATTAAATCGTATGGAAGCATTCTTTGTAGCCTGGTAATTTAATCCGGCTTTCCATTGACCCGGCAAATAAAATTTCAGTTTTCCAGTTTTCTCATCTTTAAACTGGCTTCCTGTTACACCAAATTTTCCTTCATAGGCGAAGGTCTCAAAACGTACTCCTGCAGATAAAGTGAGTCGGTTGTATTTTTTATCCAACTGCATATAACCTGCAAAAAGATTAGCCACTTTTGATGGAGAACCCGCAAGTGCAGGCACCTTTATCCATAAAAATTGTTCGTTCGCTCCGGCTATCAAGGTTAAGTTTTTTTGAGCCCATTGTCTGGTGAATCTGTAATCAATATTTTCTAAAATAGTTCTTGTGTCAAAAGAAGGTCTATTGAAATACATACGGGTAAGTAGTTCATGTTTGTTACCCTTATTATCAAATGCTGTAAAAAAAGGATCTACGGTTATTCTTATATTGTTGAAGTTATTAGCTGCAGATGGCTTAAGTGCACCATCATCTTTATTCTGCCAGTAGAAGAATTCTGTTTCTCTATTATACATCATGGAGCCTGCTATACCTCCACTGATACGTTCATTTTTCTTACTAATCCATTTTGTTCGATAGGAGATACGTGCCAGATACTCTAATCCATCCTGGTAATGCATGTTTTGAAGAAATAGGTTTCCTCCTACAAGGTATTCAAAGTTGTTACTCACTTTGTGTGCACGCATAAAATTTACGCCGGTACTTGGAAGTGGGAAATCCCACCACTGGGTCACCTTTCTTTTTGGAGGAGTAATAAAAGAAACGAAAGTTGTAAAACGTGTTACCGGCTTCTTTGTAGGCACAAACGATTGCAGAGATATGGTTCCATTCATTGCAGAAGAGCCATAGAGTACGGATGACGCACCTTTTAGGATTTCTATTTGCCCTACATTTTCTAATGGTAATAGCGTCCATTTAGCATCCCCTCTGTCCGGAGATAATACGGTTTGTCCGTCTAGAATAACAGCAACTCTGGATCCAACCCCATAAGCCCAGCCACTTCCGGCACGTATATTGGCTTGACCATCTACCACGTTTACCCCGGAAACTCTTCTAAAAACTTCATCTATTCGGGTTACGTTGGTATTTTGAATAAGTTTAGGCTGTATTACCTCTATGGAAATGACCTCTTCGCTGGCTTTCTTTTGAAATAATGATCCTGTAACTACCAGTTCCTCTCCCAATATATTCTTTGCTTCTTCTTGCAGGGATACTGTTAGCTCTTTTGTTTCATTACCTTTTATGCTCAGTTTCTTGCTTATCTCTGTGTATCCGATATAGGAGAATAGGATGGTGTAGTCTCCCTCCGGTAAGCTAAGTTCATAGCTTCCATTGATATCAGTTACAGTAGCCAGATTTTTATTTGCTGTAATATTTACGCCAATTAGTACCTCTGTAGTCTTGCTGTCTGTAATCTTTCCTTTTAGGGTTCCGTTTTCTGCCTGTAGACTGAAACTTAAAATATTAAGCAGCGTAAAACAGATAAGTAATCGTATAGTTTTCATTTATTGAAATGATTTGTACAAAAATACCTCACTTCGCATGAATTACCATACGTAGTGAGGTGTTTTTTGTAAACAATCGTTATTAAATGGTACTTAAAAAGTACTTTTTTGATTAGTCGAATGTCATATCAAAGCGGAATCCGAATGATCTGGGTGCTTCGAGTAAGGTTGGTCGCAGAGAATACTCTCTGTTGGTTATATTTTTAATAATAAATGAGAAGTTGAAGTCTCTATTATCTTTCTTAAAGTGATACCCCACGCGTGTATCCAGAATAAAGTCTCCATTAAATTTAGGATGTTCATCCTTCAAAGAATATCCTTTTTTTAAGTGAGATGCCCTATATGAATTGAGGCTGGGTAAGATAAGTGAGAATACGGCATCTGCATTTTCCATGAAGCTGTAATACTGGCCAGTTAATCCAAATGTAAATCCTTTAAAGTCAACATCCCAGGTTCCTACAAACTGATGTTGGAATCTGTACTTAAGTAGATTATAAGTTACAATATCCTTGTAGTCTGGGTTGTTCTCGTCATATTTTTTGTATTTAGGAATAATGTAGGTGTAGCCTAAGCTCAGCGTAGATGGGAATTTACCAAACATTTTTCCTTCTCCACCAATGGAGGCTTCTACTCCGTAAATCATAGTTTCACCTTTTACGTTGTTAGCCTGGAATCCAAAAGTTGGGTCTATTACTAAGTTAAATTCCATCATGTTTTTATATTGGGTATAAAAGGCTGCAACATCGGCAAATGCTTTCATGTACTTTCCAATTTTTATACCTTGTTTTATGCCTATTTCAGCAGCTAATCCTGTTTCAGAAGTTAATTTTCTATTGGGATAAATACCAAATGATCCACCTAATAACGTTTCCGTGTATTTTTCTGCAATGGTAGGGAAGCGGTAGCCTTGACCAAATGAAGCTCTGATATAGGTGTATTTAGCAGCCTGAACGTTAATACCCAGTCTGGATACCGGCTTAGTTTCCCATTTATCTTTATCGATACGATTAGATTCAAACCGGAATCCATAAGATATAGTTAGTCTGTTCCAGAATTTTTTATCTAACTGTAAATATCCTGCAATATTAATTCCGGTGTGTGTAGTATCTCCAAATAATTGAGCTTTAGAATTTACATAAGAAGAAACAACTCCGCCGGTTACGGTAAAGTTGATTTTATCCATCTTTCGTTGGTATTGATACTCACCGTATATATAATCGTTGGCGTTATCCTGGTCATTCGAGTTGTCTACTATGGTCTTATTATAGCGAGCCAATAATTTATGGCTATTACCCTTTGTATCTGCGTAGCGGAAATATGGGTCTATACTGACTCTGAAACTTCTGGATTGAGTAGGGATACCTGTTACCGCACTTGGGATGTATTTAGAAATGCCATCACCTGCCCATAAAAAGAAAGTCTGACTTTTAGAGGTTTGCATATTAGTATTAACGCCTACACTCATTCGATCGTTTATCTGATATTTTAAATTCAGTGTTAAACGCAGTCGCGTTTCATAGTCGCCCCATTTGTGTCCTTGTTTCTTGTAGAACATACCGCCTGAAACTACATCCAGCTTATTGATTTTCTCGCGATAAGAGAAAGAGAATCCAGCATCATATGGGCGCTGTGTAAATGGATTTTTTATGGTAGTGTCTTTTCCAAATAAACCACCTGCACCGGAAAGCAATGTTATGCTATCCAATTTCCACCATTGCTTATCGATACTTGTACTTCCAGTAATTTTTTGTGTGTTTTCATCGTAGATATAATCTTTCTTATTAGGATTGTCGCAAACAGATCCGAATACGGAGAATCTTGCATAAGGTTTGGAGGTAGGATAGGCAGAGCGTACATTGATGATACCATTCATTGCAGAAGAACCATAAAGTGCAGAAGCTGCTCCTTTGATAACTTCTATCTGAGAGATATTTTCTACAGGTATGCTCGACCAACTTGGGAAACCTGCATCCGCCTGTAGAATAGGTAAATCATCTAAAAGGAGTAAGACACGAGTTCCGGCACCATAAGAGTAACCAGAACCTCCACGTATATTAGCTTGTCCATCTACTACAGTAACTCCTGAAGTACGCTGTAATGCATCACTTACGTTGTTGATGTTTTGTTTTTCTATAGCAGCAGGCTTGATAATCTCGATGGAGACACTCTCTTCCCCAATTTTTCGTTCAAATTTGCTGGTTGTAACAACAATTTCATCCAGCAAGCTTTGAAGCTCTCCCATGGAGATATCCATTTTTTGCACCTGGTTTTCTTTTACAGAGAGTTCTTTTACGATATTGTCGTATCCAACATAGCTAAAGGTGAGTTTGTATCTTCCTGGTTTAACGGTGAGCTCATATTGCCCATCCATATCAGTGATACCACCCTGCTGGGTACTATCGCTAATAGAAACATTCACCCCAATTAGTGCTTCGTTGGTTTTAGAATCTTTGATGATTCCTTTGATGGTAGTTTTTTGCGAATACGCCAGAATTAAATTTGCTAAAAGAGCCAGCGATAGAAATACTTTCTTCATAAGGTTTAATTAATTATAGTATGTTTTTGTAGCAAGTGCAAAGATATGTTAAATTAATGTAATTAATCTCTTCGTTTAGCTAATATTTGCCCACAAAAAAAGGCCCCTGTAAAGGGGCCTTGTAGATATCTTAACTAAATGATTAGTTAGTTTTCTTGAAGTTTCCTTTTAGGTTTAATCCTAAAGAAGGAGTGATGTTTGTTAAATCAATTGGAGAAGAGATATTGGTATTACCTTTCACTACGTTGATTACTGTAGAAACACCTGTTGAAGTTATAGTAGCAGTTCCACCAGCTCTAACATTCCAGATTTTCACACCACCCGCAACTAACTGAGAAGCAACTCTCAAAGTATCGTTAGGTCCAAAAATTACAGAGTCAAGAGCAACGCTGTTACAGTTAACTGTTCCAGTTAAGGAGAATCCTAAAGCATTAGACACTACAGTAGCTGATGATCCTGAAACAGTAGCTGTTAAAGTATCTTCAATGCCAGAAAGTGGCAAAGCAAGCGTGTTAGCATAAACGGTGTGGAAGCCAGTATCTATGTTTCCATTAATAGAGATACAGTTGTTAGTAGGTGTAGAATCTGAAGAGCTACATCCTGAAACCAATACAGCAGCAAAAGCAGCTACAACGGCGAATCCAAATAATAATTTACTTTTCATTTTAGTTTAAATTTTTAGTTATTTAATTATGCTCAAAGGTATTCCTAAAAAATGGAAATCAAAACATTTGAATGTATTTTTTGGCTTTAGTATGATTAAAAATTTTATATACAAAAAAATGGCTACCAATTGATAGCCATTATGTATTCTTAAGGAAAATAGGTTTATTGCTTTGTAAATGAACCTTTTATGCTTACTGGATCAAGATTTATAGGAGTTCCGTTAAAGTTATAAGTTACTGCAGCAGCAATGAACGTGGTTACAGTCGATTTATCACTGCTCCAATTTGCTGTACTACCGCTTTTAGCTTTGCAGTTCTGTAATACTGTTCCTAAAATCGAAATATTTCCCAATAAAACGGGTGTTATATTTCCTGTATTAACATCAAATTCAATATCGCTTCCCCCTAATAGAGAGCTATTTGCGTTGAGTTTTCCATCTTCCGAGTTAGATCCATTGGTAACAATGAGTGTGTCATCGTAAATCATTTGGGCTGCTGGATCATTTAGAATTCCCCTTATCGTTTGGCTATCAGATAGATAGTGTTTCCCATAATAGGTGCCAAGGTATCCCGACTCATCCACAGGAGTAGTTGTTGGTTTAGAACATCCTGAAATAGAAAGCACAGCAATAACGGCTATTGCAATCAGGGATGGAAAAAGTATATTTTTATTCATAGTTTATTTTTGTCCCAACAAAGATATTTTAAAAATCTTGAATTTTTAAGTTGTTTAGTATGCTTAAATCAACCTTAACAATCCTTTTGTGTTAATTCTAAGTCGGCGAAAAAGTAAAAAAAAGTAGTAAATTGCTTTAAACTTTAAAATTATGAAGAATATAGATGAATGGCTAACCTTATACGGCAGAGATCATCAAAATCCTACCAATAAATTAATTCATTGGTTTTGTGTGCCTGCAATTATGTTTGCAGTATTGGGATTATTGTGGTGTATACCATTCCATCCTTACGAATGGTTAAATATATCTACCATTTTCTATTCATTTGCCCTGATCTTCTATCTCAGACTGTCTTTTCCCATATTTTTAGGATTTATTGTAATTGGTGGTCTAATGCTTTATACCAATGCAGCCTTGTTTAATCATTTTGGAACTTCAACTTATGCCTACATACTATTAGGCGTTTTTGTTGTTGCCTGGATATTTCAATTCGTCGGACATAAGATAGAGGGACAGAAACCTTCGTTTTTCGAAGACTTGCAGTTTCTGCTAATTGGCCCTGCATGGCTGATGCATTTCGTATTTAAAAAGATAGGTATCAAGTATAACTAATTAAGCTCTCAACGTTAATTTTAAATAGATAATATGTCAGCAACAATAGAAAGTCAGGTTCATAACGCTATCGATGCGGCGGCCTTAGTAGATGTACAACGTCAGTTTTTTGCATCAGGTAAAACCAAGGATATTGAGTTTCGCATTCAACAATTAAAAAAGCTAAAGCAGCTTATTATTGATAATGAGCAAAATATAATGGATGCTTTGAAGAAGGACTTAAATAAGTCTCCTATGGAAGCATACGGAACAGAAATTGGTTTTATGTTGGCAGATATTGATCATACGCTCAGGGATATTCGTGCCCTAGCTAAGCCACGTAAAGTAAAGACCCCCTTATTTCACCAATTAGGCAGTTCCTGGGTGCAGGCAGAGCCTTATGGTGTTACCTATGTTATAGCTCCATGGAATTATCCATTCCAGTTAGCGCTGTCTCCAATGGTGGGGGCCATTGCTGCAGGAAATACCTGTATCATAAAGCCATCTGAGATGGCAGAAAATACGTCTATCCTTTTGGAACAGTTGATTAATCAGCATTTTGAAGAAGGATTTCTAAAAGTTGTATTAGGTGGTGTTACTGAAAGTAAAGCCTTGCTAGAGCAGCGTTTTGATTATATCTTCTTTACCGGTGGTACTGAAGTGGGCCGATACATTTATCAGTGTGCCGCAAAATTCCTAACTCCCGTAACTTTAGAGCTAGGAGGTAAAAGCCCATGTTTCATCGATGAAACCTTTAATACTAATTGGGGAATAAAACGTTTGGTATGGGGTAAATTTACTAATGCCGGTCAAACCTGTGTAGCCCCGGATTATATCCTCGTAGACAAAAAGGTAAAACAGAAATTCGTAGATCTCTTTATACAAACAACAAAAGATTTTTTTGGCGAAAATCCACAGCAAAGTCCTGATTATGGCCGTATAATCAATGAGCGCCATTTTATGCGTCTATCCAGGATGTTAGAGAAAGGTACTGTGTTGATGGGAGGCCAAACAGATATCAGTAATTTATATATAGCTCCAACTTTGTTAGATAGTGTGTCTGTGGAGGATGTTGTGATGCAGGAGGAAATATTCGGACCAATTCTGCCGGTTATTACATATGAAAAGTTGGATGATGCCATTAAGTTGGTCAACTCCAGAAATAAGCCATTAGCGCTATACATTTTTTCAGAAGATAAAATGTATCAGGAGCGAATCTTAAATGAGGTCTCGTCTGGTAATGCGTCTATAAATGAGTGTCTGATGCATGTGGCACAATTTGAGCTTCCATTTGGTGGAGTTGGAGAAAGTGGAATCGGAGCATACCATGGAAAACTAAGTTTTGAGACTTTCAGTCATATGAAGGGTGTGTTGAAGAAATCGACTATAACGGATTTAAAACAACGTTTTCCGCCTTATACAGAAGGAGGTACTAATTTAATTAAGAAAATGATTGGATGGTTTTTATAGATAGTTCAATCTTTATCCCTTAATAAAAAAAAATCCTGAGTATATACTCAGGATTTTTTTATTTTTTCGGTGTTAAATCATAGTACGTTCACCACCCAGTTGAATTTGTCTTCTGTAGTGCATTTCTGTATGCCTTCCAACATTCCTTTTATTTTGTAAGCAATTTCAAATGCCTTGTCATCGAGCAGATAATCTTTGCCTTTAAATCCAAAACAATTTATCACATTTACAACAGCAGCTGTACCAGTACCAAACATTTCCGTGAGTTTTCCCGCTTCATGAGCAGCTACTACCTCATCTATGGATATTGGTCGTTCTTCCACGGTATAGCCCATATCTCTAGCAATAGTAATTACGCTGTCTCTAGTAATACCTTCTAAAATAGTTCCATCTGTTTCCGGAGTAATTAATTTACCATCAATGGCAAAGAAGATATTCATAGTACCTACTTCATTGACATATTTTTTATGCTCCCCGTCTAGCCAAAGTACATCTTTGTATCCCAATTTCTTTGCTTGTTCAACAGGGTATAAGGTTCCTGCATAATTTCCTGCTGCCTTCGCATTGCCATATCCACCTTTGGTAGAACGTACATAGGTATCATATACTAAAACAGAGATAGGTTCACCATAGTAAGGACCGGTAGGACCTAAGATAATACAGAATAAGTATCTGTCAGAGGTTCTCACACCGATAAATGGTTCAGTGCCAATAATAAATGGACGAATATATAAAGAGCTTCCCGGTAAATTGGGAATGAATGCCTTATCGAGTTCTATGAGTTTTTTCACACCAGCCATAAATAAGTCTTCCGGAATCTGGGGCATAGACATCCGAACAGCAGACTTGTTCAGTCGTTCTAAATTCTTTTCTGGTCGGAAGAGTACAATGCCACTTTCGTCTTGTTTGTAGTATGCTTTCATACCCTCAAACACAGCCTGACCATAATGAAAAACATTACACGCAGGGCTTAAAGACAGGTTCTGAAAAGGTAAAATTTTGGCAGATTGCCATTTACCATCATAATACTCGCAAATCATCATATGGTCGGAAAATGTCTTACCAAAAGGAAGGTTATGGAAGTCAATTTCGGACAATTTACTTTCCTTTACCACTTCAATAGATATCGGTAAAGTCCCCGTTATTAATGTTTGCGTAGACATAATTACGTATTTAGTGCAAAGTAACGAAAAAAGCTTTTTAAATTGGCATTGGATTAAAAATTAAGATTAACATTAAATTATGCAACCATTGTATGTGTTGAATACGCAGTCAGACCTTGTCGTCCCTGATAAATTTTCGGGCTATATCGTATTTTATAAAAAGAGTAAGGAGCAACATGTTGCGGATGTTCAATTGGGTCTGTTTCAAAAACTAATAGAAAATGGATTAAAGCTTTCTTTATCGAATTTTTTATTGGTAGATATCTTTCAATATCCTGTTCGTATTTCTGTTTTGAAGAAAAATTTAACCTTTCATAAGTGTTTTCTTTTTGGTGTAAAGGAAAATGAAGTAGGGCTTAATTTTAATCTTCCTTTATATAAACATATTTATTTTTCAGAAATTGATTTTATTAAATCAGATGCACCGGAGGTGTTGGAGCAGGATAAAAACCTAAAAAATAAATTATGGATTCAATTGCAATCTGCTTTTAATCTCTCAAAATGACAGCACTGGTATTCGCAACTAATAACCTGAATAAAATTAAAGAGATAGAACTATTGCTGTCTGCTAAATTCAATGTTAAAAGATTGATAGATATTGGATGTTTGGAGGAGTTACCGGAAACTTGTGCAACTATAGAGGCTAATTCTATCCAGAAAGCAGACTATGTTTTTACTAACTATGGGGTGAATTGTTTCTCCGAAGATACAGGCCTGGAAGTGGAGGCTTTGGGCGGTGAGCCAGGTGTATTCAGTGCCAGATATGCAGGAGAGGAAAAAGATGCAGATAAAAATATGCATAAACTTTTAGAAAAATTGAAGGATGAGCAACATCGTGTAGCGCGCTTTAAAACTGTAATTACGTTAATTCTGGATGGTGTGCATCATCAGTTTGTTGGAATTTTAAATGGTGTTATAGGGTTAGAGAAAAGCGGTAGTAACGGTTTTGGTTATGATCCGGTATTTGTTTTGGGAGATGGGAGAACACTGGCAGAACTTTCCTTAGAAGAAAAAGCGAGTATGAGTCATAGGGCTATTGCCACTAAAAAACTAATCGCCTTCTTATCTGCTTACGAGAGCTCTTGAGTAATTGTATGTTTACTTACTTTCGATAAAATAATAGCTTATCCTGGATTCTCGTAGTTCTATTTCCAGATTTTCAGTATTTTTCTGCGCTATACTGATGATAAAGTTTGAATGATTATCTAAGGTTTGTTCTATCAGATTTGCACCATACTGATGTATGAGTTGATAAACCAGATTCGCAGAGTTGTAACTGCATTCCAGTTGATAATAGCGGAGTATTTTTTTCTCGAGTAATGTTGTGTTGTTTAAGGTTAACTTAGCAGTTTCTTTATACGCTGAGATTAATCCTCCAACACCTAATTTAGTTCCTCCAAAGTATCGAACAATAATTACTAAGCAATTAGTAATTCCAAAGAAATCAATTTGTCCAAGTATGGGTTTTCCTGCTGAACCATTAGGCTCTCCATCATCATTGCTACGAAAGTTATTCCTATCTAAGCCAAGCCTGTAGGCATAACAATGATGGGTAGCTTTGGGGTGTATTTGTCTTACATGTTCTAGTTTTTGTTTTAGCTCTTGCTCGCTATTTACAGCATATGCGAAGCCAATAAATTTACTGCCAGTATCTTTGAAAAGTATATTTTCAATTGGTTCAATAGTGTTGTAACTATCCACTATGTCTGACTTTAACTTAATGAACGAATCCGATGATTATTATGCTTGCAATTGCCAGTATAATCCCTGCTATTTTTTGTCTGGAAAATTTTTCATGAAATAGGATATATCCGGAAAGTGCCGAAAGGCAAACAATGCCCAGGTTATTGATAGGGAATATGGTTGAGCTTTCCATAGGTAATGTTTTTAAGGTCTTCAAAAGAAAATAAAGAGAGAAGTAGTTGGGTATACCGAGTGCAATTCCTGCAGTTACATTCTTCCATTGATAGAGTTCTTTTTTGTGGGCATTCATCGCAATACCTACGATTGCTGCTATTAAGAATACGGTAATCGTTACTTGGTGATCCCATCCCGCAGGTATAAATTTCTTTTGAATATGGTTGAAGGTTGCATCGCAGAGTCCACACATCACAAAGATTAGAAATGGATATAATATTCTACGATTTGTAATAGTATTATTTTCAGTATCTGTTGTTTTGGATTTTTCATAAGAGATTAAAAAGACAGATAGAATGGCACAAGCTATGCCGCATATTTTTATTGTGCTAAGTGAATCTCCATAAAGCCACACAGCGAAAATGGCAGGTATTACAAAGGATAGTTTCATTGCTATACTTGTCGTTGCTACACCGGATATTAAAGTGGCTTTTCCTACTATTTGAAAAATCAGTATAAATGCAATACCCAAAATAAGAACATAAGGAAATCCATTCCACGATGGAATTTTAGAGAAAAGGGTAAAGTCATCTACAAAAAATAAGCCTGTAATCACACAAAAGAAATAATTGAATACAATACCGAAAGAGCTATTCACTTTCCATTTGTCATATAGTCTTAAGATGACGATGAGCGAAGTAGAAGTTAAAATAGAAAGTAAGAGATAGAGCATGATATTTTATTAATCGTTCTTATACCAATGAATGGTATTGTCATCCAGTGTGATCGTTTTTTTGAGTGTCCCGCGAATAGTGGGAGCCGTAATACCCTGTTTTAGGGAAATATTTGTGTGAATAATATGTGCTTCATTCCAAAGATTGGCTTTCAAGAACTGTTCTAAAGTGTTTGCACCTCCTTCAACGAGAATAGAAATGATATTTCTCTCTGCAAGCTTTTTTAGAACACTGTGTATGTCACCACTTAAAAATAAAGTACTTGGCAGGCCATTAAAAATATGGTATTCTTTTGGTATGCCGGTTTCATCGCCAAGTATTATCCTTTCGGGATTTCTTCCGTTCCAGTGTCTGACGTTTAATTCAGGATTGTCTGAAAGTACAGTATTCTTTCCAATCAAAATTCCTTGATGTTGTGCACGCAGCTTGTGGGTAAAACGTTTTGCTAAAGCATTAGAAATATTAATTTCTTGCCCGTGGATACCCATAAATCCTTCTTTACTTTGTGCAACCTTGAGGGTTACATAGGGCAAATGGTTCTTATGATAGTATAGGAAATGCCTAATAAGATATTTCCCTTCCTCTTCTAAGATGCCAAAGACAACATCAACGCCATTATCCCTTAGCTTCTGGATTCCACTTCCATTTACTTTATGGAAGGTATCCAATACACTGATAACTACTTTAGGTATTTTATGATGGATGATGAGGTCTGTACAAGGTGGTGTTTTTCCAAAATGTGAGCAGGGCTCAAGGCTTACATATAATGTGGATTTTTCTATTAAACTTTTGTCTGCTTCTTTTACAGATTGAATACAGTCGACTTCTGCGTGTGCTGCTCCGTATTCGGTATGATATCCTTCTCCAATAATTCTGCCTTCATATACTAATACGGCTCCTACCATAGGATTTGGAGGAGTGAAACTCTCACCGACCTTCGCAAGCTGAAAGCAGCGTTGCATATACGGATGATGTTGTATTGAATTATTTTCGGTCACTGCTTGCAAATAACTTATAACAAATAACTAATTTCACAAAAATACTAAATTGAACGTAGAACTCTATAAAAATATAGTACTTCCTTTATTGACAGAAGCACATGGTGAGCGGGAGGCGAATGCATTATTTAAGTATGTATTGGAGGATTATTTTAGGATACGGTTCATTGATATCCGGGATCGCATTCTTTTGGATAGTGAAATAGAAGAGTTGAATTATATTTATGAAAAACTTTGTAATCATTTCCCGCTGGCATATATCTTTCATAAAGCGTATTTCTTTAATCTGGAATTTTATGTGGATGAGCATGTTCTGATTCCACGTCCTGAAACAGAAGAGTTAGTGAATTGGGCCCTTCAGGATAATTTGAATATCCCAATGAATGTAATAGATATTGGGACGGGGAGTGCTTGTATTCCTGTCTCATTGAAGAAAAACAGGCCGAACTGGAATATGTTTGCAGTTGATATTTCTGAAGAGGCCTTAAAGGTGGCTAAAAAAAACGCCAGAGATAATGAGGTTGTTGTGCAATTGTATAGCATGGATATACTGGATAGTTCAACTTATAGCGTATTACAATCTGTGGATTTCGATATCATCATTAGTAATCCGCCCTATATTCCAAAATCTGAGCTAGATAAGATGTCTTTGTCTACACTTCAGTTTGAGCCGCACCTTGCTTTATTTGTAGAAGGTACTGATTCCTTATTATTTTATGATAAAATTGCTGATTTTGCCAGAGATCATCTAAAGGTAAATGGTAAGTTGTATTTAGAGTTAAATGAGTTTAATGCTAATGAGGCAGTTGTTTTGATGCAAAAAAAAGGTTTTCGAAATATTGTTCTAAGGAAAGATATGGCTGGTAAAGACAGGATGCTTTATGCGGAAAGATAAATTAGAATATCCATGTAGTTTTTTCTTCTACAGAACTATTTCTGAATCCTTCTAAATGATTATCAGAATATCCTAAATATAAAAATCCCATGATTTTATCTTCTGCAGAGAGTTTAAAGTGATGATGTGTGATGCTTTCATAACACATACCTCCTGTACCCCAATAGGCAGCAACGCCAAATGCATGTGCTGTTAAAAGTATATTCTGTGTGGCACATGCTGTTGCCGCAATTTCTTCCATCTCCGGGATATTCTTTTTTTCACCCCTTTTCATGATTACTACTATTACATGAGAAGCTTTATCGGTTTTATGTAAAAGGGTCTCATGTTTTTTTTCCAGAAATTGATCTTTAGGGGTTCCTTTAAGGTAAAGATCTGCATGTAGTTGCCCAAACTTTTTTGTTCCTTCTCTTCCCGAGAAAACAATAAATCTCCAGGGTTCTGTCATTCCATGTGTAGGAGCCCAATTAGCAGATTCAAGAACCTTTAGAAGTTGTTCCTGAGGTATAATCTTTTCATTAAACGCTTCGGGTTTTATGGTTCTTCTACCTGATATGATTTTTTCCAGATTATCGATTTTTTCAGGCATAAACATATATTTTACTGCGAATAAACGTTTATAAGAAAACAAAAACAAGTAATTTCCCAAAAATATATCTCTGGCAAAAGGTTTCAGATTAATGTCTTTATCTTTAAGGTATAAAAGGGTGGTATAATTATATAGTTTTTGGTGGCTGTATTCCCTGATTTAAAATGATAATGGTAATAAAAAGGGCTTTAGGAATTGTTTTCGTCTTGCTGATAGGGTATACTTCATCCCTTGCTCAGTTTGTATCTGTAGATAATGCCTTTTCTAATCTTCGTTTCAAGAAGTTGTCAGTCCCTGCCGATACATTACTATTGGATTCCATGACCATTTTCCCTCATACCTTAATAATGAAGGATTTGTACTCTGGTGCATCTATTCCATCAACTGCCTTTGAATTGGATTATACCAATGGAAAACTCATCTTCAAAAAAGGATATAAACCTGATTCTATTGAGGTGAGCTATCGTTCTTTTCCTATTCAGTTGAATAGGGTAGTTCAACACAAGAGCCGTTCAGTGATTCGTAAGGGCGATTCCACTGTTTATGAGCGATATTACTATCAGCCATCTTCGGTAGAGTCTGCTGCATTCCTGGATTTTGGTGGTTTGAGTTATAGTGGAAATTTTGCTCGGGGTATTCAGTTTGGATCTAATCAAGATCTTGTCCTGAATTCAACACTTGATTTGCGGCTTAGTGGAAAAATTGCTAATAATATAGAAATTACAGCTGCACTTACAGATAATAATATTCCATTACAGCCCGACGGAACGACACAGCAGTTGCAGGATTTTGACAAAGTATATATACAACTGAAGAAAGATCCTCATGTTGTTATAGCAGGTGATTATAATCTAAAAAGCTATGATAGCTATTTTATTAAGTTTTCAAAACAGCTTCAAGGTGTCAGTTATTCTAATGCTATAAACTTCAAGAAAGGGGTTCGCTTAAAATCATCAACTTCCCTTGCCGTTAGCCGTGGTAAGTTTGCCCGAAATGTTTTCCAAGGAGCTGAAGGTAATCAGGGGCCTTACAGGCTTACGGGTAATAATAATGAGACATTTATTATTGTATTAGCCGGCAGTGAAAAAGTTTACGTAGACGGTGTGCAATTACAAAGAGGAGAGCTGCTTGATTATGTAATTGATTATAATAGCGGCGAAGTATTATTTATGCCCCGCTTTTTAATTACTAAAGATTCTCGTATTGTAGTAGAGTTTGAATATTCTGACAGGAACTATTTCCGAACTACAATTCATGAGGCTATAGATGTTCAATATAAAGGCTTGAATCTGTTTACTCAGCTTTATTCAGAGCAGGAAGCTAAAAACAAACCGATTACCAGCACGCTTTCTGATAGTACTAAGCAATACATCTCTACTATAGGTAATGATATTTCTAATGCTTTTATTTCAGGCGTACAGGAGGCTGTGTATGATCCTAACAGGGTGCAATATAAAAGAGTAGATACTATTGTAAATGCAGTTGTATATGATTCTGTCTTCATATACGAGCAGAATCCAGACAGTGCGAAGTATTTATTGTCCTTCTCCTATTTAGGTCAGGGCAAGGGGAATTATATTCCTACAAAAAATTCGAATAATGTACGTGTTTACCAGTGGGTAGCACCAGTAAATGGTATTCCTCAGGGGAGTTATGAGCCTGTTGTTCTGGTAGTAACTCCTAAAAGTCAGTTGCTCTTTACTTTTGGAGCAGCGTATCAGTTTAATAAAAAGATGCGTGTTCGTGCTGAAATGGGGTTTTCTAATTTTGATAAAAACTTATTTTCTACCATTGGCAATAAGGAAAGTAAAGGATACGCTGCCAATGTTCAACTATCGAGGATAGATTCCTTCAGGCATAATCTGGTATTCACTAATTCACTGGATTATGAATTCAAAGAGCAGCATTTTCAACAGATAGAGCCATACAGGAATGTGGAGTTTATTCGTGACTGGAATATCAATAACCAAGTTGGTTTAACAGAGCATATTGCCAGATATCAGACGGGTTTGATGGATATAAAGCATAATATTTCCCTGAACTATAAATTTTCTACATTTATTCGTCAGCAGCAGTATAAAGGTTTTGAAAATAGATTGTCCTATGCTACCAACTATAAGAACTTCAAAATAAATGCGGATGCCAGAATACTAAATGCACAGGATACGCTTCTTAAATCTGTATTTTTCAGACCTTCATTAGCTGTATCTTATTCTATTGCTAAAGCAAGAGGTCTGGGTGTAGGGTTTGGTTTCTTTCAGGAAAATAATGTCTTTAAAAACAAATCGACTAACCTGCTTCAATCCAACTCTTTTCGGAATACTAATTTGTCTGCTCAGTTTTTTCTGCCAGATTCTTCCAGGTGGAGTTTTATGTTGGAATATAAATATAGAAAAGATATCCAGGTCAGAAATGCTGCGTTCAGAGATTCTACAGAGGCTCACACCATTGAGTTCAGAGGAGCTGCCAATCAACTTAAAAATCAAACATTTAACTGGTTGTTTACATTTCGTGATTTACAGGTTAAGGATACTACCATACGGGCAAATTCAGAGAAGACATTTCTGGGTAGAACAGAATATGGGGTAAGGGTAAAGAAAGGTGTTGTGCGTATTAATTTTATCTATGAGTTAGGTGGTGGTAGAGAAAAGGTTAGACAGTTTACATATGTTAAAGTGCCATCCGGACAGGGTTATTATAAGTGGATTGATCAGAATCAGAACAGTATACCGGAATTAAATGAATTTGTTCCCGCTCAATTTAGCGATAGTGCTCAGTATGTTAGAATCCTAACGGATTTGAATGAATATGTAAATGCTAACTCCACGGCATATACTCAAAATATAACGATACAGCCCAAGGCTATATGGTTTAATGAAAAAGGCTTTAAAAACTTTATGTCCAAATTAACCCTGCAGTCGTATATGCAGTTAAGGAGAAAAACTTACAAAGGAAATCTGTTGAAATCATTCAATCCATTTGTATTTTCAACTACAGATTCTAACACTATAAATTTAAATACTAATATTCGAAATTCTTTCATCTTTAATTCTGGAGATCCTGTGTATTCTTTTTCTTTTACTAATCAACTGGTAAATGATAAGATTTTACTTGTAAATGGCTTTGATACGCGAAAGAGGATGGATAATATTATCGAAGGATATTATAATTTGAATACTATGTTTACCTTAAATTTGAAATTCATTCAATCAAGGCTTTCTTTAGTTTCCGACTATTTTCATGCTAATGATTTTAGTATTAAAGGTTATTATTTAGAGCCTAAATTCACGTACAATCTTAAAACTATGTTACGCACCTCTTTGAGTTATGGATTTACGCAGAAGAAGAATGCTGTAAATCTTGGGGGAGAGTATACTTTGGCTAATAAAATGGAATTAGAATTGCGTTACAGCAAGGCTACAAAAAATACATTAGAAGCTAAGTTTACATTTGCACTGGTGAAGTTTAATGGAGAGAACGGCACAACAAAAGCTTACACTATCCTAGAAGGACTTCAACCCGGTAAAAATTATATTTGGAATGCCAGCTATACCCGAAACATATCACAGAATCTCGAGTTAAGTCTCACTTACGAAGGCCGAAAAACAGATATTGCAAAAGCAGTCAATACAGGAAGAGCCCAATTGCGCGCCATATTCTGACACTTACTATTTTTATGCTTCTTCGCTGGTTCTTACCATTTGGAAACCAGAGCCAAATACGGCTACTGCTAATACAACATACAAGATTTTTAAACCTAAGTTATACTGCTGGTCACCCATAGCGAGCGATGCAACTGAATATAAGAAACCTAAAATTCCGACTGCCACTAAAAATAATCCGATTGTTCTTTTGGTACTCATAACTCTAAATTTGATTAAAGTTATAAGTTATTTATATGCTGGCTTTTATAGAATTAATGGAATACTTTGTATATCCTTAAGGTTCAGAAACTGAAACAAAATTATTTTAGCTTAGAAGGCCCTGGTAAGTACTTGGTCTTCTTTGCTCAAGGATGGCTGTTTTTTCTCCCTTTATTTTATGAACATAGTCAAGATTGTTGTAATGTCGAATAGTAAGTATACTTAGTTCCTCGGTAATGCTGAAAGAAAACCTGTTGCCTAAAGCTATTTTTACCTTATCAATTTTCTCCGGTATATTATCTACTACAGCCTCGAAGGATATGGCACCTTGCTGTACCATGTTTAGTTTTAAGTTAGCTTGGAAGAATGCAGCAAATAATTCAGCTACTACTTCATCTTCAACGAAGGAAAAGTCTTTGGTATGTAGGGTAATCAATACCTGATTATTTTTTACGATTCGAATAGGGGGTAGATTGACGTCTTTTCCTCCAACAGTAGTGCCCTTTCCTTCAGGATTAATAAAAGACTTAACAAGCAGGGGTATATTTTTATTCTGTAGCGGTTTAATCGTTTTTGGATGGATAACAGTTGCTCCGTAAAATGTCATTTCTACCGCTTCATTAAATGAAATCTCCTCTATAAATATAGCATCGCTGAATACCCTTGGATCTCCATTCATAACACCCGGTACATCTTTCCAGATTGTCTGGCTTTCAGCATTCAGCATATTCGCAAATATAGCAGCGGTATAATCAGAACCTTCACGACCTAGTGTAGTTGTACAGTTTTCAGGAGTGCAGCCTATAAATCCTTGTGTAACAATTATATTTTGTTTTAATATTGGTACAACAATACTGTCCATCAACGATTGTGTTTTTTCATAATTAACTACTGCCTCCCGATAGGTGTCATCCGTCTTCATTACGTCTCTCACATCCAGCCAGGTGTTGGGTATACCAGCTTGTTTTAAATAGCTACTCAAAATAACAGAAGAGATTAACTCGCCCTGCGAAACCAATTGGTCATATACATAATTATAGCTTTCTTTTCTGTCTTCTTCCAATTGCCAGTCTACTTCTGCATAAATATTCTGAAGCTGATCATAGACCTCATTATTTTTATTTTCAAATAAATCATTACAGATTTGTTGATGGTTATTTTTTACGACTTCAAAAGCTGCTTTTGTATCCGAATTCTCGAAATAGGCCTTCACAACATCTTCCATGGCATTGGTTGTTTTTCCTGTAGCAGATACCACCACAACTAAGTCTTTTAAACCATATTGCTGTATAATACTAGCCACATTTCTTATACCTGCAGCATCTTTTACAGACGCACCTCCAAATTTAAATACTCTCATATGATTAATTTAATAGGGTAATTCTTTGGTTAAATTTTCCTTTTCAATTTTAACAGTTACCCAGCTAGCATCAAAGGTTACCGGATATTTTTTATAGAAGTTTATAGCACCTGAATTCCAATCAAGCACATGCCATCTAAATTGATTCACTTTTTCTTCTTTGGCTATGGCAATCAACTCATCCATTAATTTTTTGCCAATACCACGGCTACGGTGCTCTTCTTTTACAATCAGATCATCAAGGTATAACATGGAGCCTTTCCAGGAGGAGTAGCCAAAGTAATACAATGCTATACCTACGATTTCGCTTTTCGATTCAGCAAGAATTACATGAAATCTTGGCGTACTGCAGGTAGCTTCTTCTATGAATTTTTTTAAGGTATTACTAGGTTCCTCAGGAGCTTTTTCAAATATTGCTAATGCCTTAATTAAAGCATATACTTTTTCAAGGTCATTGGCTTCTGCCTTTCGGATTATAATAGTTGTTGGTGTGTCCATATCTTGCACTTGAGAAGTTAATTCTGAAGTGCATCTTGTTGCATAATTGGAGGGCTGCAATTCAGAACGGCTAAGATAGGTAATTACTTGTTTCTGTTGGGAGTGATATTATTAACTAATAATTAAAATGATGATTTCATTTTACTATAAAAAGTGATGTGAGATTTGTGCTTATTTAATTATCTTTGGTAGTATAGAATAGTAAATATGCAATTAGTTACGTTAGACGAGTTTATAGCAGTTAATCAGGAAAAGCATGCAGGGGCTACCGGTGAGCTTTCCGGATTACTAAGAGATATTAGTTTAGCTTCTAAGCTGGTGCAGCGCGACCTAAGTAAGGCTGGACTAGTAGATACAATTTTAGGTGATACGGAGAAGACCAATATTCAAGGGGAGGAGGTCAAAAAGTTAGATGAGTTCGCAAATAGAATTCTAATAAAATGTCTTCAAAATAGTGGAGATTGTTGCGGTATTGCCAGTGAAGAGGAAGATGATTTTGTCTGTTTTGAAAATCGGCTTAATGCAAAATATGTAGTATTGTTCGATCCTTTAGATGGTTCCAGTAATATTGATGTTATTGCACCTGTTGGTACTATATTTTCTATTTTCAGGAGGGTGTCTGCTTTAGGTAAACCGTGTATCTCTGAAGATTTTTTGCAGACAGGAGATAAGCAAATAGCTGCAGGGTATGTTATCTATGGTTCTTCCACAATGCTGGTATATACTACCGGCCAAGGGGTTAATGGGTTTACTTTAGATCCTTCCATAGGAGAGTTTTGTTTGTCGCATCCGGATATTAAGACACCTCAGGGGGTAAAGTCTTATTCTGCAAATCAGGGTAATTATAATACGTTTATTGACGGAGTAAAGAAATTTATAGATTTCTGCCAGGATTCTACAGATAAGAGGGCCTATTCGCTGAGATATATCGGTTCCATGGTAGCTGATTTTCATCGTAATCTTTTAAAGGGAGGCATTTATCTGTATCCCGCCACTACTGATGCGCCTAAAGGTAAATTGAGATTAATGTATGAGTGTAATCCTATGGCTTTTCTACAAGAGCAGGCAGGCGGTAAGGCTACAAGTGGTGATGCGCGTATATTAGATATTCATCCTGTTACTTTACACCAAAGAACACCTGTATTTATTGGTTCTTCTGATTTGGTGGATAAGGTATTACACTTTATGGAATAGGTCTAATCTCCATTGATTGCTATATATGTATAAAAGAGTATTTATTCTTCTATTGATTTTTTTGTCGATGCTTTTTTTGTACCGTCTGTTTAGTTTCAGGTATATTATTTACAATAACTCGGGGTTGCCTATTCAACAGTTAATACTGCGTTCAAAATACGTGAATAAATCATTTACAAATATTAAGGACCAACAGGTGATACAAGGCAATATATTTGCACCTTTTTGCAGAAATATTCATATTGATTTAAGGAATTATAATCAATACCGTTCTGCTTCTTTTAAGTTGTCTAATGTGCTTTCAGGAAGTCAATACAATCAAATTGAAATTAGCTTTGGTGGAGAAATAAAAGCAGGTGAATTAGGTCTGTAGTACTGTTCGAACGATAAATAAAATACCGATCATTAACAGTAAGAAAAATATATAATTATTAAACTTGCCTTCCGGAATTTTTTTTCTCAATCGACTTCCGGTAAGTAATCCCAAAAATAGAAAAGGGATACTGGTTAAATAATAGTTAAATACTGTTTTATTTAACAAACCGGTAAAAAGTTGACACAATACAATAAATATTCCATTGGGTAAGAAGTAGCCTTGTAAAGTGCTTATAAATTGCATTTGCGTCCAGTTACTTAAAGTTCCAAAAATCACAACGGAAGGTCCGCCTGTATTGAATGCTCCGCCCAATATGCCTGCAATAAAGCCAAAAAAATATGCCCAATTATTTGGGATAGATGTAGTCGCTTTTTTTCTTAAAAGAAGATTGTACAGAGATACTAAAACAATGATAACGCCTAAAATAATTTTTGCAACTTGCTCATTCCCATATTTCAGAAAATAAATACCTATTGGAACGCCTAAAAATGACGCCACCACCAATCTGCCTGCCGCTTTCCAGTCGATGGTCTTATAATGTCGAGCCATCATCATGGCAGAGAGTGTGAGTCCGTTGAGGGTCATTAGAGGGGTAGCAGTTTTGATTCCAATGATTAGAGATAGAAAAGGCATAGCAAATAGCGCATCTCCAAATCCAAAAGTGGCATATACGGTTCCGCCCAGGAATATAATTACAGGAATTAATAGTTCTGCTTCCATACTTTAATTAAAACATACCCTTTTTTCCGGTACTCTCTTTTTCATACTCGAGATCAATATCTAATTCATAGCCATCTGCAGCTTCTGTTGCCAGTATATCGCAACGGTTATTTTCTTTATTGCTGGAATGTCCTTTTACCCATGTGAAAGAGATATCCTGATATTGTGCCAGATTAAGATAGCGTTTCCAAAGATCTCGATTTTTCTTTTTAGCAAAGTCTGCTTTCATATTCCATTGATACACCCAGCCTTTCTCTACCGATTCAACAACATACTTTGAGTCGGAGTAAACTGTTATTTTAAGATCTTGTTTTTTTAAGGCCTCCAAACCAGCAATGACTGCCATTAATTCCATTCTATTATTGGTGGTAAGTCTGTATCCTTTTGATAATTCCTTGCGCTGGCCCGATGCCAATAAAACAACCCCATAGCCTCCAGGGCCAGGGTTCCCTCTGGAAGCACCATCTGTATATATTTCAACCATTGTGGAATTGTTATTTGCGAATATAATGGTATTCAGTATTATTTTTGTGTGTGAATAAAAAAGAACGTGCAGACTTCATAGTTAAGTCATTAGATAAGTTGTATCCGAATACGCCTATTCCTTTAGATCATAAAGATGCCTATACTTTATTGATTGCGGTGTTATTATCGGCACAGTGTACAGATGTTCGTGTTAATCAGGTAACGCCTCATTTATTTAAGTTAGCGGATAATCCGCTTAAAATGAGCAAGCTTCCTGTTTCTAAAATAAAAGAGATTATCCGACCTTGCGGATTGTCTCCAAAAAAATCTCAGGCTATATCTGATCTTTCTAAGATTCTGCTGAAACAACATAATGGAATGGTGCCATCAACATTTGAAGAACTGGAAGCCCTTCCCGGCGTTGGTCATAAAACTGCCAGTGTAGTTATGAGCCAAGCATTTGGTATTCCTGCATTTCCTGTTGATACGCATATTCATCGACTTGCTCATCGCTGGAAGTTGAGTTCTGGTAAAAATGTTACCCAAACGGAAAAGGATTTAAAGAAGATTTTCTCAATAGATTTATGGAATAAATTGCATTTGCAAATCATATTTTATGGTAGAGAATATTGTCCGGCCAGGGGACATGACCTGAATAAATGTATAATCTGTGCCAGAATCCATCATAAATTAGTCAAAAAATGATTTTTATTTGTATCTTTAAGGTACTAACTAGCTATCTCGATGAAGAAAGTATCTAATAATTTATTACTGTTATTTGTAGCAGTATTTCTGAACTCTTCTGTTTTTGCACAGGCAGAAGGCAGTGGACATGATATTGGTCTATCTGTTGGTCCTAATTTTGCCTTAACTGATTTAGGCGGAGCCAATAAGATTGGAGCTCCGTTTCTAAGGGATATTGATCCGCAAGCTACCCGTTTTTGTATTTCTGCATTTTACAGATATAATGTAAATAAGTGGTTTGCTGTTAGAGCGAATCTAATGTACGGTATGCTTACTGCAGATGATAGCCATACAGATGGTACTCCTCCCTCAGTGGACGGGCCACCTAGCGATAGTTGGTATCGTGCTCGAAGAAACTTAAATTTTACTACACATATAGTTGAATTCCAGGGACTGCTGGAAGCCAACTTAAAAAAATATGTTCACGATGCTGCTGCTGGCGAAAATGAGCGTTGGGCACCTTATGTTGGTGCGGGTTTAGGATTCTTTTATTTTGATCCTTATACGACTTTGAATGGTGCAAAAGTGAAGTTAAGACCATTAGGCACAGAAGGTCAGGCCATTTATAGAGATAAAAAGAAGTATAGTAATTTGCAATTTGATTTAGTAGCATTAGTAGGTATTAAATATAATATTACGAGTAGATTTTCATTGGCTTTAGAAGGCATGTATCACCAGACGTTTACGGATTATCTGGATGATGTGAGTGGAAACTATGTGAATGCTGATGATGTTTCAAAATTATCTTCAACTGCACAAGCGCTGCAGAATAGAGCTAATGCGGGAAGATATGGTAGCGCTGAATTTAATTTTGTAGAAGGTCAGTATACCACAGCAGGTCTTCCAAATCCAGGTGGTATTGGCCAGCAACGCGGAGACAAGAAAGACAATGATCAGTTCTTTAATGTTCAGCTTACGCTTTCAATTGCTTTAACTTCCGGCATGGGAAAGAGCAGATTTAGAGGTAATTTCTCATGTCCGGTTTGGTAAATAGAGCGTCATTCTCATTTTCCTAAAATAAAATTTATCTTTTCTTGAAGGTTAATGATGGTCATTGGAGCAAATCCAATATATTCTCCATCCATATCAATCGATATTTTTCTGGTTTCCATTGCCTGTATGGTCACTTTTTGAGCCTTCTTATAGTATACTTCCGGATGCTGTACCTTTTCGCAACGCTTTACTGTTCGGATATGTTTAAAATAATCCTTCAAGGTAATGTCTCCAATAATAATAATTTCAAATTTACCATCTGAAATGGAGGCATCCGGAGCAATTCCTAGTCCATTGCCAAAATATTTACCATTGGCAACTACAAAATTTATGGCTTTTCCTTCCCATTCAAAGTCATCCGCTATTGCTTTTATTTTTACTTTTTCATAAGTGGCAAGAGTAGAGGTGATTGCCCAGAAATAAGCTAAGTCAGCCCCTAAAACAGATTTTGTTTTTTCAAGCTTTAAAACAGCTTCTCCGCCCATTCCTACATCCGTAATATTTATAAAAAATCGGTGAGCAGGATTACCTTCCGGATTTAAATAAGATACCCAGCCAGTATCTATCATTTGAGACTTTTGCTCTATTATCAGTTGTTTAAGTTGTAGGATATCTGAGGTGCTACCTGCAGTTTTAGCAAAATCATTTCCACTACCCCAAGGTAATAAGCCTACTTTAATTTGTGCAATATTTTTCCAATCATATGCCTCATGGGTATCACCTAGTCCGGTTTTAAAGGATTCAATTACTCCATTGATTCCTTCATTTAAGGTTCCATCTCCTCCGCAGAAAATGAGCGTGTCATAGCCTCTTCCAATAGCTGTTTGCGCTAATTGAGTAATATGACCGATCTTTTCTGATAAAAACAGCTTGGGTTCATATTCCTTGAATGTATTTTGAATAGACTTTTTTAACTTTTCAATTTTTCTGGTATTTCCATTGATTAAGAATGCAATTTTCATAAGATGGATTTTATGGTTTGCTTAGGTAAGGAGCTTAGCCTAAGTTGATCTCGAATGTTTTTAGTGACCAGAGAGAAAGAATATATTAACTACTTTGTTAATTTATTTAGTCTGCTAATTTAATGTTTTTGTTCTATTTCAGATAAGTTAATTGCGGATGTTGATCTTCATCATCTCTTATTACGTAAATCTTTTTCTATTTTTATATGTTTGTATATTTTATATCTATAACATTTCCAATTAGATATGACTTCTTAATTAAGTTTAGATTCATGTATTTATCACTGTGCCCTTTGCCATTAAATTAGTAACTTCGCACGAAATTTATTTTTAGCTATGATTACAGTACATAATTTGTCTTTACAGTATGGAAAACGCGTATTGTTTGATGATGTCAATATTAAGTTCACGCATGGTAATTGCTATGGTGTAATTGGTGCTAATGGCTCCGGAAAGTCTACATTCCTGAAAATATTGTCAGGTGAGATTGAGTCGACCACTGGTAATATCGAAATATCTCCAGGTGAGCGAATGTCTGTGTTAAAACAGAATCACTTTGAGTTTGATGAGGTTACAGTAATTGATACTGTCATGATGGGTAATAAAAGACTCTATGAGGTAATGAAGGAGAAAGATGCATTGTATGCTAAACCGGACTTTACTGATGCTGATGGTATGCGTGTGGGTGATTTAGAGTCAGAGTTTGCAGAGATGAATGGTTGGGATGCGGAAAGTGATGCTGCTCAATTATTGAGTAATCTTGGTGTAAAAGAGGATCAGCATTATAAATTGATGAAAGAACTTCCTTCTTCTGATAAGATAAAGGTATTGTTGGCACAGGCCATATTCGGAAATCCCGATATTCTTATTTTGGATGAGCCTACTAACGACTTGGATGTTAATACTATTGCCTGGTTAGAAAATTTCTTGGCAGATTTTAAAAACACGGTGATTGTAGTATCGCATGATCGTCACTTTTTAGACATGGTATGTACGCATATCGTGGACATAGATTTCAATAAAATCAATCTCTTCACCGGTAATTATACCTTTTGGTATGAAACTTCTCAGTTATTATTGAAACAACGTGCAGATAAGAATAAAAAGAACGAGACGAAGAAAGCAGAGTTATTGGATTTCATTGCACGATTTAGTGCTAATGCATCCAAATCAAAACAGGCAACTTCCCGTAAAAAAGCTTTAGAAAAGCTGGATATTGAACAGATAAAACCTTCCAGCAGAAAATATCCGGGTATATTCTTTAAACAAAGCAGAGAAGCGGGGGATATGATTTTGGATGTCCATAATTTAGGATATGCTCTTGCAGACGGAACTACTTTATTTAAGGATGTAACCTTCACGGTAAACAAAGGTGATAAGATTGCTTTTATATCTAAAGATGGTCTTATTGTTTCTAATTTCTTTAGAGTGTTGGCAGGGGAACAGGAAGCAAAAAAAGGAGAGATTAAATGGGGAGTTACGATTACCAAATCCTATGTGCCTAACGACAATTCAGCTTATTTTCAGAATCCCGATCTAAATCTTGTGGATTGGTTGAGACAATATTCTGTAGAAAAAGATGAAACCTTTATTCGTGGGTTCTTGGGCAGAATGTTATTTAGTGGTGAAGAATCTTTGAAGAAATGTACCGTTTTGTCTGGTGGAGAAAAGGTTCGTTGCATGATGAGTAAAACGATGTTGGAAGATGCTAATTTTTTAATTTTAGATGAGCCTACCAATCACTTGGATTTGGAATCTATTACCTCTCTAAATAATGGACTTATTGATTTTGCGGGTTCAATTTTGTTTACTTCTCATGACCATACCTTTACGCAAACTATAGCCAATAGGATTATTGAGTTAACTCCAAATGGTATGTTGGACAAGCTTATGACTTATGATGAGTATATAGCAGATCCTAAGGTGCAGGCGCAAAGAACAGAACTTTACGGTGGAGTTTTAGCTTAACGAATATTAAGGCATATGATTTTTCCAAAACAAACTACTTTAATCACAAATGGAAGTCATCTGCCCTTTGGTGTATACGATGACCTTATTTCAGATGTGGATACGCACCTTTGGGATAAAAAAGGTTTTATTCTTAATAAACGCAGAACAGAACGTAAGACCTGGATCTTTTTTGGTGTGTATAGTCCTGAGCTTATTTGTGGGATGGCTATTGTAGATGCAGGTCTTGTTGCTACTGCATTCTCCTATTTCTATTCGTTCAAAGACAGTGTTTTTGAACAAGATAAAATAACTCTTCCCTTTGGTTTTTCTTCCTCTTTTAATCCTAATTTGGATAGTGAGTGGAAGCTGGGTAATTACAATATTAAAACAGTTAATGGTAAGATGTTCCTCCAGTATCTTGGAAAGTACAAGATGTATATGGAGGCCGAGCATACACCATATGGTGCAAGTATAGTGGCACCATCAGAGGGCGATCGTCCATTTAATTTTACATTCAAGAATTTGGGAGTTCCGGTAAAAGTTCAGATTAATAATGGTGGCGTAAATACGTATGCTACAAGTGGTAAATATGGTTCCATAGATTTTACTAAAGGATATCCTCCCAGAGAAACATTTTGGAATTGGTTGTCATTTATTGGGATAACGGAGTCGCAGAAGAGCATAGCCGTGAATTTAGTTGATCGATTCAATGGTAATATGGAGAATATTCTTTGGGTAGATGGTAAGAAAACCATTCTCTCTCCGGCAGTATTTACAAAGCAACAGCCATATGATAAAACAGACTGGTTGGTGGAAACCAAGGACGGGATTCTCAATTGTCATCTCTCTCCACGAGGTGCAAGAAGTGAAAATCTTAATGCCTTATTGATGAAAAGTAATTTTATCCAGCCTTTCGGAACATTAGACGGAACTGTTATTATAGATGGAAAGCAAGAGCAGTTTACGGCATTTGGTGTTATCGAAGACCATCATGCTGTCTGGTAATTACTTTATTTCCAAATCAGCTGCATTAATAAATACATCATCTGCATTGTAAAGCTCTAATGTGTATTTGCCCTTCTCTTCCAAGAAGATGTTGATATAGGTCCAGAACCAATTCCCATTTAAACTATAGGAATCTGATAGTATAAGTTTTCTGTTTTCTTTATCATATACCTTAATAAATACGTTATTTGTCTTCAGTGGCTTCTTATTCGCATTTTCAATGTATAAGGTTATTTTGTTTCTATTGGAGTCATAATTAAATACTTCTCTTTTTCCTATTGGCATATCTTCTGAAATGCTGTCGCAGAAGAAGATAGACGTTTCTTTATAGTACCAGGTGTCTGTGAAGAATACTTCATTGTACTGATCTTCATTATATCCAATAAAAGCAGTATACATTCCTAGTAATTCTTCGGATTTTCTGTCAAAAACACGTAACTGATAATTGCCTGGTTTTGAAAATGTATATTTATTAACCGCAAACTTTTTGGATGAATCTGGAATTAAATAGTAGTGATCAAATAGATAAAAATTGGTGTCTTTCCTGTTAAATGTTTTATTTATAGTTATAAAGAGAGTATCATTTACAGGTTTATCTGAAGTGTAAAAAAGGTACATGTAGTTTCCTGTCTTTTGTATATTCCAGGAGGAATAATCTCCGCTATACTCTCCGTTCGCATCATAGGCTGTACATAATAATAATTTATTCTCAGCTTTGTTGGTTAGTTGGCTAATCAGCAGTAAGCATAATAACAGACAGGATAGGTTCAATTTCATTTTATAGATAATGTATTTAATAAAGTTAAAATTTTTTATGGAGGACAAGGTTTTTTAACGAATTATTATTCACTTTATGTGCGTTTGGATACTTTTGGAGGAAGATATAAATAGATGTATCTTTGAGCAATTAATTTATTAATAAAAAAATGAAATGATGAACTATTTAAAGCTAATCAGACCTATTAATCTTATTATTTTAGCGCTCACAATGTTTCTTTTCAGGGTATGTCTAGCGTCTGCCAGTGCATACAAACTATTTTCTGTGTATTCAATACTGTCTTCGTCTGAATTTTTATTATTGGTTTTAGCTAGTGTTTTTATTGCTGCAGGCGGATATGTAATTAATGATATTTATGATATTGAAATCGATATAATTAACCGGCCTAATAAACTTATTGTTGGAAATAGTATTAGTGAAGATAATGCATACAATCTTTATAAGTTACTTTGTTTTTTAGGGATCTTGTGTACACTGTTACTGGCTTTTTTAACCAAGAATTATCGACTATCTACTTTGCCAATAGTAATTATGGTTGTTTTAAATTTTTATGCGCATACTTTTAAGCGTCAGCTAATTGTAGGAAATTTTATGATTGCGCTTAGTGCCTCTTTTGCTATTTTGCTCATAGCTCTTTTTGAAATTGGTGATGCCGGTGTTGAGCTATCTTCGAATGAATCCTATATAAAAAGTGGCATTGTTATTTCTGGAGTTGTATATGCGCTTTTTGCTTTCTTAACAACATTTATGCGTGAAATAATTAAAGATATTGAAGATGTAAATGGGGATCAGCAATACGGATGCAGTACGATACCAATTGTATTTGGTATTAAGGTAGCCAAGGTTGTAGTGGTTATTCTTGGAGTTCTAATTCTAGGTCTCTTAATTTCCTTCGTTCATTTTTTTTATATTCTTCAGCTTATGAAAACGGTTTATATTCTTGGACTTGCGCTTGTGTTTCCGTTGTTTGTAATATTGTTGATGGTAGTGCTTGCAAAAAAAATGAATTGGTTTTCTAATATCAGTAGGTTGTTAAAACTCTTTATCTGTATAGGCCTGGCATCTATGCTCTACTTTTTGGATGGTTCAGGCCCCCATATTTTCGTTGAATATATCAATTACCTTAAGAAATTATTGTAATGGAATCTCTAGCTGTCAAATTAATTCTCGGTTCTCAGTCACCAAGAAGGCAGGAGTTACTCCAGCGAGAAGGTTTTGATCTGGAATTAATAGCACCTGATATTGATGAGGTATTTCCAGAAGGAATGAGTTATTTTGAGGTTCCCGAATATCTTTCTGTCCAAAAAATGAATGCAGTATATGCTATTTTAAATCAGGATAATGATTTTATCTTATGTGCTGATACGGTTGTTATTTTCAATGATATACTTCTAGGTAAGCCTGATAATTTATTGCATGCATTTGAGATACTTAAGGCAATGAATGGCAACGAACATTATGTTGTAACAGGAGTTACTATTAGAAAAGACAATCGACTTCTTTCTTTTTCTGAAAAGGCAACAGTAAAATTCAAGGTATTATCTGATGCTGAAATCCTTAACTATATTCAGACCTCTAATCCTCTCGACAAGGCCGGAGCTTATAATATTCAGGATTACCCAGGCTTTGATAAGGCAATAGGAGCGTTTGAGAATGTAATGGGTTTGCCTATAAAGCGGGTTGTAGAAGAGGTAAAAAATTGGGATATTGTTAGTTAGATAACATCAGGTTGCATCCGCGTATAGCGGCAAAATCAATTCTTCCAGGAATTTCAAAAGTATCCGCTGTTTTTAGGTGTACAAGATCTTGTGTAGCTATAAAAGGACAAGAATACATGTTTGCAAAGTCAATTACATTTAATCCACCTCTTCCCGGTGAAACACTTACGGATCTCGGATCGTAAAGGTCTCTTTTCATTGCCTTCATCCATGGTGGTGTTCTGAATATACCATTACCATCGGAATATGCCTGAGAGAGCAGCTCTGTCATTCCATACTCAGAATGTATAGTATTAACATTGAACTTTTCTTTTAATATCGCATGCACTTCGTCTCTGGTTATTTCTTTTCGTCTTCCCTTCATTCCACCTGTTTCCATAATGGTAACGTGATTTAAATCCATGGGGAATTGTTCAGCAAAATCCAATAATGCATAGGTGACACCTATCAAAAGAATTTTCTTATTTTCTAGCTGTAGGTTTTTCAATGTCTTTGAAAGCTCATCCAGGTTATTTAAGTAGAATCCTGAATGCACTCCCGATAATTTGATCAGATGGTCCGTCATAAAAATAAGAGAGGAGTTGCCCCTTTCAAGATAAGAGGGTAGAAGCGCGAGAATTATCCAGTCTTCCGTCTCTCCATAAAAGCGATGAAAAGCATTTTTAAAGCTTTGTTCATATAAGCTAATATCGGCTACGTAATGTTTGCTGTTTGTTTCGCCTGTTGTTCCGCTGCTTTCAAATATTTTTTCTGTATTTAAATGGTCAACAATAACCTTATGCGTTTTGAAGCATTCAATAGGTAAGAATGGGATATCTTCTAGTTTCCCCACCTTATTATGTGCTACCTTCAATAGGTCTGAGAATTGCCTGTAAACAGAATTGTATGTATATTGGTAGTAAAATAGTTCAAGAGCCACTTCGTTAAAGTCGAAGGAAGTATCTTGAAAGATTTTTTCTCTTATTTTTGATATGGAAGTTAGCACAGACAAAGGTTACGAAAACTAATTAAAAGCCAAAATCCTTATGAATAAAATTACAATCTTCTTGTTGATGGTATCTATGTTGGGTATTATGTCTTGCTATAAAACGCCCACTTTCCCTAAGGAGCCTCATATTGAATTTGAGGCCTATACCGTTTCTCAGCCATATACCATTACAGATACTGGTAATCTTCGTATTCGATTTACGGATGGTGATGGTGATCTGGGAATGCTTAATAATGCTGATTCTTCCACTCGCTCTAAAATTTATATTACTAATATTAAGTATAATCTGGCTTCTGTACCAAGAAACATCCCTATTATACCCAAAAAAGGTACAACAGATGCTATATCTGGTACTATAGATATTAAACTTGCTGGATCTGGTGGGGTAGGTTTATTAGATGAGTCTGCCTGTCTTTTGATTCAAAAACCCATTGATACACTAACTTTTAGTATTTATATCCAGGATAGGGCCGGTAATAAGAGTAATGTGATCATTACTCCGCCATTATTGGTAAAATGCCCCTAATCATAAAATTGCCTTAATGCTTTATTAATCTCGTTTTCAAGGCCTTAACGGGGATTTGCCATATTTTTATTTCCCCGATGAAATCTTTTGATGTCATAGTTATTGGTGCCGGTTACTCTGGTTTATCTGCTGCTTATTATTTGCAGCAAAAGGGTTTGCGTGTAAAGGTTTTGGAGGCTTCTTCTTATCCCGGTGGAAGGTCAAGATCAGATAAGTTTAATGGATTTACATTAGACAGCGGTTTGCATTTATACCATCATTCCACTACTGAGTTGTCAAAAATTATCAATATTGATCAGCTGCATTTGAAAAATGTATACCCTGGTTATCTCTTGCGTTACGAGGGCGTATTTAACCTGTTTACCAATCCACTTTATAAGACTTTTGATACCCTTTCTACGGCTCTGGCAAGGAATGCTTCTTTATCCGATAAATTCAGGTTATTTGGATTGTATGTCAAGCTAAGAACTCAATCCTATAACAAACTGGTAAAAGAGAAAGATTCTTCTACTTTTGATTATCTATCTTCTAATGGGTTCAGCAAAAAACTTATTGATTCTTTTTTCCGGCCGATGATTGCCGCGAATATATTTGATTATAATCTTCAATCCTCTTCCCGCTTTTCAAAAATTTATCTAAAGTCATTATTTCAAGATCAAGTTGCCTTACCCAAAGACGGGATAGGAAAGATAGCAGAACTAATTGCTGATACTTTAGAGCCGGATACGATATCTTATAAGCTTAAGGTAAAGAAAGTAACAGCATTTGGAGTGGAATTAACCAATGGAGATATCCTGGATGCTAATTGTGTAGTGGTAGCAACTAATGCTATAGATGCTAATGCTATGGTTGCTGGAAATATCATACCAGCAGAGTGTACGCATGTATCCACCTTGTATTTTTCAACAGATAAGGCGCCTTTAAGTAAACCTGTGGTGATTCTGAATGGCGATGAAGATAACCTGGTGAATCATGTGTTTGTTCCCAGTTTATTGCATCCGGAATATGCTCCGGAGGGAAAGCATTTAGTGTCAGTGAATGTGGTCAAATCTCATGATTTAGATGATGAAGAGCTTATTGCAAAATGCCATACAGAATTATCGGATTGGTTTGGATTAAATGTCATGCATTGGGAGCATCTAAAGACCTATCATATCAAATATGCTATGCCTTTTAAGCCTATATTAGATAGTGTAAAGTTTACTAAAAAAATCAATAATCACTTATATGTGTGCGGGGATAGTTTTTCTGTAGGAACAATGGAGTCTGCTCTTAGATCAGGCAGAGAAACGGCTGCAGTCATTGCAAAAGAATTTAAACAAGGCAATTTTGATAGTTTTAATCCAAAGCAGAATGCCGAAGGCTTACTTAATATTTCTTAGATAGGTTTCTCCCCGAGTTTTATTCATTTCTCCAAAACGCTTTATACATTCCTGAAGGAATCCTTCATCTACCATTTTCTGTATATCTTCAAAAGATCTGAGTTGATCATCCTCATTGAATTTATAGGTTTGCTCGAGTAGATTAAATTCTACTTTTAACACATAACGGTTATTCATTTCCATAACAGTTATCTTTAATATAGGATGATCTATGGTTCCGGCTATTCTCATTTTTTACTAATTCTCTCAAATGTAATAAAAAAAGAGTCGCTCTTATCAGGCGACTCTTTTAAAAATGTAAGTAACAACTAATTATGCAGATGCTTTCACCTTAGAATTTACTTTAGCCTTCGCTTTAGAAGTAGCTTTCTTTACTTCTTCGGCTTTAGTTTCAATTTTTGTAAAACTATCTCCAAATACATTTTGTAATCTTTCAGCATTTCTATGGAGTGTAGTTTTCAAATCTGCAATTAAGATATTTGCTTCCTCTTTAACATCAGATTGAACTTTATCCAAATTGAATGGCCCTCTTAATTTTTCCTGTAGTCTTTCTGCAGTACTTTTTAAGTGATTTCTTTGAAGTTCTACTTCTTCCTTCGCTTCGCTAACCGCATTCTTTACAGTGTTTTCAACATTGTACTTAAGTTCGGTTACATTTGTCTTTGCCTCAGCTGTAAGAGTGTCTACAGCTTCTTTTAGTTTTTGTGTGAATTCCATTTTTAAAAGATTTTTTTGTGTTATTAAATATTAACTATTACAAAGGTATATACGTATCAACCGATGGTCAAGTTTTGGTAATTACGAAAAATTGATATTAAAATGTATTTGATGTAAATCAGCGGTTACTGAAATGTAAAAATTAAAGATTCAGAAACAAATAAGGTTTACATATTATCTGGATGTAAACTTAACCACAATTTGATGTATAGTATGTTAAATCCAAGTTTACTGATGTTTTAGTACTTTCAGTAAAAAATGAAAGTTTCTATATCCTTACACGTTGTAATTGTTGCTGTTTTTGGTGTCTTTCAATTGCTAACTGAATCAATTTATGGATTAAGTCGGCATATTTTAGTCCGGAGTGCTCCCATAACTTAGGATACATGGAAATAGAAGTGAAGCCGGGCAGGGTATTGGGTTCATTTACGATAACCTCATCATTGTCGGTAAGAAAGACATCAATTCTGGATAGTCCTTCCAGGCCTAAAACCTCATATGCTTTCCTTACAGTGGATTGTATTTTATGAAGCTGTGCTTCAGAAATTCCGGTTGCCGGAATAAATATTTTGGCATTATCACTTATGTATTTGTTTTCAAAGTCATAGAACCCTTTTTCCATTATAATTTCTCCCACTGTACTAGTTTCTATGATTTCATTTCCAAGTACAGCACATTCCAACTCTCGTCCAGTTACAGCTTGTTCTACCAGTACTTTGTTGTCAAATTTAAAGGCTTCGTCAATTGCCTTTTTGAATTCGGTCTCATTGGTGGCTTTACTTACACCAACGCTAGAGCCCATATTGCAGGGCTTAACAAAGAGTATATCACCCAATTCTTTTGTTACCGTGTCATATGAAATAGAGTGAGCTTCATGTTTTAAAATCACTATACCTTTTGCATGTCCGATACCGGCATCTCTCAATATTCGTTTTGTAAAATCTTTATCCATAGCCACAGCAGATCCTAATACACCGGGGCCAACAAAGGGAATGCCTAATTGCGTTAAAATACCTTGTAAAGTTCCATCTTCACCATTGGGTCCATGGGTAATAGGGAAAATAGCTTCTACATCCTCAATATATTCCTGAGTATCGAGTAGGATAAGCTTTTGTTTTTCATTTCCAAAAACAACAGCAAGCTGTTGTTTACTCTTTCCAATAATACAGGCCTCATCTCTAAGATTGTCTTCCTGCTCCAAAAACCATTTGCCATTCTGAGCTATACCAATTAGCAGGACATCAAATCTAGAAGTGTCTATTGCATTAAAGATATTTCTTGCAGAAACAATGGATACTTCATGCTCCGGTGATTTACCGCCAAAAATTATCCCAATTTTTTGTTTTGCCATTCGTTAACAGGGTGATAGGTTATTAATTTCTTAGTCCACTTATCTTAAGCCACTCAGGTAAAGATAGTATTATTCATTGAGGCGCATCATTCCCAAAATATCCACAACATAGGATAACAAGACTCAACTTTAAGGGTGGAAATTCGGCTTCCTTCCAACATATTTAGATATATTTGACGTTTATTCTAAAAAGGTTCCGGAATGGGAAAGCTTCAGTTAACAATACTCTATATTTTTGCCGCCAGTGTGGCAACGCTGATGCTGGTTTATTTTTCGCTGAACTGGTATACAATGCATGGCGATTTTGTTTCTGTTCCTAATATAACAGGTAAATCTTTATTTGAAGCCAAGAGTATTCTGAGCGACTATGATTTGGATTATTTAGTTGCGGATTCCAGTTATGATGAAAATAGACCACCACTTTCTGTATTAGATCAGCAGCCCAGAAAAGGTGCTAAAGTTAAAGAGGCCAGAAAAATTTATATAACCTTAAATGCATCACAACCTCCAAGTGTTAAAGTTCCTCCTATCATTGATAATTCCAGGAGGCAAGCAGAGTTGATTCTGAATAGTTGGGGTCTAAAAGTAGGTAATCTTATTTATGTTCCGGATATGGCTAAAGATGCCGTTTTAAATATTCAGATTGCTGGAAAATTTGTAAAACCAGGAGCATCTGTTCGAAAGGGCACAAAGGTAGATTTGGTTTTGGGCGATGGTTTTGGTAATCAGATAGAAGAGGTTCCTCCTTTAACAGATCTGACCGTTTTAGAGGCGAAGGCAGTTTTGAATGCAGTACATCTGAATTTGGGAATGCTAGTAGCTAATGGTGCTATAGAAGATACCATGAATGCTTATGTATATGATCAAGAACCTAAGTTTGGTCAACCGGGTAAATTAGGTCCCGGAAATAGTGTTCAACTTTTTATTCGAGAGGATAAATAAAATTACAATTTCCTAATCTTAATAAGTTAAGTATATATTGAGATTAGCTAACGAGGTAACCCATATGAAAAAATATTTTTTATACTTTTCTTTTTTGACTTTTTGTATTGATGTTGTTGCGCAACAAGAGGAGATTATCTCCCTTCCTGTTCATCCTAAGGTAAATACAAGTACCAATTCTGTTTTTTTGCAAAAGAAGGCATTGCACAGAAATGCTGCTTTAGCATTGCCGCTATTTGATGATTTTTATCAGAAGGATATTTTTCCTGATCCACAGTTATGGCAGGATAATTTCGTGTACATTAATACTACATTTCCTCAGAAAGCAGTCACTGTTGGCGTAGCTACATTTGACGGCACCAACGCTACAGGCAAGCCTTATAGCTTATTAAATAATGCTTATGGTCCCGCAGATAAATTGACTTCTAATCCTATTAATTTAGGGGGATTAACAAATGACAGTAGTGTTTTTCTGAGTTTTTATTACCTCAGTGGTGAATATGGAGAATCGCCCACGGCTCCTACAGATAGCCTTAGTGTTCAGTTTCTGGATACATTGGGAAACTGGAACATAATGTGGGAAATTACTGCTGATACCAGTAGGGAAATGAGCCAGGTTTTTATCAAGGTAGATTCTAATTATCTCTATCCAAATTTTCAGTTTAGGTTTCAGTCTGTTGGAAATCTGAATGGTGCCAATGATACCTGGCATGTAGATTATGTGAAGTTAGACAAGCTTAGAGATACTTCAGTAGAGGTTAATATTAAAGAGATGGCATATGAGTTTCTTCCGCCTTCTCTTTTAAAGACCTATTATGTGATGCCCTATCATCAGTTTGATACAACTGATCTTGCAGATACTGTAAATCTTGTTGTTCGCAATAATTTTATCAATCCTACAACAGATATTGTAGATTTTTATACAGCTACCTTAGTAAATGACAATTCTATACTATCAGATTATAATGGTTCTTCTAAAGATTTCAGTCCTTTAACGGACAATACACTCCAGTATCCTAAGTTTTCAATTCCACTGGGGTTATCCTATGATACGGTGGTGGTCAAAGTGGATTATCACTTTAATGTATCTGCAGAATCAGGATTATCTGAAAAAGTTCTAGCTAATGATTCCGTTACCCATGAACAGGTCTTCTCAAATTTTTTATCGTATGATGATGGTAGTCCGGAGCGTGGTTATTGGGTGCGCGGTTTGGAGAGTTATAAGATGGCAGTTAAATATGGTCTTAGATATCCCGACACTTTAAGGGCTATGAAATTCCAACCTTTTTCCGTTAAAGGCGATAATGGATTAGCCACTTTCAGTATTTGTGTTTGGAAAAATTTCAACAGAAACACGGTTTATAATGAAGCGGATTTAGTCTATAAACAATCAAATCTAAAGTTGTCGGATTTGGTTTCAGAATTTGGAGTAGATACTTTAAATGGTTATTACTATGCTCCTCTAAAGCCTGACTTTGTTTTGAATGGAGCTTCTTTCCCTTTGGTATTAAGTGACACTTTTGCTATTGGCTTAATTGTAGATAATAAAGAATCTCTTGTTGTTGGTTTTGATAGAAATAATAATCGCTCTGCATATAATTTTTACGTGGATGGGGTAACTAAATGGAGAGAATCAGATATTGCAGGTACAATGATTATGAATCCAGTTCTTGGACAAGTATTACCTGGATACCTTACTCCTGTAAAGACTGTTAAATCCCAAAATTATGAGTTGAAAGTATATCCTAATCCTACAAATGATGAGCTTTTTGTGGAAGGTTTGTTACATGCTACAAAATTGGAGGTTTTTAATATGAAAGGGCAGTTAATACATACTTTTATACTGCCTTCTTCTGGCTATATCGATGTAAAGGATTTTCCGTCAGGTCAGTATCTCATCAAAGTAAGCGATTTGGAGACACATCAATCCGGAAGTTCCAGATTTATAAAAGGTTAATCAGTATTTTAGGCACTAACAATTAAAAAATATCATCTTCTTAGTTTTTGTTTGTGCAATCTATTTTATCTTTGTACAACATTTTTAATTCATCATTTAAGTAAATATTATGGGTCGCGCGTTTGAGTATCGAAAAGCTTCTAAATTTGCCCGTTGGGATAGAATGGCTAAGGCATTTACCAGAGCCGGAAGAGAAATTGCTATAGCTGTTAAATCCGGAGGGCCTACACCAGATACTAATCCCAGCTTGAGAAGAGCTTTGCAAAATGCTAAAGCGGCTCAAATGCCGAAAGATAGAATTGAAGCGGCTATTAAAAGGGCTTCTTCTAAAGAAGATAAAGGCTTCTCAGAAGTTGTATACGAGGCTATGGGGCCTCATGGAACTGCAATTATTATTGAATCAGCAACAGATAATCCTGTAAGAACTGTAGCCAACCTAAGGGCTATACTGAATAAGAATGGCGGATCTATGGGTACACAAGGTATGCATGACTTTATCTTTGAACGTAAAGGCGTTTTTAAGATAAACGCAGCAAATGTAGATATGGATGAACTGGAATTAGAGTTAATTGATTTTGGGTTAGATAGCTTGGAAAAAAATGAGGAAGGGAATGTGTTGATTTATACTAAATTCTCTGATTTCGGTTCTATGCAAAAGGCAATAGAGGACAAGAAAATTGAATTGATCAGCTCAGAATTACAGAGAATACCATCTATACATAAAGAATTAAATGAAGAACAAACAGATGAAGTGCTCGAATTAATCGACAAACTAGAGCAGGATGAAGATGTTCAGAATGTTTTTCATAATCTTGCATAGTACCAACAATTACCATGACACCAGAAATTAAAAAAATATATGAGGCACACCTAGCCTTCGAATTAGCCTATTTCCAGAAAAAAAACTTAAAGGCTGTTATTAAAGAAGAAGTTGAAGCTACTTTTATTTGGCTGGAAGGTGTTAAACTAAAAGATATATCTTCCCCTGAATCTATTAAGTCTTTTTTAAAACGCAATATTGAAGCAAAAAGCTTAACAGCTGAACAAAAGGCTTATATAAATTCTATTGCACTCACTTTTCACAAGGAAGCAATAGTATCAGATTATACAGTTTCTGATTATATATTCAAAGAACGCTATCATGAAATCGTTGAGGAATTGATTAGTCGAAAGGAATGGAGAGATCAGTTTATAGAAAACACAGTAAAGAATCCTTTGTACGGACAAATTATTGCCGATACCTTATATGATGGCTTAAAGGCTTTTGCTTCCCAAGGTGGTCCGGCCAAAGACTCAGTAGGGGGGTCCCTGTTTAATCTTGGGAAAGGCATCTTAGGTGCTGCATTGTCCGGAGTTTCTGAAACTTTTGATAAAAATATCAAGCGATTTATTGCCGAAAATTTATCTAAAACATTGAAGCAAAGTGAACAGCACCTTAAAGACAGATTTAATGATGAGAATTTGCTGACTTCTTCTAAAAAGATATGGAACAAGATAGAAGATATTAAAATCAGCAGTATTGCAAAAAAGATTAAAAAGAAGGATGTTGAGTATATTATAGAAATGAGTGAAAAGCTTGTAGCCGATCTACTAAGTAATGAAGCGGTTCGTGCCATCAGTGATATAGCTATTGATCATTTCTTTACTTACCATATGAACAGCACTATTACAGAGATATTAGAAGATAATTCGATTACTAAGGAAATTGTTATTAGGGAACTTGAAGAATTCCTTATTCCGGTAATAGATAAAGCAAACAAGGATGGGTACCTGAAAGCAAGGCTGGATGCCCACCTGTTGAAATTCTACAGCACGCTTTAGTTGCTAAATATAATCCCAATGCTGAGTAAGCGGGCAGGTAAGCAGTGCAATAAATAAAGCTATTAGAAGAAACAGCAGGTTAATAATGATAAACATATGCTCTGCTCTTTTGTAATGAGTATACATAGCTCCACCCATTACTATGGCTATACCAAAAGCGGAAATAGAGGTAAGATAATATCCGTGTCCTAATAGTTTAGGTACAACTAAACATAGGGCTAATACTACTTCAATAATCCCTATAATTTTCACTTCGAGGTCTGAAAAACCCTCAGCCCATTTTCCGGAACTGGTGATAACTTTTTCTCTATTTTGCAGAACCTTCATTAAGCCAGAGGCTAAAAACACAAAAGTGAGTATGCCTTTTAGGATCCATAATACAGTAATCATAGTTCTTTCTTTATATATTTAAATTTAGTCCAAATTTTTGTATAGTTCCAATTTATAATGTTTTTATGGGGATTTTTTTACCATTAACCACCTAAACAAGCTTTCACAAAAGCACAAAACAATGGGTGTGGTTTTAGTATAGTGCTCTTTAATTCGGGATGGAATTGTACACCAACAAAAAAACGATGATTGGGGATTTCTACAATCTCTACCAGGTTAGTATCCGGATTAAATCCGCTGGCTATCATTCCGTTCTCTTCAAACTGTTGCAGGTACTTATTGTTAAATTCATAACGGTGGCGATGGCGTTCAGTGATATCTGTAGCTCCATATATGCTGCGTGCTATTGTATTTTCTTTTAAAGAACATGCATAAGAACCCAGCCGCATTGTACCCCCCATATTAACGATGGTTTTTTGTTCCTGCATCATATCAATTACTGGGTTAGGGGTGTCAGCCTGCATCTCCGTTGAGTTTGCCTGTTCTAATCCCAGTACATTTTTTGCAAATTCAATTACAGCCATCTGCATGCCTAAACAAACCCCGAAAAATGGAATATTATTTTCCCGCGCGAACTGTATAGCAAGTATCTTTCCATCTATGCCACGTTGTCCGAAACCCGGTGCCACAAATATGCCATCCAATAATCCTAGTCGCTCTTTTAGATTGTCTTTATTGATGTCTTCGGAATGAATACGTTCTACATTGACCTTGCATTCATTTTTAGCACCGGCATGGATGAATGACTCATATATGGAGATATAAGCATCCTTTAATTCGATGTATTTTCCGATGAGTCCAATGGTAATTTCTTTTTTAGGGTATTTTAGACGATGTAAAAAAACATTCCACTCTTCCATATTCACTTCAGGAAGCATGCTGTATCCAAATTTTTCCAATACGATATCATCCAGTTTTTCCTTTTTTAAGTTTAAGGGTACATCGTATATAGTCTCTGCATCAAGTGCTTCTATCACAGAGTCGTAGTCTACGTTGCAAAACTCAGCTATCTTTCTCTTGCGTTCATCGCCAAGCGACATTTCTGTTCGGCATACAATAATATGGGGTTGTACACCATAGGATTGTAGTTCTTTTACGCTATGTTGAGTGGGCTTAGTCTTTAATTCCTTTGCAGAGGATAAGTAGGGTACCAAGGTTAAATGGATGACCATATAGTCTTGCTTTGGAAGTTTCCATTTTAACTGTCTGATAGCTTCAATGAAAGGTAAAGATTCAATGTCACCCACGGTGCCACCAATTTCTGTTAATATAATGTCGTACTGATTGCTGTTTCCGAGAAGTAGCATTCTGCGTTGAATCTCATCGGTTATATGGGGGATTACCTGAACGGTTTTGCCGAGATAATCTCCACGTCGTTCACGGTTTATCACTTCCTGATAAATCTTACCTGTTGTAACGTTATTCTCTTGAGAGGTATATACGCCTAGAAAACGCTCGTAATGCCCAAGATCAAGATCCGTTTCGGCTCCATCTTCCGTTACATAGCATTCTCCATGCTCATAAGGATTCATAGTACCTGGGTCAATATTAATATAGGGATCAAACTTTTGTATCGTAACTTTTAACCCTCTCGATTGGAGGAGTTTTGCTAATGAAGCTGCTAAGATGCCTTTGCCTAATGAAGATGTTACGCCGCCCGTAACGAAGATGAATTTTGCCATAACAGAATCGTAGTTATGGACTGTAAAAATAAGCGATTATTTCAATTCCGGGCTATAATGGATTTGATATTTTTTAAAATAGCTAAAACTTAATATCAGATTAGGGTTGTTTATCCCTGATTTTAAATTCATGTTTCTTGTTACCCACATTATATCGGAAGAAAAGGGCATCTTTTTCCGTGTTGCTTACTTCATAGGCAAAGAGTTTAGCTCTATAAAACTCTTTAGAAGGCATATTGTCTTTATGAAAATTTTGTATATAGGAGCTATCTAGCGCTGATGAATCTGTCTGTAAAGAGTACATATTTAAAGCAAAACTTACGTTGCTAAACAAATACGAGGAATCTGAGGTGCTAAGCTTGCAATTCTTTGTAAATGTTGCTATATCAAAAGGGGTTTCTGATTTGTTTTCGATACCCAAATCTATGATATAATAGGTGAATCCATCTCCAATGCCCGGACCTTCTTCTTTTATCTGGTAGGTAATTACATTAAATAGTGTAATAAGAATATTATCTGTTTGCTGTTGGTAAAGGTGCTTGTCTTTATAGGCATTTTTGATTTTATGGGCGTAGCGTTGTGCCTCTAACTGTTCATCGGTCATACCTTCTTGTAAATCAATCCTATTGTTGTTGTTGTTCTGAAATAGGTTGCAAGCATTAAATAATGAAATCAGCAATAGAAGAGTTACAAAATTTAGGAATCTTTTCATGTTCTCAATGAATTTTTCAGATGCTATTTTAATCTAGTGTGTTAGACATATTTTCTTCATTTCCACTTTCACTTTTTGGTTTACGTCTGGAGCCTTCATACATTTCATAGATACAGAATAAGCAATCCAGTTTTCCATTTACCACCGGGTATTTTCTTAAGGGCTTCAACCCAATATTTTTCATACTTTCAAAATTACTGGAAATCATACAACAGGTATAGTCTGTAAAGTGCTGTTTAAAGGCATCTCCAATATGTTTATATAATAGATCTATTTCATGTGTTTGCAGTCGCTCACCATAAGGAGGATTTATCACTAGAGTACCCTTTCCCATCGGAGGAATCATCTTTTGAATGCTTGTTTCCCGAATCTCAATCAGATGGGATAATCCGGCTTTACGGATATTGGCCTGAGCGGTAAAAATTGCTTTTTTATTATTGTCAGACCCAATAATTTTGTACGGGAAGTCTTTGATTTGGTATTCTAAAACTGTACAAATATCGTTGTATAACACCTTGTCGTAATTCTTCCAGTTTTTGAAACAAAAATAAGCTCTGTCTAAATTAGGAGCTTTGTGAATTGCCATACTTGCAGCTTCCATTACAATTGTTCCACTACCGCACATAGCATCTACAAAGTGAGACTGTTTGTCCCATTTACTGAGATAGATTAGTCCGGCTGCAAGAACTTCATTAATAGGTGCAATTGTTTGTTCAATACGGTTCCCTCTTTGGTGTAAAGAGGTTCCGGAGCTATCAAGTGATATCGTTACTCTATCTCTGTTAATATGTAAGTTAAAAAGAATATCTGGTTCCTTCGGGTTGACGTTGGGGCGCTTATCATCGCAAAACTTTCTGAACCTGTCACATATAGCATCTTTTAATTTTAGAGAAGCAAACTGTGTGTGTGTGAAAAATTCTGACTGAATGGTGAAGTCTATGGCAAAACTTTGGTCTACATCAAAATAGTCTTCCCATGGAATTCGTATAGCAAAACCATACAAATCTTCCGGCGAGGAGGATTCAAATTCAAAAAGTGGAACTAATACTTTGAGACAGGTCCTTAATTCTAAATTACATCTGTATAGCAGCTCCTTGTCGTAATCACATACTACGGCACGCTTGATGATTTCTATGTTTTTTGCATTTAACCCATCGAGTTCTTCGGCGAGTACTGCCTCAAGACCTTGGAAGGTTTTACAGATGAGCTTTGTTTCGAATACATTCACCCTTCAAAAATACATTTATAAGCCCATTTTTTCATTTATCTCTTCATACATTTAGTATCTTAGTTTCTAATTAAAGCATATGGATAATCAGTTTTTTAATAAATACGGTCCCTGGGCAATTGTGACAGGTGCATCGAGCGGAATAGGTGTGGAGTTTGCCCATCAATTGGCAGCGAAAGGGTTGAATCTGATACTGGTAGCCAGAAGAAAGAACTTGCTTGAAGAGGTCTCGTCCGATCTCATAGCAAAGTATAATATTGAGTGTAAAATCCTGGAGGCTGATCTAACTGTAGATGGGTTTTTTAATGAAGTGCTTTTAGCTTCGAATGGATTGGATGTTGGTTTATTGGTAAATAATGCAGGGATGAATTGTGAAGGTGATTTTTATCGTGGAAGTTTAGACAGGAACCTGAATATGATTCAGCTGAATGTGAAAGCTCCATTTGTTTTGGCTTATGAGTACGGGAAGCAATTTTCAAAGAAGGGAAAAGGCGGTATTATTTTTACATCTTCCATTAGTGGATTTAACGCTCATCCTTATTTATCTCATTATGCGGCAACAAAGGCATATATATTATCGTTAGCTGAGAGTATGAATTATGAGTTCAAGGATAAGAATATTGATGTTTTGGCATTATGTCCTGGTATGACTAAATCAGAGATGACAAAGGGGTTAAAAGAAGGACCTATGCTTATGGCAGCAGCTCCAGTAGTAAAAGCAGCCCTAGATAATTTAGGTAAAAAAGCATATGAAGTTCCGGGATGGATTAATAAGGCCCAGGTGTTTTTAAATACAAGGATTCTAAATAGAAATGGCGCGAGAAATCTTTCGGGTGCAATCTTAAAAAAATTCCTTCCTGGTGTTAATAGAAAAAAGAAAAATTCCTAATGATTACATTTCTCCTTATAGGTATCACCGTAGTTGTAAGTTTGTTGGCTTTCTCCAATGAAGATATACAGCGCAAACTTATATTCAACCCTTTTGTAATAGATAAGCGGAAAGAATACTTTCGATTTATTACGTCAGGTTTTATACATGCAGACTGGATGCATCTGGCATTCAATATGTATGCATTGTATTTATTTGGACGTGTTGTTGAACAATCCTTTATTCAAATCTTTCAAAATCTAGGAGCAATACTCTTTGTGGTATTATATTTTTCTGCATTAATAATGAGCGCTACATTTTCGTTTTACAAGCACAAGGAAAATCCTGGATATAATGCATTAGGTGCTTCCGGAGCTGTCTCGGCAATTTTATTTGCTAGTATAATTCTCTTCCCGGGTCAGCGTCTGATGATTTTCCCAATACCGTTTTTCATTCCGTCTTATATAGTCGGACCATTATATTTATTGTACTCCTACTACATGGGAAGAAGAGGTTTGGATAATGTTGGCCATGATGCTCATTTTTTTGGTGCCCTTTGGGGGGCTTTATTTGTTTTACTCTTGTGGCACGATGCCTGGAAGAATTTTATTTCACAGTTATTTTAAGATTTTTACATGGAGACCGTTAAAAGTTTTATTGATTTAAGAAGCGATACCGTTACGCACCCTAATGAGGGCATGAAGCAAGCAATGTTCGCTGCCAAGGTTGGAGATGATGTTTTTGGTGAAGATCCTTCAATCAATGAATTGGAAGCAAGGTGCGCTGCTATTTTTGGGCATGAAGCAGCCTTATTTTGTGCAAGTGGTACTATGGCAAATCAGATTGCCATAAAGACGCACACACAACCAATGGATGAAATTATTCTGGATAAAACTGCTCATATTTATTATTACGAAACTGCAGGGTATGCATTCCATTCCGGAGTTTCTGTGAAATTAGTAGATGGCAACAGAGGGATTATTACTGCAGCTCAAGTGGTTGAGAATATTCAACCGGATTTCGACTGGCTTCCTAAAACAAGTTTAGTTTGCCTGGAGAATACCGCTAATAAAGGAGGAGGAAGTTGTTATGAGCTTTCTTCTATCATAGAGATTAAATCAGTGTGTGATAAGCACGGACTAAAACTACATATGGATGGTGCTCGTCTGTTTAATGCAATTGTAGCAAAGCAGTATACGACTCTAGAGGTAGGGAGTTTATTAGATTCCATTTCTCTTTGTTTTTCTAAAGGATTGGGCGCTCCGGTTGGAAGTGTGCTTATTGGTAACAGAGCATTTATTCGTAAGGCGAGAAGGGTACGTAAAGCTTTTGGAGGCGGTATGCGTCAAGCGGGATTTCTTGCGGCAGCTTGTATGTATGCATTGGATAATAATATTCAGCGGCTAGCTCAGGATCATACTCATGCTCAGCAAATTGCTGATACCTTATCGAAGTTGACCTGGGTAGAAGCTATACTGCCTCCCGAAACCAATATCTTAATCTTTGAAATAAAGGAATCTGAAACATCTGTAGATGAAGTACTTCTCTTTCTTAAGAATAATAATATTTTAGCCACTCAGTTTGGCAAACATCAGATTAGAATGGTTACCCATTTGGATGTTTCCGGGTATAGTATAGATAAGGTTTGTTCCGTTTTAACATCGTTCCAACAGCTTATGTAGTACTTTCCACTACTTTTTTTTCATAAATCACACTATTTCAGACATAAGTAACGAAGCCTATCTTTGTTATAAGAAATTCATAAAAACCCCAACGGATCTGGAAAATGGAAATATAGAAACCCCCTTGAACATTTTCTACTTACAAAAAAAAACAGCACCAATGAGGTGCTGTTTTTTTGTTCCGGAAGAATAATTAAAGATGAGATATATATTCAGGAAGTTCCAACAGCTTATGTAGTACTTTCTACTACTTTTTTTTCATAAATCACACTATTTCAGACATAAGTAACGAAGCCTATCTTTGTTATAAGAAATTCATAAAAACCCCAAACGGATCTGGAAAATAGAAATATAGAAACCCCCTTGAACATTTTCTACTTTCAAAAAAAAGCACCTTGTTGGTGCTTTTTTTTATCCAAGAAGTATAAAGAAAAATAATAGATATATCCAGGTAATGCCTAAAAAATGCCAAAAAATAGAAAACAATCGAAGCTGTGATTGTATTATGGGGTCTGTAAAGTAAACAACTGATGTAGCATAGTCTTTTAGTAAGGGATGACTTTTTGATAAAAAGAATACAAGAAAAACCATTGCTCCTAGTACGTGTATAGCATGAATCCCTGATATCACATAAAGATAGCTTGAGGAGTGATGGGAGAGGGTGTATCCGGAATTATATAATGCCAGCCATCCAGTAACCTGACCGACCATAAATAAAATGCCCAATCCTAGAATAAGTAGCAAGGCTGATTTATATTGATTAAATCTATCTTCGGTATAATAAAGCTGAGATAATACTAAAGTTAAGCTACTACCCATAAGTACAAGCGTGTTCCAATAAAATAAAACGGGAAGCCTTACAGGCGCTTGCTGGTTTTTTATACTGCTAAAAAAATATAAAATGGTTAGTCCAATAAACATAATGGATATCCCACTAATACTGAAGTATAGCAACCATTTATAGTTTCTGTATTTCTTTTGGATAATACCCTCGTATATTTTTGTCTCATCTCTGGTTTGTAGCTTACCTTCCATAACTTATAGACGAATTAGTACTCAAAATGTTTTTGGAATATTGAATTTTATTCATTGCAAGTAGCACAAATACCGTCTATAAGTAGATTTGCATTTTCCATTTTGTATTTTTTTGGCAACTGTAGTTTTGGTATTTCCAATGTATGCAAGCATTCAATTTTCTCACATTGCTTACATTTAAAGTGCACATGATGGTCATCGTGTGTGTGTGCCGTACCTTCATGATGGCATAGCGCATACTTTGCAACTCCGGAATCATCTGGAATTTTATGTAATAGCCCATTTTCTAAAAAGGAGCTCAGTGTTCTGTAAATGGTAACGCGATCAAATTTCTTATCATACTTAGCTTCCAGGTCTGCATGTGTGAGTGCTTTTTTGTGTGTCTGGAATAAGCTGAGTATTTCCACTCTTACTTTAGTAATGCGTAAGTTATGGTGTTTCAGGGTGTTATTTATTAGATTCATGAGGATGGATTTACAATTGCAATTATGTTGCAAAAATACCGTATATTTGAACTTCAAGAGTTGTTAAAACAATTGTTTTAGCTCCTGCCAAAATAAACAAAAAGTGCATAACAATACACACCACCATCATCATTATTCTGAAAAGATTTCTGTCTTTTTATCTGTTTTATGTGCGGTGCATTGTATCATCACTCCAATTTTGATGGTCGTATTACCGGTAGCTGGTATCTATTTTGAAAAATACCATTGGGTAGAATACATTATTTTTTCAAGTGTTTTCTTTTTGGGTACTTCTGCTATACTACACGGATATAAATTTCACCACAAGAATAAGATTCCTGCTTTTATATTCATTTTTGGTCTGATACTGTTGTGTACTTCTTCCGTATTAAGGGTAATATTTGACATCAATGATGTTTCTGCACATTTTATGAGTGCAATAGGTGGAATCGCCTGCGGAGTAGGTCAGTTGTATAATCTAAAGCTGATTAATTAGTCGGCTTCGTTCTCCGATTCTGCCTCACTTAAATCTTCTCCTTGTTGGAATAATTCAAAGAGTTCTTTCAATTGACTTGCTTTTTCAATATTTCCACTTTGATCGTAACAAGTCAGTTGATTAAATAGCAACGTTTTTAGGATATCCATATTATTACATGGAGAGAAGAACTTTGGATGCGTCTTTACCTTCATCTGCTCGAGGTAATGGCTGATTTCAATTCTGGAAAAAGCAATTCCCTTATTTAATGGATTGATGTAAAACATCACATTTTTCTCCTGATCCTTACTATCCAACTCATCTTGTTGTAAATGTTTTCGGCAGTATGCCATGATAAAGTGATAGGGGAGATTTACTCCATAAATAGGCAAATCGTTTTTTTGAGCTAAAATAAGATAGATAATACTTAAAGTCAATGAATTTCCTTTCTTGCTATCTAACACATTATTGATATATCCCAATTCAGGTTCTAGTTGTTGAGATTGATTACCAAAAAAACCGTGTAACTGAAAAAACACATGATTCATTACGTGTGCTTCTTCCAATGGTGATAACGCCGGATTTAATTCAATCCATATAGCTTTGGAAAGTATTTCTATTTTTTGTGTAATCTTAAATTCATCCAAATCGGGATATTGGAATTTGGCAACAATCAGCGCTCCTTCGAGAAGATCTTCTCCATCTTTTTGTATCCACTTTATTAGTCTGTCTTTTACATTGGAGAATTGAATCTTATTGATAAGATCTTCTAGTCTCGTTTGTATCAGCTGATTCTCGGATGTTTCCCATGCAGATTCCAGAAGAGGAATGCCTTCTATTCCTAAAGAAAATAATTTATCGGTAACATGATTATAGACTTCACTGTCATTGTCATCCAATAAAGTGATGAGTGCTTTAAATTCTGTATCAGAGATAGGCTGCACGTTTATATTTCTTTAGATTACTTTTTTTTCTTAGGAAATTTTCTTTTAGGTTTATCAGCACTATTGGTGATGATATCTTCTATCTCTTGCAGTGTAAGGGATTTAGCATCTGTATTTTTAGGAATTTTATAGTTTTCTTTCCCTTTGCTGATGTAAGGGCCCCATCTTCCATTCAAAACCTGAATTTCGCCAAAATCAAGAATTAGACGGTTTGCATCTTTTTCCAATTTTTCAGAGTAAAGTTCCTTAGCGCGATCCAGGGTAATTGTATATGGATCATCTTCTTTTTTCAGAGATACGAAAGTTGAACCCACTTGTATGTAAGGGCCAAATCGACCAATATTTACTTTTACTTTTAACTCACCAATGTCACCTATTTCTCTTGGAAGATTAAAAAGTGTCATTGCATCATCTAAACTGATGGTTTCTATGCTTTGGCCGGCCTGCAGTTTTGCATATCTTGGCTTCTCCTCATCTTCATTAACGCCAATTTGTATCATCGGACCATATCGGCCTAGCTTTGCAATTACGGGTTTGCCGCTTTTTGGGTCCATACCCAATGCCCGTTCTCCGGTAACATAATCTGTATTCCCTTCTGACGCTTCTATCTCTTTATGAAAAGGTTTATAAAACTGTTTGAGTAGATTGCTCCATTCTTTTCTGCCCTCTGCTACTTCATCAAAATCTTTTTCCATTTCTGCAGTAAAGCTATAGTCCATTACACGGGTAAAGTTTTCCATGAGATAGTCTGTTACCAAACTGCCGATATCTGTTGGCAATAGTTTACCCTTTAATGAGCCCGTATTTTCCTGAAGTGTTTCCTTGGTAATTTCTTTTTTATCGGATAAGTCGAGTTTTCTATAGGTACGAGGTAATCCTTCTCTTTCTCCCTTAACTACATATTCTCTATTTTGAATAGTTGATATAGTAGGTGCAAATGTGGATGGTCTGCCTATACCCAATTCCTCCAATTTTTTAATAAGACTGGCTTCTGTGTAGCGCGCAGGGGGTTGAGAAAAACGCTGACGTGCCTCAATGTTTCTGTATGATAAATCCTGACCTACACTCAATGGTGGCAACATTCCCGCTTCTTCTCCGTCTTCTTTTTGTTCATCATCATCTGTACCTTCTATATATACTTTTAGGAATCCATCAAATTTCAGCACTTCTCCCTCGGCATTAAATTTCTCTTTTCTATTAGATATATCAATACGGGCAGTTGTTTTCTCCAGCTTTGCATTGCTCATTTGTGAGGCAATAGTCCTTTTCCAAATAAGCGTGTATAATTTTTGTTCATCAGAATTATTGCCTTCATTCATATTCTCTATATACGTAGGTCTAATGGCCTCGTGGGCTTCCTGCGCATTTGAGTTTTTGGAGGCATATTGCTTTTTATTGGAGTATTCCTTTCCAAATTCCTTACTTACATAGGATTCAATACTATCCATCGCCATTTCAGAAAGATTAGGAGAGTCTGTTCTCATATAAGTAATCTTTCCGGATTCGTATAGTTTCTGTGCTACAGACATTGTTCTGGAGACAGAGAATCCTATTTTTCTACTGGCTTCCTGTTGTAGGGTAGAAGTAGTGAAAGGTGCCGCAGGTCCCTTTTGTGTAGGTTTTACCTGGATATCGCTGATTTTGAAAGCTGCTTTTTTACAGTCTTCCAGAAATTGTAAGGCTACTTCTTCTGTTTTTATTTTTTCAGAAAGCTCTGCTTTAAAAATTTTATTACTTTTTCCATTTTGGTCCGCAATAAAATAAGCTACAATCTTGTAAAAAGATTCGGAGGCAAAATTGTTAATTTCTCTTTCGCGCTCAACCACTAATCGAACTGCAACAGATTGTACTCTCCCGGCAGATAAAGTTCTTCTTCCGAGTTTCTTCCATAAAACAGGAGAGAGCTCAAATCCCACTACACGATCCAGTACCCGGCGGGCCTGCTGCGCATAAAATAAATTCTGATCCAGCAGTCGGGGTTTTGCCACTGCTTTTTTGATGGCAGGAGCAGTAATCTCATTAAAAACAATTCGTTTGGTAGTGTCTTTATTAAGGTTCAGTACTTCACACAAGTGCCAGGATATAGCTTCACCCTCGCGGTCCTCATCCGTTGCCAGCCAAACTTCTGCCTTTTTAGAGAGCTTCTGCAGCTCTTTTACAACTTGTTCCTTGTCTTCGGATATAATATAGGAGGGTTGAAAATTATTTTCTATATCAACGCCCATTCCTTTCTTGGCTAAATCACGGATATGGCCATAGCAAGACTTCACTATAAAATCTTCCCCAAGAATCTTTTCAATTGTTTTTGCTTTTGCCGGTGACTCAACTATCAGTAAATTCTTTGCCATGTTCTTTTTGGTGTTTTGTATTAGTATAGAGTATTTTGTGGTTCAGCAGATTAACAAAGAGGTTGTTTTGTGGCCGGTTCATTAAGTGCAATTTGCGCTATACTATCTACTTCGACCCGCAAATAAAACTAAATTTTCCATTTTGTTCATCATAAATCAAATTCTTTTCATGTATTAATACGTATTTTTACTAAAATTTTGACATGAGTGAATTGTTATCCATATCACCTGTTGATGGTCGCTACAGGAATAAAGTAGCTCATTTGTCAGATTATTTCTCCGAGTTTGCGCTTATAAAATACAGAATCCATGTAGAAGTGGAATACTTTATTGCTTTATCTGTATCTATTGATCAGGTAGGAAAGCTCTCTGAAGTTCAGCAGCAAATGCTTCGAAGTATTTACACAAATTTTACATTAGCAGATGCTGAGCGCGTTAAAGAAATTGAAAAAACTACCAATCATGATGTAAAAGCGGTAGAGTATTTTATTAAAGAGCATATAAAAGATAATGTCTTAAAGGGGAAGGCAGAGTTTATCCATTTCGGTTTAACTTCTCAGGATATTAACAATACAGCTATCCCTTTGTCCTTAAAAAATTTCTTTTCAACGATATACAGTTCAAGATTTGTTCAGTTACATTCAGAGATAGAAGATAAAGTAAAAGCATATGCAGATATTACGTTGCTTGCCCGAACTCATGGACAGCCTGCGAGTCCTACTAAACTAGGAAAGGAATTCAGGGTATTCTCAGAGCGTCTTAAAAACCAGTTTGATTATTTTAATACCATTCCTTACTCAGCTAAATTTGGAGGTGCTACCGGTAACTTTAACGCACATCATGTGGCATTTCCTTTGGTCGACTGGAAAGTGTTTGGTGATAGTTTTGTAAATGATAAGCTCGGCTTGTCTCGTTCTGCAACCACCACGCAGATAGAGCACTACGATAACCTGGCTGCCTTGTTTCATAATTACGCGCGAATTAACACGATTCTTATTGATTTTTGTCGGGATATCTGGAGTTATGTGGCTATGGATTATTTCAAACAGAAAATAAAAGAAGGTGAAGTGGGAAGTTCTGCTATGCCGCACAAAGTAAATCCAATTGATTTTGAAAATGCGGAAGGTAACCTGGGAATTGCAAATGCCTTATTGTATCATTTAGCTGAAAAGCTTCCTGTTTCCAGACTTCAGCGTGATTTGACAGATTCTACGGTGCTTAGAAATATCGGTGTACCTATGGCGCATACACTCATAGCTATTGATTCTATACTTAAGGGATTAGAAAAGTTATTGATAAACGAAAAAAAGATTCGTCAGGATCTTGAAGATAACTGGATAGTGGTAGCTGAAGCTATTCAAACAATACTTAGAAGAGAGGGATTTGATAAGCCTTACGAACTCCTTAAAGATTTAACAAGAACCAATGCAAAAATTGGCGAAAAGGAAATTCATGATTTTATTGGAAGTCTAAATATTTCAGATACAATAAAAGAGGAACTCAGAGGTATTACGCCATTTAATTATACAGGTATCTAGATTTAATATTATTCTTTTATAAAAGAGAAACTTTCCGCTGTCCCTTCTATAGATGCAATATAGTATCCCGGATTAAGATGTTTTATACTAATTTCGCTAACTTCTTTAGATAAGTTTTGTCGAAGTATTTCTTTTCCGTTCGTATTTCTTATAATCAACAAAGCAGCTGAAAGATTGCTATTGGATTCTATGTAAATAAAGTCTTTTGAAGGATTCGGATAGAATTTTTTAATCTTTTTTTTGAGACTTTCTGTATTGTTGAGAACAAGTCCGTTGATATAATTACTAAGCAGATTGGATAGATCAAAAGTATGTAATTTCTGAGGTGTAGTGATGCCGGATTTGGAGAAGTATTCATTCGATACATAATACTTTAATCCGTTTTGAGTAGCAATTCCTTCTGTTTGATGAAAGGGCAGGTTGACATCTATTCTTCTTTTATTACCCAGCAAGAAATCATAGTTCTTAAAATCATAGAGTAAATACAAAAAAGGTTGCAGTAGATTTGAGTAGCCACAGATAACGGCCAGTCTTTTATCTTCTAGGTAAGTGATTCCCGTTGCCAGGCCTTGAATGTTTAATGTGCCTCTATTTATTGCGTTGTATCTTCCCGGTTGCTTTGGTAGCACATAAATACTAGTTTTATTGCTAATCCATTGCTTGGTAAATAGGTAAATACTGTCTGTACTCACCAGGAATGCCTCGCAATCAAAATCTGTTTGATTGGCTGCCGCTGGATTGAAGTTGGTTTGATCGTCATAGGAAAACCATATGGTATCTATAATAGCGGCGTTAGTTACTAAAGAATTTTTTTCAATTCTCAGTATATGCAGATCTGTCCTATTGCCGGAGCTGTTATTTCCAAAGTCTCCAATGTATATATAGTTATTGTCTTGAGAGATTTCTTCCCAGTCTTTATTGATTACATCTGTTAGCATATAGGATTGTTGTATAGCCGCAGTTCCAGTATCTAAAGTATAGAGTTTGGTATTGCTGTCGTCATTGTGCGACCACAGATAGTTATTCCATTGGATTAATCCGGATGTTTCTGTTAAAGCACTATCCAGTAAAATAGAACTTATAGGAGAAAAATTAGCTCCGTTATACGTGCAACTTCCATCGTTTTGTGTGGCAATCGCATTGTAGTTGTTGGCCTTAGGATCGGTACATCCCGGAGTCTCTCCGCGTGCATCAATACAAAGATAAATCAGTATTAGAAAAAGGGATGTTGCGCTTATATTTCTACAAAATGGCATCCCATTGTTTTTTATCTTTTAGCAACATTTCTCTAAGGATTTGTATTTGCGGCATTCCATTATCTAACATAAAGTCGTTGAACTTTTGAAGAGAGTAATTCGCACCTTCCTGTTTTTTATAATCTTCCCTGAGTTTCAGAATCTGTAATTTCCCTACAGTATAGAATAAATAACCCGGATCGAAGGTTCCTCTTAATGCTTCCTGGCGGGATGGCTTATCACCTTGATACCAGTTCTCCATAAAGAATTTAGTGCCTTCGTCAATAGTCATTCCATGGCAATGTGTTTTTATGGATACACAAAGTCTGCAGATACGCAGCAAAGCATCACCGGCTTGTGCCATCCGGTATTTTGCCGCTTTGATTTTATCACCATTATCTCCGTAGCCCTCATCTATTATTAGCTTTTCGGTATAATGTGCCCAGCCTTCAATGAAGGCATAGGAGCCAAATATTTTCTGAATCTTAGATGCATCAGAAGCATTAAGATGTAAGAATTGAGTATAGTGGCCTGGATAGGCCTCATGGATTGACACTACATCTGTGGTGTAAAAATTAAATGATTCCAGCCATTCCTCTTTTTGTTTTTCAGTCCATTTGTCATTTACCGGTGTGATATAATAGTAGGCGTCTGTTGCTTTCTTTTCAAACGGGCCGGGAGAGTCCATGGATGCTGTACTGGTTTCACGAGCATACGGTGGTGTTTCTTCTACTTTTACGCGTACCTCTGATGGAACAGTGATGATCTTTTTATCTATCAGGAATTGACGTATGGCTTCTAAATTTTTTCGTGCATCCGGAATCAGATTTTCAGCAGTAGAATGTTCTTTCTGTAAATCAGCATAAACCTCAACAGGTTTTTTATTAGGGTTGATTATTTTGGCTGCGCTATTAAATGATTCCTGTTCTTTTTTCAGTTCTTTTAATCCGATTTCCAGTATCTCATCAGGTGTCATTCGAATAGCTTCCCCATAGAGCAACATTTTCTTGTAATTCTCCACTCCAATGGCATAGTGATTGTGCGTCTTAGGCAGTTTTTCTTTTTCGAGCCAAACTGCAAAATCCTGGTATGCTCCGATGGCTTTTTGATTTACCTCTTCCAATACATTCAATAATGCGGTATCCTTACTTTCTTTTACAGCTACCATCATGTCGTTACCCAGAAAAGATGCAGTTCCTCTTGCTATCTCTATAGCTAGTTTGGTATAAGGATCAGCTAAGGAGTCCTCTAGATTAGATTTTGCATCGGTGAAAAATGCAGGTATCTTTTTTTCAATCTCTATAATAGAGCGTATCCGTTCCTCAAGGGGTGCAAAGTTTCTTTTGATATAGATATTTAAATCTATGGCTCTGGCATAAGTCATAGGGTTTTTAGTATAGGCTTTGATATCTTCTATGTAAAAGATATCATTTTTAATAGCAGATCTTAGTACGCTGAAATCATAATATACTTTTTGGCTTAATGATGCTGTATCTATCTGTGCTAGTTTTTCATCGTATTTTTTTAGTCGTGCAAGTTCAGCATCTATAGATGTTTTACTAAAGTTATCTAGTTTCCCATCATATTCATGAAACCCGAGTGAGACGGCATTTTGTGGTCTCCAGGCTAAGTATCCGGAGATATATTCTTCAGATAATTTCTGAAAATCAGCATCACCGGAATGGCTGTTTTTGCAACTGTTAAGTAAAAGTACAAGTGTTAAAAACAGAAAGCTTATTTTTTTCATTTGGAGTTATATTTAAGATATTAACTAGTATAAATTAAAGGTAGATAAAATATTTTATTTACAGCAGAAGCTAAGTCCAGTCTCCCCTATATATTTTTGAATAATCAGTGGGGAGTGAGTTCAGCTAAATTTTTCCTATTTTTAAGCATGGTAAATTATCAAGTCCAATTGGAAAGCAAGGTGGTAAAACACCAGGATGTATTTATAGCAGACACTGCCCGTGTTTTGGGTAATGTAGAATTGATGGATCAGGTATCTGTCTGGTTTGGTGCTGTTTTAAGGGCAGATTTTGATAAGATTTTGATTGGTGCGAGAACAAATGTTCAAGAGGGCGTAATTATGCATGTTGATCATGGGAAACCAATTTCTATAGGTACAGATAATGTAATTGGGCATGGCGCTATTATACACGGTGCACAGATTGGAGATTTTAATTTAATTGGTATGCGTGCAACGATTTTAAATGGGGCTAAAATCGGAAATGGTTGTATTATTGGTGCTCACGCTTTGATTACTGAAAATATGGTTATTCCGGATGGCAGTATGGTACTGGGTACTCCCGGTAAGATTGTGAAGACACTTCCGGTGGAACAGGTTAAGCTCGGTGTTTTGTTGGGCGTTGAAGAATATCTGCAGGAAGCAGCAAAATATCTTAAATAATAGTTTGTAGAAGAATGATGAGGTGCTTATAATGTTCTGGCATCTCTGATTTACGGAAATCTAAAATATAAATGAAAATTCTTTTTATCCGCTTTAGCTCCATAGGAGATATTGTATTAACGAGTCCGGTTATTCGTTGCGTTAAAAATCAATTGCCGGATGCAGAAATTCATTTCTTAACTAAAGATGTTTTTAAGGAGATATTAGTGGCGAATCCTTATGTGTCTAAATTGCATACTATACGGGATAGTGTTGCTGAGGTGATATCTGATTTACAGGCAGAACAGTTCGATTTGATTATAGATCTTCACAACAATATTAGATCGCATCAGATAACGTCAATACTAAAAGTAAAAACCCATCGATATAACAAGCAGCGTATTAAGACATTTTTGCTTACTTCCTTTAATTGGAATTTATTGAATAATCATGTTGTTGACCGATATTTTTCTGCGGTGCAGCCTTTAGAAGTAATCAATGATGGTAAGGGCTTGGATTATTTTATTCCTGAAGAGGAGGAGGTAGCGGTGCAGAATTTACCGTTTACACACCTGGCTGGATATGCGGCGTTGGTGATAGGTGCAAAGCATTTTACCAAACAGATTCCTAAGGATAAGCTGGTAGAGTTATTTGAAGGGATTAATATGCCTATAATGCTTATTGGTGGAGTAGAGGATGCCTATCTGGGAACTCAGTTAGAAGCCTTAGATAAGTTTAAGATTTATAATGGTTGTGGAAAGTTTTCCATTAATCAGTCTGCATCTATTATCAAGAAAGCCAAAGTAGTTATTACGCCTGATACCGGGATGATGCATATCGCTGCAGCATTGAACAAGCGCATTATTTCCATATGGGGTGGAACAGATAAGCGTTTGGGATATACACCTTATCATTCCAGTGCCTCATCTGTTATTATAGAAAACTCATCGCTCACTTGCCGGCCATGTCACAGATATGGAAGGGATAAATGTCCCAAAGGGCATTTTAAATGTATGAATGATTTGAGTATGCAGAAGGTTTTGGATATTCTGTAATTGCCCTACTCATTATGGTAGGGTAGATTATTTATGATGGTATAGGCCCTGTATAGTTGTTCTGCAAAGATTAATCGGATGAGCTGATGCGAATAGGTCATCTTGGATAGGGATATTTTATCATTAGCCCTCTTGTATACTTTTTCATCAAATCCATATGCTCCACCAATTAGGAATATGATTTTTTTGACAGCTTGATTTTCTTTTTTTTGCAGGTAGGCGGCAAACTCCACAGAAGAGAAATTTGTTCCTCTTTCATCTAATAGTATCAGATAGTCATCGGTTTTTAGTTTGCCTATTATTTTATCTGCTTCCATATTCTTTATATGGGAGGGCTGGCTTTGTCCTTTTATGTCGGGGATTTCAACAATTGATACAGAGGTGAACTTTTGAATCCGCCTGACATATTCATGATACCCCTTCTCTGTAAAGTCCTGAAATGTTTTTCCTATCCACCAGATTTCAACTTTCATATAAGCTTCTATAATATGTAAAATAAAAAAACCATCCCGAAAGGATGGTTTACACTAACTACTTTTATTTTTTAAGCGATATGGACGAAAGTTCTGTCCTTATATCCTTTTTTGAATAACACTTTTCCATCTTTTAATGCAAATATGGTATGATCTTTACCAAGACCAACGCCAACACCAGGATGAAATTCAGTTCCTCTCTGACGAATGATGATATTTCCTGCTATAGCTTCTTGTCCGCCATAAAGCTTTACACCTAATCTTTTGCTGTGTGATTCTCTACCGTTTCTGGAGCTACCGACACCTTTTTTATGAGCCATTTTAGTTTATTTTTTAAAGTTTCTAATTAAGCAATTGTGTTAATCTTTACCTTGGTATAAGATTGTCTGAATCCATTCTTTACTTTATACCCTTTTCTTCTTTTCTTCTTGAAGATGATTACTTTATCTCCTTTTGCATGTTCTACAATGGTTGCGGATACAGAATGTCCGCTAACGGTTGGATTACCAACTTTAACGCCTGCATCGCCTGCAACCATTAAAACCTTGTCAAAGCTCACCTTGTCTCCGGCATTACCATCCAATTTATAAACGAAGATCTCTTGATCCTTAGCTACCTTGAACTGATGGCCACCTATTTCTACTATTGCGTACATAAAATTATTTTTAGGAGTTGCAAAGATAACTATTTAATCTTGTTTTTTATACGTTAAGCGGATTTTTTATTAAGTCTGCCTGTTTTTTAATTGAAGGATTTATTTTTCACCTAAATAAATAATAATCAATAAGTTATACTAAATGCTAAGATTTTTTATTCTGGCTAGCAAGGGAGGATGGGAGTAATGGAAGAAAACATACCATTTATCCGGGTTGAGGTTAGATAGGTTATTGGCGGATAGTTTTTTCAGTGCACTGATGAGGTGTACTTCTGTACCAATCGTTTTTTTTGCAAAGCTATCGGCTTCAAATTCATTTTTTCTGGAAAGTATATTCATAAAGATACCCGTCAGCATAGAAATAGGAGTGTACAACAGACTAAATGTAATTAAACCGAGATGGAAAATTGGAGTTTTAGTCTGAATTCCCAAAGCCTCGCTAAGTACCGGTTGATTGATAAAAATGGATAATATAAATAACAGTAGTCCCATTTGCAAGGTAGAAATAGCTATGCTTTTCTGGATGTGTTTGAGCTTATAATGCCCAACCTCATGGGCAAGTATGCTCACCAGTTCCTCTTCGCTTTGTTCCTTGATTAAGGTGTCATACAGTACTATGGTTTTTTTGCTACCCAATCCGCTGAAATAGGCATTAGCCTTGGTGCTTCTTTTGGAGCCATCAATCACATATATATTATCGAGAGGGAATTCTATTGCTTTGGCGTAGGATTCAATTTTTGTGCGCAAGGATCCTTCTTCCAATGGTTTTAACTTATTAAACAGAGGAACAATGAGTGAAGTGTAAAACATCGCAAAGAACAATATAAAGCAGGTGAAGAGGATCCATGCATATATCCAGAAATAAGCACCGGCAATGGTATAAAACCATACAAATAAACTGAGTAGTAATCCTCCAACTAATATACCCAAAATATATCCTTTTACTTTATCGGATAGATAAGTTTTCCAGGTCATCTTATTGAAGCCAAATTGCTCTTCAGTGATAAATATTCCGTAGATCTCAAAAGGCAAGCCAATAATTTCGGAAGCTATTCCAAATATTCCGAAGAAGAGTAATGTCTGCAATATAGGAGCTGTTGAAATGTTTGCCACAAATTGATGTAACTGAGCGAAGCCCTTTATCCAGATAAAAGCAATGATTAGTATCGTGCTGATGATCTTGGTGATTATTTGCAGTTGCTGTTTTGCCTTGTGGTAGTTTCTTGCTTGCAGATACTTTTTATCATCATAAATATCATTGAGTTCTTTGGGTATAGGCAACTCCCAGGATTTATCATTTAACCTGTCTAAGATGAATTCGAGTATAAAGTCGAATACAATAAACCCAATAATAAAAAGAGTCAGTATAGAGATTCCTTGTGTCAGCATGTAGCAAAGTTACGTAAAATGCTTGTTTATAGCTCGAATACCAAAACAGGAATTTGAATGCTTCATCCTTCAAATGGCTTAAACGTGTTTATTAAATTATAATTTTTGAAAGGTGAATTCTGATTTTTAAGATAATTTTTTTAATTTTCACTATGCTCTATCATAACGACAAATCAGTTTTATTTTTTAATGGGGAATTTAAATCTGTAGACGATTTAGGTATCAGCCCTTTTAACCAAACCTTACATTATGGTTATGGGGTTTTTGAGGGGCTTAGAGCTTATCAAACACAACAGGGTGCTCATATCTTCAAGGTTAAACGCCATTTTGAACGTCTCGAAAAATCTGCTGAGCGCATCTATATTAAAATGCCATATTCAGTGCAAGAGATGATTCACTTTGCCTATGAACTAATTGAACGCAATGGTATGCAGGAAGCTTATATAAGACCGCTGGTTCTGATGGATAAAAACATGACCTTGCGTGCCGATGATGCAGAAAAACCAAATTTACTGATGACCTGTTGGAAATGGAATCGATATTACCCGTCCAATCATCTTAAAGTGTTGGTGTCCTCCTGGAGAAGACCGCATCCCCGAACTATGCCAGTAGATATAAAAGTGACCGGTAATTATGTCAACTCTATCTTGGCTACTAAAGAAGCGTTACAAAAAGGATATGATGAGGCTTTATTGCTGGATGTGGAAGGATATATTGCATCTGGCCCGGGAGCTTCTTTCTTTATGGAGAAAAATGGCAAACTTATAGTACCGCCGATTCAAAATATATTTCCAAGTATCACACGTACTACTTTAATAGATATTGCCCGACAAATGGGAATAGAAGTTGTGGAGAGACAGTTTGGAGTAGAAGAAGTTATAGAAGCTGATGGTGCATTTTTTACAGGCACGGCAGCAGAAGTGGCCGGCGTTGAAAGTATCAATGGACATAAACTAAAAGCAGATTGGGAAGATACCATTGGATATCTATTACACAACAGGTATAAACGTATTGTTTCAGGAAAGGATACCAATTTTCTCGAATACTTTTAATTATAGTACTATGAAAAAAATAGTTTTTTTGTTTTTTGGAATTCTTATAGGCTGCAGTATTTCTTCTTTAGCAGCAACTGTTCTGAGAGGGCCTTATTTGAATATGGCTACACAAACATCCGTTCATGTCCGCTGGAGAACGGATGTAGCTACCAATAGTATAGTATACTATGGAACATCTGTCGGTTCATTGAGTCAGTCAAAAGTAGACGCTACTTTAGTTACAGAACACGATATCACCATAAATGGTCTATCGTTGGATACAAAGTATTTCTATTCAATAGGTGCAACCACTCCATCTGTTGAGACCTACAGCGAGGGTGCTGCCTATTTTTTTTACACCTTACCGTTAAAAGGAACAGATCGTACCACGCATATCTGGGCTTTGGGAGATTGTGGTAATAATTCCTCTAATCAGATTAATGTGCGCAATCAATACATGCAATACATGGGGAATAAGCATACAGATGTCATGCTCTTATTAGGGGATAATGCTTATCAATCGGGAACGGATGCAGAATATCAAACTAATTTTTATCCCATCTATCAGGATTCAGTATTGCGAAATGTAGTGTTGTGGCCAGCACCGGGAAACCACGATTATGCCAATACAACGGCACGTCAGAATGACCATAATATTCCATACTTTGATATGTTCTCTCTGCCGGCTAATGCAGAAAGTGGGGGTGTGCCTTCAGGTACAGAAGCCTATTATTCCTATGATTTTGCCAATATTCATTTCCTCTCTTTAGATTCCTACGGTAAAGATTCAAATACTTATTTCCTATACGACACCACCGGACCACAAGTGCGCTGGATAAAGCAGGATTTGGCAGCCAATACTCAAAAGTGGACCATCGCTTACTGGCACCATCCACCTTTTACTATGGGGTCCCACAATTCAGAAACAGAAGCTGATTTAATAAATATTCGCTTTAAGTTCATTCGTATATTAGAGCGATACGGTGTAGATCTTATTCTCTGTGGACATAGCCATGTATATGAACGTTCTTATTTATTGAACAATTATTACAGCAGTGAAGCTGCTTTCAATTTGGCTACGCATGCTGTTTCTTCTTCAACAGCTACTTACGATAATTCCGCTAACTCTTGTCCGTATATTAAAAATGATGGACAGAAAAAAGGTACAGTCTATGTCGTTTCAGGCTCGGCGGGTCAGCTCGGCGGAAGCTTGTTGAATTTAGCATGGCCTCACAATGCTATGGTCTATTCTAACAGAGATATTGGCGGTGGTTTAGCAATAACTGTTCAGGGTAATCGTTTGGATGCAAATTGGGTGTGTAATGATGGTATCATTCGCGATCGCTTCACGATGATGAAGGATGTAAACAACAGACAGACCATTGTTATACCACAGGGGGATAGTGTTGTTTTATCCTCTTCCTGGGAAGGTGAGCACAGCTGGCCGGGAGGCGTTACAGCTAAGGCTTTCACCTATGTCGGAAGCTCTCCCAAAACGGATACCGTTATAGTTACAGATAATTTTTCTTGTCTCAGAGATTCCTTTATTATCAAGAAAAATGCTGTAACAGGAATTAATACGCAATCTTCAGATGAGCTTCAAGTTAAAGTGTATCCTAATCCTTCTAAATCAGGATGGTTTTCGATAGATTTCTCTTCCAATTTCATCAATGTTGCTCAGGTAAAGGTTTTTGATGTTGCCGGAAAGTTGCTTTTCGCAGACAAGGTTGACATTAGTTCAAAATCCAAAAACTATATGTTAAACCTGACTGCATATCCATCCGGAGAATATCTGTTATCTATAGATAATCATGTTCTTAAGTTAATTAAGCCATAAGGGTTAGCTTCTGTTGGATAAGTTACTTGTTGTATTCATAGTGTTCAGTTGTATAAATGTGTCGACTTTTTTAGTCTCCTAAAGTTTTACTACTTTTAAGCGTTCAAAAATCAACTATGTCTGAATTAAATAAGTTTAGTAAAACGGTAACACAAGATCCTACTCAGCCTGCTGCTCAGGCGATGTTGCATGCCGCAGGATTATCTAAAGATGATCTTAAAAAGGCTCAGGTAGGGATAGCCAGTACAGGTTGGGATGGCAACCCATGTAATATGCACTTGAATGCATTAGCAGCTCAGCTTAAGAGCCTAGTTACTCAACAAGACTTAGTAGCCCTGAATTTCTATACTATAGGTGTAAGTGATGGTATATCTATGGGAACATCTGGGATGCGTTACTCTCTGGTATCCAGAGAAGTCATTGCAGATTCTATTGAAACCAATGCAGGTGCGCAATTCTATGACGGAATTATTTCTATAGCAGGATGTGATAAAAATATGCCAGGCGTGGTAATGGGTATGTCGAGATTGAATCGTCCTTCCTTAATGGTATATGGCGGTTCTATTGCGCCGGGAAAATATAAGAACGAAACATTAGATGTTGTCTCTGCTTTTGAGGCTTTGGGTAAGAAATTTGCGGGTACTATATCTGATGAGGATTATAATGGAGTTATAGAAAATGCTTGTCCGGGCGCTGGAGCCTGTGGTGGGATGTATACGGCAAATACCATGGCATCTGCTATAGAAGCCTTGGGTATGAGTCTTCCTTACTCTGCATCTAATCCAGCTATGAGTGCAGATAAGAAAAGTGAGTTAAAGGAAGCTGCTACTGCAATCAGAGTTTTGCTGGAAAAAGATATAAAGCCAAGTGATATATTGACGTTTAAGGCTTTCGAAAATGCGATTAGAATAGTGATTGTATTAGGTGGAAGTACCAATGCTGTGATGCACCTCATTGCTATGGCTAAGACCATAGGTGTAAAAATAACGCTGAAGGATTTCACCAGATTATCTGAATCTACTCCGATGTTGGCGGATTTCCGACCAAGCGGAAAATATGTAATGGAAGATTTACATAAAATTGGTGGCGTACCGGCAGTAATGAAACTGTTATTGCGTGAAGGCTTATTGCATGGAGAATGTATGACGGTTACCGGAAAATCAATCATTGAAAATTTGGTTCATTTACCAGACTTGGCAGAGGGGCAAGACTTAATTCATCCATTTTCCAATCCCATCAAAAAAACGGGACATATTCGTATTCTTTATGGAAACCTGGCAACAGAAGGTGCAGTAGCAAAGATTACCGGAAAGGAAGGAGAACGTTTTGAAGGCATGGCAAAATGTTTTGATACAGAACAGGAAGCTATCAATGCGATGCAGGCTAAGAAAGTAGTAGCCGGTGATGTGGTCGTTATTCGTTATATCGGACCAAGAGGTGCACCAGGTATGCCGGAAATGTTGAAGCCTACATCAGTTTTAATGGGAGAGGGTTTAGGGAAAGAGGTAGCCTTAATAACGGATGGTCGTTTCAGCGGTGGTTCACATGGTTTTGTGGTGGGGCATGTTACACCTGAAGCACAGAATGGAGGTAATATCGCTTTGGTAAAAGATGGTGATCAGATTATTATCGATGCGGTGAATAATACCATAGACGTAATGATTAGTGTGGAGGAATTATCTTCCAGAAGAAATGCGTGGATAGCACCACCATTGAAAGTGAAGAGCGGGATTTTATATAAATACGCCAAGACTGTTTCCTCTGCGAGTGAAGGTTGCGTTACGGATGAGTTTTAAATAAAGGGTATTTAGTTCAGCTGGTTTAGAGCACTACCTCGACAAGGTAGAAGTCATTGGTTCGAATCCAATAATACCCACTACTATTTCTATTCTCGTTTCGTGTACTCTTGAATTGGAATGGTTTATTTAGGCTGGTAACTAAACATCACACCTTAAATCCTATTCTTTTCCTGTCTTTTTGTTTGCTTTCAACTTTATCCTTATTCACAAGATAGTTTAATACTTCGTAGACGTCTGTAAATTGCTCGTCATGTTTTACTAATTTATCTGCAAGTTCTTTGTAGTCCATGGCAAATTGCCTCATTTTAACAAATGTGCGCATAATTGCAATATTTACCGCTATTGCTTTAGGGCTATTGATTACACTGCTTAACATAGCAACACCCTGTTCTGTAAAAGCATAAGGCATATACCTTGTTCCGCCATAATTCGAACTTGAGGTTTCAAATTGAAACCTCAAGTTCTCAAACTCATCTTTAGTGAGTTGAAACATAAAATCTTCTGGAAAGCGGTTAATATTTCGTTTAACTGCCAAGTTTAAGCTCTTCGTCTTAACTTCATAAAGCATAGCCAGGTCATAATCCAGCATTACTTTTACCCCTCTTAAGGTTTTAATTTTACGTTGTATCTCTTGCAATTCCATATACCCTTTTGAAATTGAGATACAGAATTGCCATCATTTCCATAATAATTTTAGAGAATGTTTTTTAGGAGGTACAAACATCACTTGGGGTGCCAATTTGGTACCTCATGTTCTATTTTAGTTATTGGCGTGGACCGGTTCGTGTCCTCAAGAAATGGAATCATAATTTTATCACCCGTCGATAAAAAAGTGCTGAGATGAAATAACACCTGTCACCTGCGAGTTGGCTAATATAAATTAGACAGTTTCCTCATTATGCATTAAATTGCAAGTATTCTATTTTGTTCCTATGAAAAATATAGCTGTTTTTACTTCAGGAGGAGATGCATCAGGTATGAATGCCTGTATCAGGGCTATAGTTCGTGCGGGTTTGCAGAAAGGCCTTAAGGTATTTGGAATCTACAACGGGTATGAAGGAATGATAGAGGGTAAAATAGTAGCGTTAGACTCTTCCTTTGTTGAGCATATCATTCATCGTGGGGGTACTGTACTTAAATCAGCAAGGAGTAAGCGCTTCCTAACTGTAGATGGGCGTAAACAGGCATATGATCAGTTAAAGGCTAAAGGGATAGAAGGGGTAATCGCTATTGGCGGAGATGGCACATTTAAAGGGGCAGCAGAATTTTATAAAGAACATGGTATTCCATTTGTTGGCTTACCCGGTACCATAGATAATGATTTGTTTGGTACGGATATTACCATCGGGTATGATACGGCTATCAATACAGCTATGGAAGCCATCGATAAAGTTCGGGATACAGCATCTTCACACGGAAGGCTCTTCTTTGTGGAGGTGATGGGCAGGGATGTGGGCTACATTGCACTGGGTAGCGGTATTGCCAGTGGGGCAGAGGATATCTTTATCCCTGAAACCCATACAGATCTGGAACAGGTGTATGAGAATCTGAAGAATTGTCCGCAAAAGGATTCCTATATTATTGTGGTTTCTGAAGGCGATGAAGCCGGAAATGTGAAAGATATTTCAGCGGCATTTAAGCAGGCACATCCGGAATATGATATCCGTTTCTTAGTGTTAGGTCATCTGCTTAGAGGGGGTAACCCTACTGCTGGTGACAGAATTTTGGCTAGTAGGTTAGGTATTGAAGCTGTGAATGCATTGATTTCTGATAATCATAATGTTATGATAGGTTGGCAAAAGGGAAACTTTTCGTATACTCCTTTAGAAAAGGCAGTAAAACATCATATTGATATCAATAAAGAGCTTTTGGATATTCTTAAGACCTTGTCTTACTAATCTATGTTTTAGTATGGAATAATGGCTATTTATCCATAACTTTGCCCTCTCTTATTTCAACAAAAATCTCCTTTTTAGTTTTTTATTAAAGGTATGGCAGATACACAATTACATAAGATTTCAGGTTCTGAGGCAGTGATTAAATCATTGGTAGAGGAAGGTGTGGAGGTCATATTTGGTTATCCAGGTGGTGCCATCATGCCTATCTATGATGCTTTATGGCATTACCATGATAAAATTCACCATGTTTTAGTAAGACATGAACAGGGTGCAACCCACGCCGCAGAAGGCTGGGCGCGTGTTAGAAATAAAGCGACAGTATGTTTTGCTACTTCCGGACCGGGGGCTACCAACCTTATCACCGGTATAGCTGATGCCATGATGGATAGTACTCCGATGGTTTGTATTACAGGTCAGGTTCCTCAGCACTTGTTAGGTACAGATGCCTTTCAGGAAACGGATGTAGTAGGTATTACTATGCCTATCACCAAATGGAATTATCAGGTTACCAGTGCCGCTGAAATACCAGACGTAATTGCAAAAGCATTTTATATTGCTAACTCGGGTAAGCCGGGACCAGTTTTAATAGATATTACCAAAAATGCCCAGTTCGAATTGATGGAGTGGAAAGGCTATAAGGCTTGTGAGGGCGTAAGAAGTTACATACCCAAGCCTGTAATTGATTTGGAAAAAGTTAAACAAGCTGCAATTTTAATAAATAGTGCTCAGAAGCCTTTGATTATTGCTGGTCAGGGAGTAGTCATTGCCGGAGCAACCAAATTATTGGAAGAGATGGCTACTAAGTCAGGTATTCCTGTTACTACTACGATGCAAGGTCTAGGTGGTCTTTCACCTGAACACTCCAGCTATGTTGGTTTACCCGGTATGCATGGTAACTATTCTGTAAACAGGAAGATGAATGAATGCGATGTGCTGATTGCCGTGGGTATGCGTTTTGATGACAGGGTGACTGGCGACGTAACTAAATTTGCGAAACAAGCGAAGGTGATCCATCTGGAGATTGACGCAGTAGAAATCAATAAGGTGGTAAAAGCTGCTGTAGGCATCCATGCGGATGCTAAAGAGGGCTTGGAAGCATTGCTACCGCTATTGAGTGAAAATAAACACACAGAGTGGATGCAGTCCTTTAAGGACCTGGATCAAATGGAAGAAGAGAAAGTTATCCAACATGCGATTCATCCCAAAAGTGGAGGTATTAAGATGGGTGAAATCATGCACCTCATTGATGAAAAAACCAACGGAGAGGCGATTATCGTTCCGGATGTTGGGCAGCATCAGATGTATGCTATGCGTTATTATCATTACAAAAAGCCGAATTCGTGGGTGAGCAGTGGAGGTTTGGGAACTATGGGTTTTGCTTTGCCGGCATCTATAGGGGCGCAGATGGCTGCTCCTGATAGGACGGTAGTTGCCATTATAGGTGATGGTTGTTTTCAGATGACTTTGCAGGAGTTAGGAACCATCTGGCAACAGGAGTTGAATGTCAAGATCGTTATCTTCAATAATAATTATCTGGGAATGGTTCGACAATGGCAGCAGTTGTTTTTTGAAAAACGCTACTCACATGTGGAATTAAAGAATCCCGATTTTGTAGCAATTTCTAAAGGATTTAAGATAGAAGCAGCTAAAGTGGAGGACAGAAATGAATTGAGTGATGCATTGGATAAAATGTTTGCGCATAAAGGTCCTTATGTATTAGAGGTAGTTTGTGAAAAGGAAGAGAATTTATTCCCAATGGTACCCAGTGGTGCCGCTTGCAGTGACGTAATATTAGAGCCATAAATAAGTATATTGTCTATGAAATCCTATAAAATTGAATTTGTATCGCATAATCAACCTGTAATGATAGGTAGGTTTATGCTCATATTTTCAAGAAGGAGAGTAGAGGTAACCAACTTCTCTTTTAAAAAGTTAGATGATCAGGATGGCCTATTCACCATTGAATTTAATGCAGAAGAATGGGCGGCTGAAAACTTGTTAAAACAAATGAATAAACAAATTGATATCTTTGAGGCCAGATTAATTGGCTGATATTTATAAACAATCAAATTTTTTAATTTTCAAATAAACACACTATGGCAATAATGAATTTTGGAGGAACAGAGGAGAACGTGGTAACACGTGAAGAGTTCCCATTAGCAAAAGCTAAAGAAGTATTAAAAGATGAAGTAATTGCAATAATTGGATACGGCGTTCAGGGACCTGGACAGGCGCTGAATTTACGCGATAATGGGTTCAATGTAATCATAGGTCAGCGTAAGCCTTCTAAATCTTGGGACAAAGCAGAACGGGATGGTTTCGTAGCAGGTCAAACATTATTTGAGCCGGAAGAAGCATTGGAAAAAGCAACTATCATCATGTATTTATTGTCGGATGCTGCTCAGATAGAAATGTGGCCAACCGTAAAAAAACATTTAACTGCAGGTAAAGCACTTTACTTCTCTCACGGATTTGGAATTACTTATAAAGATAGAACTGGTATTATTCCACCGGCAGATGTAGATGTAATTTTAACAGCGCCTAAGGGTTCTGGAACTTCACTAAGAAGATTATTTCTGGAAGGTAAGGGATTGAATTCTTCTTACGCTATATTCCAGGATGCTACAGGAAAGGCATATAATCGCACAATTGCATTAGGTATCGGAATAGGATCAGGTTATTTATTTGAAACTACATTCGAAAAGGAAGTATTTTCTGACCTTACAGGTGAACGCGGTGTACTAATGGGTGCATTGGCGGGAATTATGGAAGCGCAGTATAAAGTTTTAAGAGGTCATGGACACTCGCCCTCAGAAGCATTTAATGAAACCGTAGAGGAATTAACAGAATCTTTGATAAAGTTAGTTTCTGAAAATGGAATGGACTGGATGTATGGAAACTGTTCTACTACTGCACAACGTGGTGCATTGGATTGGAAAGGTCCTTTCCGCGATGCAGTTATGCCTGTTTTCAATGAGCTTTATAGTAAAGTAGCTAGTGGAGAAGAAGCACAGCGTTCTATAGACACGAACTCTCAACCGGATTACAGAGAGAAATTGGAAGTGGAACTTGCTGAGATAAGAAATTCTGAAATGTGGCAGGCAGGTAAGGTAGTTCGTAGCTTACGTCCTGGAAAATAATTTATTATTACGTTTTAAAAAAGGCCTGATACTCATTGTGTCAGGCCTTTTTTAATTTCTAACTATTTATAGTTACGAGTAAAGTGCTTATCCATCTTCTATTGTCTCCACAGAGGTGTATAAACTGATATTGGTTGCCTGTTTAAATTATTCCAATTTTATAGTGAATAATTTTTGAAGTTATTCGTTAATACAATAATTAATTGGGTTATGCGAAAAATTGCCTGGACTGGTGTGTTTTTATTTTGCGTGAATATCGTATTCGCACAGGCTACGTTTAAGCAGTTAGATGTTTTAAAGTCGTATAAAGAAGCTGAGGAGTTAATCGTTTTAGGAAGATATGCTGTAGCCTATCCTGTGCTTGCTGACTTTATAGATAAGTATCAAAATAAGACCCTAGATAAATCTAATCTTATCTATGCAACTGCAGTCTATTATAAGGCATTGTGTGAGAAGCAAACTGGTGCCAAAGATGCTGAAAGAAACCTGATTTACTTTATTGATAATTTTAAAGGTCATGCCCAGATAAGTAGCGCCTATTATCATATTGGAGATATAGCCTACCTTATGTCAGATTATAAGACGGCCCTGGAGTACTTTGATAAAGTAGAAGAATCTTCGCTTAATGATAAGGAGAAGGCAGATTTCCAGTTCAAGAGAGCCTTCGCCAATTTTGCGCTTAAAAAGTTTACGTTGGCTCGCCAATATTTTAATAGTTTTTCTTCCAATAAATTACATCCATATGCTGAGGATGCAAATTATTATGCCGGATTGTCGAGCTATTATTTGAAAGAAGATAAAAATGCACTTAAATCTTTTCAGCAATTAGAGTCCTCTAAAAAATATGGTAAAGTAATACCCTATTATATTGCTTCGATTAAATTTAATAATAAGGAATATCAAGGCGTAGTAGAATATGCAGCGCCAAAGCTTAAACAGTCAATTGCCAACAACAATGAGCTTATGCATCTTTTAGGTAGTTCTTATTTTGAATTGAAAGACTATAAAAAGGTGCTATTCTATTTAGATCAGTATATTTCTAATGCTACCAAAGTAAGTCCGGACGACTATTATATGTTGGGGTATGCAGCGGCTAAGGAAGGTGAATATTCTAAAGCTATACCTAATGTTTTACAGCTTTCCCCATTACAAACTGCCTTAGCTCAGCAGGCTATGTTCTTATTAGGGCAGTGTTATCAGAAAATAGGAAATAAGGTTGATGCAAGAACTGCTTTTCTACAAGCCGCACGCATGAATTTTGATAAGTCAGTTCAGGAAGAAGCCTGGTTTCAGTATGCAAAACTATCCTACGAATTAGGCAATACAAATGATGCATTGGTGGCGTTTAAAAATTTCATTCAGAATTATCCTAAATCTATTTTTACTGTAGAGGCCAACGAATTACTTGCCGATCTTTTTATGATGACGCGAAATTATGAAGATGCGATGTCTGTTATTGAAGGGCTTTCTGTGAAATCTTCCAAGTTGCTGGAAGCCTATCAGAAAATGGCTTATTACAGAGGAGTTGAAAATTTTAATGACTATAAATTTATTGAAGCTAATCTGTTTTTTGATAAATCATTGCGATATATACCTTCTAAAAGTATTGAAGCTTTATGTTATTATTGGAAGGCAGATATAGAGTTTCAGCAGTCTGATTATAATGCCTCTGTAATCTTGGCAAATAAATTTCTGAGCTTGGCAGCTGCAGTAAGTAAAGAACATTCTGATAAAGTGAATGCAGGCACGGGGAATTATCTGCAAGGTTATAATTATTTTAAAAAGAAAGACTACTTGAGTTCGAATCTATTTTTTACTAAAGCCTTACCGTTTTTAAAAACAGATAATAACCTCGTAAACCGTCAGAACCTTTATCCGGATGCTGTACTTCGTTTGGCAGATGGATATTTCATGCAGAAACAATATAAGCAGGCTGCTCAATACTATGATGAACTTATAAAATCAAATTCTTTAGGTGCTGATTATGCCTTATATCAAAAATCTATTTTATTAGGACTGGATGGAGATTATACAGCTAAGATTATTGGCATGAAATCTCTTGTAGCTAGATTCCCTAATTCTACATTTGTAGACGATGCCATTATGCAAAGTGGAAATACACTTATGGCCTTGGATAAAGAGGATGAGGCGATTGATATTTTTAAGTCTTTATTAATCAAGAATCCAAAATCAGACCGTATTCCGGAAGCCTATTTAAAAATAGGCCTGATCTATTTTAATCGAGACAATACTCAAGAATCTTTGATCTGGTATCAGAAGGTATTGCAGTTATACCCTGGTTCGCCTGCAGCAAGTGAAGCGCTATTAGCTATTAAAGAAATATACATTGCTAACGGAGATCCCAATGGCTTCATAAAATTTGCTTCTAAATATCCCGGACTTCAGATTAGTGCATCAGAGCAAGATTCCATACTTTATCTTGCTGCAGAAAATCAGTTCTTTAAAGGTAATACCGATAAAGCTTTAGAAGGTTTTAATCAATATCTAAAGCAATTCCCCAACGGCTATTTCATTGTTCCTGCACACTTTTATGCTGCAGAGTGCGGCTTTGCAAAGAAAGATACTCAGTTTTCTCTGGCAGAATATGAATACGTAATTAATCAAGCGCAGAATAAATTTACAGAGCGGGCGCTTTCCAGAGCAGCATATATAGCATACTACCAATTAAAAAATTTCACGCGTGCGCATGAGTTCTATGTTTTGTTACAACCTATTGCCTCATTGGATGATAATAAAAGAGAGGCTGCAATTGGTTTAATGCGCACTGCATTCTATATGAAAAACTATAAGGAATGTCTGGAGGTTATTGGTAAGGTTTTGCAATTGCCGGCATTACCTGCTTTTTATCAGACGGAGATTGCCTACTATAAGGGAGTAAGTTTATTTCAATTAAAAGACTATTCTAATGCGTTGAAAGAGTTAGAGGTTGTTGTTAGATCTGCAAATAATGAACAAGCTGCAGCGTCAAAATATATGATGGCAAGAATTCATTATCTGTTAGGAGATAAAGTGCTCTCGGAAAAGGAGTGTAATGAGTATTTGGAACTATTCCCATCGTATGAATATTATCTGGGTAAGGCTTTTATATTATTAAGTGATTTGTACAAGGATGCTTCAAAAATGCTTCAGTCAAAAGCCACTTTACAAAGTTTGCTGGATAATTATTCTCAGATAGATGATGTTAAGGAAGAAGCACAGCAGAAATTAGATATAATTATTCAGGCTGAATTGGATAATTCTAAATTAAAATTAGAGGATAGTGGATCACAAATTCAATTTGAAGGAGACAATAAATGATGGTCAGAAATAATAATAGGAATATCATGAGGAGTATTTTATCTAGACGTACTAAGCGTGTGTTTCTTTTGTTTGTGCTTGGGGCTGCTTATTCTCTTTGCCATGCGCAGAATACTACAGATACTTTATCTCAGTTAGATGAAGTAGATATTGTTAAGGCTTATGAGCCGATGCTCATTAGTACTAATAGGATTCCATTTGCACCTAATTTGCCAAATCTATCAAAATCAAAATCTGATCCTCAGCAATATAGTTTCTCTGATGTGAGAGGTAAGGTAGAGCATCCACAGGAAGAAATACGTCCCATGAAGGCGACCGTCATTAAGCCGGATAAGAATTCATTTTTATATGCAAAGATTGGTTTTGGATATCCGATGACTCCCTTGGTTCAGCTATTGATAGCAAATCCTGTGCAGGCCAAATATAAAACAGGTTTGTCAACGGATTTTATATTGACAAAAGATTTCCAGGCAAAGTATAAGCAGTATACCGATTTTAAGATTAAGGGGTATGGGGAGTTGTATGTAAAAAAAACAGTGGCGCTCGGTGCCGATTTATCTTACAAGTATAATCAGCATTTTTATTATGGCTACTCAGACATTTTTTCAACTTCCAGAGACTCCATGTTGCTCAATTATAATAGGGTAGACGCATCTCTTTATTTGCGCAATATTAAGAATGCAGCTTATTTTTATAATAGTACTTTTGATTTTAATACCGTTTCTGCCAAGAATATTTTTAAGAAATCACAAGAGCTTACTTTTAGCGCAACAGCAGAAGGTGGCTATACGTTTAAGACGCACTATACATTTGGTGGAAAATTATGCTTTACAAATGTTTCTTTACGCGATAATCAAGATGCACTGGTTTCCAAACAAAATCATTTTTCTGTCCAGGCTATACCTTATGCTAAAGTGAAATTTAAAATCTGGCAGATATTTCTCGGGCCGAACATGATTATCACAAATAAGAACTTTTATATATGGCCGGAACTGCTTAATCAATTGCAGGTGTATAAAGATTTTGTAGTTATTTATAATGAATGGAAAACTCAGGTTCGTATCAATAGTCTGAATAATATTTCACAGGAGAATCCATTTGTTAGAACAGCCAATTACCGGAATTCAGTGGATGAGACTCGTACACTTTTAGGATTAAGGGGTGCAATAAAAGGTTTTGGATATGATGTGCGCTTTAGTCAATTGGTATCTTCTAATCAGGCTCAGTTCTTTTCCAGTTCAGACAGTGTACCTCAATTCAATAATGTAACTTTTGATGTACAGAGTGTCAATACCAAAGCATGGAATCCTCATGTTGGTTTATCTTATGGATTGGGTACACAGTTGGGCGCTAAAGTTTGGTTCGATTATTTTATTTATAACAAGAATACAGCCTACCAGTTATCTTATTTGCCAAAATGGAAACTTGGGGTTTCCGCATTTTATAAATGGAAAGATAAATTATTGGTGAATCTGGATCTGTATAGTCAGGATAAAACCAATGGGTTACATTACGAACTGAGTTCAACATCTACATCTATGTCGCTTATTTCTATAAAAAGCCTGATAGATCTAAACCTGTCTGCCACTTATTTCATCAACAAGCATATTGGGGTGTTTGTAGATCTTAATAACCTTGGGTTTCAAAAATGGCAGCCCTATTACAGGTATAATACCTATGGTGCTCAGTTTATCGCTGGGGTTAAGTTGAATTTCTAACTTCGATTTGTTTTAATAATAGCGGAAAAAAATTAACTTTGTTCAATGACTGAGTTAATTCAAGAGCTCTTATTATCCCATAATTGCGTTATAATCCCTGGATTTGGTGCTTTTATTGGTAATTATTCGCCATCAGAGATTCGATTGGCGGATAATTTAATCTTTCCTCCTCGTAAAGTCATTCTATTTAATCGTGCTCTGCAGACTAATGATGGTTTATTGGTTAATGCAATGGCGTACAAGTTACAGGTTCCTTACAAGGAGGCAGAACAGGAAGTAGCTGCTTTTTCTAAGTCTTGCAACGAAACACTGGCTAATGTGAAGAGCCTGATTTTAAAAGATTTAGGAAGATTTATTCTGGATGGCGAGCAAGTAATTCAGTTTCAGCCTTTAAATAATCAGAACTATCTGTTGGATAGCTTCGGGTTGGAGCCTTTGTCTGTTTATCCTATTCAGCGGCTCAAAGATGAGGCGGAAGCCATAAAAGAGAACTATCAGCGAGTATTGCATCCCGAGTATTTACAAGGCTTGGATGTGCCGGTTAGCAGAACTTCCCGAATTCCATATTGGATTATGTCAGTTTTAGCTTTTGCCTTCATTGGTTCAACGCTTATATTTAATATCAAGAGAAATAATGAGGCGGTGAATTATACCTCCCTATTGCCAGTATCAACAGCTCCTGTTTCCACAGAAAATATGTCTAAGGGGGTTATTGCTACAGCCACAATAGCCACAGTTGAAGATTCTACAATAGCTTTAAATGAAGACACTCAATTAAATGATAACAAAGAAGTTGTATCATTTAATTCATCTTTAGTTACAACTCCAGTTAAAAAATCCTATATCGTTGTTGGGGCATTTTTTGACGAAGCTCATGCCAATAAAGTAAAGGCAGAAGTTGAGGCAAGAGGTTATGTTACCATGCTGACTAAAGAATACAATGATGTTCTTTATAGAGTTAGCGTAGAGGTAGAGACCCCATTTGCTAGTGCAACTTTAGGCAAAATTAAGGCTGATTTTAACCAAAGAGCCTGGATTTCTTGTACAGATTGTACGTTAAACTAATCTTTCATTTTATCTCTTGATTTTCAATGATTTCTTGTCAGAATATCCATAAATCTTACGATAAAATTCATGTACTCAAAGGGGTATCTTTAGATATTCAGAAAGGAGAGTTAGCATGTATTGTTGGCCCATCTGGAGCTGGAAAATCAACCTTGTTGCACATCATTGGAACTTTGGATAAAGCGGACAGCGGAACGGTAACTATTGCTGGTCAGGATATTTCCACCTTAAAAGACAATGACCTTTCTTTATTTAGAAACACACATCTTGGTTTCGTCTTTCAGTTTCATCATTTACTTCCAGAGTTCTCTGCCCTTGAAAATGTATGTATTCCTGCCTTTATAGCTAAGAAGAATGAAGATAAGGCCAAACAAAGGGCTAAGGAATTATTGGATTTCCTTGGATTAAAAGATCGAATACAGCATCGTCCCGGCGAATTATCTGGGGGAGAGCAACAACGGGTCTCTGTTGCCAGAGCGCTAATGAATGAGCCATTGCTTATTCTTGCTGATGAACCAACGGGGAATCTGGATACTGAACGCTCGGAAGAATTGCATCAGCTGTTTTTTGATCTTAAAAAGGAATTTAATCAGACATTTATCATTGTTACCCATAATGAGCATCTTGCCAATAGGGCAGACAGAAAAATTTTAATGCGGGATGGTCGCATTCAGGAATAAATAGCCTTATCCTCACAATTACATAACGTAATTTAAAATTTACTGAATTTAAAATTTTCTTATCTTTGCATCCCTATCCTAAGAATTGTTCCATCAGATAGGAAGTTTGTTTGAAATATTGGACCTGTAGCTTAACTGGATAGAGCATCTCACTACGGATGAGAAGGTTAGGGGTTCGACTCCCTTCAGGTTCACTAAATTGTTAAAATAAGTCCATCCCGACTAATTTGGGGTGGAATAGATTGTATAATTGTGTGGTATCATTTGGAATTACAATTAGGAATCGTTATTTTTGCACCTCTTAAATATAAAAAATATGGCAAGGTTTTGTGATTTATCAGGGAAAGGTCCAATGTCGGGTAACAGCGTCTCTCACTCTAATATAAAGACGAAGAGAAAGTTTTATCCTAATTTACAGAAAAAGGCTTTCTTTATTCCTGAATTAGATAGATGGATTGATTTAAAGGTTTCAACATCTACAATCAGAACAATTAATAAGAAAGGTATTTATACATACCTTAAAGAATTAGAGAAAAAAGGAGAAATTCAGTTAGGTTTTTAAAATTTTGAATAATGGCTAAGAAGAAAGGAAATAGAATTCAGGTGATTTTAGAGTGCACAGAGCACAAAACTTCAGGCTTGTCCGGAGTTTCTCGCTATATTACTACTAAAAACAGAAAGAATACGCCTGAGAGAATTGAGTTGAAGAAATTCAATCCTATCATGAAGAAAGTAACAGTTCATAAAGAAATAAAATAATAAGAAATGGCAAAAGTATCAAAAAACGCGAAAGTAGACAGAGGTAAGAACATTGGTGAGTCTAAGAACATGGTCAAAATAATCAAGGCGGTTAAGTCAACTAAATCTGGTTCTTATACCTTTAGAGAAAAGGTGGTTCACAAAGACCTATTACAACAAACCTTAAAGGATTTGTAGTAGATCTGTATCTTTACAGTACAAAGCTTCTCTATTGAGAAGCTTTTTTGTTTAATTTCACAACAACATTTTATTTAACAGATATTGAATTAATGGGAATTTTTGATAAAATATTTGGCAGTACTAAGTCTACAGAAGATATTAAAATAGAAGAAAATCAGCTGAATGATGGGCTGAAGCAGACCAAGCAAGGTTTTTTTTCCAAGATATCTAAGGCGATAGCAGGTAAGTCGACAGTTGATGTAGAGTTTCTAGATGAATTAGAGAATATACTGATTTCTTCAGATGTTGGTTTGGCTACCACTGTTAAAATTATCGACCGTTTGGAAGCCCGTGTTTCCAAAGATAAATACATTAACACTTCCGAATTAAATAAGATTATAAAAGAGGAGATAGGGGAGATATTAGCTGAGAATAATACTAAAGACCTCACATCATTCATTCCAGAGGGCAAACAGAAGCCTTATGTCATCATGGTAGTAGGCGTTAATGGCGTTGGTAAAACAACAACGATTGGTAAATTATCCTATCAGCTTAAAAAAGAAGGGAAACAAGTGTTATTGGGTGCCGGAGATACTTTCCGTGCTGCAGCAATTGATCAGTTGGTAATCTGGAGTGAACGGGTAGGTGTTCCTATTATTAAACAATCTATGGGAAGCGATCCCGCTGCCGTTGCTTTTGATACGATACAATCCGGAGTAGCTAAGGGTGTCGATGTAATTATATTAGACACTGCTGGCCGTCTGCATAATAAGCAGGGGCTAATGGACGAGTTATCTAAAATTAAAAAGGTGATGTCTAAAGTTATCCCTGATGCGCCGCATGAAGTATTGTTAGTCTTGGATGCTTCTACTGGTCAAAATGCACTAGAGCAGGCAAAACATTTTTCCGCAGCTACTCAAGTTACTGCGCTGGCTTTAACGAAATTAGATGGAACGGCAAAAGGGGGAGTTGTATTAAGTATTGCAGATGAATTTAAAATCCCAATAAAATATATTGGCTTAGGCGAAAAAATGGAACAGCTGCAACTGTTCAACCGCCAGGCATTTATTGAAACCTTGTTTGAGCATTAATGAAGACAAAATCACACAATAAGGATAAGTACAATGTTATTACATTGGGTTGCTCTAAGAATTTAGTGGATTCCGAAGTGCTGGTAGCGCAACTGATACATAATAATTTTGAAGTCGAACATCAGTCGGATAAAAAAGATGCCAATATTATTATCGTAAATACCTGCGGCTTTATTGATCGAGCTAAAGAGGAATCTATAAATACGATTCTGGAATATGCAGCACAAAAAGAAAAAGGTAAAATTGATAAGCTTTATGTTACAGGTTGTTTATCGCAACGATACAAGGATGACCTGGAAGTAGAAATACCTCAGGTAGATGCTTTCTTTGGTACGCTCGAATTACCACAGCTATTACAAAAATTAGATGCCGATTATAAGCATGAGTTAGTAGGGGAGCGTTTTCTTACAACACCTCAGCATTATGCATATCTCAAAATATCTGAAGGTTGTAATAGAACATGTACGTTTTGTGCAATTCCACTGATGCGCGGTAAACATGTTTCCAAATCAATAGAAGATATTGTAACAGAAGCAAAGCACCTGGCAAAGCAGGGAGTTAAAGAAATTATGCTTATTGCTCAGGAACTCACTTACTATGGATTGGATATCTATAAAGAAAGGGCTTTAGCAAAGTTATTATACGCATTAAATGAAGTAGAGGGCATAGAATGGATTCGTTTGCATTATGCCTATCCAAGTAAATTCCCTATGGATGTTATTGATGCCATTAAAAATTGTAGTAAGGTTTGCAATTATCTGGATATTCCTTTACAGCATGCCAATAGTGAAGTTTTAAAGCGTATGCAGCGACAAATTACACAGGAGGAGACAACGCAGCTAATTCACGATATCAGGGCTGTTATACCTGATATTGCTATCCGTACTACTATGTTGGTAGGCTTTCCTGGTGAAACCGAAGAGGAGTTTGAGGATCTCTGTAATTTTGTAAGAGAAATGAAATTTGAACGTTTGGGGGTATTCCAATATTCTCATGAAGACGATACCGCTGCTTTTAAATTGGAAGATAATATCGATCAGGATACAAAAGAAGAAAGAGCCAGCAGATTAATGGCTATACAGCAAGAAATTTCTTTTCTTAAGAATGAAGAAAAGGTAGATAAAGTCTTCAAAGTTTTAGTAGACCGTAAAGAGGGAGGTTATTTTATAGGACGAACAGTCTATGATTCTCCTGAAGTCGATAATGAAGTGCTAATCGATGCCACTAATAATTATTGTAGAATCGGCGATTTCTGCAATGTAAAAATTTTCGATTGTACCGACTTTGATATCTATGGCAATATTTGCTAAATCTCCTAAAGAGATGACAGATATCATCTTAAATTCTTTTCTATTTAGTTTTTTATAATCTTGTATTCAAATACACTTTATGTTGAATACGTTGGTTGTAGATTTTAAAACTATTCGCAATAAGGATATTGCCATAGTAGGAGGAAAAAATGCTTCCATAGGGGAGATGATGTATGCACTTGTTCCAAAGGGTATACGTATTCCTAATGGATTTGCTACTACTGCTGCTGCTTTTTTGCTTTTTCTGCAAGAAAATAAATTACAAGCTCCTCTCCAGGATTTAATGCAGCAATTAAATACAACTTCTTTTCAGAATCTTAATGAAATTGGTGCTAAAGCTCGTGAGTTGATTATGCAGGCAAAGATGCCGGATAGTTTGCGTGCTGCAATTATTTCATCCTATGAGGATTTGTGTAAAGAATATGGTATGAATACAGCAGTCGCAGTAAGAAGTAGTGCTACAGCAGAAGATCTGCCTAATGCAAGTTTTGCAGGTCAGCATGATTCTTTTCTGAATAGGAGAGGGAAGGAAGATGTTCTATTGGCCGTACAGCAATGTTTTGCTTCTTTGTTTAATAGTCGTGCTATCAAATATAGATTTGATAATAGCTTTGACCATATGAAAGTGTATTTGTCGGCTGGAATACAAATGATGGTAAGAGCAGATCTCTCTGCATCCGGAATAAGTTTTACCATTGATCCTGAGTCAGGGTTTAAAGATATTGTTCTGATTTCCGGCTGTTGGGGCCTGGGTGAAAATATTGTCCAGGGGGCTGTTATTCCCGATGAGTTTTGTGTTTTTAAACCCACATTATTAAGCGGTAAAAAAGCAATCCTTTCCAAAAAAATGGGTTCTAAGGCAATGACTATGACTTATCGGGAAGATGGAGCCCAAGGGCTATCCTTGCTAAATAAAGATACTCCGGTAGAGAAGAGAAAATCGTGGGTATTGTCTGATGATGAAATTGAACAAATAGCAAAATGGTCGGTCCTTATTGAACAACATTATAATTGTCCTATGGATATTGAATGGGCAAAGGATGGTATAAGCGGAGAAATATTTATTGTACAAGCCAGACCCGAAACTATCCATGGTATCATATCCGCTAAATATATTAAGGAATATATATTAAAAGAGGATGGCAAAGTATTGTCTGAAGGAAGCGCTGTTGGGTCAGGTATTGCCTCAGGTAAAGCGAGAATTATTATGTCTCCAAAAGATGCTTATAAACTGGAAGCCGGAGAGGTATTGGTTACAGATATTACTAATCCTGATTGGGATCCTATCCTTAAAAAAGCAGCTGCAATTGTAACGAATAAAGGTGGTAGGACAAGTCATGCTGCTATTGTTGCGAGAGAATTAGGAGCAGTAGCGGTAGTAGGAACGACAGATGCTACAACCACTATAGAAGAGGGGCAACTTGTTACGGTGTCTTGTGCTAATGGAAAAACAGGATATATATATGATGGAAAATTAAGCTGGGTAGAACATAAAGTAGCGTTGGATACTTTTAAAAAGCCAAAAACTGCAGCCTTGTTGATTGTTGCTGATCCGGAAAAAGCATTTCATTTAGCAGGTTATCCTAATGATGGGGTAGGGCTCATGCGTCTAGAATTTATAATTAGTAATTCCATCCGCATACATCCTATGGCACTACTAAATTTTGAACAGCTAAAAGATGAAAAAGCTAAACAGGAGATTGAATTTCTTACTTATGGTTATAAAGATAAGTCACTTTATTTTATAGACAAATTGTCGCAGGCAGTTGCAACAATAGCGGCAGCTTTTTATCCCAAAGAAGTTATCGTAAGAATGAGTGATTTTAAAAGCAATGAATATGCTAATTTATTAGGTGGGAGTCTATTTGAACCTGAAGAAGAAAATCCTATGATTGGTTTTCGTGGTGCATCTCGTTATTATCATGACCGATATAAGGAGGGTTTTAAATTGGAGTGCGAGGCTATGAAATATGTAAGAAAGGATATGGGGTTTACCAATGTAAAACTTATGATTCCCTTCTGTAGGACTATAGAGGAAGGGAAAAAGGTGCTGGCTATTATGGAAGAGTGTGGTTTAAAAAGAGGTGTTGATGGTTTGGAAATTTATGTAATGGCTGAAATACCAAGTAATATTATTTTAGCTAAAGAATTTGCCACTCTTTTCGATGGATTTTCTATTGGCTCTAATGATTTGACTCAGCTGGTTTTGGGTTTAGATAGAGATTCTGCAACCATAGGAGAGTTGTTTGACGAAAGAAATCCTGCTGTAAAAATTATGATAGAGCAATTAATAAAATCAGCAAGAACTTGTGGTGCTAAAGTGGGTTTTTGTGGTCAGGCTCCAAGCGATTTTCCAGAGTTGGCCAAATTTCTGATTGATCTGGGAATAGATAGTATTTCTTTTAATCCAGATGCAATAATTAATGGTATGTCAAATATGTCAATGGCTGAATCACAAAGAAAAGTATTGGTTGATAGCAATCATTCTTATAAGTGACCTTAGTCATTTTCAAAATTTCTCTTAAGGTATACATTTGAAGCATATTTAATTATTAATCATTTTAAAAAAAAATTATGTCACTACTCAAAAGAAACAACGGCGCATTATTGCCTTCCTTTTCATCTCTTCCTTCATTATGGTCAGATATTTTTGACGATCGTATTTTCAATGTTGGTGTGCCTGAGGTTTCAGGATTTATGCCGGCAGTAAATATAAAAGAAACTAAGAACGACTTCCAGTTAGAAGTGTCTGCTCCGGGTTTTTCTAAGAATGACTTTAAAGTAAAAGTTGAGGATGATGTTATGACTATCAGTGCAGATAAAAAAGAAGAAAAAGAAGAGAAAAATGAGCGCTATACGCGTAGAGAGTTTTATCATAATACTTTTTCAAGATCATTTACTCTTCCAAGTTCTGTAAAGATTGATAAGGTGGAAGCGCATTATGAAAACGGAATTTTGCAATTGCAAATTCCTAAGAAGGAGGAGTCTAAGGCTACTTTGGTTAAAGAGGTTGCGATTTCTTAGTATGTTTTACCACGAAGAGATCGTTCGGAGTCCTGCCTGCAGTGGTAGGACTTTTTCATTTTAATAAATAACTAACTATGGAAAATTCATTTAAAAATAAGACAGTATTAATTACAGGGGCTAGTTCTGGTATCGGACAGGCTACAGCTGTAGCATTTGCAAAACTTGGCGCAAATATTGTAGTTGCAGATATAAATGAAGGAAATGAAACATTAAAGTTAATAGAATTGGCCGGTGGTAAAGGGAGATTTTTTGAATGTGATGTTTCTAAGGAAAAAGAAATAGCGTCGCTTGTTCATAAAGCCGTAAAAGAATATGGAAGCCTGGATTTTGCATTCAACAATGCAGGTATTGAAGGTCAGTCTGGTTTGTTGCAGGATATTCAAACAGAGGATTTTGAGAAGATTATCCATGTAAATCTTTTAGGGGTCTTCTGGTGCATGAAATATGAACTCCAGGAAATGTTGAAACAAGGGCACGGTGCAATAGTGAATTGTGCTTCTATTGCAGGCTTGGTAGGCTTTTCGGGTATGGGAGCATATGTCGCATCCAAACATGGTGTAGTGGGGCTTACAAAAGCTGTTGCTTTAGAAAATGCGAAACATAATATTAGGATTAATGCAGTTTGTCCAGGGGTTATTCATACGCCTATGATTGATCGTTATATTGCTCAACATCCGGAAGGAGAGGCCCAGTTAACTTCGGGGGAGCCTATTGGGCGTATGGGTAAACCGGAAGAGATTGCAGCTTCGGTGGTTTGGCTGTGTTCTGATAGTTCGTCTTTCACTACCGGTCAGGCTATAGCCATTGATGGTGGATGGGTTGCACAATAGAAGTAGAAATACTTTCATATTTTTAGTTGCTTTTCTGTTTAGCTTTCTATCACAACTAAAATTCTTTATATTCGGGTGATTTTACAGGACGATGACTGAAAGTATCCCATTTAAAGAATTGAATATATTCTCCAATCTTATTTTGGACTATATACATCAAGACGATAATGTTCGTGAGTTTTATAAATATGCCCCTCTGTCATCAGAGATAGAAAAGGTTATTCAGGCAAGATTAGAATTATTGCCAATAGATGCTAATTCTTCTATGGATCGAAAGAAGTTGGCTGAGACGATCAAAAAGCAATATCACGCTATTGATCATATTCCAGAACAGGTTACACAGAACATAGTTGCATTGGAAGAATCCATTACATTTTGTGTAGTAACTGCGCATCAGCTCAATATTTTTGGTGGCCCGCTGTATTATATCTATAAAATTGCTCAGACTATATCTACATGCAAGCAGTTGTCAGCGGAATATCCCAATTATAATTTTGTTCCGGTGTATTGGATGGGTAGTGAAGATCATGATTTCGAGGAAATAAATCATATTACGCTTTACAATAAGCGGATACAGTGGTCAGATTATCAAAAGGGATCTCTTGGAGCTTATCATCCAGATACTGTTTTACCTTTATTAGACGAATTACAACAACTTCTTGGTAATGTTAAATATACAGAGCAATTAATAAGTATTTTTAAATCTGCTTATTCTCAGGCTACTTTATCCGAAGCTACAAGATATTTTGTGAATGCAATATTTGGTGAGTATGGATTAGTAATTGTGGATGGTGATGATGCGGTATTTAAACGTCAATTTATTCCAGTTATTAAAGATGATCTACTCCACAATACTTCCTTTAAACTTGTAGCACAACAAATTGAAGCATTAAAAGAAAAAGGGTATGGATATCAGGCGATGCCCAGGGCTATAAATTTATTTTATATTCGAGAAAATTTACGGGAACGTATTGAGTTCAATCAGCAAACAAATTGCTATGTGATTTTGAATACCGAGTTGTCTTTTTCTGAAGAGGAAATGCTAAATGAATTAGAGCAGTACCCGGAGAGGTTTTCACCCAATGTAATTTTACGACCATTGTATCAGCAAACTATTCTTCCATCTGTGGCATATATTGGAGGAGCTGGAGAATTGAGTTATTGGTTGCAGTTAAAATTGCTTTTTGATTTTTATGGTGTAAGTTACCCTCAGTTATTGTTGCGTAATTCGGTCTTATTGGTCAATCCGAATATCACTAATAAAATAAGCAAATTGGGTTTTTCAATTACTCATTTTTTTAAGGATGTAGAAGAACTCAAGAAGGATTTTATTAATAAGTCGACGGATGTAGACTTTGATATTACAGCGTATAAAAAGCAGATTGAATTTGAATTTCTAAAGCTGCAGGAACATACTAAAATCTTTGATGCTACTTTAGCTCCTGCTGTGGGAGCTGAGTTACAAAGAACTTTGCAGGGTTTAGACGGTGTACAAAAGAGAATTATTAAATCTCTGAAACATAAAAATGATACTGAATTAAATCAGTTAGAGAAAATTAAGCAGCAGCTATTCCCGGCTAAGTCTTTGCAAGAACGGGTCGAAAATTTCTCTTCCTATTATGCTGTCTATGGTCCTGATTTTATCCATCACCTGATTGCTGATTTTGATATTTATCAAAAGGAATTTTTATTGATTTCATTATAATATTTCATTATTAACTGCGTTGTAAGGATGATGAAGAAAAGTCTCTTTTGTTTTTGTTTACTGTTTTCCTTAATTGGGTTTTGTAGTATTAGCCTTTATCAAAACCCAACAATTGATTTTTATACGTGGAGTCAGAAAGGTAAATTGAATTGGTCTGACTTTAAAGGTACACCGGATTATAAATCACCCGAGATAGCTATTACAGCATCTTCAGTAGAATTTTCATATTATACAAAAGGAACTGTTATCGGTTGGCAGGTAATAGCAAAATATTTTCCTGATAGATCCTGGATTAAAAAAGATAAGCAATCACCTTATGTTTTACAGCATGAACAGGTGCATTTTGACATTACTGAGTTATATGCAAGACTTTTTAGGAAACGACTAAAAGAATCAGTTAAAACTTCAAATGATATTTTAATGTTGAAATCTATAGGAAAGGACATTCTAAGAGATTGGCAGAAGACACAAGATTTATATGATAAGGAAACCAATCATAGTATAAATGAGCAGAAGCAGGCTGAATGGAATAAAAAGGTGTTTGATCAATTGCAAGCCTTAAAAGATTTTGCTAGTTAGCTATAATGTTTTCATGTAGAAATAAAGAGAACGGGATTTCAGGTATTATTCCTTTTTCTACTGCAACTGCATAAAGATTCTGTATTGCTTTTTCTCCCTCAGCGCCTAGTTCAAGGCTAAATTTATTTACATATAAATTGATATGTTGTTGGCAAATGCTGTCATCCATTTCTTGTGCATATTGTCGGATGAAAGACTTGGACGAGTAAGGATTGTCAAAGGCATATTGTATACTTCTTTGTATTATGCGCTCAACGGCAAATTGAGTATCTATCTCTAAATCCCTTTTTATGGCAATACCACCAAGTGGGATAGGGGCTTTATAGCTTTGCTCCCAATATTCTCCTAAGTCAATGATTTTCTTAAGACCTTTTTCCTGGTAAGTAAATCTATTCTCATGTATGATTAGTCCGGCTTTGTATTTACTGTTCAATATATCCTCTTCAATTTCAGAGAATAGTACAAAGGATTTATTGCTGGCATTTGGGTATCTCAATGAAAATAATAGATTAGCAGTTGTATATTTCCCTGGAATAGCAATTAATGATGTATTTATAGACTCATCTGTAAGTTCATCTTTACTAATCAATATTGGTCCGCAGTTGTTACCCAAAGCACTTCCCGCCCGAGAAAGCACATAATTTTCAGCAGCATAGGCATAGGCGTGGAAACTTAATTTGGTGATGTCATATTTGCTCTTAAATGCAGCAGTATTGAGTTCTTCTACGTCGGCAAATACAACATTGAACTGTAAATCTTCTGTGTCTATTTTGCCATGTAGCATAGCATCAAAGATATAAGTGTCATTTGGACAGGGAGAAATAGCTATGTTAAGCGTTCGCATAAGCAAATGTATTTTATATTTTCGTAATCAGATGACCTTAAATTGTTATTTTTGTCTTAAACAGTATATTGAATAATAAAGATAGATATTACCCCGTTTATTTATGGGCTGTCCTGCTAACTCTGTTAGTAAATATCTATTCATGGCATCTTCCTTTTTTTTGGGATACTATGCTGTCTTCTTCAATATCCCAGTATTATTATAATTTTGGATTTGGAAATTTTATACCTCCAGCTGCTTTGGACGCAGGTCACCCGCCCTTATTTTATAGTTATATAGCATTTTTGATGAAAGTATTTGGTAAAAGTTTATGGGTAGTTCATCTGTCTATATTGCCTTTTACACTTTTAGGGATACTCAGTTTTGTCCGTATTTTAGACTTCTTCTCATTTCCAAAGAAGAATCAACTTTTAGCTGTCTTCCTATATTTCTGTATTCCTGCTGTAACAACTCAGCAGATGATGGTGAGTTATGACATGGCTTTATTATCACTTTATTTGTCTGCCATCTATGCAGTACTTTTTAATAGACGTATACTATTCTCATTTATCTTAATATTAATTGTAGGAGTATCATTAAGAGGTATAGTAGCTTTGGTTTCTATATTTTTCACACTTTATATTTTAAACGATAAGAAATTTAAATCTACTTTGCGTTGGGTATTACTTATGATACCTGCTTTGATATTTTGCTTTGTATGGTATTACTTTCATAAGATGCAAACGGGTTGGTGGCTGTCAACTTCATCTGCGTCATGGAGTGGCCAGAGAGGGATTGTAGATGTTCTAGGGTTTTTCAAAAATTTAATTTCTTTAGCTCGCTGCTTTTTTGATTATGGAATAGTAACGTTTACGATATTTTATTTCTTCCATTTTTTGAAAGGTAAAATAATAGATAAACTGATTTTAATCTGGTTAATTCCGCTGTTGGTTTTTGCACTTTCTTTTCTTCCATTCCGCAACCCAATTAATCATCGTTACTTTTTAATAGTATATGTGCTCATGATTCCATATGTTGTTATATTTCTTACAAAGCGTAGATTTCTTTTTTCTGTCCTTGTTGGTGTGCTTCTATTGCTAAGTAATTTTATGATTTATCCTGGTAAAATATCGAATGGTTGGGATTGTACATTAGCTCATCATTCTTATTTTTCACTGCGCAAGCAATTCAATGCCTATTTCATTCAGCATAAGTTGGATAGGACTCAAATAGGTACAGTTTTTCCAATGAGTACTAGCTTTTCTACAACAGATTTTTCAGAGGATACTACAGCAATGTTGAATGTAAATGGTAGTAACATAGAAAGCGTCCCATATGTCTTATATTCTAATATAGCTAATGATTTCTCAGATGAACAGATGGACAAACTGTCTAATTGGAAGATTGTTAGACAAGACCATCTGGGTTTAGTTTCTATGTCCCTACTTCAGAATCCAAATTTTACTACTAAATAAATATAAATCATCAATCTAAGTACTATTTTTGTGTTATGTATATCTCGGTAATAGTTCCCGTCTACAATGAAGCAGGTAATCTCTGTGTATTACACGAAAGATTGGTGAATGCTGTAACCTCTATTACTAATGAATATGAAATAATATTTATTAATGACGGCAGTAAGGATAATTCTTTAGGTATGATAAAGAATTTAGCAAAGGATTTTTCTCAGGTAAAATATATTGATTTTAGTAAAAATTTTGGACATCAGATTGCAGTCTTCGCAGGTCTGGAATATGCAAGCGGTGATGCAATTGTAATTATTGATGCAGATCTTCAGGATCCTCCTGAGCGTATTATTGACTTATATACCAAAATGCAAGATGGCTATGATGTTGTTTTTGCACAGAGAGAGGAAAGGGTAGGTGAGCCATGGCATAAATTGATTACTGCTAAACTATTTTATAAGGCTATCAATCGCTTATCTGATGTTAATATTCCTTTAGATACTGGAGACTTTAGAATATTTAGCGCTAAGATTAAAGATATTATCTTGTCTATGCCTGAGCATAATAAATTTTTACGAGGTCAGATTGCTTGGGCAGGCTTTAATCAGACATCAGTCTCTTATAAACGTGAAGAGCGATATTCTGGTAAGACTAATTATTCCTACTCCAAGATGTTTTCCTTCGCTTTCGATGGGATTACCGCTTTTTCTAATCTTCCTTTACGGCTTGCAACCTATATGGGTTTTATCGTTTCTGTGATTGCTTTCCTGGTTATCTTGTATACGCTGTATGTGAAATATATAGCCCACGATGTAGTGCAAGGTTGGTCTTCTTTGATGGTCAGTATATTATTTATTGGAGGCGTTCAGCTGATATGCCTGGGTATAATTGGTGAATATCTCTCCAGGATTCTTGACAACGTTAAACAACGCCCCTTATATCTAATTAGGGAGAGTAATTTTGTCAATTCTAATGTATAGTATCCAATATATGAAGTAGTGCTTTATTGAGTTGTGTAACAGCAGCGCTGATATCCCAGTTATCTTTATTCCTTTTTTCTACATAATTAGATATGGATCTTATTTCTATTCCTGGTTTGCTTATCAATTTCAGAACATAATAGAATGCCAATCCTTCCATATTTTCAGTATCGGCATTGTATTTTTTAGAAATCAATTCAATAGTTTTTGCATTGCCATGTACTTTATTGACTGTAATCGAAGTGACTTTGTTGTATGGAAGTTCTTTTATATCCTTATGCTGAATAGGATAGCATAAGCCATATTGATATGCGTCTTCTTTCTTATCTAAAAACCCAAGGTCATAAAAGTCCTCAAAGTTTTCATCATTTTCTACGCCAAAATCGCCATAGGTTTCTGATATAATTTGGACAACTTCTCCAATTTTAAGATTCCTGTTAAAAGCGCCACAAATTCCAGCATCGATATAATAGTCTCTATCGTATGTTGAAGTATATAGGGTTAAATGAGCGGCTGTATTTAAAATACCCATTCCGGTTATCAGAATGTGTAATTCCTCATCTATGATAAACAGTCCGGTAAATTCAGCCTTTATTGGGTTGAAATGATCAAAGATTGGTTTTAGCTCTAATTTTGTTGCTGCAACAATAGTAATCTTAAGCCTTTTAGCTGCATTTGTCATATTGCAAATATAAATTTTAAATTAAAATTATTACTGAACATTAATTACTCATAGCGTCATAGTATATTTGTGCTGTGGTCTATTTAACTAGAAGAGAGACGTTTAACGCTGCACATCGTCTGTATAACGATTATTGGTCGGAAGAGCAGAATAATGAAGTTTTTGGCAAGTGTGCCAATCAAAACTGGCATGGACATAATTATATACTTTTTGTAACGGTAAAGGGTCATCCAAATAAAGATACCGGGTTTATTATCAATGTAAAACACCTTAGTAAACTGATTAAAGATCATATAGTTGATATATTGGATCATTCTAATTTGAATATGGATGTGTCTTTCATTCCAAAGGATATACATCCGAGTACTGAAAATTTAGTTAAGCTGATATGGCAGCAGCTTGAACCACACATCGATGGATGTAAGTTACATGCTGTTAAACTGTATGAAACAGATAATATTTATGCCGAATACTTTGGAGAATAATATTGTATGACTCAATCTGTACTTAAATATTTCAATGATTTGTCGGCGGTTGAATTATATGATTTATTGCAATTGAGGGAGTTTGTTTTTCAGCTCGAACAACAATGTCTTTATCGTGATATAGATGACAAGGATAGAAAATGTTGGCATCTTTTAGTGTACAAGGAACAGGTATTGGTGGCATATGCAAGGTTAGTTCCAAAAGGAATTTCTTATGATGATTACGTTTCTATCGGTAGAGTAGCAACTCATCCTGAATTCAGGAGAGAGTCATACGGCAAATACTTAATGCAAGAGGCTATGTTATATACAGATAAGCTTTTCCCCGGCATTCCTATCAAGATTTCAGCCCAAGCCTATTTGCAAAAATTTTATGAGGATTTCGGATTTGTAAAGTATAGTGAGCCTTATATGGAAGATGACATACCCCATATTGCTATGGTCTGTGATAAAACTATATAATTACAACATTCCTGACTTGTTCTACATCCTTCTCAATCTGTACTTTAAGTAAGTCCCAATTTTCATATTTTATCTGTGGTCTCATGTAATCTACAAATATGATGTCTAATTCTTTATCGTATAATTCTTTTTCAAAATCAAGAATAAATACTTCTATGGTAAGTTTACTGTTGTCAAATACAGTTTCTCTATATCCAATACTTAATGCTCCTTTGTAGTATTCTCCATCAATTTTTATTTTCACAGCATAAACTCCGGAGGCGGGAATTAGTTTGTGAATATTAGATACTTCAATATTTGCAGTTGGAAAGCCTAATATTCTACCTATTTTATCTCCATGTATTACTTTCCCTTTTATGCTAAAAGGATAGGCAAGAAGCTGATTGGCAGTTAGTATGTCCCCATCCAATAAGGCACTTCGGACTTTTGTAGAGCTCACAGATATCTCATCAATAGTTTGAGCTGGAATTTCTTCTACATCATAATTAAATTTTTCAGATAGGGAGCGCAATAAGTGGATATTACCTTTCCTGTCTTTACCAAAATGATGGTCATAACCTATAATTATTTTTTTGGGATGAAAATTCTCTACAAGTATCTTTTCTATGTAAACTTCCGCATCTATAGAAGCAAAAGATTTAGAAAATTCAGCTATTACCAAATGGTCCAGTCCGAAAGGTTCCAGAAGCTGTTCTTTTTCATCAATAGTGGATATAAGCTTTAGCTTATCATCCTTGGGATTTAACACTAAACGTGGATGAGGATCAAATGTCAATAATATACTCTCCCCATTTGTTTGTTGAGCTAATTCATGAAGGCGTCTGATGATTTGCTGATGACCAAAGTGAACACCATCATAAGTGCCTATAGTTAGCACCGCATTTCTAAATTTTGGTAAATGATGAAGGCCGTGATGTATCTGCATATTTTTGTACCTGAAGGTAGTCTGCAAAGTTAGAATAAACTTTGGTTTGCTAATTTAAAGCAGGTACTAAACTTTCAACAAAGTCCTGAATCTCCCAGGCATCTTTTACAGTGTAATTTCCTATTTGAGTTCTTCTTAAAGCATATAGATAGGCGCCGTTATTCAAACGCTTTCCAAAATCATCAGCAATGCTTCGGATATATGTTCCTTTTGAGCATTTAATTTTAAATGCTATTGTTGGGAGTTCTATCGAGGTTATCTCAAATTCGTAAATATTTATCTTCTTAGATTTAATATTGGCTTCTTTACCTGCTCTTGCCAAATTATAGGCTCTTTCACCAGCTATTTTTACAGCAGAATATATAGGAGGGAATTGTTCCTGCTCTCCAATAAAACTCTGCGCACATTTTATGATATCTTCCTGGGTAATTCCGCTTAGTTCAAAAGTCTGATTTACTTCCTGCTCAGTATCAAAACAGGGGGTTGTAGCCCCCAGGAAGAATGTGCCTGTATAAGTCTTGTCAGCGTCCTGTATTTGTTGTATATCTTTTGTTTTCTTGCCAGTACAAAGTATAAGTAGTCCGGTTGCTTTTGGATCCAAGGTGCCTGCATGTCCAATCTTTATCGCACCATATTTTTTTTTGAGTGTAAACTTTATTTTATTGACAATATCAAAGCTTGTCCAGTCTAGGGGTTTGTTTATTAGAATAACTTCTCCTTCTGCAAAATTATAATCTTTTTTTATTAGCATCATTTATTTGATAGTTTATTAAGAGATGATGTGAAGTTGAAGAAGAATTAATACAATAATACCTACTGCAATTCGGTACCACCCAAACAATCTAAAACCATATTTTTGCAAAAATCCAATAAAAAATCTAATAGCTAAAAGAGCAACGATAAATGCTATAATATTCCCAATGCCTAGTAGCAGAAGTTGATGTTTATCTCTAAGTATCTCTGGATGTCCTTTATATACTTTTAGCAGTTTATATCCAGTAGCAGCAGCCATAGTTGGCACGGCTAAAAAGAAAGAAAATTCTGCTGCTAGTTTTCTGTTTAACTGTTGTTGCATCCCTCCAATTATACTAGCCCCACTTCTACTAACTCCGGGTATCATAGCTATGCATTGCCAGAATCCAATGATGAAGGCATTTTGATAGCTAATGTCTTTTTCGTCACTAATTGCCCCTGATGTGAAATAGTTGTCTATAAATAACAATACAATGCCTCCAAAAATTAAACTTACTGCTACAGTAGTAGGACTTTCCAACAATGCATCAATTTTATCTGAAAAGAGTTTTCCTAATAGGAGAGCTGGTATGACAGCAATAAGTAGTTTAATGTAAAAGGTTACACGCTTTATATCAAAAAATTTCTTGTGATAAAGTACGACTACGGAAAGTATAGCCCCAAGTTGTATTGCGACTTCAAATAATTTCGTAAACTCATTTTTTTCTATTCCCATCAGTGAGCTGGTGATAATCATGTGCCCAGTAGATGATACGGGAAGGAACTCTGTCAAGCCTTCAATAATAGCTAATATTATCGACTGAAGAATGCTCATAGTGATGTTTTGAAATTAACTAAAGTAAGTTGCCCGGTTCTGAATTGCTATAATTTATCTATTATTCAGCAATGGTTTCAGATGGTTTTTTTAGTATTGCGATAACAATAACTATGAATCCTAATATCACGGTAATAGGTGCTAGTGTAATTCTGCGGAAGGAATAGATTTCTGCCTCGTTAAACACTTTTGGGTCAGTATTTCCTCCGCTCATTAATATAAATCCTATAATAATAAGTAAAGCACCACCAGCTAAGAGTAGATAGTTTGTTCGGTCAAACAAAAGCGCTTTATTTTGACTGTTTGATAGGTTCAACCAGCTGCTTCCGGAAGATTTTGAAATATTTTTACCCTGCTGAGTTGGACGCACAGGAGGGGTGTTCTTTGTGGGTAAAGGTTTATTCTTCGCCATAATTTTTAATATAATTGGTCTAATTTTATTTTCAGGTATTTGTTAACCGCAAAATAGGTGCTGGCAATAGATATTAGAATGCCGAAAACAATCAGGCAAAGTGCAGCGACAAATAGTATAACTAAGTCTGACCCATTTAAATCTAGAGAAAACTTGTTATTGGAAAGGAAAATAATAATTGCTAAGAAGGCAATGGATATCAGTCCACTGATGAGTCCGGATAATATTGACTTAGCTAAATAAGGTTTGATGATAAACCATTCATCTGCACCAATAAGCTGCATACTGCGTATAGTGTATCGCTGTGAATACATCATCAGACGTATCGTATTATCAATAATTAAAAAAGCTACGATGAGCATAATAATACAAAGTATAATTATGCCTATAGTAACAGGTTTTAAGGTAGTAGCAGTAGTATTTACTGCCATATCTGAATAAAATACTTCTTGAACCCCGTCAAGTCCAACAAATACAGATTTTACATCTTTTACAAATTCAGGGTTGGAGTATTCTGCCCTAAGGCGAATAATATATGCATCGTATAGTGGATTGCTTCCCAGAATCTCTCTGAAGTTCTGACCTAGTTCTTTTTCAAACTCTTGTGCGGCTACATCTTTACCCCTGAAGGTGAATTTTGAAATGTAATTTTGTTTTTTAAGAAATTTAGATATGTTTTTCTTCTGAACCTCTGTAAGATCTGCCTTAAGGTTGATGTCTATTTCTACACTTTCTTTAATTTGATTGATTTCTTTTTGGACTACAAAAACCCCAAAAGAAAATAACCCTATAACTAATAAAATCATAGAAATGCTGATGACAGCATATAGGAAACTTGGTCTGCGCTTTTTAGGCGTTTTTTGTTCTAAATCTTCTGACATAATATTTCAGTGCTAAATTAAGGTTTTTTCACCGTAGGTTATTGATTTTTTCCCACAATCGTTATTAAATGATGAAAAATGAATGTTGTTTCTGTAATCATTTTTAAAAGAGATACAATACATGTATGCTTTTATATCTTTGCGACCTATGAAGAACGCACCCTTAGGAATTGATTTGTATTTACAACCTACTTTTTTTGCTGACAGTGATCAGCCGGACATCCAGAGATTTGTTAAGAATATCATCGGAAATGAATTGGATAAAACGAAAATTGCCGTAAAGCTCTATTACGCGGTGAGAGATGGATGGAAGTATAATCCCTATAATATAGACTTACATCATACCTCATTAAAAGCGAGTTCACTGTTTAACAGAGATTCAAAAAGTGCTTATTGCATTGAAAAGGCTTGTCTTCTGGTTGCCTGTTTGCGTGCAGCAAATATTCCTAGTAGATTTTGTTTTTTTGATGTTAGAAATCACATAGGAGTGGAAAAATTAATTCAAGTACTTAAAACGGATGTCTTGGTGTTTCACGCTTGCTGTGAAATCTATTTAAACGATATTTGGGTGAAAGCGACTCCTGCATTTAATGTAGAATTATGTGATTATTTGAATGTTCAGCCTCTTGAATTTAACGGTATTGAGGACTCTGTTTTTCAAGAATATGACTCAAAGGGTGGTAATTTTATGGAATATCTAAAGAGTTATGGTAGTTTTCATGATATTCCTCATGATATGTTTGTAATGTTGCTCCAGGAAAATTACCCTCATTTCTTTTCAGAACAATGGAGTAAGGCTATGCTAAAAGAGTAATTTCCATTTTTGGAGAGGAGTATGATTTTAGTCATTCTTTTTAATTGACCTTTCTGCTACTTTTGAGACAAAACATTAATATGACAGTCCAAAAGTATTTATCAGATTTACATCACGAGTGTATCACGTGGAAAAATAATCTTTCTTTTTACAAAGAGGATTTAGAGGTTATGAAACATCGTCTTGGCGAAGTGGCAAGGAAAAATACAGATAAAGACATGCATGCTATGGTAGAGCGATTTCAGAATAAACTAATTATTGAAGAGGAGCGTATAGATACTTTAATGCATAGGTTAAATTTGAGTGAGGAGGAAGTAGTCGATAATGTAAAAGATAATCCTAGCTCCAGTGATCATAGAAAAATGACGAGTCCACAAGACCTTTGGGATGATATGCAGTCCTTCGAATTATTATTCAATCAGTTGCGCAAAGATTTAAATTCCTTTGCGGCTAAATGGATGTAAGCAATCTATGCTTATTAAAAGCCCGACATGAGTGTCGGGCTTTTTTGTTTTCTAACACTATCATAAACCCACTCTATGCTATGATTTCTTTTTCATTTGTTACTTTTATGCACTATAAATAGATTTATAGCTTTTTATATAGCTTAAAATAACCGATATGGAGTATAATTTTTCAGAGATAGAGTCCATTGCTAGAAATAAATGGACTAAATCTCAGGTGTATAAAGTGGACACGGAATCCAATAAACCAAAATATTATGTGTTAGATATGTTTCCCTATCCAAGTGGTGCGGGATTGCATGTAGGTCATCCATTGGGTTATATCTTTTCGGATATTTATGCCAGATATAAGCGTATGCAGGGATTTAATGTTTTACATCCCATGGGTTTTGATGCCTTTGGTTTGCCTGCGGAACAATATGCCATCCAGACTGGTCAGCATCCTGCGGTTACTACCGCGCAAAATATTAGTACGTATAAGAAGCAATTTGAAAAAATTGGATTTTGTTTTGATTGGAGCAGAGAGGTGTCTACTTGCGATCCGGCGTACTATAAATGGACACAATGGATCTTTCTCCAGTTATTTAATTCCTGGTATGATAAGCCGAAAGAAAAGGCAATTAATATTAGTGAATTGATAACTCTCTTTTCTCAAGAGGGTAATCATTCTACTAATGCTGCATGTGATGATAAAACGTTGTTATTTTCAGCATCTGAGTGGAATGCATATAGTCCATTGGAGCAACAGGAAGTCTTAATGGATTATCGTTTGGCTTATCGTAAGGAATCCTTTGTAAACTGGTGTCCTGCACTGGGTACAGTTCTTGCCAATGATGAGATTATTAATGGCGTTTCTGAGCGTGGTGGATATCCCGTCGAAAAGAAAAAGATGTCTCAATGGTTTCTGCGTATTACAGCTTATGCAGAGCGTTTACTAAAGGGGTTGGAATCGTTAGAGTGGACTGAAAGCATGAAAGAGATGCAGCGTAACTGGATTGGAAAATCTACCGGCGCTATGGTTTCATTTTCCTTAAAAAATCATGAAGATAAGATAGAGGTTTTTACTACACGTGTCGATACCATCTTTGGTGTCTCTTTTTTGGTTATCGCTCCGGAACATGAGCTCGTTTCAAAAATAACAACCAATGAAAATAGGTCGGATATAGAAAATTATATTAAAGCTTGTGCATCAAAATCTGATATAGAACGACAATCAGAAAAACGCGTTTCGGGTCAGTTTACAGGAGCCTACGTAATTCACCCTTTTACGCAAAAGGAGCTCCCTGTGTATATAGCGGATTACGTTTTATCCGGCTATGGAACGGGAGCTGTAATGGCCGTTCCAAGCGGAGACCAGCGAGATTATCTATTTTCTAAGAAGTATAATTTACCGGTATTACCAATTTCGGATGCACAACAGAATCTGGATAAGGAAGCGGATTCGACAAAAGAAGGAAAGTATATCAATTCTGATTTTATAAATGGTTTAGGCTATAGGGAGGCAACACAGCTGGTAATCCAAAAGTTGGAAGCAACGGGGATAGGCCATGGAAAGGTGAATTTCAGAATGCGTGATGCGGGCTACAGTCGCCAGCGATACTGGGGTGAACCTTTTCCAATCTATTATGACAGTAACGGGATTATACATACTATTCCTGAAGAGGATTTACCTGTAACCTTGCCAGTCGTTGATTCCTACAAACCTACCGGAACCGGTGAAAGTCCCATTGCGAATGCTTCGGAATGGGTAGAGCGAATGGGTTCTGGAACACGCATGGAAACAGATACTATGCCGGGCTATGCAGGAAGTAGCTGGTATTTTCTCAGATATATGGATCCAAATAATAAGGATACGTTAGTAGGATCCTCTGCCCAGCAATATTGGCAAAATGTAGATTTATATGTTGGTGGTTCAGAGCATGCTGTGGGGCATTTGTTATATTCAAGATTTTGGCATAAATTTTTAAAAGATATAGATGTATTGTCAACGGAGGAGCCTTTTAAGAAAATGGTTAATCAGGGAATGATACAGGGACGTTCGCTGCTGACAAAAGATAATCAGATTAAGGGACTAAGCGGTGGATTGCATATACCATTATCATTTACTTCAATAGGAGATAAAATTTATAAGGATAATTTTTGCAGGCTGCAAAAAGAAGATAATCGTTTTGAAAATCTTAATGCTGATATCGATGTAATTTGGGAGCTTGATAAAGATGGTAAAGCGTTTTTATCATTAAGTCCTCAGGTTGAAAAGATGTCAAAAAGATACCTGAATGTCGTAAACCCTGATGATGTTGTTGAACAGTATGGGGCGGATACTTTTAGAATGTATGAAATGTTTCTTGGTCCAATAGATACTGCAAAACCATGGGATACGAATGGTATTTCAGGTGTTGCTAATTTCCTGAGAAAGTTTTGGAGACTTTTTTACGATGAGTCTGGGAATCCTAAATTTTCAGAGGTGTCAGCATCTGACGAGGAGCTAAAAATTCTACATAAAACTATTAAAAAGATTTCGGAAGATTTAGAACGTTTTGGACTAAATACTTGCGTGTCCAATTTTATGATAGGCGTAAATGAGCTCTCCAAACTGGCTTCAGTCTCCAAAGCAACGCTCACCGATTTGATCAAATTAATAGCGCCTTTTGCACCACATACTGCAGAGGTCTTATGGTCTAATCTTGGAAATGAATCTTCTGTGGTAGATGCATCCTTCCCAAAATTTGATACTAAATATCTTATTGAATCTTCCTTTAATTATCCTATTCAGGTAAATGGTAAACACCGCGGTAATATAGAAATAGCCCTGGATATGGATGAATCAGAGGTTAGAAAGCTGGTTCTTGAGGATGACAGGATAGCGAAGTTTACAGAAGGGAAGGAGCCCAGGAAATTTATTGTAGTTAAGGGAAGAATCATCAATGTTGTGATTTAATCCGTTTTTCTTCATTGCAGCAATATGTTTTAATGACTTTATATTAGTTAAAGTATTAATATTTAGCTGCTTAACTATTTTTATCAACACTGCTAATTAGTTTTGGTTATTTTTAATTTATTACTATTTTTATAGCACTAAATTCAAAAAAATGTTCAAAAGAATTACACTATTCTCTTTGTTAGTGCTATTTGCGCTTAGTATGTTTTCAAGAAACTACAAGCAGGATGCTTTAACATACCTCAGACAAAACAAAACACAACTCAAGCTATCAGATCAGGATATTGCTGATTTAGTAGTATTGGAAGACGTTCAGGATGACTACACACTTATTAATCGTGTGTGGTTACAACAAACTGCGTTCGGTTTACCGCTTAAAAGTGGTATGATTTCTGTTCATTTTAAAGATGGAAAAGTAGTCAACAGTACTAACAGTGGTGTTTATGACTTGCAAAAGCAGATTGCTTCTGTTATGCCTTCTATTTCTGCAAAAAATGCGGTAGTTCGTGCTGCTTCATTTGTTGGTGTAGACAAGTTAGGGGCTATTGAATTACAGGAGAAGGTAGATAAAAAACAAAATTTATACATCTTTAAACCAATCAGTGGTTTATCTAATATCGAAGTACATGCACAGTTGTTGCTAACCAGAGATAAGCAAGATAAAGTGCAGTTAAATTGGGAAGTTCAGTTTCACTCTTTAGACGAGTATAATTTTTGGAATATTGATGTAAATGCTAAGGATGGTAGCTTAATTAAAAAGTTTGATCAAGTTATACATTGTAGTTTTGGAAATGGTAAGTTTTTGGAATCGCAGGGAACAGGAAGTGCACAAGCTCTAGTTGCTAATAATACGCCTCAGAATTCTACTAACCTTTCTTCTAGTCCAATGGCGGCATCTTACAGGGTATATCCTTACAATGTGGAGTCTCCGGCTTATGGGGTTCGTCAGTTAGTTACAGGTGTGGAAGATGCTACTGCTTCTCCTTATGGATGGCATGATACAAATGGTGCTGCTGGCGCAGAATACACCTATACCAGAGGTAATAACGTATATGCATATGCTGATAAAAATGGAGATAATGCAGTAGATGCAGGTTCAGCTCCAGATGGAACAGCTTCACTTACTTTCGATTTTGCTTTAAACTTTGCTACTAAATTGGATTCTTTAACTAATTCAAAGGCTGTAGTTACTCAGTTATTTTATATGAATAATATCATGCATGATATTTTCTTTAAAAATGGTTTTACGGAAACTAATAGAAATTTCCAAACTAAGCATTATGGTGCTTCTACTACTGGAGCAGGTGACCCTGTCAATGCAGAGGCACATGATGGAGTTCTGTTAGCTACACCAACTAAGAATAATGCCAATTTTGCTACAGGTACAGATGGAAGTAACACAACATTCAATAAATCCAGAATGCAGATGTTTATGTGGGATGGTATTCCTCCTTCCACACTAACTTACAATACTCCGGCAGGTATTGCAGGGGATATTTTACATGGATCTGCTAATGGATGGGGCCCTTGTTCTTATAACGTTACAGGTGCAGTTGCAAATGCATTAGGGGCTGGTACGCCTTCTTCCTATGTTTGCGGAGCTGTATCTAACTCAGCTGCTATTACAGGTAAGATTGCACTTATTGATAGAGGTACATGTAACTTCTCTGAAAAGGTTTATTTCGCGCAGCAAGCAGGCGCTATTGGTGTAATTATTATCAACAGACAATCAGCAGGTGACTCTCTTATCGGAATGGCTAGTGGTACAAATGCCGGTGCGGTAACGATACCTGCTATGTTTGTTACCTATGCAGATGGTCAGAAGCTTAGAGATAATATTGGTACTGCTAATGTTACCATGTTCCGTCAGTCGTCTTCTAATTGTTTAGATTTGGATGGTTCATTGGACAATGGTATCGTTTCTCACGAATATGGTCATGGTATCTCTACACGTTTAACAGGTTTCAGCACAGGAACAGGTGGTACTTCTGCTTGTCTATCTAATGCTGAACAAGGTGGCGAAGGCTGGAGTGACTTCTTTGCTTTGGCTTTGTCTAAAAAAGCAGGAGATACTAAAAATACTTTAAGAGGTATAGGTAACTATGCGATAAGTTCAGACTCAACCGGTCCTGGTATTCGTCGTTATCCTTATTCTTATGATATGACGATTAATCCATTAACTTATAGTGATGTAGCTGCAAGTGGTGGAGAGGTTCATGATATTGGTGAGGTTTGGTGTGCAGCTATCTGGGATATGTATTGGAACTTAGTAGATAAATATGGATATAGTAATGATTTATACAATGGTACATTGGGTAATAACAGGGCTATGAAGCTAGTTATTGAAGGTTTAAAGCAACAAGCTTGTAGCCCAGGTTTCTTAGATTCCAGAAATGCTATCTTAAAAGCTGACTCTATATTGTATGGATATGCAGACAGATGTGAAATCTGGAATGCATTTGCAAGAAGAGGTATGGGCTTTTCTGCACGTCAGGGATTATCAACTAATACGGATGACCAAACTGAAGCATTTGATATTCCGGCAATCTGTAACCTTACTCCATCGGCTACGGCTAATTTCACGTCGAGTGACAGTACGGTATGTGTAGGAGGCAGTTTAACGTATACGAATACATCTACTGCCACTGCAGGCTCACCGGATTCAGTACGCTGGACGATAGGTGGTGGAACGCCATCTAC
>CANHGL010000005.1 GCA_947460245.1 Sphingobacteriales bacterium
AGCGTTAAAAAAAGTTAACCTGATTTGAGTTTAGGATATTGCTCTAAATAGACTATTTTTGGGTTATGCAATATCGCTTCTTTAAATATCAGGGAACAGGGAATGATTTTGTTTTGTTAGACAATAGAAACCTTGCCTTTCCAAAAGAACAGCAGTTTATTGAACGGATTTGTGACCGTCATTTTGGTATTGGTGCGGATGGGTTGATGCTATTGGAAACTGCAGAAGATTTTGATTTTAAAATGGTGTACTTCAATTCCGATGGTAGAGAGAGTTCCATGTGCGGCAACGGCGGAAGATGTATCAGCGCTTTCGCCAGGCAATTGGACATCGTAAAAGACAGCGGAGCGTTCCTGGCCATTGATGGAGCTCACGAATTTAGTATTCAGAGAGAGGAGATTAGTCTTAAAATGATGGATGTTGCTTCCATAAGAAAAGAGGGGGATGATTATGTGTTGTTTACCGGCTCCCCACATTATGTGGCGCTTAAAGAAGCCCTCGAGGAAATTGATCTGCTTAATGAAGCCAGAAAAATAAGATATAGCGATGCATTTACATCGGAAGGCATAAATGTGAATTTTGTAGAGTTGAAAGATGGGAAGGTGCACATGCGTACTTATGAAAGGGGGGTAGAAGGAGAGACATTATCTTGTGGTACAGGCACCGTTGCGGTAGCACTGGTAGTTGCTTTGTTAAAAAAACAGCACGACGGAACTGTAGAGATACTAACACGCGGAGGACATCTTAAAGTATGCTTTGAAAAGAAAGAAGATACCTTTACTAATATTTGGTTGAAAGGTCCGGCAAAATGTGTTTTTGAAGGAACCCTAACTGTTGACGAATAAGATGATTAAGATCTACAAAAAGGAAGGCGATGTATTAACGGTAGTTCCTGCTCCGCAGAAAGACTGCTGGATTAATATTGCACCGCCCTTTGATATGGATCAGCTGGAATCCCTTGCAGATAAATTGAATATTCCATTCTCATACATAGTGGATTGCATAGATCAATATGAGCGTTCCCGATATGAAAAACAGGAAGATGCCAAGCTCATCGTAATCAATACTCCGGTATTGAATGAAGGAGTAGATTTAGAAGATGAGGCGACTTATATTACCATTCCGGTGGGTATCATTCTGATTCCGGATATGATAGTAACAGTATGTTCTGTTCAAAATCCCATGATGGAATGGTTTGAAAAGAATGTATTGAAAAATATACTCCCGCATGAGCGCAGCATGTTCGTCATTAAGATATTTGAACGTAACGTGTATTATTTTTTACACTACCTCAGAGAGGTGAATAAACGCATCTCACAAATAGAAAAGGAGTTGAACTATTCCAGCAGAAATCAGGAGTTGAATAAGTTGTTGCATCTACAGAAGGCATTGATTTATTTTGTGAATGATATTCGCGCCAATGAAATGGTATTGCTTAAAATTCAGCGTACAGATTTTCTGGATTTAGGAGAAGATACAGCATCTAAAGAATTATTCCAGGATGTGATTATTGATAATTCGCAAGCACTGGAAATGGCCAGTGTTTACTCTAATATCTTAGGGAATATGATGGGTGCTTTTGCATCTATTATTTCTAATAATTTAGGACATGTGGTAAATCGTCTTACAGCGGTAACCATCGCTTTAATGCTCCCGACATTGGTAGCAGGTATTTATGGGATGAATGTAGATCTGCCCTTTCAGCATCAGGCACATGCCTTTACCATTGTGGTGCTGATTAGTATTTTAACAACAATTATTTTTGTCATTTATTTTAGAAAAAAACGCTGGCTGTAATGAATAAAGAATTAGCTTCTATACGTATTATTTTAATTTTCTTTGTAGGTATAACAGTATTGTATTTGTTGTATCTCCTTCAGGATTTACTGATACCCTTAATGCTTGCCATGTTTCTGGTGTTGTTATTGCATCCTGCACTGGTTTGGTTTGAAAAGAAAAAGCTGCCTTTGTGGTTAAGTGTAGGAATACTTTGGATTTTTTTAGTATCTGTTATTTTTTCTATTGGAACAGTAATTTATCAAACCGGTATGAGTTTGTTTAATGAAAAGATTTTTTTTATCAGTCAGATAAAGCAGAAATTAGCAGGGGTTATTACAATGTATAATCAATTTACCGGAAAAGAATTAGACATCGAAGGCTCTATTGATTTAATCACCAATTATATTTCTTCAGAGTTTATTATTCGCAACTCTGGTTCATTTTTTGGTACGCTCGGTACTTTAGTAGAAGAGTTCCTGTTAACCTCTATCTATACGGTTTTATTACTCTCCGGAATTATGAAATACGAAAACTATCTCCATTATATTGGAGGAGAGGGCAGGAGCATAAAGTATATAAAAGCATTTGAAGAAATCAAAACCGCTATTTCATCTTATATGAAAGTGAAATTTATCATCAGCTTACTATATGGTATTGGTGTAGCAATTATTTGTAAATTGTTTGGTTTGCAACTTGCTTTCTTCTGGGGCTTCATTGGATTTATTTTAAATTTCTTACCTGTATTTGGCGCAATTATTGGGTTGGTGCCCGTTTTTGTGATGGGCTTAATACAGTTTGATTCTATATACACAGCCGTTACTTTAAACTTAGTGGCTTATGGATATCACTTTTTACTGGGTTCTATCATAGAACCTGTATTTATGGGTAATCGCACTTCCTTGAATACTATTGTCATCATTATGGGCTTATTGTTCTGGGGCTATCTTTGGGGAATCTATGGAATGTTCTTATCCGTGCCTATGATGGTATTAACCAAGGTGGTTATCAGCCAAATTGATGGTACGGAAGTTATCGTTCGTTTACTCGGTAACCAGCGCAATAAGTTTTAATTGATTGTTTGATTTGTTGATAGTCTACTGTGTCTGGTGCAAGAATGAAGCGTAAGAGTATAGCTTTGCTTCTTGTGCCTAGGCATTTTGTATTGTGGATACAAGTTGCAACTCCCAAGCCATCGCCTCAAACTTGCGCCATTAAAGTTTTAGATAGTTTGTTATACCCAAAACTATGAATTATTATAAAAATTTATCCCCGAAAATCAAAAGTTTAACTGATGATTTACGGGGATTTTATTTAACCAATTTAGGTAGAATAACGTTAATAAAATGCATAAAACCTACACTGTAAACATCCTTACGCATCGGAATATCTTTTTCGTCACCAGGAATAATAATATAATTTTTCTTGCACTTCAGATCCTTTATGCTTTCTGTCATTCCCTTAGTAATGCCTGGCGAATGGCTCCATTTTATCTCGATGCAACACAGCGGCGTAATGCCTTTTACCAGTATTAAATCCATCTCGCTACCGTCGTGCGTTCTATAAAAATAGGGCTGTATAGAGCGTGGCAGCAGCTGACAAATTTGTTCTATCACATAAGATTCCCAGGAGTAACCAATCACCGGATGTGTCTGTAGTGTTTTATAGTTTGGGATATCCAATAAGTGATGTAATAAGCCATTGTCTGATACATATATCTTAGGGCTCTTTACTAAACGTTTTCCAATATTGGCATAGTAAGGAGCCAGCCTACGCACCATAAAAGCACCTTCCAGATAATCTAAGTAGCGGTTTACGGTAGTGGGGCTGATATCTAATCCTTTGGAAAAGGAATGTGCATTCCAGATACCGCCGTGATGATGTGCCAGCATACGCCACAGTTTAAACATCAACGGAGGAGAAAAATTGGTACCAAACAACGTATTCAAATCCCTTTCTATAAAGGTGCGTACAAAAGCATCCATCCAGTTGCTGGCTAAAACATCATTCTTAGCCAGAAAGGCATCAGGAAACCCTCCGCGAAAAAAATGTTTTTCAAAAGACTTGGGTGCGTGTTGAATTTCTGTATAGTGAAAGGGATACGCCTGAATATAGGATATTCTTCCGGCCAAAGTTTCACTTACGCCTTTGATAAGATCCGGATTAGCGGAGCCCAGTAATATAAAGCGTCCCGGCTTTTTATACTTGTCTACCACAGAGCGTAACAGTTGAAATAGAGATGGCATACGCTGTACTTCATCCAGTATAAAAACAGTATCCGGGTTTTGAGTAAATAATAACTCCGGATCGCTTAGTTTTCTGGCATCTGCCGGACTTTCCAAATCCAGATAGAGCGCTTTTTTTTTGCATTGCTGCTGGTAGATTTTAGCAATAGTAGTTTTGCCGCATTGCCTCGGTCCCAGTATGCAGACTACAGGAAACTGTTTACTTAACTTTTGTAATTTATCTAATGCTAATCGTTGTATCATGCCACAAAGGTAAAAATAATCCCCGAAATTCCAAAGTTCAACTGACGATTTACGGGGATTTTAATTTGATAATTTGATGATTTGGTGGTGTGCTGATGGTACATAGTAGTGGTCAGACGACTCCAAGGTCGTCCGACCACTGAAATGACGACAAAAATGGCGCAAGAATGTAGCGATGGAATATGCATAGCCTCTTGTGCCCGTATTAAAAATGTTTCGTGAGGACACGAACCATGGCGGTGGAATTGTATTTATAATTTGGTGGTGTTAAGACGACTTGAATATCGTCCTCCTGTACCGATAATTATCGGGATGGTTTCTGGATCCAATATGGATTGATTTTGTGATTTTGTGAAGCGCAATTGAACAAAGTTCCCGAAATACCCAAATAGCTATCGGGACTCGTCAGACCACTGGAATGCTTGTTGCAGAGTTGATAACTGATAGTTCATCTCAATACTTACTAAAATGCCACGGTTCGTGTCCTCACGAAACGAATCAATACTACCAATAAAAAAAATGGTGCAAGAATGAAGCGTTGGAATTAGTGTAGCATCTTGTGCCGTTTTATCCTTGCCTTTCCATCCCCAGATATATTGGAATTATACTAGATATCAAATTTTAGTAAACTATCGCTTTTAGTGGGACGCATTATAGTAATAAACCTAGTTGTTCAATAATATCATATTTATTTAAAAATCAATGATTTATATCATTAAGAAAATAGTATCTGTTTTTTTTGTGTGTTTTTTCCTAAAATATTGCCAACTAACGTGTAAAAAAGGTTGACAATCTTATTATTAGTAATTATCTTAGTTTTAAGATATTTCTTTTTTTTAAAACTTTTTAACAAATTAACAATATAACGTTAATGGAAATAATCAATTTTTATTGGTTATGAATTAACCAAAATCATAATCATAAATAACTAACTGTAAAAAAAACTATAAAGTAAACTAATACTTCTTTTCAAAAAAAAGCGAATTAAATCAATACTTATGAAAAACAATTTACTAAAACTGATCACCACCAAAGTAGCAACAACCGTGTTGCTTTGCTTAGTTCTATCTACTGCAACGTATGCGCAGACATCTGCCTTTCAGGTAACATCAACTTCAGGAGGTTTTGTAGCTCCTTCTATGACCTCAACGCAGCGAGGTGCAATATCAACTCCTGCAACGGGAAGTTTAGTTTACCAAACGGATGCACCTGCAGGTTACTATTACTACGATGGTACCCAATGGCTACAAGTAGTGGCAGGCTCTAGCAGCGCAGTGAGTTCTTTTAGTGGTGGCACAACGGGCTTGACCCCTTCATCAGCAACTACGGGTTCTATTACATTAAATGGCACTTTAAACGTATCTAATGGAGGAACGGGACAGTCATCATATACAGATGGACAACTTCTGATTGGGAATTCTACAAATAACACACTTAGTAAATCAACATTAACTGCAGGAACGGGAATAACGATTACCAATGGTGGTGGGTCTATTTCTATTGCAAATACTAATACTCCCAATACTGGAAGTGGTACAGCTAATTACAATACTTATTGGACAGGAACCAATGCCCTTGGAAGCGAGCAATACACAGCTACATCTCGTGGTGGTTTGGGTGCTAACTTAACAGCCGGCGCAATTGGTGCAATTCCTTATGCAAGTTCTACTACTGCTTATAGTACTCTTCCTGCTGTTGCGGCAGGTTCATATTTAAGAAGTGCTGGTACCGGTACTGCACCAGTATGGAGTACTTTAACTTTGCCCAATTCAGCAGAGCAAGGTAACTTGCTTTCTGCAACAGCATCAAATACGATTAGTGCAACTTCAACACCTACTTTAGGGCTGGCAGGAACAACCAAGGGAACATTAGGATTTTCAGGTAGCACCAGTGGTACAGTAACGATACAACCTCAGGCTGCTGCAGGTACTTATAATTTTAATCTTCCAACTACTGCCGGCACAAGTGGACAATTTCTTATTAGTGGCGGTGGCTCCGCTGCTCCTATGACTTGGAGTACACTAACACAATCAGGTACTACTGTTTATCAAACTGCTAGTGTAACGCCAACAACTACAACTTATTCAATATTAACAGGACTTACAACAACTTTCACAGCAGACGCCAATCACTTATATTTTATATCTACTCATGGTTGTATTGTTGATCCAGCTTCATCAACTGGTAAAAGTGTTAACTCAGTAATAGGTATTTACGTTGATGGTGTTGCTTTAACAAATGGTGGCTTTCAGACAACTAGTGCTCAAAATTTAAGTACAACATCTATCTGGACGTATGGTCCATGGTCTATTACTGGAATAGTATCCTTATCCGCTGGAAGTCATACAATTGATGTAAGAGGAAATAGATTAGCTTCATCAAACGTTGATAACCCACAAATTGGAGGTGGTACAGGAACGGGTTGTCAAGGTGCTTTGACTGTGTTGACTTTAACTAAATAATTTAACTAAGACAGGATTGATTTTTTTTAAGGTTACATGTATAAATATGTTTAAAAACTCATTTTCACTTTTATTAGTTTTTTTAGCTTATACTTCCTTTGCTCAAAGCAAAGTAGAGAAAGTTATTGCTACAAAAATTGGCTACATACAAAGAGACTCGGTGATGTTTCATTTAAAGGAATACGATACTAATGTTAAAATATTTGATGCCTTTCAAAAACAATTAAGTGCAACCCTTGAAGTAAAGCAACTGGAGTTACAAAGCAAAAGAAAAGACTACGATGAAAAGGAAAAATCTTTAACGGTGGAGCAAAAGCAAGCTCGGATGAAAGAGTTGCAAAAACTAGAACAGGATATAAAAGATTTTAATATAGATGCACAGCAGCAGCTCATCAAAAAACAAAATGATTTACTGAATCCATTGAATGAAAAAATAAATAAAGCAATTGATATTGTAGCTAACAAAAATGGCTATACCCATATTGCCGATAAAAAGAATTTCTATTTCGTTGCTCCGGCATTTGATGTAACTGATTTAGTAACAGAAGAAGCTAATAAACTATAAAAAAATTCAGTAAAAGTTTGCTGAATAAACCATAATGGTAAGCGTATGAGAAAAGATACTTACAAAAAAAATATCCTAAGAGTTAGTGCTAGTACTTTTTTAAAAAGGCTATTTCTTATTTTAGGAATTTGCATCATTACTGTGGCTGCACAGGCTCAGGCAACTGCAACACTAAGCACGGGTGCTACTGCTTATCTTGGAGGTAATAACCTGTTAACTTCATCTGTAAACATTGCTTTAAATGGTGCTACATTAAGTACTAATGCTTTGAGTGGAACAGTTGGGTATAGCCAAACTTTTGGTACGCTTACTTTATCTACAAACTCTACTATAAATTTAGGTACGGGTACACACACCCTAACCTTTGGATCCAGCGGTGGTGTAAGCTGGCAAGCCGGTATTGCACTTACCATCAATGGCTGGCAGGGAACTGCTGGGTCATCCGGTACGGCAGGACAAATATTTGTGGGTACAGATGCCACCGGTTTAACAGCTACACAAGTGGCCCAAATTACCTTTACAGGTTATGGCGTGGCAACTATTTTGCCAAGCGGTGAAATTGTGCCTTTTGCAGCCACTACACCTACTATAACTGCTACCAGTACGATGACGGCATTTACGTCTTGTACGGGCTCGGCTTCTTCTAACAAAAGCTTTGTAGTTTCAGGTCAGGCCATGAGTGCTGGTATTACCATTACTCCTCCATCCGGCTTTGAAGTATCTACCACCTCAGATTTTTCTTCTAATTTTGGAGATAACGCTACACCTATCACAGTGGGTAGTTCAGGCACTATTTCTTCTACTACTATTTATGTTCGCATACAGTCATCTGCAAGTGGTACGCCATCCGGAAATATAGTATGTAGCAGTACAGACGCAACAGATGTAAATGTTGCCGTGTCGGGTACAGTATATAGTATCCCAAGTGCTCCAACGGCAGATAACAATGGTCCGGTATGCGCAGGAGCATCACTTACATTATCCTGCAGTACTTTAGCTAGCGCCGTTTACAGCTGGACAGGTCCTAATACATACACATCTTCTTCTCAGAATCCTACGGTGAGTGCCAGTGCCACAACGGCTATGTCCGGAACGTATAGTGTAACAGTTACTTTAAATGGCTGTACCAGCTCACCCGGCACAACTGCTGCAACTGTGAACCCGGTGATATCCGGTAATACCAGTGGATCTGCTGTATCAATATGTACAGGAACTTCTACAACATTAACTGGTGGAACGGTTAGCGGTGGAAGTGGCAGTTATACCTATTTATGGGAGAGCAGCAGTAACAATAGTACGTGGGCAACAGCAGCTGGTACCAGTGATGGAGCTAACTATACTACAGCTAGTTTGTCGTCTAATACTTATTTCAGAAGAACAGTTACATCAGGAGGATGTACCAGTACAGCCACCAGTGTTTTGGTTACTGTTAATCCTGTAATATCTGGTAATACGAGTGGATCAGCAGTTTCTATTTGTACGAGTACATCTACTACTTTAACCGGCGGAACGGTAAGTGGCGGAAGCGGAAGCTATACCTACCTGTGGGAGAGCAGTAGTGACAACAGTAACTGGGCAACAGCAGCAGGCACCAGTAATGGAGCAAATTACACAACAGCCACTTTAACTTCCAGTACCTATTTTAGAAGAACAGTAACATCCGGAGGATGTACCAACACAGCCACCAGTATTTTGGTTACTGTTAATCCTGTTATATCGGGTAACACCAGTGGAGCAGCAGTATCTATTTGTACAGGAACATCTACTACTTTAACCGGTGGTACTGCGAGTGGTGGTAACACCAGCTATACCTATTTGTGGGAGAGTAGCAGTGATAATAGTTCATGGTCTACTGCAGCAGGTACCAGTAATGCAGCAAATTATACTACAGCTACTTTATCAGCCAATACTTATTTCAGAAGAACCGTTACTTCAGGTGGTTGTACTAGTACGGCCACCAGTATCTTAGTTACTGTAAATCCAGTTATTTCGGGTAATTCCAGTGGTTCATCTAAAAGTATTTGTTCTAATACTACAACTAGTTTAACCGGTGGTACAGCCGGTGGTGGTAGTGGAAGCTATACCTATTTATGGCAAAGCAGCAGTAACAATAGTACGTGGGCAACAGCGGCAGGTACCAGTAATACTGCAAACTATACAACCGCAAGTTTATCATCTGCTACATATTTCAGGAGGGTAGTAACTTCCGGAGGTTGTTCAGATACAGCCAGTAGTATACTTGTTTCAATAAATGCCTTACCAACGGTTACCGTGAACTCACCAACGATATGTGCCAACCAGACAGCAACGTTAACAGCAAGTGGTGCCAGCACATATACATGGACGGGTGGTCTATCTGCCGTTTCAAATCCTACTACACCAGCTCTAACTACCAATACATCATATACTGTTACAGGTACAGATGTGAATGGTTGTACAGCTACGGCAACTGCAACCGTAACTGTATCCGGTACAGCCCCAACAGCGATAACCATTAGCCAGTCACCTACTCCGGTTTGTGCAGGCTCAGTGGCAACATTGACTGTGTCAGGGGGTACAGTTCCCAATAATGCAGCTAATTACAGTTTTGCTGCAAGTTCAGGGACTTTTACTCCTTTATCCGGTGGGACTGGAGTTTCAGCTGTTCAAGCAGATGATGGAATTTCTGCTGCAATACCAATTGGTTTTAATTTTACTTATGCAGGTAATACCTATTCAAATGCATATGTATCTTCTAATGGATTTATCAGTTTTAATTCAGGTGCAGCAGCAACTCCGAATAATACGCCGAGTACTCCTTCGGGTTTAAGTGCAGCTGCATCAACCAACTTGCCATTAATAGCACCTTTATGGGATGATTTAAGTGGTGCCACTACAGGTACAGCATCATACACAACAACAGGCACGAGTGGCAGTAAGATTTTTACTTTTGAGTGGTTGAATTGGAAATGGAATTATCAAGCAACTGGTGCAGTAGTTTCGTTTCAGGTGAAATTATATGAGTCAAATGGAAAAATAGAGTTTTATTATAGAAGTGATGCAACCGCTCAAAATGCGGGTATATCTTTAGGGGCTTCAGTTGGTTTGGCAGGAACAACAGCCGGTAATTATTTATCGCTTAGCAGCCTTGGTGCAAGCCCTTCTTCAAGTACTACTAGTGAAACTTCTACAATATTAGCTAAACCGGCATCTGGGCAAATATTTACTTTTACGCCACCACCCACAGTTTCAATCACTTGGTCACCAACCACTAATTTATATACTAATTCAAGTGCTACAACTCCATATACAGGACAAGATACAAGAACAGTCTATGCTGTAAATAGCACTCCAACAACTTACACTGCCACAGCCACTGCTGGAAGCTGCAGTAATACAAGCTCTTTAACTACAAATATCAGTACAACATCAACACCATTAGGGAGTGCTGTTATTGCGGATAATGGCACACAAGTAGCATTAAATTTCACAACACGTTCAACCAGTAATCTTGTTTTACATAAATCTTCTTTGACAGTAAGTACTAGTCTTGTCAAACTTACCCAATTTAGCTGTACAACGACAGGTACTTATTTAGCTGCGGATGTATCTAATTTAAAATTATGGTATCAAACTGCTGCACAAGGTGCTATTTTCAATAGCGCAGTAGCTACCAATGTTGCTACCATAGCAAGTCCGGGTATAGCAGGTGTAAAAACTTTTAGCAGTTTTACACAGTCCTTACCTGTTGAAACTGGTTATTTCTTTATTACAATAGATGTTGCTGCTGCTGCTACCATTGGTAATACCATTAGTGTTAGTCCTCTTACAACTTCTAACCTTACCATTACTTCTCCATGTGACCAAAGTATTACCCTTTCAGGATCTACTACTGCAGGAGGTTTGCAAACAATTACATCATCATCTGCTACTACTGGTACATTCAACTCCATTGTGCCACGAAGTGGTTGCCCGGGTGTTACATCTACTATATATAATATTTCACTTACTGCTAATGCTGATGTAACTGTTGGGGCAATCGTTACATTAACATTTGCTACACCATTTTCTTCTGCAATAACGTGTACGGGTGGTACATTTAGTGGTAGCGCTATCAATATAGCTACCCTAAGTACAACAACTAATTCCATTACGTTCACGGCTCCAGTTACAGCAACTTCAGGATTCTTATTGCCAATTGTATTGACGGGTTTAGGGAACTATCCAACAGCCGGTACATACTCCGTTACTGTACAGACATTGTTATTGAGTTCTGGTGCATCACAAATTTTTGCCACATCACCAAACAATCAATTTACCATCGCTGAACAACCTTACACCCCAACTTTTGCTTCTGCAACATTATCGAGGTGTGGACCGGGTACTGTTGGTACATTTACAGCGTCGAGCGGAGGACTTACCAATTTCTTCTGGTATACTGATAATTCAACTCCACCATTAGATGGAAGTGCAGTAGGTCCGGGTGGTGCTACCGCACCAAGTGCTACTTATACTCCACCTAGCTTGAGCACTACTACAAATTATTATGCGCAAGCAATTAGTGGGTGGTCACCAACAGTAAATTTCTCAAATTTACCTAATCGTTCTACAGTAACTTCATTAGGTTTCGCCTCTATGTATGATTTGCAAGCGGGCAATCAGCCCTTAAAGATTACCAAATTGGGCGCCTATATAGTTTCTAATACCAACACAGCTATAAATATTTATTACAGAGCTGGTTCTTATATAGGTAAAGAGACTACATCTTCCGGTTGGGTATCAGTTTATAGCAATACTGTTACTACAACAGCCGGCCTTTACGTATTGGACGTTACCCCATTTTATATTCCTGCCGGTCAAACTTATGGTATTTATGTATATATCAGTAAAGGGAGTGCAACAGCTCAAAATATATCAAACGTGATAGCCGATGCAAACGTCACGGTAACTCAAGGAAAGCTAATGGTTTTCGCTGCTAATAATACCCCTGCATTCAGTAGTGGTACGCTTAATACAAACTATTCTTTCTATACTAATATTGGGTATCAGACATCGGTATGTTCTCCTTCTGATTATGGTAATGCAGTTGCACAAATTAATTCTAATCCTACACTTTCTGCCGCTACCATAGCTCCAGCTTGTTTAGGACTTCCACTAACTGTATCTCTAACGGGTTTAGTGCCTAGTACAACATTTTCAGTTGGTTATTCAATAGGAGGGGTTTCAGAAATAGCAGTCACTAATGTTACTTCTGATGCCTCAGGCAATGCAACTTTTTCAACGCGCAATATTGTTAGTGGTGATAATGCACAAACTTTGCAAATTACTAATTTGCTATCTGATGCAGGTTGTTCAACAGCATTTACAACCAATGCGACACCAAGTATTGCAGTAAATGCCTTACCTACTTTAAGCTCAGCATCTCTTTCAAATGCTTGTGAAAATTCTACGTCTACTCTTACACTTAATGGTCTCTTGCCTAACAGTTCGTTTACTGTTAGCTATACAATAGATGGTGTAGCACAAACAGATGTTACCGGTGTTAACTCGAATGGAAGCGGAGTTGCTAATTTCCTAACAAGATTTTTAACTTCTGCAGATAATGGAAAAGCAGTTGTCATTACAGGACTAACCACAACATCTCCTGCATCAAATTGTCCGGCTACATTTTCTATCAATGCAGGCAATCTTGTTGTTAATACCGCCCCTACACTGGGTGCTGCTACTGCTTCAATAACATGCAATGGGCTTAGTTCAACAATAAGTCTAAATGGATTGGTTGCAGGTAGCATACATACAGTAAATTATTCTTTAGATGGAATTGCACAACTCCCTGTAACAGGTGTAGTTTCAGATGTATCGGGGAATGCAACTTTCCAGACAAGAGTTCTTACTACTGCTGCAGACGATGGTAAAGCATTGGTAATTACCGGGCTTACATTTACCTCTCCTGCAACCGGATGTTCTTCCGGGTTCTCTGTTCCTGCAGGTAATTTGAGTGTTAGCAATACCTTGCCTACATTGACATCAGCAAGTTTAAGTAATGTTTGCGATGGCTCAACAGCAACGGTAAGTTTAACAGGTCTTTTAGCCAGTACAACATTTACTGTTGGCTATACAATTGATGGAGTTTCCCAAACAAGTATAACCGGTGTAACTTCTGATGCTTCTGGGAACGCTACATTCTCCACCAGGGCAATTGTTTTAGCATCTGATGACGGCAAGCCTCTTGTAATTACGAATTTGACAGTTACAGGTCCAATAGCAACTAATTGCCCTCAAACTTTCACAGTACCGGCGGGAAATTTAAGTGTTAATCCTGTTCCAACCTTGAGTAGTGCAACAATAGGAGGTGCGGTTTGTGAGGGCTTAGGAGCTACTATCAATTTAACAGGATTATTACCTTCCACTACATTTACTGTAAGTTACAGCATAAGTAGTGTTCAGGAATCGGATGTAACGAATGTTACTGCTGATGGTTCAGGAAATGCGAGCTTCACTACACGTGTACTGAGCAATGCAGCAGATAATGGAACTGCTTTAGTAATTACTGGACTTACAGTAACTGCTACCGGATGTACTACTGCATTTTCTTCTAATGCAGGAAACTTATCCGTCAGTGCACCACCGGATGCATTATCCGGAGGAACTCAGGGGATATGTCAGACAGGTTCTTATACATTGGTATCCGGAGATGCCTACTCTTCTGTTGGAAATATACTTTGGACAAAATCAGGTGGACTTGGTACGCTTACCAATACAACTACTCTAACACCAACATATACCGCAGTTGCAGGAGATGCTGGTGATACTATTTTACTTACTATGACAGTAAGTAATTCTCCATGTGCTGACGCCACAGCTAACTTCACCATTACAGTAAGTCAGTCACCGACTGCAACCATTAATGTAAGTGGAAGTCAAAATGTTTGTCCGAATCTTTCTTACACATTGGTTTCAGGGGAGGCAAGTGCGAGCTATGGTAGTATATTGTGGACACACAATGGATCCGGTACCTTAACTAACGCTGCAACATTAACACCTATATATACTGCATCTAATGGAGACGCTGGAAATACTGTTACTTTAACCATGACCGTTACAAGTAATAATTCTTGTAATCCTGCAACGGCAACTGCAACTTATGATATTAATGTGAACTCAGTCTCTATACCGGTCATAACACCTGGAAGTTCAACCAGCTTCTGTGGCGGTGATAGTGTAACATTAACTGCCAGCGGGGGTATTGGCTCCTATACATGGAATATTGATCAGAATGGAAGTGTGACTACATCAACATCCAATCCAATTACACTTTCTCATTCAGCGGGTGTTACTGTTAGCACCTCCGGTGCAGGTTGTACTGCAACCTCTTCTACTACTGTAGTCAGAGAATATGCTCATCCTACGGTATACATCACCGGAAGTAATGTGTATTGTGTGGGTGCATCATCTGTCCTTACCGCAAATGCTGTTCCGGGTAGCGGAAGTATTTCCGGATATCAGTGGCAAAAAAGTACAGATGGTGGCGTAACCTGGAACGATATAAGTGGAGCAACAAACTCAATTTATACTGCAAGCGGTACAGCAGCTGATTATAGAGTAGTGGTAACCAATTCTAATGGATGTTCTTCAATTGCATGTCCTTAGATGAAAAGATAAAAAAGAGATTAAGCATATAAAGTATCGGTATGACAAAAAATATATCCTTTAAAGTGAGTTCTAAACTACCTTCTATCAGGAGAACAATTAGTGCTACACTATTAGCAAAAGTTTCTTTAATTTTTGCCATATTTTTCATTCCTGTAATAAAAGTATCTGCTCAGATACCAATTCAGTATTATGATTTTGAGAGTAATTCCTTGCGTAATTCAACTGCAGAGCTAACTGTAGAGCAAGTTATTAACTCAGGTACTTATACAATAACATCAGCTGGTTTATCAAATCCAACAGGAGTTGCTGGGGCAGGACTTTCAGGGACTACTACTCCCGGGCGTAGCGGTAGTGGAATGGCAAATGGTATGGCATATCAATGGGATACTTGGGCTACAACTTCTACTGAACCTGCAGCGAACAGCACTTCATCATACATTTTATTTACAGCTAATACCAGTGGATTTACCGGAATTGCTTTTCAATTTGACTATAATAACATAGGGACGAGTAATTGTCCATATTTAGGCGTTTCTTATTCTGTTGACGGAGGAACAAACTGGACAAGTGCCACCACTCCATCCTATTTCTATTCAGGATCAGCGATATGGAGAACGGCCTCAGTTTCTTTGCCTTCTTCATGTAATAACCTTTCAAATTTAAAGATTCGAATATATGGTTGGTGGGGGGGCTCTGCACCTGCTGATAAGATTGCATTTGATAACATTTTGGTTACTGCTACGGGTACTTCAGCAGGTAAAGTTTTTACTAGTCTGGATGAATCAGCAATCAATACATCATTTAATTCCGGCTCTACCGGAAGTATTTATACCAGAACTAATTTCACTGTTACCGGCGCCTCGACCAATATGACTATACATCCCAATGGGTTAAAAATATCAGGGGCTTTTGCTATTACTACCAGTGGTACTGTTACCTTTAATACTGGGGCTACTCCAAGTGTTTTAACAGGTACGGGCACATTTAATGTTGGCAGTACCGGTACGCTTGTTATAACCAGTCCCAATGGAATCACCTCCTCCGGTGCATCCGGTAATGTTCAGTCAACCGGTACCCGTACATTTGATGCAGGTGCAAATTATACTTATCAGGGGGGGGCTGCCCAGGTTACAGGAAATGGGTTGCCTGCCAGTTTAACAGGTAACTTAACCATAAATAACTCATCCGGGGTAACGCTTTCCAGAGCTACTTCAACAGGGGGGGCAGTGGCACTATCAAGTGGTTTGCTCACTACGTCTTCCACCAATTTATTGACAGTAACAAATACCGCTACTACTGCGTTTTCCAGAACAGCTTCTGCAAGTTCTAATTATATTGATGGTCCAGTTAAATGGTCACTTTCCTCTACAGGTTCTAATTATGTTTTTCCTGTAGGTAATACTTCAACCTATTTGCCATATACCATAATTTTATCGGCCTCAAGTTCTCCGGTTATTACACTTCAGGCTTATAAAGCTGATGTGGCGGCCGCTGCAACTTACGATGCTACACTTTCAAATATTAGTCATACAGAGTATTGGCTGGCTACATTGAATTCAGGAACTTTTACCGGTGCAGTATCTCTTACCAGAGATGCTACAGTTACAGCCGGAAGTGTAATAGCCAAAAGTTCTGCTCAATCCGGAACTTACACAAATATTGGTGGTACTGTTTCGAGTCCTTCAATTAATACATCAAATTCGGTTTCCAGCCTAGGTTATTTTTGTATTGCGGAAGGTAGAAAGAATTTTAATATTTCCTCTTACAATTCTTTTGTCGGTGCCGGAACCTATTGTAAAAATGATGCCAGTCCTACACCATTAACAGCTACTTTTAATACCTGTAATTCTGGTACCGGAACAAATACTGCCACTACAGTTACTGTAACCTGGTATTACAACACCACCAATACAACTGCCATTTCAGGTGCAACTACAATGGTTCAACAAAGAACAGGAGTAAGTACAGGAACAGGGGCTACAGATTCTTTCAGGTATACACCATCCACCGCAGCTTGGGGTTCTTACTATTACTTCTGTGTTGTTTCCAGTCCAAGTAATACTTACTGTGGAATTACGTCCAGTTTGTCAACTACCGGAACGCAATTAGTTACTGTTCAGAATTCTACCCTTACTTTAGCTTCAAACACAGCAGTTTCTGCTGCAAATATTTGTGCAGCATCGGTTAAGGTTCCAATTGAAAGTTTCAATATAACCCCAAGCACCTGTAGCGGAAGTACATTAACCGGTTTAAGCTTTACTACAGCTACCGGGCATACCGCATCAGACATTACTAACTTTAAACTTTGGTATGGAACTACCAACAGTCTTGGAAGTGCTACTCAGCTTGGATCAAGTCTCACAACTTCTCTTGGCTCAGGAATACATTCATTTTCTTTTACCAGTCCAACGCTTACGAGCGGTACAACATATTATTTCTGGATAACCATGGATGTGGCGTCAACAGTTACAAACAATCATACGGTTACTTGTAATGCAATGACTACCAGTAACCTCACTTCACCAAATACATTATCCGGAAGTGCTGCAGCAGGAGGTACGCAAACACTAAAGAAACAGCCTTCTTCAACTAATGGAGGGGCTCAGGCTGTATGCCCTAGAGGTACTTCAAACCCGTTAGGTGGAAATACACCAGCTTTCGGTTCCGGTCTTTGGACATGTACGGCAGCGCCTATTGGGGGAAGCACATCTGATATTTCATTAAGTAACGCATCATCAGGAAACTCAACGGCAACAGCTTCAGCTAGTGCTGTTCCTGGCTCGTATACGTTAAGGTGGGAAATTACGAATTCACCGTGTTCAGCAGCTTCAACGCTTACTTTTACCGTTAATGCAACACCAACGGCTACACTTACCAATCCATCCGGAGTAACTTCTATTTGCAGTGGTACGCCAGTAACGCTCAGTGCTACAACTTCAACTGCTGGAAGTGGCACTATTGTATCCTATCAGTGGTTATTTAATAGTGCTAATATTGGCGGTGCAAGTTCATCAACTTATTCAGCAAGCTCTCCTGGTGATTATGTATTGATAATTACCAATAGCAATGGATGTATTGACACATCAACTACCTATACATTAGGTGGAAATACATCTCCAACTGCATCAATTTCACTTTCTTTATCATCTGCAGTTTGTTATGGTGATACGATTATACTTGATGCATCTTTATCTACAGCTGGTTCCGGCAGTATAACTGCATACCAGTGGTATAATGATAGTGTATTAATTAGTGGAGCTACTTTACCTACTTATGTTGCTACTACAAGTGGAGATTATACCGTAAAAGTTACCAATAGCGGAAATTGCGCTAACACCTTGTCTTATCCTATTGAGGTATTAGTTAAATCTGACAAGCAAACGATGAGTACCAATCCGTTGCCAACAGCAACAATCAGTGCTGCAGCAGCAGCGGTTTGTAAAGATGCCGCTTCACCAAAAATCCTATTTACTGCAGCTAATGGTACAGCACCTTACACCTTTACTTATACTGTAAATGGAGGAGCAAATCAAACAGTAACTACTGTATCTGGAGATACTGTAACAGCTTCTGTTCCTACGGGCACCGTAGGTGATTTTAAATATTACTTGCTAAATGTTCAGGATGCAAGCTCAACAACTTGCTCTCAAGCTTATACAGACAGTTCATCAACCACTGTTCAAGCGCCTCCAACAGCTATCGCTAATCTAGATAGGTTATTTGTATGTGATGGTTCTGCACAGTTATCAGCAGATTCAATTTCTCCTGCGATTGGTACGACCATTACATGGAGAAAATCCTCCGGTTCTGGAAGTATTGCAGATTCAACAACAACCCCTGCTTCGGTAACCGGACTAAACGCTGGTACTTCTGTATATAATTTATTAGGTACTAATAATGTATGTGTCAACTCTTCAATGGGCTCTGTTAGTATCAATATGCCAACAGTTTCATCTACGGCACTTGCCTCTACAGCATCTTGTGGATACTGTGTTATGCAGGATGGCAATACAAGATCGTTTTACAACGAATCCGGTGAGTTAATTGCACAGATTCTGGATGATGTTGATCTATCTAGTAGTTTAAGTCAAACGGAGATATGTATGCAAATAAATTCTAGTGTGCAAACCATTATTGATGACAGAGGCAAAGTACAGCCTTATTTACAACGTCAGTGGAGTATACATCCTGCAAATGGCACTAGAGCCAGAGTAACCTTGTATTTCACGAATGCAGAATTATTGGCATTGCAATCAAGAGCCAATACTACAGAGTACCAGTTCTCCGGGTATAGCTCTTTAAGTGTTACAAAATATCCAGGAGGTAGCAATGGTTCATTTACCGCTGCAGGATCTCCTGATGCAAGGTATGTAGCTGCTTCATTTAGTGCTTATAATTCAAATCATAAAGCAGAATTTGTAGTAGACACCTTCTCTACTTTTTATATTAATCCAAATACTTTCAACTACTCCGTATTACCGGTTGAGTTAACATCGTTCACAGGATGGAATGAAGGTGCAATTAATCAATTACAATGGTCTACCGCATCGGAGAAGAATACGCACAAGTTTGAAATAGAGCGAAGCACAGATGGCATAAACTGGGGATACATAGGTGAGCAGGCTTCCGCTGGAAACTCAACGCAATTACTCTCATATAACTTCTCGGATAATGCTCCTGTTGTAGGCAATAACTACTATCGATTGAAGATGGTAGATTTAGATGCCAGCTTCACGTATAGCAATACTATCAATATTAAGCTCAATGATGTGCTTAAGGATAATATTGTTAATCTCTATCCAAATCCAACAACAGGCTTGTTAAATGTGGAGTTACAATCTACAGTGGCTTGCAATGCAACATTCAGCGTGTATGATATGCTGGGAAGTGTAATAACGGAAGAATCCAGATTATTAGAGAGAGGATTGAACACCGTGAAAATGAATTTCAGGTCATTGGCAAAAGGAGTATATATTTTACACTTCAAAGATGCAAAGGGAATGGTGCATACCACCAGATTCTCTAAGGATTAATTCTATTCTTCAAAACATAAAAAGACCGCAGTTTTACTGCGGTCTTTTTTTATTCTATCCATAAGATCCTGAAACGATCCCGATAATTATCGGGACAGGATGACGATAAGGTGTTGATTGGGCAGTAGTCTATAGGGGATAGTTTTTCTTAACACTCAATACTAATTATCCAGTACTACTATCCTATCTAAATGTTTAAATTTGATTTATGTTACAAGGAGTTGTGCACGAGTATATAGAGGTGAATGGCATTAATTTGCATATTGCAAAAAAAGGTAGTGGTATAAAATTGGTTATTTTGCTACACGGCTGGCCTGAGTTTTGGTATACGTGGAGATATCAGATTCCTGTATTAGCAGAACACTACACGGTTGTAGCGCCCGATTTACGCGGTTTTAATTTAAGCGATAAGCCTATAGGCATAGAAAATTATGAGATGTCGGTTGTAGCAAAAGATATTGCAGACTTAATTAAAAAATTAGGATTTGAGAAAGCTTATATTGTTGGTCATGATTGGGGAGGAGCTGTCGCCTGGACTTTTTCTGTTCTGTATCCGGAGCTTACCGATAAGTTAGTGATATTAAATTCTCCTCATCCACGCATAATGATGCAGGCTTTTAAAAATAGTCCTTCGCAGTTGCTTAAAAGTTGGTATATGTTTATGCATCAGCTTCCAATAATCCCCGAACTTCTATACACTTTTACACTGCCACTTTTTTTTAAGCAGTTTGTAAAAGGATGGATGTACAATAAAGAAAACTTTACCGATGAAGATTTACAGGAGTTTATAAAAGCATATAAGCAGAAAGGTGCGTTAACGGGTTCTCTTAATTATTACAGGACGATGTTAAGGGTAAAACATCATGATCCTATATTTAAACAAAAAACAAAGGCATCCACACTCTTTATATGGGGAGAAGGAGACAAGGCACTCGGAAAAGAACTTACCTATGATACTCAAAAATATGTAGATGCTAGCTTAACTATTAAATATATTCCCAACTGCTCTCACTGGACACAAAATGATTGTCCGGAGTTAGTTAATAACTTTATGCTGGAATTTTTTGAATAAAATTGGATTCAAAAATTTATTTAGATTCAGATTTATGAAGTAAATAAGCCTTAAAGAAGCCATTCAAATCGCCATTTAGCACATTGTCCGGATTATTCACTTTATAGCCTGTTCGAAGATCTTTCACCCACCTATCGTCCAGTACATAGCTTCGAATCTGAGAACCCCATTCATTCTTCATTTTTTGAGCCTCAATAGCATCGCGGGCTTCCAGTTTTTTTTGCATTTCCTGTTCATACAATTTTGATTTTAACATCTTCATTGCTGTCTCTCTATTTTGGATTTGGGAACGTTGTTGCTGGCACTCTACTATTGTATTAGTTGGAACGTGAGTTACCCGAACAGCAGACTCTGTTTTATTAACGTGTTGTCCGCCGGCGCCTTGTGCCCTGAAGGTATCCCATTCTAAATCAGCGGGATTGATTTCAATTTCTATGGTATCGTCTACAATAGGATGAACATAAACAGAGCAGAAAGACGTCATTCTTTTTCCCTGAGCATTAAAAGGAGAAATACGAACGAGTCGGTGAACTCCATTTTCTCCTTTCAACATACCGAATGCAAAGTCACCTTCAATTTCTAATATGACAGACTTTATGCCGGCTACATCACCTGCCTGATAATCCAATTCATTTACGGTATATCCATTTTTTTGCGCCCACATGGTGTACATACGCATTAGCATAGAACCCCAGTCACAGCTTTCTGTACCGCCGGCACCAGCGTTTATTTCGAGGATAGCACTAAGACTGTCTTCCTCACTTTTTAAGGTAGATTTAAACTCATTCTCCTCCAATTCATTTACCACTAACTGGTATTGATGATCTACTTCCTCCTCTGTAGACTCACCTATCTCCTTAAATTCTTTTAGAATAGTTAGATCATCGAATTTGCCTTCGATATGTTTAAATAAGGAAACCCAGTTTTTATGCTGCTTAATTTCTTTCATTAAGGCCTGCGCCTTAAGCTGATCATTCCAAAAATCAGGAGCTAAGGTCTTTGCTTCGTCATCTTTGATTTGTTCAATCTTATTAGCGACGTCAAAGATACCTCCCAAAAGAAGTAACTCTTTCTGAAAGTGTTTTATATTGTTCGTTTGTCATATGTTTTTTTTTAAAAGGCAAAGCCTTGTGTAAATATACTATAAATTCATAGAATCAATCTCTTAATAGAATGCATCTTCAAAATGTGTGATTGTATCATTTTCTATAGCGATAATATCATATCTCAATTCACCTTTCCAATCGTATTCAATAATATATGCTTCCGCTGCCTGCTTCATTTTTAAAATTTTATTTTTATTTACAAAAGTTTCCGGATATCCAAAATTGCTTTTATTTCTGAATTTAACTTCTATAAATACAATAGTGCTATTATCTAGAGCTATTAAATCAATCTCAGAATGGCCAAACCTCCAGTTATTATAAAGAATAGTATAGTTTTTGGCTAAGACATAAGCTTCAGCCATCTGTTCTGCTTTTTTACCGATTTCTGATGATTTTTGCATATTATATAAATATAAATATAATTGATTTTTGAGTTATGATGATTTTTTCGTTTTTTTACAAGTCGAAAAATTTGGAAGCAGCCTATAATAGGTTTGAGTATTAAAAAATGAGTATATGAAAATGGATGAATTAATAGCTGGTTTTTCAGCACAATTAAATAGAGCGATACAGATAGGTGAAAGTGCAAAGATTGGAAAGAGCAGATTTCCTATTCGTAATATAGTTATTTCGGGCCTTGGAGGCTCAGGTATTGGTGGTACTATACTGGCCAATATTTTAAAAGATGATGTAGCAGTTCCAATCATTGTAAATAAAGAATATCAGATACCTGCATTTGTAAATGAAAATTCATTAGTAATCATCTCTTCCTATTCCGGCAATACAGAAGAAACTTTGTCGGCTTTGATGCAATCTTTTAAGAAAGGTGCGCAAATTGTTTGTATTACATCTGGTGGTTTAATTAAGGAATATGCAGAAACCAATGATATTGATTTTATATCTATTGATGCTGGCTCTCCTCCAAGAGCTGCCTTTGGTCAGTCTTTTGTTCAGTTATTGTACATTTTATTTCATTTAGGAATTATTGAAAATGGTTTCAAACAATACCTTGTCGATGCCATTGTCTTATTAGATGCGGAGGAAGAAGCCATAAAGACAGAAGCAAAGGCAATTGCCGGCAGACTAAAAGATAAGTTGCCTGTTATCTATTCTGATTCTAAATTTGAGGGGGTGTCCATTCGTTTCCGTCAGCAAATCAACGAAAATTCTAAGATGTTGTGTTGGCATCATGTAGTTCCAGAAATGAACCATAACGAATTGGTAGGATGGAGAGCTAAAAATGATAATATAGCTGTTGTTTTTATTCGCAATAATGATGACTTCCCGCGCAATCAGGAACGTATGGAATTTACTAAAGAAGTGGTAAAGCAATACGCCAGCGATATTATTGAAATCTATTCTAAGGGTGATTCAGATATTGTTCGTTCTATTTATCTCATTCATTTAACAGATTGGGTGTCTTCATACCTTGCAGAATTAAATGGAGTAGATGCAGTAGAAATTGATGTAATTAACAAGTTAAAGAATAATTTATCTAATAGTTCTTATTAAACACTTTACAGTTTACCGAACAGGTCTGTATGCAACATATAAAACTCATAGATATTGGTCTGGTGAAGTATCAACAGGCTTTAACTATCCAAACGGAAAAATTTGATGCACTGATAAGCAGGAAGATTGAAGGTCAATCTAATGCAGACAGTCATGCTTTAATACTGTGTGAACATTATCCTGTTATTACTTTAGGAAAAGCTGCTAATCCTGCGCATTTATTATGCTCTTCAGATTTCTTAACAGAAAAAAATATTGACGTGGTGCATATCAACCGCGGTGGAGATGTTACCTTTCATGGTCCCGGACAGATAGTAGGATATCCTGTTTTGGATTTGGACTTTTTCACGAGTGACCTTAAGGAATATATGCGTTTGCTAGAAGAGGTGATTATACAAACTATTGCCATATATGGTTTGGAAGGCTTTAGAATTCCGGGGGAAACAGGCGTTTGGGTTAAATCTATAGTAGACCATAAACCTCAGAAAATAGCAGCATTTGGAGTAAAAACATCCCGTTGGGTGACTATGCATGGTTTTGCTTTAAACGTGAATGTCTTGTTGGATTATTTTAAGTTCATCGTTCCTTGCGGGATTGTTGATAAGGGGGTGACCTCTATGCAACAGGAGCTACATGCTACTGTTTTAAACTGCGCAGAAATAAAGCAACATATTATTGATAACTTTGAGAAAGTATTTAACGCACAACTTACACGATAATGCAAATAATTAATGACACGAATCCTGTAGAACAGGAAGAAGATGAACTTTTCGAGCATCATCGTTTTGTAATTGATAAAGGTCAGGAACCTTTACGTATAGATAAATTTATTTCTGAAAGAGTAGTTAGTATTTCCCGGAATAAGATTCAGAATGCTGCAGATGCAGGTAGTATATTGGTGAATAATAAACCTGTTAAATCTAATTACAAGGTAAAACCTAATGATTTAATTCAGGTGATACTTCCAAATCCAGTTTGGGATTATAAAGTAGAAGCGGAAAATATTCCTTTAGAGGTGGTGTATGAAGATGATGATGTATTAATTATCAATAAAAAAGCGGGTATGGTTGTTCATCCCGGTCATGGTAATTTTCATGGTACCTTAGTACATGCATTGTTGTGGCATTGTAAAGATCTCCCTCAAATTTCAGACGATACCAGGCCGGGCTTAGTGCATAGGTTAGATAAAAACACCTCAGGGCTAATAATCATTGGTAAAACTGAGCATGCTTTGAATAATTTATCTAAACAGTTTTTTGACAGAACTATTAGGCGACACTATATTGCTTTAGTTTGGGGTGATGTTGAAAATAATACTGCCAGAATAGAATGTAATGTAGCGAGAAATCCAAACAATCGTAAAATATTCATGCCGATAGAGGATGGTAGTTCAGGAAAATTTGCTGTTACAAACTATGAAGTCATTAAGCGATTTGGTTATGTTACTCAGGTGAAGTGTAAATTAGAAACTGGTAGAACACATCAGATACGCGTACATATGAAGTATATCGGGCATACTGTATTTGGAGATTATAGTTATGGCGGCGATCAGATTCTCTCTGGCACCGTTTATGGTAAGTATAAAACATTTATAGAAAACTGCTTTAAATTAATGCCTTACCACGCATTACATGCACAAAGCTTGGGTTTTACACATCCACGTACAGGAGAGGAAATGTATTTTGAAATGCCACTACCTGAAAATTTCACACAAGTCTTGGATAAGTGGGAAAATTATACGAAAGGCTTTACTATACAGTAGTTTAATTTTTTATTCTAATGTCTTCAAGTCAATAACAAAGCGATACTTTACATCGCTCTTTAATATTCGTTCATATGCTTCATTAATATAATTGATAGGAATAATTTCTACATCCGATACAATATTATGCGCTGCACAATAATCAAGCATTTCCTGGGTTTCCGGAATGCCACCTATAGATGAGCCATGTATACTTCTTCCATTAGATAAGAGTACGAAACCATTTACCTTAATAGGCTCTGGCGGAATCCCAACACAGATATGAACACCATAAGCCCTTAATAATTTTAGGTAGCTATCATAATCGTGAGGTGCAGAAACGGTATCAATAATAAAGTCAAAATAGTTCAGGTATATTTTTAATTGATCTTTATCGCTTGTTAAACAAAAATTATGCGCACCTAATCGTATAGCATCTGCTTCTTTTGATGGTGACGTACTAAGCATAGTAACTTCAGCGCCAAAAGAAACTGCAAATTTCACGGCCATATGTCCTAATCCGCCTAAGCCAAGAACTGCTACGCGATGTCCTTTACCTATTTTGAATTTACGTAATGGTGAATAGGTGGTAATGCCGGCACACAATAGAGGGGCTACTTTATCTAATGGCAAGGTATCTGCCACTTTTAAGACAAAATGTTCGTCGGTTACAATTTGATTTGAATATCCTCCATAGGTAGGTGTTATGCCATCTTTCTCCAAGGAGTTATATGTCCAAACGGCTTTTCCTTTTTCGCAGAATTGTTCATGGCCATTACTACAGTTGCCACATTCTCTACAGGAATCTACCATACAGCCTACTCCGGCAAAATCGCCTACTTTAAATTTAGTAACATTATTACCTACCTTTAATATTCGGCCTACTATCTCATGACCGGGTATCATCGGATATTTCGCAGGACCCCATTCGCTTCTTACCTGATGAATGTCTGAGTGACATACACCACAATACAAAATTTCTATTAATACGTCATTAGCCTGCACCTCTCTTCTTTCAAAATTCCAGGGACTTAATTTATCGGTAGAACTTTTAACGGCATATCCTTTTGATGGAATCATAAATAAAGATTTAATTGTAATTGTAACAAGGCATTTTGTTTTTTTTCTGACAAGTAATCTATTCCAAATTTAGCTTACTTATTCGTATACATTCTCTACTTAAGGCGCTACCGGAAAAGTCAAAGTAGATGATATTAGGGATTCTACCCTTTTTTATCTGTTGATTAGCAATGAGTGAATTGAGTGTAGCAGGGAGTGCCAAGTTTGCACTATCTGCAGTTTTCTGAATAGAAGAGGCGTCTGGGTTTATAGCACAGGTAATGGCCTGCGTTTCATCTTGTGTAATTTGCCAGCTAAACTGAAACAGTTTATTCCCATCATTAGAAAAATTACTATACTCATTAATTTGTCCCTGTAATAGACTTGCAAGGCTATGACTGTTTGTCCATCTGCCTTCATTGGGTTTTATAGCAGAAGAGAAGAGCCCTAAAGATTTATTTAACGAATCATTAGCTATACCCTCATAAATTAAAATAACTTTTCCTTTTCCGCTATTACCTATAATTTCTTTTAATGGTGTTTTAATTATAGGGATTACGGAAGATGCGGACTCTTTATATATTTTATCTCCAAGTAATCTATTGCTCATACTAATCAGGGCTGTATCACTGGGCGATGTACCACAGAAATGGCTGAGTTCTAAAATAACTAATTCTGCATGAGTATCGAGAAATCGATTAATATCACTATAAATATTTTCCAGCAAACCACCTTTACATCCAAATCCACCGCACCCGGTAGAATGTTCTGTATATATTTTATTATTTGCAACAGATGGTCGTACATCAAATATTCTTACTCCCTGCATGAGCTGCTGATAGAAGTTAAGCGATTGAGTTTGTGTATTGCAAGCATTTGCACCAAAAGTACAATTGTTTAATTCATACATGCCTGCATCGTGTGCACCCGGTAGAACAATATCTATTAATTTTATGTCTTTGTCTGGATGTTCTGTTATTAGATCCTGCATCCAGGATTCAGTGGGGGTAATAATAGCTGTATTGCTTTTATTTATTGTAGTTACTTCTTTCTTGCAAGAAAGCACAATAGATAAAATGGCAAACCATATTGTATAATTCTTCATAACTACATATGAAAATAAGCTATTTAATAGAAATATTTTAAATAACTAAAAAATATTATAATTGATGATAATCCGGAAGTGTATCTAATCTGTAAGCTTTCTCTTCGATAATCTGAAAAAAGAAAGAATCTTTGCCATTGCTTACCATCAGATAGGGTACTTGTAGCTGTATATTATAGGTGGCTATCTGTTGTAAAGTCTTCTCTTTTATTTCCACATATTCTGCTTTGCATTCTATAAGTAGCTTAGGTTGCAATTCTTGATTATAGACTACTATGTCGTAACGTTTCCGAAGAGCATTAACCTTTATGGTCTTCTCAACGGAGATGTATTTTAGTGGATATGAAAATTGATCAATTATTTTGTGTAAAATAAATTGTCTCACTTTTTCTTCCGGAGTAAGTATTATCCATTTTTTTCTGATCAGACAATGAATATGCTTCTTATTGTCGGCTACTTTAATATTAGGAATTTGTTTAGGCATTCGATGTAATTACTTACATAAAGATTTAACGCTCCGGAACATTCTATTGAAATGTATGGCTTCCAACCCTTTGTTAAAGCTGTCGGCCGACAACCAAACAAACAGAGGTTTTCCAACTACATGATTTTCCGGAACAAAGCCCCAATAACGTGAATCTAAAGAGTTATGTCTATTATCGCCCATCATCCAGTAATAATCCTGCTTAAACGTATAGGATGTAATGGGTTCTCCATTTATGACTAATTTGTCTTCTAAAATCTGAGCATTTGCATTCTCATACAATACAATGGTCTGTGCATAACGGTATAAATTATCCTTAATATTTAAGTCTATAGTCCAACCTTTCTTAGGAACGATTAATGGACCATAATTATCCAGGTTCCATTTATAGTATTGCGCTAATGTAGAGTATATCCAATTGCCTTGAAGCGGAGATGAAGGTGCAGGATCTATACTTTTTACATTCAATTGTTTCTTTAAAGCTTCTAACTGATCGTAGCTCAATAATACTGCAATAGAATCTTTATTTACAGCAAGATACTGTCTGAACTGTGCATATAGCTCATCGGAAGGAGCAACAGGATTGCCCATCTCATCGGAGAATCCCATTTGCTGATTTCCATTTGTAGCAGTGTATATGATTTCTGGAAAATCATTATACCAGTTTATATTTAAGTCTTTAAATGTTTCTGCACTGAAACTCACTCCATTGGTTTTGACCATGTACTCAAACTGCATATTTTTATAACGTGGTTGAGCAGTTTTATTTACATACAATTGCTTGTTTAGAACCTCTAGTGTATCACCTGCAATTGCTACGCAACGTTTTACATAATTTTCTCTTTTGTCAATAGGTCGTTCTGGAAACTGATAGGCATCTCCAGGATAATTAAATACTACAACATCTCCACGTTCAATTTTTTCAAATCCTGGTAGTCTATGATAATCCAGTTGGACCAAAGTAGAATAGGCTTTTCCTAAATTGAAGGGCAAGGTGTGATGCGCAAAAGGAAAAGCAATCGGTGTCATTGGTGGTCTTGCACCATAATTTAGCTTACTAACAAATAGATAGTCGCCAGCTAATAGAGAGCCTTCCATGGATGTAGTTGGTATCTTGTATGCCTCTATAACAAATGAACGAATAATAGTTGCGGCAACGACAGCAAAAACAATAGCATCAGCCCATTCTCTGACAAAAGAACGATTAGATTTATTGAGTTTGTCATTAAGATGACTAGGTCCTTCATAGCTGGCATTTTTATCTAAAAATCCTATATAAGAAAAGTAAATTGGGCCCAAGAAAATAGCTGTAAGATGATCCAGAAATGAACGCCTTCCAAAAGAATTACAAAGGTCCGGTACCCAGGTTAAACCGTATAAGAAATTTACATAAGGGATAAGTCCAAAATAGGCCTGCCTTTTCTTTCTGCCTATGATTTCGACAAGTGTAAAATCCTGTACCAATGGTATAAATACATGTAAAGGGTTTTTTCCGGCTTTCTTATATAAACCATAGCAAGGTATATGCAACAGGTAATGAAGTAAATAGGCGTATATCAATGTAATCATAGGACGAGTTATTAAGTAAAGTTAGGTGATAATAACAGAAAGCAGTAGTTATAATTCTCTTGTTTTCTTAAGATTTGTTAAATGATTTATTTATTTAGAAAATCCAAGTACATCTTCCATTGTATATACTCCTTTCTTTTCTTTTAACCAATTGGCCGCCAGCAATGCACCTTCTGCGAATCCTTTTCTGTTATGTGCAGTATGAATAAGTTCTATTTTATCTATATCAGAGTTATATTGTACGATATGAGTACCGGGTACATTATCAACTCTTTTCGAAGATATCTCTAAATCCTGTGGCTGAACAGAAGTTTCCTTCACCCAATTATCTTTCCTTTCGATCCTTTTTAATATATCGAGGGCTGCATGAATTGCGGTTCCACTGGGTGCATCTTTTTTTTCTGTATGATGTATTTCTTCCAAGCTCACATCATAAGATTGGTGTGCATTCATGAGTTGTGCAAGATACCTGTTGATTTCAAAAAAAATATTTACGCCTATACTGAAATTAGGAGCAAATAAAAATGTCTTATTCTGTTCCAATGCGAGACTTCTAATATCTAACAGTTGGTCTGTCCATCCGGTACTTCCTATAACAACCGGTATATCTGCATCAAAACATAATTTTATATTGTCTACTACCGTTTCTGGAGTTGTAAATTCAATAGCTACATCAACTGATTTTAGCGTTTCAATGGATATACTATTTCTGTTTTGGGTATTTATAATAAGGCAAATATCTAATTCACTATTTTTATTTCTTGTATTGATCTCATCTGCCATAGCATGTATAGCTTTTCCCATCTTTCCGTATCCTATTAATGCAATTTTCATTTACTGATTATTTTATTTTAAGATTTATGGCTATTCCGGTATAGTAGCTATTATCAATTGTCTGTAATTGTGGTTTTATCTTCATACTGAGTTTGTCGGAAATATCAAAAGAATGTAAATGCGCATCTACTACCGCATCTACAATGGATAAGCCCCAAACAAATGCGGTGCCAAAGGCAGACAATTGAACATTTCTCCGATAAGTATTTCTATTGATTTCCAATTCATCAAGTGTTAGTTGACTTTGAGGATAGGGATTGGCTATGCCATTAAATGAGTTTTGTATATATCCATTATAAGCTCTAAGGTTTTTCACGTTTGATGCTAGAAAATAGGCCATTGTGCCCATAAGGCCATAAACAATAGGAAGCTTCCAATATCGCTTATTGTAAATCTGACCCAAACCCGGACAAGCCAAAGCCCATAAGGCTGCCTTTTTAGGTATGTAATGAGTAGTATCTAACTTTGGAGATCTTCTAAGCTTTTTCTTTTTTACCTCAGTAGTATCGATATTGATTTTTTCAGCTAATGCTGGTGTCCTTATGTCTAATACATCTGTAATTATTGTGTCCTTATTGATTAAGGATATGCCAGATTGAATACTGTCAATTGAAACAGTACTGTATGCATGAGATAAATTAAAAACAAATAAAAACAAGAGAAAAACAGCATACAACACGTTGTAAGCTATAGAATTTTTATTTCTATCTTCTCTCATCTTGAAATTGTAAATTATTTTTATTCTTTATCAATTATATCAAGGAGACGGTTTAGATCAGAAGTGGAATAAAAAGGAATAATAATCTCACCTTTATCTGTACTGGTTTTTTTGATCTTAACTTTTGTTTCAAAAATATCCATCAATTTAGTTTGAACACTTTTATAGGCAGCAGGCAATGGAGCCTCTGTATTATCTTTTTTTCTGCTAGAAGTTCCATTAGAAAGCAATCTAACCAATTCTTCCGTTTTACGCACAGATAAACCTTTTGAATTGATTTCTTTTAAAACATACAACTGTTTGTCTACCTCCTGAATTCCGATGATAGCTCTAGCATGTCCCATGGATAGAACTTTTTCTCTTAGTGCTTTTTGTATCTCCGGTGGAAGTTTTAATAAGCGCAGATAGTTACTTACAGTAGACCTGTCTTTTCCAAGACGCTCTCCGAGGTTTTCATGGGTAAGATTACATTCATCAATTAATCGCTGATAGGTGAGTGCCACTTCCATTGAATTCAGGTCTTCCCGCTGAATATTTTCAATCAAAGCCATCTCTACAACTTCCTGATCGTTTGCTGTTCTAACATAGGCCGGGATTTCTATCATCCCCGCCATCTTGGATGCACGCAATCTTCTTTCACCAGAAATTAATTGATATTTCCTTTCAGCAACTTTTCGAACGGTAATAGGTTGAATCACTCCATGAACACGAATAGAACTTGCTAATTCCTCTAAAGCCTGCTGATTAAAATCTGCACGTGGTTGGAATGGATTTACTTCTATTTGTTCTAGTCTGATTTTAGGTACGGTATTGATGATAGAGTCTTCATCAGTTGCACTAATCTTTAGCACTTCCGTATCATCGTCTATATCTGATAATAACGCACGTATTCCCTTACCTAAGGCATCTTTTTTCTTGTTCATACTTTATATTTTAGGGTGCAGTGTTAGTTTAGATTTTTATTTTCCATAGCCTGTATGGAAAGACTAGTAGTATCTACAATTTTTTCATCCATAGGAACATTAGTCATCCCGTTATTTTGCAGGATTTCTCTTGCAAGGTTCAGATAATTGATGGCACCTTTGCTATCGGCATCATAAAGAATAATAGGCTGTCGCAAACTTTGAGCTTCTCCTAATCTAGTATTTCTATGGATAATAGTATTGAAGACGCTGGTTTCGAATCTTCGCTTTACTTCAGAGACTACCTGATTAGACAGGTTTAATCTTTGATCATACATCGTCAATAAAATACCTTCTATTTCTAATTCTTTGTTTAGTCTCGACTGAACAATTTTAATAGTGTTGAGTAGTTTTCCTAATCCTTCCAATGCAAAGTATTCGCATTGAACAGGTACTAAAACAGCATCAGATGCAGTTAGTGCGTTTACGGTAATTAAACCTAATGAAGGGGAGCAGTCAATGATTATAAAGTCGTAATTTTTCTTTAAATCCTGCAATAAGCCTTTTAAGATTTTCTCCCTGTTCGGGTGATTGATTAACTCAATCTCTGCACCAACAAGGTCCAGATGAGACGGTAATAAAAATAGATTTGGAGTATCTGTTTCTAAAATGATATCTTTTGGTTTAGCAGCATCTATAAGACATTCATAAAGACTAATCTTTATATTTCTTGGATCAAATCCACATCCACTCGTACTGTTTGCCTGAGGGTCTGCATCAATGAGAAGTGTCTTCTGTTCTAGTATTGCTAAACTCGCTGCCAGGTTTACCGCTGTTGTTGTTTTTCCAACACCGCCTTTTTGATTCGCTACACTTATTATCTTTCCCATATATTATCTTTCCTTTTATTATAATTCTATACTATCTCCTATATTCAATAAAATCAATTCTTTTCCATGTTGGGTGAATTTCTGTTGAGCAGCTACATGATCAATTTTGATGTAACCAAAAGTGTCGAAATGAACACCAATAATTTTATTGCATTGAATAAAATCAGCGGCTATAATGGCATCATCAGCACCCATCGTAAAGTTATCACCAATGGGCAGAACAGCAAATTTAAGAGCTGCCCAGCGGGGTATTAGTTGCATATCCATTGTAAGTGCCGTATCCCCTGAATAGTAATAATCACCATCACCAGTATTTACAACAAACCCCATCGGATTTGCGCCATAGGTACCATCGGGAAGTGAGGAGGAGTGCTGGGCGACAACACATTTTATGGTTCCAAAATCAGATTGCCATTTTCCGCCTATGTTCATAGGTCTGAAATTTTGCAAACCTTGTTTAGACAGCCATTCATATACCTCATAAGCACAAATAACGGTGGCATTTGTTATTTTGGCAATGGCCACTACATCGGCTACATGATCTTCATGACCATGTGTTAATGCAATATAGTCGCACTCTATGGTGTTGATATCAATATGTTTTGCCAGTTCATTGGGGGTGATAAATGGATCAAATAAAAGCTTTTTTCCATTTGCTTCCACCAAAAAACAAGCATGTCCGTAAAACGTGAGTTTCATATTAGATTCATTAAAGGCACAAGAAAGTATAAGCTATATTACACAAAAACTTACCAGCTATGTTCCACGTTCAAAAATAGGCTATAATAAGGAGCATTTTTAAAAAGCAGACATAATTTATTACACACACGTTGTGTGGATAAAAATTAAAATATTGTGTATCATTCCGCTTTACTTTTATGAAAATCTAAACAAATGATAACCGTTTTCCATGGCACCGCAAGGGCAGACAGCAATTCCCGGAAAATATCCAATTTTTATACCGAGTTACTGACTAAAAAGAATGTTCCACACCAGTTTTTTACTTTAGAAGGTGTACATGAGTCTGTATTCAATAAAACACCGTATCAGGAGAAACCTGCTCATCTGACAGCTATTGAAAATGATATTTTGATGCCTACTTCAAAATATATCTTTATCATACCCGAATATAATGGGAGTTTTCCAGGCATGTTTAAGGGGTTTATAGATGCTACGGATATCAAAAAGTGTTTTCATCATAAAAAAGCTTGCCTTACCGGTGTTGCTGAAGGAAGAGCTGGTAATTTGCGTGGAATGGAACATCTTACCAATATATTTCATCATATGAAAATGGATGTTTTATACCAAAAAATACCCATTTCGCAGGTGCATCAGCACCTGGATGAAGCAGGCAGGCTGACAAATCCGGAAATCATGAGCATGATTGAACAGCAAGTAGATCTTTTTCTGGAGTTTTAATGTATTACATGAAATTAAAATATAGCATTATCGTACTGGCATCAATATTGCTGAGTAGCTGTAATTCCGGTCCTGCTAAAAGTAACAAGGTATTTCATATGAATATCTCTGCCGGACTTACCTCTTTGGACCCTGCATTTTCCAAGGATCAGGCTACCATGTGGTGCGATAACCAATTATATAATGGTTTAGTGCAGATAGACGGTGCACTTCATGTAAAGCCTTGTATTGCTAAATCCTGGACCATTAGTGATGATGGATTAACGTATGATTTTATTCTTAGAAAAGATGTTTTTTTTCATGACCATGCACAGTTTCCAAATGGCAAGGGTAGGAAAGTAGTTGCTCAGGATTTTGTATACTCGTTCAATAGACTGATTGACTCCACCGTTGCCTCAACGGGTGGATGGCTATTTCATAATAAAGTAGATGTAAATCAACCTTTTGAAGCAATAAATGATACGGTATTTAGGATCCATTTATTAAGTTCCTTTCAGCCTTTATTGGGTATGCTGACATTGCAATACTGTTCTGTAGTACCTAAAGAAGTAGTTGATTTCTATGGTAAGGATTTTCGTTCACATCCTATTGGCACAGGTCCATTTAAATTAGTAAGATGGGAAGAGAATAACACCTTGATTTTGAAAAGAAATGAGGCTTATTTTGAAACAGATACTGCAGGTAATAGATTACCTTATCTGGAAGGTGTTCGATTTAGCTTTATTGCAGATAAGGGGACTGAATTTCTGCAATTCTCGCAGGGTAAACTGGATTTTATGACGGGGCTGGATATTTCCTATAAGGATAAACTGCTTACTGCTGATGGTAAACTTCAAGAGGAATGGAAGCATCAGCTGGTTTTTGAAAAAATGCCTTATCTCAATACGGAATATTTAGGTATATCAATGCTAAAACAGCCCGTTGAGGCTCTTAAGAATAAGAAAGTCAGACAGGCCATTAATTACGCTATAGATCGTAAAAAGATGATTACTTTTTTACGAAATGGTATTGGAGTTCCCGCAGAGCATGGAATGATACCTAAGGGTATTCCTTGTTTTGATGATAAGGTTGTAAAAGGATATACATATGATCCTCAAAAGTCCAAACAGCTTTTAGAAGAAGCCGGTTATCCGAATGGGAAAGGGATTGGTACTATTAAAATATATTCAAATCCAAGCTATCAGGATTTAATTACTAATATTGCCAATGAGCTAACCAATATTGGTATAACTTTAGAAATTGAAAATACACCGGCCACATTTTTACGAGAGGCTATGCGTAAAAATGAAGTACCGTTTTTCAGAGCTTCGTGGATTGGTGATTATCCTGATGGAGAAAACTACCTAACACTTTTTTATAGTAAAAATGGAGCTCCACCAAATTACACCTTCTTTAAAAATGAGCAATATGACAAGCTATATGAAGCAGCTTTAAAAGAGACAAATCAAGAAAAAGTATATGCCTTATATCATCAAATGGAGCAATTGATTATTGAAGAAGCTCCTGTTGTTCCTTTGTTTTATGATGAAGTGACACGTTTTAAACAAAAGTATGTTCATGGTTTACCGAATAACGCAATGAATATGATAATTTTGAAAGAGGTGCAGATAAAATAAACATTTCTAATTAATACATATGATACACAATATTATAAAAGACAAATCCACTAAGCTATTTATTTTTTTAGGAGGATTTTTTATTGCAAATGCATTTATTGCTGAAGTTATCGGAGTTAAAATATTCTCTTTGGAGAAAACAATTGGTATTACACCATTTCAAATACCATTATTTGGAAATGTATTTTCTTTTAATCTGACTGCAGGTGTTTTACTTTGGCCTGTTGTTTTCATTATGACCGATATCATTAATGAATACTATGGCGAAAGAGGTGTTCGTTTTTTGTCTTACCTTACTGTTACGCTTCTGGCTTATGCCTTTGCCATGTATTATCTGGCGATTCACTTGGTTCCTGCTGATTGGTGGCCAGGCTCAAAAACAGCTCAGGGTGTAAATGATATGCAATCTGCTTATGCACAGGTTTTCGGACAGGGAATTGCTATTATTTTAGGATCATTAATTGCATTTTTGGTTGGTCAGGTAGTGGACGTAGTGATATTTCATAAAATAAAAAAATGGAGTGGAGAGAAATATATTTGGCTTAGGAGTACTGGCTCTACAGTAGTTTCTCAGTTTATTGACAGTTTTGTAGTGTTATTCTTTGCGTTTTATCTTTACCCTGCCTACATCAGTGATGCTAATGGTAAAGCATGGGCCTTTAGTTTAGTGATGTCTATCTGTATTGGTAATTATATCTATAAATTTCTGATGGCAGTTGTTCTAACACCCGTTATCTATTGGGTGCATCATCTTATCGAGGGTTTCCTTGGGCATGAGCTGGCTACTCAAATGAAAAAGGCTGCATTGAAAGATGAAGTCTAATCTTATTATAATATTTTACTATCTTTGATATATAGAATTTTGGTTTTCGGTATTCAATATCGAAATTAAAAGGGAAACAGGTGTAAAACCTGTACAGTCCCAGCTGCTGTAAGCACTATTAGAAATTGCTGAACGCTACTACCACTGTTTGTTTTTTACGAATGGGAAGGTTTCAGCAAGGTGTAAGTCAGAAGACCTGCCAATTTTCGTTGAACTTTTAAATGTTCTGAGGAAACATTTCAGTTGTATGGCTAAAATAGTTACATCTATACTATTTGTGTTTTTTGTTGTAATAACAGAAAACAACTTTGCTCAGCAAAGTAATACGCTATTGCAACAAATTGATACCATACGTATTGTTGGTTATACTATTCCTTCTCACACATCCATTTACAGTATTTCTGCAGTTCAGAAAATCGCATCTGCACAAACAGATATTGCTGACGTCTTGCAATTGAGCACACCAGTATATATCAATTCATACGGATTCAGTAATTCTTCCTCTGTTTCTATTCGCGGGGGAAATGATGATCATACAAATGTTTATTGGAATGGTCTTAAAATAAACTCCTTAAGTTTAGGGGGTACAGATATTTCGCTGATACCATTGGAAAGTGGGACTGAAATAACTGTAAATACAAATACAACATCTTTGGGTGGAGATATAGATATATCTACTAAACCCAATTGGCAAAATAAATATGCCATCAGAGTCAGAAGCGATGTCGGTAGTTTCGATCATTTTAGAAATCAATTGTCGCTGGAGTTAGGAAATAAGAACATTCAACTACAAACCAGTGCTTTTCATCTAACTGCAAAAAATAATTTTCCATACTCTGATTACTATAAATTCAATAATCCCCAAGAAGTAGCGAATCATAATTCAGTTCGTCAGTCTGGAGTAGTAAATAATTTATTTATAAAATTGAAAAAACAATCTTTTATATCCATAGGTAGTTGGTATGGAATGAGAAATAAAGATATCCCAGCGATTATGGGGGTGAATAATGAAAGTAATAAATACCAAAAGGACAGAGCCATACGCCATAATCTAAATTGGGACAGGTATGGGTCTATGGTTCAGTATCATTTTTCTATAGCACATACCTATGATGCTTTAAATTACAGCGATAAATTATTGCCTACAGATACTTTTCTATTTATTAATTCCAATTATGCCACCAATAGGATAGCACAATCTTTTTCTACTACGCTATTTTTAAAATATGGAATTTCTTTAATCTCAGGATATCATTATCAACTACTGATGGCCAATGTTCAGGAGTACACTAAAAAAGCATATGATCATATTGGAGATGTTTATTCGCAAGTAAAATGGCAGAAAGGGACTTATTCTGCTTCTTTAACAGTAACTCAACCTTTCTCTTCCTATAAGTATTTAAGGCCTCAAATAGGGGTAGAAGCTGGGTATACGCTTCCTAATAAAAAATATAGCATTTCAATATCTTATTCAGATAAGTATAGATTTCCAGATTTAAATGATCGCTATTGGTATCCAGGCGGAAACCATGCTATCAAACCAGAATATGGATGGTCTATAAATCTTGGTAATTCATTTCATTTGAATGAAAAATCTAATAGACATGAACTTACTGGTCAGATAAATCTTTATTACAGCCAGATAAAAAATAATATTGTTTGGACGCCTATAACCAGTATTAATTGGTCGCCTAAAAATCTAAAGAAGACTAGTCTGTATGGAACCGAATTGCAATTAAATTACTCCTACACGCATCCTAAGCTTTCCTTAAATTTCAATACACTCTATAATTTTAATAGAACACAAATAGTAAGTGAACTTTACCGACAGGATTTAGTAGGTAATTTTTTAAGGTATAAACCTCAGCATACTTTTCGTGCTTCTGTGTATGCAGAGCAGGAATTCTTAGGTGTAGGTCTCAACTATCAATTTGTATCCACGCGCTATACAGATGAAGAAAATTTTTCTTTTTTTGCCTTAAAGCCTTATCATCTCGTTGATATGTACCTTTCATTTAAAGGATTTATTAAAGCACATCAATTGCAAATTATATTCAAGATAAATAATATTTCTGGAACGTCTTATGAGTCAATACGAGCATATGCACAACCGTCTAGGAATTATATGATTTCCTTTATTTACCACTTTAAAAAATAAGCACTATGAAATTAATCTCTAAAATTCCTTTATTTATTATTTTATTTACAATGTCATGCAGTAAGGAACAGACAGCTATCGCACCGGATAATTATGTTGAGTCGGGGTCTGCAATAGTCGTAAATGAAGGTGGCTTCCAGAAGAACAATGGCAGCATATCGTACATATCCAGAAATAATACAGTATATAATAATGTGTTTGAACAGTCCAATAATGGTCAAATTGTTGGTGATATTTTACAGTCTTTTACGCGCAGTGGTAATTATGGAATTATATGTGCTAATAATTCTCAAAAAGTTATTGTCTTAGATGCACGAACCTTTAAACAAGTTGCAAACATTACCAATGGAACAGACTATCCAAGATTTGCATTGGGTGTAGCTGCTAATAAAGTTTATATTACCAATGGAAGTAGTGTTGGTTCCGTACTGGTATTAAATCTTAATACATTTACCATCGATAAAGTCATTGCAGTTGGTGATGGACCTGAAGAGATGTTAGCTGTAAATGGGAAAGTGTATGTAGCCAATAGTGGTGGTTTTGGCAATAATAATACCGTTAGTATCATTGATATAGCTACCGATAGAGTGATAAATACAATAACAGTTGGGGATTATCCAACAGAGATTGAAAAAGATGCAGACGGATTTCTTTGGGTATTGTGTAAAGGCGCAATAATATATCCAGCACCAAACTATGCTCCGGTTCGCCAATCTGCTGCTAAGGTAGTCAGGATAAATCCTTTAAATAATTCAATAGATAAGTCTATAGATCTTGTTCCGGCGAATGCAGATTTAAGTGCTGCTGATAATCTTGATATTAGTGGTGATGGCAGTAGAGTTTATGTATGTGTAGATGATAAGGTATATGAATTTCCCATTACAGCATCAGCATTGCCAGTTATTCCAATTATTAATCGTTTTTTTTATGGATTGGATGTACATCCCTATACCAATGAAATTTGGGGGGTTGATCCCGGAGATTATAATGAAGCCGGAAAAGTTATACGCTATAATAGTTCAGCCCAACCTGTAGATTCTTTTAGAGTGGGTATTATACCTAGTGGTGTTTATTTTAATTTTTAATACTCTTTAGGATTATGTATATTTATTTATGTATTTAGAACATAATTATTGTGTTTCCTGTGGTGCATCAGTGGTGCTAAAATTGTCTGATGGACGCGATAGGATTTATTGTGTTCAATGTGAAACTATTCATTATACCAACCCAAAGATGGTAGTAGGTGCATTGGCTGTATGGGAAGATAAGGTCTTATTGTGTAAGAGAGCCATTGAGCCAAGAAAGGGGTATTGGAATCTGCCAGCAGGTTATTTGGAGGATTTTGAAAAAGCTGAAGACGGAGCAATTAGGGAAACCTTGGAAGAAGCAGGGGCTCATATTGAAATTGAAAAAATACATGTATTATATAACTTACCACAGGCAAATCAAGTATATATACATTTTTTAGCTAAGATAAAGGATGGAATAGTGCTAAACGGAGAAGAAAGTTTGGAATCTGCATTGTTCCTGGAAGAAGAAATACCCTGGGAGGATATGGCTTTTACCTCTTCGACTTTTGCATTAAGAAAGTATTTTGACGATAGGAAATCAGGAGTAAGTTCTACGCATCTTGGATCGTATCCTGAAAAATAAACACCAAATAATGAATTAAATATTAGCTATTCCTTATATTTACACCATGGAAAAATTACACTTCTCTTCATCTAAATTTTTAGTAGCATTTCTTGTTGTAGTTGCTTTAATTTTCAGATTAATTCCACATCCATTTAACTTTACACCAGTAATGGCTATTGCCTTATTTGCAGGTGCCAAATTTAAAGATACGATATGGTCAATTATTGTTCCCATTAGTGCATTATTTTTAAGCGATATTTTATTGTCTTTATTAAATAATTATCCACTTTTTCACAACACTATTTTCTTTGTATACTTTTCCTATCTTTTAATAATTATGCTAGGATGGAAGCTGCGCAACTCATCTTTAAATATATTTAAAACAATTTCTTTTACCTTGATATCCTCTATCTTATTCTTTGTTATCACTAATTTGGGAGTATGGATGTTTGGAGGTATATATAGTGCTGACTTTAACGGATTACAAACGTGTTTTCTGATGGCAATTCCTTTCTTTAAATATTCCTTAACAGGTGATCTTTTCTGGGTTGCAGTTTTATTTGGAGTATATGAATATTCCAGCAGAAAATTACCAATCATCTTTTCCAAACTTGCTGCTGAACGTAATTCAGTAAAACGCTGATAATCTTATCATTTATCCTTTTTAACAGGTTTTAAACATCTTCGGTTAATGATGATATTTAATTCCCTGTTGCTGTCTTTTATTCCTTACTTTTGACTTTCTAAAAAAAAACAATTTGTCATTAATAAAATCTATTTCAGGAATTCGTGGTACCATAGGAGGAAAATCCGGTGATGCATTAACCCCGATTGATATTGCAAAATTCACGTTGGCTTTTGGCAGTATACTAAAGGCGCAAGGTGCTAAAAAAATTGTAGTCGGAAGAGATGCACGTATTTCAGGTGACATGGTGCATCGGATTATAACTGGAAATCTTTTAGGAATTGGTATTCATGTAGTGGATTTAGGCTTGGCAACCACTCCAACTGTGGAGTTAGCCGTTACTGCAGAAGAAGCAGATGGTGGAATTATCATCACCGCAAGCCATAATCCGAAGCAATGGAATGCATTAAAGTTGTTAAACAGCAAGGGTGAGTTTATTTCCCAGGCATTAGGATTAGAAGTTTTAGAACTTGCAGAACAGGGTGATTTTGATTTTGTGGATGTTGATCAACTGGGACAGATAGAATATAAAGACTATTTAGAATATCATATCTCTAAAATACTGGAGATACCTTTTGTAAACAAAGCAGCTATTGAGGCAAAAAATTTTAAAATTGTAATAGATGCTGTTAATAGCGTGGGTGGATTTGCAGTTCCTAAGCTTCTTGAAGCGTTAGGTGTTAAAGAAACTGTAGAATTGTATTGTGAGCCTAATGGTAGGTTTGCTCATAATCCCGAGCCACTCCCTGAACATCTTTCCAATCTTAGTTCTGCTGTAAAACAAAATAATGCTGATCTAGGGATAGCCGTTGATCCGGATGTAGATCGCCTAGCACTTATAGATGAGCAAGGTATACCATTTGGTGAAGAATTTACACTTGTTGCTGTTGCAGATTATGTATTAATGCATAAAAAAGGAAATACCGTATCTAATCTTTCTTCTACAAAGGCCTTACGCGATATTACAGAGAAATATGGTGCATCCTATTTTACATCTGCTGTAGGTGAGGTAAATGTAGTAGAAAAAATGAAGGAAGTCGATGCAGTTATTGGTGGTGAAGGAAACGGAGGAGTAATCTATCCTGAATTACACTATGGCAGAGATGCATTGGTTGGTATTGCATTATTTTTATCACATTTGGCTACGTCAAATAAAAGCACTAATAATCTGAGATCGCTCTACCCAAATTATGTAATATCTAAAAATAAAATACAATTGGAAGAGGGCATGAACCTTTCTTTTATAATTAGAAAAATTGCAGAAAAATATAGCCATTATCCTCAGAACGCTATTGATGGACTAAGGATTGATATTGATGAAGATTGGGTGCATATAAGGGGTTCCAATACAGAGCCAATCATTCGTATTTATGCAGAGGGTTCTACTGAGAAAACTGCAGATAATATTGCAAAAAAAATGATGGATGATATCAAAATGATTCTCCAAGGCGAACAGGAGGCATAACCTAGAATATTGATGGCAGCTACTTTAGAATCTATATGGAGCAAATTGCAGTCAAATAAATTTGACCCTATATATTTTCTATGCGGTGAAGAATCCTATTATATTGATCTTATAGAAGACTATATAGCAGAGCACGCCCTTGCGCCTCACGAAAAAGATTTTAATTATTCTATATTTTATGGTAAGGATACAGATCCTGTTAATGTGTTAAATGAAGCCAAGCAATATCCTACTTTTGCAGAGAAAAGGCTTATTATTATAAGGGAAGCCCAGGAGTTTAAGGCCAAGGATTGGGAAATACTGGAAAAGTATTTTGAGCAACCTGTTGAATCTACCATACTAATATGCGCTCATAAAAATAAAACGCTGGATAAACGTACCAAAACTTCCAAAACTATTGAGAAAAACAGCGTTTATTTTGAGTCAAAGAAAATTTCTGATGAAGCTTTACCTGAATGGATATCGGCGTATGTAAAAAAACTTGATTTTAAGATTAGCACATTGGCTGCAACTATTATCGCTGAGAGTTTAGGGAATGACTTAAGCAGGATTTCAAAAGAAATTGATAAACTAAGTGTAATGCTTTCAGATAAGTCTGAAATTACGCCTGAAATCATTGAAAAATACATTGGTATTTCTAAGGAATATAATGTAACTGAATTTAATAAAGCTATTACAAGTAAAGATTTTTCCAAAGCCATGAGAATGGTTTTGTACTTCGAAAAGAATCCAAAAGCAGGACCTCTCATCCAGATTCTTGCTTTCTTATATAATCATTTCAGCAAGTTGTTTGTAATTCAAAAATCAGCTGATTTACAATCTGCCTCAGTAGCTATGGGTTTCAAAGGAGGCTGGATGCCGGATGATTTAAAATACGGTGTAAAATATTATTCTCCTGACAAAACACAGGAAATTATTCAATTACTTTGTTTATACGATGCTAAAGCAAAAGGATTATACGCAACCAATAATAGTTCTGATGCAGATTTATTAAAAGAATTGGTGTATCAGATAATGAAGTAATTATTGTGTAAATCCATATTCTTCAAATATAAATTTGAGTTCATTATAGATATGTTGCTTATCAAAAGCATATTCATCTAAGGTATAGCTATGCTTGCTATTATATCTGGTAGCTTTTTCAGTTGCTTTATCCAGTTTTTCTAAAAAAGCAGGAGAGATTTCTAATTTAAGCTGTGTATAAATTTTCAATACCGTGTCTTTAGGTGCAGCTATAAGATCCGTGTATGGAATAGTAATAAAGTTTTCTTTTTTAAAATTTTCTTTTTGCAAATTAAAGTACTTATAGTATTCAATCCCCAATTCACCCCATTCCCGATATGCCTCTGATGTTTTTTCAATATCAGGATGTAATACTTTCCACGGCTCGGCAAACATTGACGTAAATGAAGGAATTGCCTGATAAGGATTTCTAATTAAAAATATAATTTTTACATCCGGAAATATTTCATGAAGCATTTCTAATCTGCCTGAACTCATAACTGTTTTTCCGAGGTATAATTTATTGCTTCCCAAGGCATACATCCATCTTTGTACGGTTGCTTTATAATAATTCTTTATATTTTCTTTGGTCTTAACATCCAATCGATCTGGTATGTATAAATCACTAAATTCTTTTAAGAAAGGAGTAGCTAGACCAATACTTGGGGAGATACCCGAAACAAAGTGTAACCCTTCATCTTCTTCTGATTTATTAAATCCGGTTGCATGAATATCATCCCATCCTCCAAAAAAATGTTGATTAATAAAGTTTAAAAGCCGGTGAAGCGGATTGCCAGGTATTTTCTTATCTATGGTGTTAAAAAATTGAATCATCCGAAAAAAAGTAATAGACGGAAAGATTGTTTGGTACATTATATTTGAAACGAACTTCTCTTCATCTAAACACATTAATCGATGTAAAAAAGTGGTACCACTTCTTGGGTTACTAATAATAAATACGGGTTGCTTTACTATTATATTCTTATAATTGGGAAATAAAATTTCATCCAGTAATCGCGTAACAGCACTTAATAGTCCAACAATAAAAACAGATAGTATATATATTAACCCAATAATACACCTACGAATAGTAAAATGCTTAAAACAATGGAGATAAATAAAACGAAAATGAGTTTTAAGTCGAGTATAAAATATAGTGGCGTCTAGAAAATTCATAATAAACTAAAGTGGGCAAAAATAACATTAATTCATTGTAATATGTATAGCCTTATATCCCTAATTTAAATGAACGCTACCTCTCAAATGACCCATCTGCCTTAAAATCCAGCCTTTTCGTTTATTAATGTATTTATTGGGGTGTGCAGCATTCCACTTTCTGGGATTGGGAAGTACAGCGGCAATAGCAGCCGCTTCTGCTGAACTTAAGTTTTTAGCGTCTTTCTTAAAATAAATTTCTGAGGTAGCCTGAATACCATAGATTCCATCACCCATTTCAATGACATTTAAATATACTTCCATGATGCGTTTTTTACTCCATAAGATTTCTATTAAGAAAGTAAAATATACTTCAAATGCCTTTCGGATATAACTGCGTTGAGGAAAAAGGAATACATTTTTAGCGCATTGTTGACTAATCGTGCTGCCTCCTTTAATTGGTTTGCCTCTTTTTTTTAACTTTTCATTTTGCTTGACTACTTTTTCTATAGCTTGAAAATCAAACCCAAAATGTTGCGAAAACTTTTGATCCTCGGAGCAGATTACTGCCAAAACAATATTAGGAGACATCTCCGATAAACTTACCCATTCTTTATGAATCCTTGGAAGCTCACCACTTGCTATTTGTTCTACACAACGAATAAGCATTAGCGGTGTAACAGGAACTGGGATGAATCGAAATAAAAGTGTGGAAATTATACTTATTAAAAAAAATGCTATGATAAGGCGTCTGAGCCATTTCCAAATAATATTCCACATAATTATACTTAAGTTATTCTCAAAGTTGTAAAACTAATGTAACTTAACACATTATAAATATCCACTTTATGTTGATGAAAAAAGGATTTGATGATTTGCCTTATCCCAAAATAAGCAATGCTATTTTTGGCAATATGGCTCAACTGAGAAAAGAAAAAATAAATTTCTTTATTCAGCAGAAGAAAGTTTTAGGAAATATTTATAGAATTAAAGTCCCTACCAGAAAAGTTGTCGTAATAACTAGCCCTGAATGGATAAAATATGTATTAGTAGATAACAATAAAAATTATACTAAAAGCTTTGCATATGATTCCATACGTCTTTTTTTAGGAAATGGTCTTTTAACCAGTGAAGGTGATTTCTGGAAACGTCAACGAAGATTAGCTCAGCCTGCTTTTCATAAAGAAAAGTTACATCTTATGTTTCATAATATGGTGGAACAGACCAATAAATGCATACAACGGTTGGAAAAGTATGCAGATTCAGGAGCGCTATTTAATCTTTCTGATGAGTTATATAAACTGACCTTAGATATTGTAAACTCAACGCTATTCTATAATGAAATTGAAAGCACCACTGGTTCAATATATCAACTGGTTTCAAAGGGGAGTGAGTTTATTACTCAACGTATAGACAATCCATTTCAATTACCCAACTGGGTTCCAACTCCTCATAATTGGAGAGAAAAAAAGATTTTACATTCTATGGATGATGTGTTTTTTTCTATTATTGACAGGCGTAGAAAAAATAAAGAACATCACGAAGATTTGCTGAGTATGCTCATGGAAGCAAAAGATGAAGAAACTGGGGAGGGAATGAGTAATAAACAATTGCGTGATGAAATCTTGACCATTTTTGTTGCTGGTCATGAAACCACACAAATTGCCTTAGGGTGGACATTTTATCTGCTCTCTAAGAACCCAGATAAATTGAATCAATTAAATAATGAATTGGATGCACAGGCCAATGATTCTATAACATCTCCTTCTGATATACGAGGATTAACCTATCTTAAACAGGTAATTGATGAATCCATGCGTTGCTACCCACCGGCATGGGTGATGGGAAGAAGAACCATAGAGAAAGATAACATAGAGGGATATGAAATACCTCCCTATACCAATGTAGTTATGCCTATTTATGTGGTACATCACGATGAAAGTATATGGGAAAATCCATATGAATTTGAACCGGAACGTTTTGCACCTGATAAATTGAAAGACAAGCATAAATATGCTTATTTTCCTTTTGGTGGCGGACCCAGACTTTGTATTGGAAATAATTTTGCTATACAAGAAATGCAGGTAGTATTGGCAATGATACTTCAGCGTTTTAGGGTAGAAATCGATAGTCAATTTATACCTGAATTAGATCCTTTGGTTACCTTAAGACCTAAGTATCCAATTTATGCAAAAGTGTGGAAAAGAAAATAAAGATATAATTTCTAAATGAGGAAATTTGAGTCTACAATAGTATTGATATACCAAAGAAATAGCATTTTAAATTATGGCCGCTACAGAAACAATAAGAATGCCACTGGGTTTTATAGCACCTGATTTTTCTTTACCGGATGCTGTTTCAGGCAAGGTGCTTTCTCTAGAAGAACTCATAGGTGCTCATGCAACTGTAATTATGTTTATCTGTAATCACTGTCCATATGTTAAGCATATCAATAAACAATTGGTGAGTTTGGCTAATGATTATATGTCAAAGGGTATTTCTTTTATTGCTATAAGTTCAAATGATGCCGTAAGCTACCCAGATGACGGTCCTGAACTGATGAAAGTAACAGCTCTGTTTGAAGGATATCCTTTCCCTTATTTATATGATGAAACTCAGGAGGTAGCTAAAGCTTATCATGCTGCATGTACTCCTGATTTTAGCATATTCGATAAACAACTACATTGTATTTATCGTGGCCAATTAGATAACTCCAGACCTAAAAATGACAGCATATCCAATGGGAAAGATATTCGGAATGTTTTGGATGCAGTACTTTCAGGCAACGCGGTTAATCAACAACAATTTCCCAGTATGGGATGTAATATTAAATGGAAGAAGGATTAAAGATGGATATTTTTAAAATATTTAAGGAGAATTCATTGTTAAGTAGTGTAGATACACTTCAAAAAACTACTAAAACGGTAAATAATCTTATTGCATTAGTTTCGGATAACAATGTGTCCATTTCTGTAAAAGAAATGCTAAATGGCTTAAAATCAGTTTTAGTAGAGAAGCCCAATATTAGTGCCCTGAATCATTATATCAATCATTTTTTATTAAGATTAGATCCGGAGCAACAGCCTATTGTAATAAAAGAACTTTTAGAGGTCTTTCACGAACGATGGAAAAATGTAGAGCGTAAAACAGCAGAAGTTGCAGCGCAGTATTATGATTTTGAAAATAAAACTATTTACCTTTTTGGAAGCGATCCATCTATTTTATCTCTAATAGATTTATTACTGGTAAAGCAAATTAAATTTAAAGCAGTTCAGCTTTTGACTGATAGAACAGAAAAAGACAAGGAACAAGCCAGCGCAATTGCCTTGAAGGGAATTCCTGTTAAAGTTTCGACCATAGCGGGATTCGGTAAGCCAGCAGGTGAAACTGCTGTTTTGATTATGGGTTGTGATATTATTATGCATGAAACATTCAAAGCTCAATCAGGAGCTCATCTTCTAACTTCTGCTGCACAAACCTTTGCAATTCCTGTTTTAGTTTTAGCAGATAGCAGAAAAATACTCAATAAGAAATTTTTTAATCCTTCCGTTGCGCAGCTATTAACCGGTAAAGAAGATAAATCTGGTAATGTTATATGGAAGAATACTCCTCAAAATATTGAGACTATACATAATTACACCGAAGAGATACCTAATCATTTTATAAACTGTTTTATATTAGAAAAAGAAGCGCTCACACCGGAGGAATTGATAGAAAAAATAGATAAAGTGCTGGTAGTAAACTTCTTTTAGTGCAATATTGAGGATAAAAATGAGTTATTAAATTATGTCACAAGCTGTACAAATACAACAAAAGCGGTCTAATCAGCAGTCAATCATAGTTACTTCAGCAATTTTAATAGCGTTGTTGCTATTGTTGTTTTATATAAAATTACAGCATCCTCCTGTTCAAGAACCAATTTCAGCTGTAATTATAGACTTTGGTGATAGCAAAGAAGGTTTGGGAAATGATAATGAATTACTTGCAGGAGGAAGCGCATCAACACCTCAGGAATTAGCAGCAGCAAATCCTGAACCGACACCGATTACTCCAACTCCAAAACCTGTTGTATCCACTTCTACTCCGATAAAAACAACACCTGTTAAAACGGTGGTATCCGAAGATCCACAGGCAGTTGCCATTTTAAAACAACAGAAAGAAGATCAGGAGCGCGCTAAGAAGGCAGTCGAAGAACAGCAGAGAATAGCGGAGATAGTTAAAAAAGCAGAAGCAGAACGTGCGGCAAGAGCTGCAGAGGAAAAACGAATTAAAGATCAAACGGCAAGTATCTTTTCTAAAGGTAAATCAGGTATAGGGAATGGTACCGGTAATGCCTCGGGGAATGGTACAGGAAACGGACAAGGAAATTCTAATCCGGGAGGAAATCAGGGTTCACTATCCGGAAAACCAGGTGGTGATCCAAATGGTAATGGAAGCGGAGATGGGATGAGCTATGATTTGAAAGGAAGGACCTGGAGGAAACGTCCATTGGTATTTGACAACTCTCAAAAAGTAGGAAAAGTAGTTGTAGCTATTAAAGTAGATAAGGGCGGAAATGTGGTTTATGCAAAATATCAACAAAAAGGAAGTACAACAACAGATAGCCAACTTATACAACTTGCAGAACAGGGTGCTATGAAAGCTAAATTTAGTGCTGATCCTTCAGCGGATGAAGATCAGTTTGGCACTATAAGTTTTAAGTTTAGTGTGCAGTAATTCTGTAGTTTCAATTTGAACATTTCATTAAAAATGAAGTACTTTGTGTACTCAAATCTAAATCAAATGCAAAAGACTTCTGCAAGTATCTTGTTTGACAATAAAGCTATAGTTCCGAAGGAATTTAATAAGATAGCTGAGAAATATGACTTCGCTACAAGGATGAGCCAAGGCTACCAGGATGATCTAAACCGTAGTGGAAGCTTGTTAACCTTAAAGGGAGATGAAACAGTAATTGACTTGTGCTGTGGTACAGGAAAATCTACAGTATCATTTTTATCCAGAATTACATCAGGTAAGGTTTTCTGTGTAGATAATTCAGAAGGAATGTTGGCAGTTGCTCAGGATAAATTCTCCAAAGAAATTGCAGCAGGAAAAGTTGAGATATCGCTTCAGGATGCTATGCATTTGAATTTTGCACCTGAATCTGTAGATGCAATATTTATGGCCTATGGATTAAGAAATATGCCAGATTATGACTTGTGTATTGAAAATCTCTTTCGAATATTAAAACCGGGGGGACAACTTGTTATCCATGACTATTCATTAGCAAATTCCTGGTATGCAAAACCATTGTGGTTCGTTCTTAGTTATGGATTCATTGTTCCATTCTGTACATTGATATCTGGCTCTGCTACTATCTATACTTATTTAGCAAAAAGTGTTTTGAATTTTCTCAATCCGGATCAGTTAAAAGAATTGTTGTTAAGCAAAGGGTTTACAGGCATTAGCATAGTTCAACATGCCAGTTGGAGGAGACTATTTTTTCATAGTTTTCATGCTATAAAAAAATAACTTTTTCTGCGAATGAATTACAACGAGACTATTGATTATCTTTTTCAAAAGCTTCCTATGTTTTCGCGCATCGGAGAACAAGCTATAAAGAAAGATCTTTTTAATACCCATGAACTTTGTGCTTATTTAGATCAACCACAAAATAAATTTCCAACTATACACATAGCAGGAACTAATGGAAAGGGTTCTGTTTCTCATATGTTAGCTTCTATTCTTCAGGAAGCAGGCTATAAAACAGGGTTATATACCTCACCACACCTTAAAGATTTTCGTGAAAGAATTAAAATAAACGGAATACCATGTGAAGAGGAATTTGTTATCGATTTTACAGAGCGGATTAAAAATAAAATTGAGACAATTGAGCCCTCATTCTTTGAGATTACAGTGGCTATGGCCTTTGATTACTTTGCTCAGCAAAAGGTTGATATTGCTATCATAGAAACAGGGCTGGGAGGACGTTTGGATTCTACTAATATAATAGACCCTATACTTTCTATAATAACGAATATAAGCCTGGATCATCAACACCTGCTTGGCAATACACTTGATCAAATTGCCTTCGAAAAAGCAGGTATTATAAAACAACATACACCGGTACTAATCGGAAGGAAGAATAATATTACAAATCATGTTTTTTCAGAGAAAGCCAGACTATCAGATGCACCTCTCTTTTTTACAGAAGATAGTGTTCATTTAAATCATGCAGAAAACGTCAAAAACTGCCTTAAGCTTGATGTGAAAATTAATGGAATACCAAAAGTATACTACTGCGATTTATCAGTACAATACCAATCTGAAAATACCTGCACTGTTCTAGCTGCTGTAAATATTTTAAATCAAAATAGTACGCTAATATTAAATGATTTATCGGTACATGCAGGCTTGTTAAATGTAGTAAGTAATACTCAATTCTATGGCAGATGGCAGCTTCTGGAGCATGTGCCAAAGACGATAGCAGATGTAGCACATAATGAAGATGGAATAATGAAAGTTATATCCCAATTAGAAACTGAATCATTCCAACAGCTACATTTTATTTTAGGTGTTGTTAAAGACAAGGATATAGATAAAATATTACAATTACTTCCCAAAGATGCTTTATACTACTTTACCGAACCCCCAATACCCAGAAAGCTGGAAGTAGATATTCTAAAAGAAAAGGCTCAATTATATGGTCTTGTTGGTAATGCTTACATGCATCCTAAGGATGCGCTGAAAGCAGCCAGAATTAAAGCTAAGAAAGACGATTTCATTCTTGTGTCAGGTAGTTTCTTTGTTGTTGCTGAGGTAATTTAGAGTGAATTAAGCATTTTAGAAGATATGTCGCTATACTGTAGACATAAAAAACTGCTCAAAATTTGGTTAAATCTTTTTTTTGGTTAATTTGTGGCAATTAATAATTATTATGGCAAAGAAAATTCCATTTACCGTTGAGAGAACTTATAAATCTTCTCCAGCTATTTTGTATTCTTTTTTAACTACTCCCTCAGGTTTAGTTCAGTGGTTTGCAGACTACGTAGACCTCGATCCTAATGGAGAGGTATTTACTTTCGAATGGAACGGAGAAGGGCAGACAGCAGAAGTTTTAGTATACGAAGAAGACGAGTTTATCAAACTCAGATGGGATGATGAAGAAGATGAAAAAGCTTATTTCGAATACCGCATCCGCGTAACAGATATTACTAAAGAAACTATTCTTACCGTTACAGACTTCGCTACAAAAGAAGAAATGGATAGTGCAAAAGAACTCTGGAAAAGTCAGTTAAATGACCTTGCTAAGGTTTTGGGAAACGGATAATTTAATTTTATTGTTGTTGCTGAGCCTGTGCTTGTTTGAAGTGAGAGTCATCTCTACTTAATCGGTTATATGCACACATATATATAATACCTGGATATTTTGCAATCAGTTGATAATTGTGAGTAGCAAAAATCATAGGCGTTTGCGTCTTCTTGAATATAGAATAGAATAAACTCATAATTTCATCGGTTGTCTCAGGATCAAGATTACCGGTAGGCTCATCTGCAAGAATTAACTCAGGATGGTTCAATAATGCTCTTGCAATTGAAACACGTTGTTGCTCACCACCAGATAATTGATTAGGGAACTTTTTGATTTTGTCCGTTAGAGAAACTAAATCCAAAGATTCTTCAATAGCTGATTTAATTTTTATACTATCTGACCATCCAATGGCACGAAGCATAAACTCTAAATTTTCAAATACGGTTCTATCAGTTAATAATTGGAAATCCTGAAACACAATACCCAATCTTCTACGCAAATTGGGTAGATCTGAGCGACTCAGTGATTTGAGGCTATATCCGCAAACATCCGCCTCTCCATGATTAAATTCCAGGTCACCATATAGAGTTCTAAGTAAACTACTTTTACCGCTTCCTGTTCTTCCGATGAGATATACAAAATCACCTTTACGCACCTCAAAATTCACATTATCTAAAACGAGATGATCGTGGTGCATAATTTTAGCATTCTTAATATCTACCACACGGGGCATTATTTTGGAAACAATTGGATTATTGATTGCAACAGCTTCAGCCATAAGGATAGTATTTAGAGATTTAAAATGTACACTCAGCCATTATTACAGGACTTAATATACTTAACAAATGTACAATTTAAATTAAACCGAATAAATCCGTATTTTTGCCCAAGATGTTAACAAATAACCTATTATTAAGGGCAGCCAAAGGCGAATATGTAGAACGAATTCCGGTTTGGATGATGCGTCAGGCGGGAAGGATTCTACCAGAATATAGGGCTGTAAGAAGTAGTGTAAATGGGTTTAAGGAACTTGTAAAGCATCCTGAGTTAATTTGTGAGGTAACTCTTCAACCGGTAGATATATTAGGAGTTGATGCTGCTATTATATTTTCAGACATTTTAGTGATTCCAGAGGCTATGGGTCTGAATTATGAAATGGTGGAAAGTAAAGGTCCGCTATTTCCTAAAACTATTCAGCAAAGTAGTGATGTAACTCAACTAACTACAGACGTAGTTCCTAATCTACAATATGTATTTGATGCTTTAAAACTTACTAAGGATGCATTGAATGGTAGAGTACCACTGATAGGTTTTGCAGGAGCTCCATGGACTATTTTTGCCTACATGATAGAAGGCAAGGGAAGCAAAACCTTCTCTCAGGCGAAGAAGATGCTTTATACAGACCCTCAGTTATCACATTTATTATTGGACAAAATAACGACATCTACAATTGCATATCTGAAAGAGCAAGTTAGTTGTGGGGTAGATATTGTTCAGATTTTTGACAGCTGGGCTGGTGTATTGAGTAAGGCACAGTATGTAGAATTTGCATTACCCTATATGCAAAGAATTACGGAAGCCATAAGTGAAGTCCCGGTGATTTTATTCGCAAAGGATGCGCATTATATTTTAAAAGAATTCGGACAAACTAACTGTGCTGTTATTGGATTAGACTGGACGATTGAACCACAGAAGGCTAGAGAAGAAGTATCCAGAAAAACTTTACAAGGCAATTTAGACCCTTGTGTTTTATATGCCGATAAACAAACTATAAAAACTGAAACGGAGCGTATGCTTCAGGCTTTTGGCAGTCAGAACTATATATGTAATCTCGGACATGGGGTATATCCAGATGTAGACTTTGAAAAAGCTAAATACTTTATTGAAGTGGTACAGAACTATTCAATAAGCAAATAACAAGCTATTTATTAAAACCGACAATATACGCCCAATGGAAGTTTTTGTTGAGTGGAAGATGGAATATAAAGCTCTCCATACTCTGGCTGAATAGCCGATAATCCTGTTTTTATAAGATTATCTTTAATAAGATTCTCGATAATTAGAGCAGAAAATCCGAGAGAATAGGTGTTAAGAATAAAGAAATGATTCTCCTTATCTAATAGTTGAAAGACATCGTTTATCATTTCATTAATTTGATCTTCCAGCTTCCAACTCTCCCCATTTGGGCCATGACCATAGGCAGGTGGATCCAAAATAATACCCTGATATATTTTACCGCGCTTTACCTCGCGTTTAACAAACTTTACGGCATCTTCCACAACCCATCTGATATCTTTAAGATCAGATGAAACCATATTTCTATTGGCCCAGTTCACCACTTGTTTTATAGAATCTACGTGATAGGTTTCAGCACCGGCAGCACATGCAGCCAGACTTGCACCACCGGTATATGCAAATAAATTAAGTACTTTAGGTTGTTCTATTTTTGATTTGATAGTGGTTATCTTGTCTGTAATAAAATCCCAGTTAACGCTTTGTTCTGGAAAAATTCCAACATGCTTAAACTTCGTTAAGGCAAGATTGAAGGTAAGTTGCTTATCTAAAGCATTTGTAAACGCATATTGAATTTCCCAATTCTCTGGCATATTTTTTAAGGAATCCCAACGACCACTAGATGAGGAAACACTGGTAAACTTTACATGAGCCTGTTGAAGCCATTCTGATTCAGAAAGATTACGGCACCAAACTGCTTGCGGCTCAGGTCGGATGGTGATATACGCTCCAAAACGTTCCAGTTTCTGAAAATCTCCGGAATCTATTAATTCATAGTCCTTCCAGTTTTTAGGAGATATAGTCTGTAAAGTCATGCACAATAATAGTAAAATTTTATTGCAGGAAACAATACTATAGCGTATCGTTTTTGTTATTTATTATTCTTGTAGATGAATGTACCAATTAGGGATGCAATAGCCCCCATAAACAGCATGCCAAGTAAAGAGAATAATACCATGATACCTGGCGACATGAATTTTTTTGACAGTGTAATTGCATTATCTATCTGTTCCTGACTTAGGCCTTTATCCGACATTTGATTTCTGGATACATCCAATGTCTTATCTATGAAATCTGGTTCTATAATACTGATATGCAATAAGAAATAAAGGATTGTGATGGCTGAAAGAATAAGCGTTATGATCATGCCCTGACCAAATAAATAGCCAAAGGAAGTATGTTTGCCTTCATTTGCTATTGCACACATTTTTAATCCTACAATAATGGCCGCTACCATAATACCGGTTGAAATCCACTTTGTCCAACTCTCTAATTGCATCCCTAAAAGATAAAGTATCAAAGAAACTAAAATGCTGGTTAGTCCACCAATTATTCCAAACCTGATGGCAATATTAGTTATTGCTGTCTCTTTGTTTTCCGTTTGAGCGTTTTTAGATAAATCTACTGTCATCGTTTTAGTTTAGTCTAAAATAAATAATAATTATTGAATTATAGTTAAGCTAATGATTTTTCAGCAATACTACTTCCGGCAATATATCCTGTGGTCCAGGCTGCCTGAAAATTAAATCCTCCTGTAACCGCATCAATATCTAACACTTCCCCCGAAAAAAATAAACCAGGAACAATCTTACTTTCCATTGTTTTAAAATCAACCTCTTTGAGTGCTATTCCACCAGCAGTAACAAACTCCTCTTTATGGGTGCTTTTTCCACTTACATTTAGTAAACAAGTAGTAAGGGTTACTGCTATTTTTTGTAATTCTTCTTTAGTTGTATCTGCATATTTTTTTGACGGGTTGATAGATAATATATTTAATAGGCTATTCCAGAATCTGGATGGAATATCAAAGGGGGAGAAGTTTCCAATATTCTTTTTAGCATGTTGAATTTTAGCTTCAGCTAAAATATTAGTGGCATCCTCTTTCTCCCTATTTATCCAATTTACATACACCGGAAACTGATAATTATAAGCTGCAAGTTCTATGGCTGCAAATGCAGATAATTTTAATATACCTGGACCACTCAATCCCCAGTGCGTGATCAAGACAGGTCCCCTTGCTTCATATTTGGTGTTTGAAATCTTAACAGTACAATCAGGCAATGAAATACCTTCTAATCCCTTAATTAATTCATCTTTTATTGTGAAGGTGAATAAGGATGGAACAGGAGTTAGGATGCTATGACCAGCTTTTTCTAACAGCTTCCATAGTGTTGGATTACTGCCCGATGCTACCAGAATATAATCTACCTCTAAACATGCTTCATTAAAGAAAATACGCAAGGAAGGCTTTGTTTCAAATCGTATTACTTTTGCTTGTTTTAGTATAGTAATGCCTAACTGTTTTGCAGATTGCATCAGGCAATCAATGATAGTAGCAGAATCGTCTGAAACTGGAAATATTCTTCCATCATTTTCAGTTTTTAGAGCCACTCCTTTTTGCGTAAACCAATCAACGGTTGAAGCACAGTCAAACCGATAAAAAGAACCTAATAACTCTTTACTGCCACGAGGATAAAATTTAATCAATTCTTTTGGGTCAAAACAAGCATGTGTAACGTTACATCTTCCACCTCCAGAGATTCTTACTTTACCTAATACATCAATGCCTTGCTCTAAAATAGTGACTTTGAGATGAGGGTTATTTTCAGCAGCGGTAATGGCTGCAAAAAAGCCTGCAGCACCGCCTCCAATAACTACCAATTTATGTGTTTTTTGCATTCGTCTACAAAGATGCATTTTATATGCATAATTGTGGATATCTACCTTTGATTTTACTTCATTTTACCCACTAAAAAATCTACTTTTGTTTACCTAAATTTTACTAAAAAATGTCAGAAGAATCAGAAGGACTAAGTAAGTCAAGAGTTATATCCATAAACATTGAGGATGAGATGAAATCGGCCTATATCGACTACTCGATGTCGGTCATTGTCTCTCGTGCCTTACCTGATGTAAGGGATGGTCTTAAGCCGGTTCACAGGCGTGTTTTATTTGGTATGTCGGAGTTGGGTATGACTTCCAATAAGCCGTATAAAAAATCTGCTCGTATAGTTGGGGAAGTACTCGGTAAATATCACCCGCACGGGGATAAATCTGTATACGATACCATGGTGCGTATGGCACAGGAGTGGTCCTTGCGTTATACCTTGATTGACGGTCAGGGTAACTTTGGATCTATTGATGGTGATCCACCGGCAGCTATGCGATATACTGAAGCCAGATTAAAGAAGATTGCGGAAGAAATGTTAGAGGATCTGGATAAAGATACAGTAGATTTTCAGTTAAACTTTGACGATTCTTTGGAAGAGCCAACTGTTATGCCCACGCGCATTCCTCAATTAATGGTAAATGGTGCTTCAGGGATTGCAGTAGGTATGGCTACCAATATTCTACCGCATAATTTGTCGGAAGTTATTGATGGTATTCACGCTTATATAGAAAATAAGGATATTACTACAGACGAGCTGATGCAGTATGTAAAAGCGCCGGATTTCCCAACTGGAGGTATTATTTATGGTTATGAGGGGGTAAGGGATGCTTTCCTTACTGGTCGTGGTAAAATCCGAGTTCGTGGAAAGGCCAGAATTGAAGAAAATAAAGAAGGAAGAACACAGATTATCATATCAGAAGTGCCTTATCAGATTGAGCCTAAAATGATAACCACCAGGGCTGCTGAATTGGTAAATGAAAAGAAGATTGAAGGCATATCTGAAATTCGTGATGAATCAGACAGAGATGGCTTACGTATCGTATTTGACTTGAAACGTGATGCTATTCCAAATGTGGTATTAAACAATCTATATCAATATACGCCGTTACAAACCAGCTTTGGGGTAAATAATATTGCTTTAGTGCATGGTCGTCCTCAAATGTTGACGCTTAAGGATATGATTCATCATTTTGTGGAGTTCAGACATGAAGTAGTAACCCGCAGAACGAAATTTGAATTAAGAAAGGCGGAAGAGCGTATCCATATATTGGAAGGATATCTGATTGCATTAGATCATTTAGATGAAGTCATTAAATTAATCAGAAGTTCTAAGAATCCTGAGGCTGCGAAAGATGGTTTAATCAGCAATTTCGAAATGTCCGAGCTGCAAGCCAAAGCAGTACTGGCATTAACCTTACAACGTTTAACAGGACTTGAAATCGATAAGATACGTGCAGAACATGCTGAAATATCTTCTTTAATCAGTCGATTAAAAGAAATTTTGGCAAACGAACATCTGCGTTTTGATATCATTAAAGAAGAGCTTTCTGAAGTAAAGAGGAAATACGGTGATGCAAGAAGATCAGAGATAGTTATTTACGGCGATAATATATCTTATGAAGATATGATAGCTGAAGAGGAAATGGTCGTAACGATTTCACACCTTGGCTATGTAAAAAGAACTTCACTGGATGAATATAAAAAACAGAACCGAGGAGGAAAGGGATCGCTTGGTGGAAAAACAAGGGATGTAGATTTCATTGAACATTTATTTGTTGCCTCTACGCATAATTATTTATTGCTCTTTACAGAACAGGGTAAATGCTTCTGGCTGAAAGTTTATGAAATTCCGGAAGGCAGTAAAACATCTAAAGGAAGACCAATACAAAACGTTATCAATATTCCTCAAGACGATAAAATTAAGGCTTTCATTAATGTGAAAGACTTGAAGGATCAAGAATTCCTGGACACCCATCACATTGTAATGGCTACAAAACTTGGAACGGTGAAAAAAACATCGATGAGAGAATATTCCAGACCAAGATCTAATGGGGTTAATGCTATTACCGTTAGGGATGGAGATGAACTGGTAACAGCTAGCATGACCAATGGTAATTGTGAAGTAATCCTGGGTTCTAAAAAAGGATATGCCGTTCGCTTTAACGAGAAAGAGGTGAGACCAATTGGAAGAACTGGATCCGGTGTGCGTGGTATTACCTTGAGAGGGGCAGGTGATGAACTGATTGGCATGGTTTGTGCAGATGTAAATGCGGAAATCAAAGAAGACATCATGGTGGTCTCAGAAAATGGATATGGTAAACGTTCTGCATTGGATGACTATCGTATTACCTCTCGTGGTGGAAAAGGCGTTATTTCGCTAAATGTGACCGATAAAACAGGGGATATGATAGCCATTAAGTCTGTAACGGACGAGAATGACCTCATGATTATCAATAAATCTGGATTAACCATCAGAATTGGTTTAAATACACTGCGTACTATGGGTAGAAATACTCAGGGGGTAAGTTTGATTAAACTAAAAGAAGATGATGCAATAGCAGCCGTTTCCAAGATTAATCACGAAGAAGAGGAAGAAGAAATTGTTTTAGGAACAGAATCTGAAAGCGCTGAGAATAATGGTGAAACAGAGACTCCAGAACAAGCTAATGAAAATCAAACAGAAGAATAATACTTAAAATCATTTTTATGCATAAACAAATTCTATCCATTTTACTACTTACCGTAAGTTGTATCTTTTTAACGAATTCGGTACACGCACAAAAATCAAAGATTGGTTCTGCACAAATCTTATTAGATGAAGGAAAAGCACTTGAGGCAAAGACAGAAATAGATGCGGCACTACAGGATGAAGAAATACAGAAAATGCCTAAGGCCTGGAATACCAAAGGTGAAGTGTACAGAAACATCTATGAAACCAAAATATATTACCTGCAAAATCCTAATTGCTTGTTTATAGCAAAGGATGCTTATACCAAAGCTATAGAATTGGAATTGAATCCAAAGAAACAAAAAGATTTTATTGCCTCACTAACTGCTATTTCAGGCTATTTATTTAATGAAGGACTAGAGAGATTTAACATTAAAAAGAATGAGGATGCTTACAAACATTTTGATGCGAGCAGAGTAATTAATAATTACTTATTTGATAAGAAATTCATACCTGCATTAGATACTAATGCTATCTATGCAACGGCTATTGCAGGAGCAAATATCAATAAATATGATGAAGCACTACCATTGTTAGAAAAACTAGTAGATATGAACTACAACAATGTAGCAGCATATGAAGTATTAGCACAGATTTATGACAATAAGAAAGAGAAAGAAAAATTAGTTAAGTTTATTTCATTAGCATTATCCAGATTTCCCAAGAACAACAACTTAATGATGTACGACCTCAACTCAACTTTAGAAGGTGGAAATGATCAAAGCAAATTAGAGAAATTATTAGCTGCATTAGAAAATGATCCTAAAAATACTTCTATACTATTTAATATTGGTGCTGTGTATGATAAGATGAAAAATACAGAATCTGCTAAAGAATACTATTTAAAGGCTATTTCAATGAAGGCAGATTATGGAGATGCATACTATAATCTTGGAGTTATGTACTTTAATGCGGGGGTAGAGGTAAATAAGAAAATGAATGCCATTGAAGAAAAGGATGACAGAGATGGTAAAAAATATACAGCTATGAAAGCTGAGCGTGATGAGCTTTTTAAATTAGCATTGCCAAACCTTGAAAAAGCTTTTGAGATAGATCCAAAAAATCAGGATTACAGACAGAATCTTAAGAAAGTTTATGCCAGTATGAATATGCTTGAAAAAGCAAAGGCACTAAGTGAATAATATATTCAAAAGATAAAAATATAAAAGCCGCCTAGTGCGGCTTTTTTTATTACCAGTTAATCTGAAGTTTAAAATTAAATCTTCTGGATGTGAGGTAATTAGGAATTGCCCATTGGTTATTATTGGTATCCTTTATCCATCTATAAGAGAGTGTATTTCTGATACCCAGAATATTAAAGACTTCAAAGCTCGCCCAAATATTTTCAAACTTAGCGCCAAAGCTGTTTGGTTTCTTTACTGCACGTTTTGCACCATTGAGCAATAACGCGGAGAAACCAATATCCAGCCTTCTGTATGGAGGCACCTTCAATACATCCTTATAACGATTTCTATCAGGTGGACCATAAGGCAAACCCGTACCTACCACTAAATTCAAATGCACTTTAAAACGCTTGTATTTCTCCAGATAATCCTGAAAAAATAAACTTACAAAAATTGTTTGATCAGTTGGTCTGCGGATATATCCTGGACGTATAATGGATGAATCCACAGCTACCTGATCGGCTACCAATGAGGTAATGATAGCACCGTCTTTATTTCTGTATTGGGTATAAAAATCGTCGAGTATATCTTCTTTCGTATTCATATACGATAAAGAAATCCAGGAGTCTGTTCCTTTTACCAGTTCCCCGAATAAACGTAAATCGATCCCCGTCGCATATCCTCTTGCATTATTATTGGCAAAATAGCGTATACGGGTATCTTCAATTTCGTAGGAATTAAGGTTTCGTATATATTTATAATAGGCCTCCGCCGTGAATTTGAACTGGCGTTTTTTAATTTTAAAATTATACTCTGAACCTAATAAAATATGATAAGACTGCTGCGCCTTTACATTTCTGTTAATGCTGCCATCAAACCCTCTTAATTCCCTGTAAAAAGGAGGCTGCGCATATACTCCTCCAGCTATCCTAAAGGATACATCACTTTTAAGTTTAGGATGATATAGTAATTGTACTCTTGGACTAACTATAAATTCATTATTTACATTCCAATAGTTGTATCGTATTCCTGCAGTCAAAATAAGACTGCTTGAATCTTTATTGATTAAATTCCAGGTATCCTGAAAATAGCCATGCACCCTAAAAGAGGTCAAATCATTTTTAGATTTTAGGCGATAAGGAAAATTAATGGCTGTTCCGGAATATGGGATAGAATATCCTGCAGAGTCTATTCGTTGCCACTCACTGAGTTGATCGTTAATTTTTTCGTATTGGAAAGTTGATCCCCATTCTAATACATGCTTCTCTTTGGTAATATCTTTTTTATCTAATATAGTATACTTTCCGAGGTGTGAAAAATTAGCTACTGTAGCATCCAGTTTATTGCGTGCCCAGTTTTGAAAAGTACCAATGCCTAAATTGGCTTTTACATTTCCAAAGTTATCATTGGAAGGATCAATTTCAATCTCATCTAAAGTATAATATCCGGTAATATTAAATGTTTCTGTTTCCTGCATCTTCCAAAAGGCAGACATAAACTTTAAACTCAACTTAGAATTGGGGAGGTAGCGATAAGAGATACCGGCCATAGTATTTTGAAACCTGTCCTTTTCATTTCCTTCAAAATCTACTAAAAATCGAATCAACTTATCGAATGTGCCTGCTCTGGTTTCTTCAGTTACGGGAACAAAACGATAATCGTTAAAGGCATTATTAAAGATAATTTCAATATCGTGATGTAAATTGGGCTTATAATGTAAGTCTAATTGTGCATCAAAAAAGTTAGGATTGTATTCTCCCTTTTTATCCAGACTTCCTAATAGATATCCATTGGATTTGTATCGTAAACCTGCTAGATAAGTAAACTTAGGAAGCGTTGAATCCTTCTTACTGTAAACTGCACCTTCCACATGTGCGTTAACACCCAGAATACTTGCCATAACAGAGCCGTGGAATTTGGTAGGAGATTTGTATTTAATATTCAATACGGATGACATCTTATCTCCGTATTTTGATTCAAACCCACCTCCGGAAAAAGAGAGTTTATCCGTTAAATCTAAATTGGTAAAACTTAAGCCTTCCTGTTGTCCACTGGAAATTAAAAAAGGTCTGTAAATTTCAAAGTCATTTACATAAACCAGATTTTCATCATAGTTACCCCCGCGAACATTATATTGTCCGGTGAGCTCATTATTAGATTGAACACCTGCAAATGTTTTTATAATGGTACCAACATCATTTGTTGGATTGGGAAAATACTCAACAGATTTTGCGTCAATTACCTGTATGCCTTGGCTTGTTCTCCTAGCGCTGATTTCCACGGTATCAATAACATTCTCATTACTTGCAAACTGAATATCCTTATACAACACGGTTTTATTGGAAGGATATAAAACAATGGTTTTCTTTCCCATTTCAAGATTGGAAAATTCAACGACACAGGAATCTTCATATTCAACTTCCAATGCATAAAATCCTTTACTGTTAGATGTTGTGCCATTTGAAGTACCTACTTGAAGTACCGATACATTAGGAAAAGGATTGTTTTTGGAATCAGTTATTTTACCTTTCAGCGTTAAGCTTACTTGTGCATGCAATGATAAAAAGATAAGCAGGAGAGCAGCAGCTATGGAAAATCTTTTCATCATACTATATGAAAATACTAAGCGATATGCTTTAACTGATGAATGGTAGCTAAAGGATCCTCTGCGCTAAATATAGTATTACCTGCAACCAAAACATCCGCACCGCACTCTACTAATCTTTTACCATTTTCCAGCGTAACACCACCATCTATTTCAATCAGTGCTTTAGAGTTTTTCTGGAGGATAAGTTCTTTTAAGCGAGCAACTTTATCATACGTTTTTTCAATAAATTTTTGTCCGCCAAAACCAGGATTCACACTCATTACGCAAACCAAATCAATCTCGGCAATAGTGTCCTCTAATAATTGTATAGAAGTATGAGGATTTATAGCTACCCCTGCCTTCATGTTGCTTGCTTGAATCTTTTGTATAGTTCGATGAAGATGAGAACAAGCCTCAATGTGAACGGATAAAATATCAGCACCCACTTGTTGGAAAGCCTCGATATATTTATCGGGTTCTACAATCATAAGATGAACATCAAATGTTTTAGAACTGAGTTTACGCATAGCCTTTATAACCGGCATACCAAATGAAATATTAGGTACAAAAACACCATCCATTACATCAATATGAATAAATTCTGCTTCACTGTCGTTGAGCATATTGAAGTCTGCCTGCAAATTGGAAAAATTAGCGGAGAGGACAGACGGTGCAATAGTGGGTTTGCGCATATCTAAAGATAGTAGAAAGTTTACAAAAAAGTTATAGGCTAAAATTAATGGAAATTGTCCATAACCTTAGCCTATAATCTATAACTTTTGTTCTAGTTTAAATACGTCTTTAATTCACGGGTAATCGCAAAACGACGCATTTTACGAATAGCCTTATCTTTTAACTGACGAACTCTTTCGCGGGTAAGTTTCATTTTGATGCCGATTTCATCAAGGCTATAAGACTGGCTGAATTCATTTAAACCGAAATACAGTTTTAAAATATCTACTTCTCTTGGCAATAAACCTTTAAGTGCATTATCCAATTCATCATGCAGCGATTCTTCGTTTAATAGATGATCCGGCTTAGCCATGGAATTATCTGCCATTAAATCTAAACTGGTTGTTTCATCATCATCACCCACAGGTGTGTCTATGGAAACGTGAAAGGATAATGTGGCACGTAATGTAGCTAACTCATCAGCCTTCATTTCTAATAATTCTGCCAATTCATCATTCGTTGGTTCGCGTTGATTTTTTTGTTCAAAGTCAACGATAGTTCTTTGTATCTTGTTATAGATAGTTGCCTTGTTCATAGGTAAACGAACGATACGAGGCTGTTCAATTAAAGCCTGCAGGATAGACTGACGAATCCACCAAACAGCATAAGAAATAAATTTAAATCCTTTGGTTTCATCAAATTTGGTTGCAGCTTTAATTAATCCAATATTTCCTTCATTGATAAGGTCATTTAAAGGCAAACCCTGGTTTTGATATTGTTTGGCAACAGAGACTACGAATCTAAGGTTAGATTGTACAAGTTTATCCATTGCTCTAACGTCACCTTCGCGAACTTTACGAGCTGTTACTACTTCTTCATCTTCCGACATCATTGGAAGCTTGGAAATTTCATTAAGGTACTTGTCTACAGAAAAACTGTCTCTCGATGTGATTTTGGTGGTAATTTTTAGTTGTTTCATGTTTCTGGTTTTTTTGTATTAGGGCGATTAATAATATTATTTTTTGAGTTACATAATAACTAATTGGGGGGATAACAATAAAAAATTACTTGTGGTTGTTAGGGTTGTTTAGGGTTTCTTGGATTTATGTACGACAAGTATACGGAAATGTTACATACGATGTACAAAAAAGTATAAAAAAAAATGTAAATACCAATAATTTGGTATTTACATTTAATATTTTGTACTACAAAAAGTAGTAAAATCTAAGATTGTGCCTCTTCTTTGGTCATTAAGGCCTTACGGCTTAATTTAAATTTACCGGTTTTGCTATCAACCCCCATAAGCTTAACCATTACTTTTTCACCTTCTTTTAAAACACCCTCTAAGGAATCCAAACGGTCGTGGGAAACTTCAGAAATATGTAATAAACCTTGTTTTCCTGGTAAAAACTCAACAAATGCACCATATGGCATGATAGATTTCACTTCAGCTTCATATACATCACCAACCTCAGGAACGGCTACAATCGATTTTATACGATCCCAAGCGGCCTTCATATTGTCTTTATTGTTAGACAATACAGTAACCTTTCCGATACCTTTCTCTTTATTTTCTTCAATAGTAATAACGGTATTGGTCTTTTCCTGAATATCCTGAATAATCTTTCCGCCTGGTCCGATTACAGCACCGATAAATTCTTTAGGAATATTAATGCTTTCAGCTCTAGGTGTATGAGGTTTTAGGTCTTCACGATGAGAAGGTATACATTTCTGCATGGCCTCCAAAATATGCAAACGGCCTCTTTTTGCCTGATCTAATGCTTCAGCTAAAACTTCATATGATAAACCATCTACTTTAAGATCCATCTGCACACCGCAGATACCATCTTTAGTTCCGGTAACTTTAAAGTCCATATCACCAAGATGATCTTCATCGCCAAGGATATCCGATAAAATAGCATATTTACCATCTTCTGCAATCATACCCATAGCAATACCGGATATATGTTTTCTGAATGGAATTCCTGCATCCATTAGCGCTAATGATCCGGCACAAACTGTAGCCATAGAAGAAGAACCATTGGACTCTAAGATATCTGATACTACTCTGATTGTATATGGATTTTCATCTTCACTAGGCAGCATTTGCTTTAGTGAACGAAGTGCAAGATTTCCATGCCCAACTTCTCTTCTTGAAGTACCACGTAACATTTTCACTTCGCCGGTAGAAAAAGGTGGAAAGTTATAGTGTAATAAGAATTTACTGAAAGTCAATTCTTCTGCTTTGTCAATCATCTGCTCATCTTGTTTTGAGCCGAGTGTAACAGTAGTTAACGATTGTGTTTCACCACGTGTAAATAAAGCAGACCCGTGAGGAGAAGGAAGAATATCAATCTCCATAGCTAATGGACGAATCTCATCTGTCTTTCTACCATCTAAACGAATTCTATCATTCAACACCGTATTACGGATAGTTGTCTTTTCTAATTTGCTGAAATATTTACTGAATAGTTCTTTATTGAAACTTTGTAATTCCTCTTCAGAAACAGCAGCTAAGTAATCTTCCTTTATTTTTTTTAGTGAAGCCTTGCGTTCATGTTTACCGGTTGCAGATTTAGCAATTTCATGAATACGTGTTTCAGCAAAAACTTTGATTCGTTCTTTCAACGCTTCGTCTTCCAATGGAGCAGCAACAACAATTTTTGTCTTTCCACATTTTTTCTGTAATTCAATCTGCGCATTACATTGTTTGATGATTACTTCGTGACCAACTTTTATTGCAGCAATTAAATCCGCTTCGCTGGCTTCCTTCGCTTCACCCTCCACCATCAATATATTTTCAATGGTACCCGCAATGATTACACTTAGTTCTGCTCTTTCATTTTCTTTCGGAGTAGGATTCACCACAAACTTACCATCAATCTTAGTTACACGAACTTCTGAAATCGGACCTTCAAAAGGTATAGATGAAATGGATAGGGCAGCAGATGCAGCTAATCCCACCAAAGTATCTGGTTCTACTTCTTCATCGCTTGAGATTAAATAGATTAATACTTGTGTATCATTTTTAAAGTTATCAGCAAACATTGGACGAATGGCTCTGTCTACAATACGACAGATTAAAACTTCATAGTCTGATGCTCTTCCTTCACGTCTGTGAAAGCTGCCCGGAATTCGACCCGCAGCTGCAAATTTTTCCTGGTATTCTACAGTTAAAGGGAAGAAGTCAATACCTTCTTTTGGAGTCTCTGCTGCAACAGCAGTTGCCAGTAAAATACAATTTCCTGATCTAACAACAACAGACCCATCTGCCTGACGTGCTAATTTTCCTGTTTCTATGGTAGCAGTTCTACCATTTCCGTAATCAACGGTTTGTGTATGTATGTTAAAATTCATATCCTTTTTTAGTTTTATAGATTAGATTAAAAAGGCGAGGCAAAAGCCTCGCCCAATAAGGAGTATAAGATTATTTACGTAATCCTAATTTTTCAATAAGTGCTCTGTACTTAACGATGTCCTTGTGAGCAAGGTACTTTAATAATCGTTTTCTTTGTCCTACAAGCTTATATAGAGAACGGGTAGAGGAGAAATCCTTCCTGTTTGTCTTTAAATGTCCTGAGATGTGATTGATTCTGTGAGAAATCAATGCTACTTGTGATTCTACGGAACCAGTGTTGGTGGTAGATCCGCCAAATTCTTTAAAAAGTTCTTGTTTTTTTTCTGTCGTCAACATTCGTCTAATATTTTATTGGTCATCCAAAATTTGAGTCGCAAAGATATCAATATTTTGTGTTACTACAAAATTATTAATGATAAAATTAAGCTGTAAAGTAGCTTACTCAAACGTATAATTCCTTATAAATCAAACTTAATACCTTGTGCCAATGGTAAATCAACACCATAATTCACTGTACTGGTTTGTCTGCGCATATAAGCTCTCCAAGCGTCAGATCCGGATTCTCTGCCGCCACCGGTTTCTTTTTCACCCCCGAAGGCACCTCCGATTTCAGCCCCTGAAGTACCCATATTAACGTTGGCAATACCACAATCTGAGCCTGAAGCGGATAAGAACAGTTCCATTTCCCGCATATTGGTGGTGATAATAGATGAGGATAAGCCTTGTGGAACATCATTTTGTAATGCAATCGCCTCTTCTAAGTGCTCATATTTCATCAGGTATAATATAGGTGCAAATGTTTCTGTTTTTACAATAGGCAACTGACTATCTACCTCTACGATACAAGGCTTCACATAGCATCCTGAAGCAAAACTACCAGCGGATAACACTTCACCTTCAATAGCGAATCTGCCGCCTTGAGCCTTGCAGGCCTCTATGGCATTGCGATAGAGCTGAACTGCCTGCGTGTCTATAAGTGGTCCTACATGAATCCCATCTTCCAATGGATTACCTATTTTTAATTGCTGATATGCGGTTACTAATTTTTCTTTAAATTGCTCATAAACAGAAGAATGTATTATAATTCTTCTAGTAGTAGTACAACGCTGTCCGGTAGTACCCGTTGCGCCAAACACGCTACCAATCACTGCTAGTTTCAAATCTGCATCAGGCGTAATGATAATGGCATTGTTTCCCCCGAGCTCCAATAAGGTTTTACCTAACCTGGCGGCAACTGTTTTAGCTACTTCTTTACCCATTCTAGTAGAACCGGTAGCAGAAACTAAGGCTATGCGTTCATCCTGAGCAATCCACTCCCCAATTTCACGACCTCCGGTTACCAAACAAGACAAGCCTTCCGGTAAATTATTTTCCCGAATTACTTTTTCTACAATCTTTTGGCAGGCAATACCCGTTAAAGGGGTTTTCTCAGAAGGCTTCCATATACACACGTTTCCACACACCCAAGCCAACATGGAATTCCAGCCCCAAACAGCAGCAGGAAAATTGAAGGCTGTGATAATCCCTGTAATTCCAAGTGGATGCCATTGCTCATACATTCTGTGGTTTGGACGCTCAGAATGCATGGATAGGCCATAGAGCTGTCTGGATAAGCCCACTGCGAAATCGCATATATCTATAATCTCCTGTACTTCTCCTAAGCCTTCTTGTAGGCTTTTCCCCATTTCCCAGGAAACCAATCTTCCTAAATCATCTTTGTGATCCCTGAAGGCATTACCCATCTGACGAATAATTTCACCTCTTTTGGGTGCCGGAACCATTCTCCATATCTTAAAAGCTGCTTCTGCAGCGACCAATGTCTTTTCGTATTCCTCTTTTCCACTGATTTCTACGGATGCAATCTTATTGCCATCAACAGGAGAAAAAGAATCTAATTGATTGCTTGTTGAGAACCATTGAGTTCCGGTGGAAGCACCCTGATTTACGTCAAGGATATTTAAGTTTTTTAGAAACTTCATAATTATTATTTACGGTGCAAAGGTAATAAAATGCTGCAAGTCTTTCGGATTTATGGATAAGATTCAATGGCTATTGTTTGATTAATGTTTTTTTGTTGATACTTTTGTACTACAATTATTATTTATGCAATTACTATTCTTACTACAGGGAGCTCCTAATTCTAGCATACCAACAATTCTTATGATGGGGTTGATGTTCGTTGTATTTTATTTCTTTATCATTCGTCCTCAATCCAAAAAGGCAAAAGATCAACAAAATTTCATTGAAACGCTTAAAAGCGGAGATAAGGTGGTTACCATTGCTGGTATTCATGGAAAAATTGTAGCCGTTAATGAAGAAGATAAAACCTTCATGATACAAGTGGATGGACCTACCCGTTTAAAGATTGAAAAATCTGCTATTAATGCGGAACTGTCTAAAGCAGTTCAGGGTTCAGCTGCAGCTACTGCCTAATTCCTTATGATCAAAGTGGGTATTACGGGTGGAATCGGCAGCGGCAAAACTACTGTTTGTCGACTATTCGCCACACTTGGTATTCCTGTATATCATGCAGATGACAGAGCCAAAGAGCTTATGGTCTCCAATCCTTTAGTTGTTGAGAACATCAAAAAACTTTTTGGAGAGCAAGCCTATGATGCAAATGGCCTGAACAGAAAACGGATAGCGGAAGCTGTTTTTAATGACGACGAGCTTTTAAAACAACTCAATGCCATTGTCCATCCTGCTGTTTTTGAGGATGCTCAACAATGGTTTCAACATCATCAGGATAAAGCATACATACTATATGAGGCTGCGATAATGTTTGAATCCGGCAGTAACAAAATGATGGATAAGCTGATTACCGTGGTGGCTCCTTTGGAAGAAAGAATTTCAAGAACCATGCAACGTGATCAGGTAAGTAGCGCAGAGGTTATGGCTCGTATACAAAAACAATTACCAGACGAAGAGAAGATCAAACAGTCTGATTTTGTGATTTATAATGACGGATCAGCACCATTAATGGAGCAGGTAATGGAAATACATCAAAAGCTGATAACGACGATATAGTTCTGTTTGCTGTGTACAACTTTATTTTCTTGTTTTTACAGAACTATATATTTTAGAGAGCTGTTTATTCAACAGTATTTTTTTTTAACAAACGATTATGATAGAAACTATAAATTGTCTGATTATTGGTGCAGGTCCTGCTGGATATACTGCTGCTATTTATGCTGCACGTGCAAATCTAAAACCTGTATTATATACTGGATTAGAACCGGGCGGACAACTCATGACCACCACTGATGTAGAAAATTATCCCGGATATCCAGAAGCTGTAACTGGACCAAAGATGATGGATGACTTTCAAAAACAAGCAGAGCGTGTAGGAACTGAAGTTCGTTTTGGTTTGGTAACTAAAGTTGATTTTTCCGGGAAAGTACATAAGGTTTGGATAGATGATGAAAAAGAAATTCATGCCAACTCCGTTATTATTGCTACCGGAGCTAAAGCCAAATGGCTGGGAATTGAATCCGAAGAACGATTAAATGGAAGAGGAGTTTCAGCGTGTGCTGTTTGTGATGGATTCTTCTATAAAGGAAAAGAAGTGGCTATTGTTGGGGCAGGAGATACAGCCGCAGAAGAAGCCTTGTATTTATCAAATCTTTGTCCGCAGGTACACATGATTGTGCGCAGAGATAAAATGCGTGCTTCTAAAATTATGCAAGAGCGTGTAATCCGTAAAGAGAATATAAAAATATACTGGAATTCAGAAACAGAAGATATATTAGGACAAGACAAAGTTGAAGGAGTACGTTTAAAAAATACTGTTACACAGGAAATTTCTGAAATAAAAGTAGAAGGTTTCTTTGTCGCTATTGGTCACCAACCCAACTCTGCTATCTTTAAAGATTTTCTGGTTATGGATGAAATCGGATACATACAGACAATACCTGGTACTTCTAAAACAAAAGTAAATGGCGTATTTGCTTCAGGAGATGTACAAGATAAAATATACAGACAAGCAGTAACTTCTGCAGGCTCTGGATGTATGGCAGCTCTGGATGCAGAGCGTTACCTGGCTGAAAACTTTGAGCATTAACAAAATTTAATTAAAGCAGACTTATAAAAATAAGCAGACTTACCTAATTGTAGTTAAATTTATAACGTGTCTGTTTTTATGAAGAGAATTACACTTTTATCTGCATTACTGTTCGGGTTTCATTATTTTGGATTTTCAAAAAAAATTTCGGTTTACGATACTATTATATTGCCAAAGATTATCCTTTTGGGAGACACTTTACCAGAAATCGTTCTTGATCCAATAGAAGTTAGAGCCACCAGGTTAGGAAAGGTAAATCTGGAAGAGTGGCAGATGCGTTACCTGAGAATTGTGTATCCTTATGCATTGCGAACTGCTCGTTTATCAAAAAAAGTGAATGATGATCTCGAAAAATGTAAAACAAATAGACAGCGAAAGCATTATTTAGATGAATGTGAGAAAGTGCTGAGAAATGAATTTGAAAGCACCTTAAAAAATTTATCGCGTAAGCAGGGGCAGTACCTTATAAAACTAATCAATCGGGAAACCGGACAAAGTGTGTATAATTTATTGAAAGAATACCGCAGCGGATGGAAGGCATTTTGGTGGAATTTTATGGGTAAGTTTTTCCAGCTGGATATGAGAGCTGAATACGACCCGGAAGGAGAAGACAGGGAAGTAGAAAATTATATTGCCCGATTAGAAGAAGTATATCAACATGACGGAACTATATATCTAATACAAAATGAAAAATTCAATACACCAATTCCGGGTCAAAAACGCTCAAAATAAAGAGGTAGACCTGTCAGATTTTAAAGGAAAAGTAGTGCTGGTTGTAAATACAGCATCCAAGTGTGGACTTACCCCTCAGCTCAAAAACCTGGAAGAACTGTATCAGCAGTATAAAGCTCAGGGGTTTGAAATCATAGGTTTTCCATCCAATGATTTTGCCGGACAAGAACCCTTGTCTTCTGAAAAAGCAGAAGAATTTTGTATGATTAATTACGGAGTTACTTTTCCTATTATGGAAAAGGTTCACGTTAAAAAAGGGAAGGAACAGCACGAATTGTTTAAGTTTATGGGAGAGCATACCTCAGGGCTATTTAATTACCCTAAATGGAATTTCCATAAGTACCTCATTGATAAAAACGGAGAGGTAGTAGATTATTTTGTTCCCATCACGCAGCCAACAGACAAGAAGGTCAAACAAAAAATTGAAGCATTATTATCCAAATAACGATTCATTAAAATAGCCTGATGAAATTAGACATCCTCGTTTTCTCTGCCCATCCGGACGACATAGAACTTTCTTGTTGTGGAACGGTGATGAAACATATTGAGCTTGGTTATAAAGTAGGGATAGTAGACTTAACAAGAGGTGAATTGGGAACTCGTGGCAGTGCGGAAATTCGTGCTGAGGAAACTCAAAGAGCTTCGGATATTTTAGGAATTAGTATCAGGGAAAATCTGGGCTTTAGAGATGGCTTTTTTGAAATAGATGAAACGCATTTACTAAAAGTAGTGAGCATCATTCGAAAATACCAGCCGGAGATAATTTTAGCTAATGCCATACGGGATCGTCATCCAGACCATAAAAGAGCCGGAGATTTAGTATCAAGAGCAAATTTTTTGAGTGGATTGGTGAAGGTTAATTCCAATAGTACTGAAAACCCTTGGAGAGCAAAAGCTGTTTACCGTTATGTTCAAGACGAATTTGTACAACCAGATTTTGTAGTAGATGTTACAAAATACCATGATAAAAAGCTCGAAGCTATAAAAGCATTTAAGTCTCAATTTTTTGATGAGGATTCACAGGAACCACAAACACCTATATCCAGGAAAGACTTTCTGGATTTTATTACTGGAAAAGCCAGGCAATTCGGGAGGCCCATTCATTGTGAGTTTGCAGAAGGATTTACCGTTGAACGGTATATAGGGGTGGATAATCTTCTAGACTTGAAATAAAAATATATTTTACCAAACCTTACTGATATCCTCGCACCAGGCTCTTACCAATCCATCTTCTTCTTTTCCAACGAAGCCTTTGGAAGTCAGCATATCATAGCATATCAGTAAATCATCCAGCATATTTTCTTTGCCGCCTTTGATATTCAAAGCTGCGAGTTCCTTACAGATCTTAGCGTTATTCAAATACCCCGGAATTTCGTCTTCGAAATCCTTCAATAGGTTGTGCTCATTACGTTCCTGCCAAACCGTAGCTTCGTGAAACAAAATACTCCAGCCATTTGCCCAGGCAATACGCTGTGCTACATAACTTCTCCAAATATCCGTCATACGGAAACTGCAGTAGGCAGGCAAATACAACAAGGGGAAAGCTTCTTTATACCAGTAGGTATTTTGACTATTAAACGGGCTCCAGGCTCCATCACCTAAAGCAATATTCATCCCTTTATTGAAATTCAATGGGAGGGGGTATGCCAAACGATATACTGCATCAACATCCGGATTTTCATCTGCTAATCCCTGCTGAATTGGACATATAAGTTCTTTTACTTCAAAATCTGTTAGGGGTGAAGATGGCTTTTGTAGCTCTTCTAAAGGCAAACCTCTTGGCCATATAAACTTGTCGCTGAAATAGTTGTATACGTTTACCCAACCTTTTTGTTGAATATCATAAGCTTTTACTGATTTTGTTTTGTCCATCCAAAATTCAGGCCTTGGAAAATTGTCATCATCCGTTTCAACGATCTCCTCAGTTCCATTTTGTAAGGCGATAATATATCCTATGTTTTTTCGAGCATAGTGTTTGGTCGGACAAAGCTTGGCAAATTTTGAATCCAGGCTTAGCTGACGATCAACAGACCAAAAGTCGCAATTAGGAATATTAAAAGTTGCAGGCGATTTGGTATCACCAATCATTATAAAGTTTACATTCCTCGCTGCAGATTCTTTAGCATAAGTATGCAATACTTCCATTGTATCTGCTCCAATCGACGTAATTACTAAACTTTTTTTAGACATATAATATTGATATATAATGTATTAAAATTACTATATTAAACTTTTTATAGAACAGGCGTATTCCCTAATAATCGCTGTATAAAATAGTATATCAGCGTTTGACGGGCATTTTTTACTGCAGATTTCGATACCCTTGGCGAAGGGGCCTGATAATGAATAGGAACTTCTGCAATTCTATGCTTACGTAGAAGGTACTTAACCTCTGTTTGATAAAAATGAGCTCTAGATTTCAAGGGATATTGCAATAGTTTGCCGATGATATCCCTATGAAAACCCTGAAATCCGGAGGTCATATCATATAACTTGGTACCTAACAATAAGTTAGCTAAAATCGTACCCACTTTTGATAACATCCTTCGATTGAAAGGAGAGTCGCCCATTGAGCCATCCTTTATAAATCTAGAACCAAAGGCACATTCATTACCCTCATTTAATACTCTTAAATACATAGGTATAGCCCTTGGATCGTGAGATAAGCCTGCATCCATTTCTATAATGATATCATGACCATTATCATAAGCAACACGGAAGCCCTTCAAGTAAGCATCCACCACATTCTTATTTTCCGGAGCCCAAACCACCTCAAACCTGGAATCTTTCATTTCCAACTCGCGAGCCAACTCTAATGTTTTGTCCTTGGAGGCATTATCAATCACAAAATAAACCTTACCCGTACCAATCACATCCATTACACGGGTCAACAAATCCACAAAAGGAGCGAAGTCGTCTTCTTCATTTGCCATTGGTATGGTTGCCGCCCAGTTGGTATATAAGTACATATATTGAGTATAGATTAAGACAGCAAAGATAGCTTAAATCATATTACTTTATGTAATCATGTCGCTAATTAAGAAACCTTTTATATCTTAGTAATAGATTTTAGTTTTTGATTTTTTGTGAAAATAAAGACTAAATAAATCTACTTTATATTAAATAGAATACACAATTTCAATATATTATATACAAATCAATGAATAAAAGAATTAATGCATTTAGCAGTGATGCAATGGGTAATATGGATGCTACATCCATTTCCGAGGCTATTGCAAACAAGTCTGTTTCCGTTTCAGAAATTACAGAAGCGGCCATTGCCCGAGCTGAAAGTGTGAATGGCGCTTTAAATGCCATTGTCATAAAGACTTATGATGATGCAAGAAACAATTCTCCCCAACAAAAAGACAGCATATTTTATGGTGTTCCTACCTTCATCAAGGATAATGAGCCTTTAAAAGGATACCCCACACAAAAAGGTACGGGTGCTTTCAAAGCCAAACCTGAAAAAAAGAATAGTAAATACACTAATCAGTTTCTGTCAACCGGGCTTAATTGCCTCGGCAAGAGCACATTACCGGAATTTGGATTTATTTGCAGTACAGAAAATGAGCGTTGGGGCATAACCAGAAACCCCTGGGATACTGATTATACCACAGGTGGTTCTTCTTCAGGTTCGGCAGCACTGGTAGCCAGTGGAGTAGTTCCAATAGCGGTTGCCAACGATGGTGCAGGGTCTACCCGAATTCCGGCATCCTGCTGCGGTTTGGTAGGACTAAAACCCACCAGAGGCAGATTATTGCCGCTACATGGAACAGAGACGTTGCCTGTAAACATCGTATACTCGGGTGTGCTAACGAGATCCGTAAGAGATACTGCAGCTTTTTATTCGGGAGCTGAGCAATACTACTATAATTCTAAATTACCCAAATTAGGTCATATTCAATTGCCACTGAATCGAAGATTGCGCATTGCTTTGTTCGAGAATTTACCCGCAGATCGTCAGGGGCATATGGATGAGGATACCTACCGTGTGCAGCTAGAAACCGCAAAATTATTGGAATCCTTAGGACATCAAGTAGAAATTATTAAAGTTCCGCTTAATATTGAAGACCTTACCGTACATTATTTAAATTACTACGGATTTCTATCGTATATGACCAATACATTTAGTCGGCTGGTTTTAGGGGCAAAGGTAGATAAATCTGTTTTGGAACCTTTTACAATAGGATTGATGGATACGTTTAAGAAGAATAAATTTCAGCTTCCCAAAAGTTTGCGCATACTGAAAAAGTCGGCTGAAGAAACAGAAAGCAAACTAGAGCAGAATTATGATTTGATAATGACATCTGTTACAACGAAAATCACTCCAAAGATTGGTTATTTTTCTCCCACATTGAGTTATGATGAAATTGCATATCGTGCGGCTGACTTTGCCTCATTTTTACCTTTATTCAATATCTCGGGATCTCCAGCTATTTCCTTGCCATTAGGAACTGCAAGCAATGGAATGCCTGTTGGGGTACAATTTGCGGCACCATTTGGAAAAGACGCCCTATTGATAGAACTTGCTTTGGAGCTGGAAGCGGCACAACCCTGGAAATTTATTTATAACGCCTAAAAGCTAATTGATTTGTTGACACCCCAAGCCAATAACCCGCTACATGGTAAGAACCTGGAGAGTATCCTCGAATATTTAGTAGATTATTATGGATGGGAGTATTTAGGCACACAGATTAATATTCGTTGCTTTAACTATGACCCCAGCATCAAATCCAGTTTAAAGTTTTTACGTAGAACGCCATGGGCGAGAAAGAAAGTAGAGGAGATGTATTTAGAAAGCTTAGGGTAGTTTAAAGCTATTCTGCAAAATTGATTTTGACAGCTCTATTTTTAATCTTCTGATCTTTAGCCAATTTGAGTACTTTATCTGCTTTTTCACGTTTTACTGCAGCATAAGCGAAAAAATCTTTCACATCTACAAATCCCAATTCATCTCTGTTGAGTTTCCCAACTTTAGACAAGAATCCTACGATATCCGTCTTATTTATGGCATCTTTTTTGCCTTTGCTGATGAATAAGGTGACCCAAAGTGGAGGAGAAGGCAGTGAATATTTATCAGATAGCTCTAAAACTTCAGTGCTTTCAGCCAGATAGGCTGGGCGTTCCTCCTTTTGGGTTAGAATCATAAAAGCACTGCCTGAGGCATGCATGCGCGCGGTTCGGCCATTTCTGTGTATGAAAACCTCTTCAGAATGTGGCTGCTGGTAATGAATAATATTCTTTACTTCGCGGATATCCAAACCTCTGGAAGCTAAATCTGTAGTAATCAAAACATTAACACTACCATTAGTAAATTTTACCAATACACGCTCTCTTTCTTTTTGGTCGAGTTTACCATGAAAACATGCATTTTCTATGTTTTTACGATTCAGATGATCACTGATACGCTCTACAACTTCGCGGTGATTACAAAAAACGATGGTAGGTGCATTGCTGTCCAGGCTGCAGAGTAACTTTAAAAAAGCTTCCAGCTTATCTACATCTTCCGAAAGCACTAATTTTACAGAAAGACGGGTATTTGAAGTACTATCTTTATCTAAAAAATTAAGCTCCCGAACCTCTGATATTTTTATATACCTAGGAATATCAATGGATTGTGTAGCAGATATTAAAATTTTACTTTTAACATTTGGAAGATGCTGAACTATATATTCCATTTCCTTAGAAAAACCAAATTCCAAAGATTTATCAAATTCATCGAAGATTAATGTATGCAGAGCGGTCGTATTAAATGTTCCTTTACCTATATGATCTGCGATTCTACCTGGAGTACCAATCAGAACTGAGGGAGGAGACGATAAATTGTTCTTTTCCACCTTAAAATCATGGCCTCCGTAGCAACAATTTACCTTTAAACCGGTCTTCATCTGCTTAAAAACAGACTCTATCTGAAGCGCAAGTTCTCTGGAAGGCACCAATATCAATGCTTGAACGTGAGTGGATTCTTTATCTATAAGCTTTAATAATGGCAGTAAATAAGCCAATGTTTTACCGCTTCCTGTTGGCGACAAGAGCATTATATCAGAAGAGTGCTTAAAATGTTCGAGCATGGATTGCTGCATAGGATTCAGAGCATCTATGGAAAAATGCTGAAGAATCTGATCTAAATTTTGATTTTCATTCATGAAGTCCAAAGGTAAACTTTACAGCAAAGAACAAAGATTTTAATTCGTTACCTTTATAATAATTAGGTTGAGTATGAATCTATTCTCCAATACAACCCATTATAAATAAGAAACTTACATTGTATTTTGTCCTATAATTTATATTATGTTAAATAGAGTTAAGCCATAACAAGGAGCTCTATATAAGGCTTATTAAGATCTTGGAAAACGCTTATACTGATCATAGGCATAAAAGCTAAGATACTCACCATCTTCTATACTTTTTTGAATTGCCCTCCAATATTTAGGTTCAAATAATTCGCTGTGCTCAGCTAAAAAGATATCACCGATTGGTCCATCAGGAGCCATAAAACCCATGAACTCTTCCGGAAAAATATCATTGGATTCAGCATGTATCATATCAAAAGTTCCTCGGGTATCATCCTCTAGATTAGGTTGTGGCAGTCTGCGGAATCTGCATTCTGTTACTTCTGCTATTTCATCATAATCATAGAAAATAACCCGACCATGACGGGTAACCCCAAAGTTCTTTAATAATAGATCCCCAGGGAAAATATTGGCAGCTGCCAGCTCTTTAACACAAAATCCATAATCCAGAATAACACTGCACAAATCAATAGGATTTTTGGTTTCCTTGAGATAGAGATTTAAAGGCGTCATTCTTCGTTCAATATAAACGTGTTTCAGCAATACCTTATCGCCTTTAAATTCGACGGTTTCTTTACACGAACGCTCTAATTCTTCTATAAGTTCAGTGGTAAAAAGATGCGCTGGAAACTCCAAATTCTCAAATAAGTGGGCAAATGCCATCCTTCCTACTCTGTCATTTACCTCAACCTCTTCGTATTTCTTAATTACAAATTCACGGGTACAATTTTTAGGGGCTTCAAATTTATCACGTATCACTTTAAACACAAAATTGTAATACTTAAGGGTAAAAACGGCCATCACCATACCCTTTATTCCGGGTGCGATAATAAACTTATCGTCATGACTATTGGTATAATTTACCAAATCCCTGTATAATATAGTCTTACCATGACGGTAATAACCAATAGAATCATACAACTCTCCCACTGCTTTATGGGTTAACATCGCTTTCAGGTAGTCAATAATTTGCGCAGGGTATTTTGTAGAAACAAAGAAGGACGCACGGGTAAAACTAAAGATGATACTGATTTCAGCCGGTATGTAAATTACAGCATCTACAAAAATGCCCTTTTCCTCATTCAAAAGCGGAATAACTATAGGCATTGACCAATTCTTATAAAATAGCCTTCCTATAATAAAAGCACCTCTGTTTCTATAGAAAACAGGCTTTAAAATCTCAATTCTATCTAATAAGAGATTTGATTTTTGATGAATAATAACAGGAGCCATTTCATCAAAAATATGCTGTGCATCTCTTTTGATGTCTTCATATGGTACATCAAATTTAAAATGATGAAGTATTTGTGTAATAGCAGCAACAGAGAAATGGGAACAATCAAAAATCTCAAAAATCTCCTCATCAAATTTTGGCATAGGCTTATAATCCGTCTGATCAAAAAACTCTATATCCGGATTAAAACTCTTATCCAGAAATACTTTCCTTGTAATAGAATTATAAAATGTTTCAGAATTTAGTCGATGCGGTTTGTCTTTAATAAGATCAGAGTAAATTAGCTTAATATCTTTCCAATAAGTAATATCATGAATATGATCTCCTAAAATTTGTTGGGTTAAGGAATACACTTCTCTTACATAGTTACCATATAGTTTATAGCGATCCTTCTGACCTTTAAATAAGTCTTTAAAGTTTCTATTTTCAAAGTACAGCTTGGCGTGCTCAGTAATATCATTGAAGTTAGTAAGTAGGATATCATATTTTTCAGCAATATTGCTGGCTACCATATGAACGGTATCTTTCTTTGTCATTTTGTAGTATTTTTGACTTTCAGTCTTACAAACAAATATAATTAAATAAAGCTGATTGATATTTAGGTATTTGAACTGTTTAGTTTAATAAACACACCATTGTTTTAAAAGTGCATAAAAAGTTAGTTATCCATATCATCTTATTTTTTCTAATGGCAGCATGGAAAGCTGACTATGCCAAAACTATTCGTATCGATAATAATTTTAACTCCTTAGAACTCTATAATGGATTAAGTAAAAAAAAGAGCTCCACTCCCGACCTCTTTAAACTGTCTATAAAATTACTGAATACTACTACTGAAAACAGACAACTATACCTTAGTATTATCAACCCAACTTTAGATAGCATATTCATTTTTGAAAATGGTAGCACCTCTATATTAGGAGATTATCAATCCTTCAATAAACGAAAGTTTAAACACATCAATCATGTATACCCAATATTACTTCATGGTAGCGAAGAAAAAGAAATCATCCTAAACATCAGAGAGCAACATCAGTATAATAATTTCAGAATCACCCTGACAACAGAAAATAATTTTATAAAAACAACAAATCATGATAATTTTTTTATCGGTATTTTCTTCGGACTTCTTTTTACTTATCTATTATTATTGATATGCTTGTATATATTTAGCAAAAGCAGATTTTATTTAAAATATTTAACTATAAACGTCTTCATGATCCTTATATACCTACAATTTACAGGTATTGGGAATCAGTATGTTTGGTTCTATTCAGTAACAGTTCAGAAATACATAACTATTATTGCAGTAAGCGGATATATTATTTCACACATATATTTTATTAGAACTTTTTTTTCAGCAGAATCTAACTATAATATAGGAAGGTATTTATTTATAATATTTAGTACCATAATGATATTATTACTTATATCCTACCTATTAGATATCTATCAACCTATGATTCAATATCTACAAAAGAACAGCTTATTTTATACTTTAAATACTGTTTTTTTAGGATATGGTGCATATATACTTGTTGTATCAGTTTATTCTTATATCAATACAGGAAGAAGAGAAAGTATCTGGATAATATCAGGAACCGGATTGCATATAATAAACTGGATATTATTTATCAATAATAATTACGGAACGAATTATATTCTAAATTCAATAGACTTATTAAAATTAAGAACAAACCATGTATTTATAGCACCAATAAATTTTTATCTGACAACTGTAGAAATAATAATGGTATCTATATTCTTAGCCACAAACTATTACAAACTTATTTATGAGAATAATATATCTTCTAAAAAGCTAAATCTGCTTCAAAAAAAGAATTTGAATAGATTTATTCTTGGCCAGGAAGAAGAAAGAAATAGAATATCATCAGATGTAACAGATGTCATCTTAAAAGATATACAAATACTAAAAAAAACAATTAATTCGTTAAAATTAAAAGATGATCCAAAAGAAATACTACCTAATGTAATTTTGGATATTGATAAAACCATTCAAGACATAAGAGATATTAGCGGAAACTATATTGCACCTGAAATACAAAAAATGTCTGTTAAGGACATAATAATTACTGCGACTAATAAGCTAAATGACTATTTAATAACAGAATATCAATTGCCTAATATCACAGATGCAGTATTCCTGAATTCAACAGCGAATATAAATCTATATCGGATTCTGCAGGAAATCTCAAATAATATCATTAAACATGCAAATGCAAATCATGTAACTATAAGAATTACCATCGATGAGAAAACTACACAAATTACAATAGAAGATAACGGAATTGGATTTAATCAGGATATTAAAAATACAGGAATTGGATTAATGAATATTGAATCCAGAGTTAATCTATTAAATGGAGCTATAAATATATCCCCATTAGAAAATCACGGAACATCTATAAATATTCTAATTCCAATAATAAATAACCAATGAAAATACTTCTATATATAGTGTTATTTATATGTTTCTGTAAGCATTCACTTGCACAAGACAAAACCATACTCATCAATGAAAGCTTGAGATGTATTTCTATATCCAGTAAAATAACTAATCAGTCAATAAAGAAAGGCTATATCACACAGCAGATAATGCTAAAAAATTGTGAAAATCATATAAATGAATTGATGCTTGAACTACCTGCGCAACAATTTGAAAAAATATATTTTACACAAACAGAACAACATAAAATCAAAAGTAAATATAATTACACCTCAAAGAAAATGAGTGATAGAAGATATTATGACAGAAATATAATATTTCCAATATCACTAAAACCAAATCAAATCAGCCAAATTAATCTATACTTTAAGAAACCAAATAAAGTCCAAAAAACAAAGGCATTATTATGGAAAAAAGATGCTAAGATTGCAAGAACAGAGGCACTTGAATTAACAAGGGGTATTCTTTATGGCATATTAATATTATTTACACTTTCGGCCTTAATAGTATCTATTCTCATACAAAAGAGAAATTACTATTACTATGTATTATATCTAAGTACAGGTATAATCTATCTTTTCGTGAATAATAATTTAGGCAATGAATTATTATGGCCAAATTATCCATCTATTGATTTATTCCTAAAAAAAATAATGCTTTCTGCATACCTAATATCCTCTATGGTATTTTTGAAAGGATTTATTGAAAGGCGTATTTATTTACCAAAACTACAAATGGCATTACAGTACTTTATATATTTTAGTTTAATACTGATTGCTACATCTTTATCTATCTCATTTTTCTCCAATAAAGCACAGCTATTGTTTATAGAAATACAAAATATTTTTATATACCTAAGTATAATGAGTATAGTCTTAACTTTTATATTTATTTACTTTAATACTCAGGAAAAATCTATCGTAAGCTTTACATTATTATACTTTTTATCATTTTCATTTTTTTTATTTTATCCTCAACCTGAATTTGGTGAAAATATCATGGGTGTTTACATTGGACAACTATACACCTATAGTAATGCATTTATTGTAGCTATCATAATTTGTTTTACTACTGTTTATGGTGTACTTCAAGTAATAAAGAATAATGAAGTTGTGAAAAAAGAAATGAGTATTGCGAATTCTGATAACACATTTTCTATTATCCACGGCCAACAAAATGAACGCATACGAGTTGGAAGAGAACTACATGATGGTATTGGCATTATGATGTCTGCCATTAAAATGAAAATGTCATCCATAAATATTCAAGATATTGAAGAAGCTAATAATATTACACAAATCAATAAAGATATCGATACAATTTGCGCTACCATAAGAACATACTCCCATCTACTGTTACCACCTACTCTAAAGAAATTTGGATTGCAGGTAGCGCTCAAAGATATTCTGGAAGCCCATCGGATTCAAACAAAAACTAAAACTAAGTATAACCTAAATATACCTGATGAACTAACAGATACATCACAACAACTTATCCATGATATCATAAAGAGCTTAATAGCGTATTTCACAGCATTCCCTCCTGACGAATTACAGATTAGTATATTCATACTATCCTCTATAAAAGAAGCACAAATTAGGATAAAGTATAAGGGAGTAAATATGAATTTAAAAAATACAGATATCCAATCTGTAATTACATCTGTTAATCTATTACAAGGTAATTTTCAAACTCAATTGATAAATGCATGGAATTATACAATTCATATAGAATTACCCGTATTATTTAAAGAAGAGAACTGAATATCTATATCTGGATAGTCTCTCTTAAAGTTTGATAAAGCATCTTCAACTTTAGTTTGATAAGCAAAAGCAGATTGGGTTCCAGGATGTTTGATCTTATGCTGATAGAGCATTTTAAGTTTATCTATTCTGTCCATACAATTCAAAGTAGATGAAGACATATAGGAGTCTATAAATCGTTCCCAGATATATTGAATCGCTACATTATTGGGATGAAGCATATCTTCTGCGTAGAACCTATAATCCCTGAGTTCATCCATCATAATCTCATAGGCAGGAAAATACGTTATATTCCCGTACATCTCTTTTAGCTGATGAATACTTTCCAGGAGTATAGACTTACTTCTTGAATTTTCTACGGCTCCTTCTCTCCAGTGTCTTACAGGACTTACTGTAAATATGACAATCTTATTTTCGAGCAAAGGATGTATCTCTTTATAGGCCAATAAAATATCATCTGTAGAAAGTATTCTCTTATCAAATTCAGATCCAGGTATTTTATGGCAATTTGCAACTATACTATCCCGCTCAATATGTCTGTACACAAATGAAGTACCTAATGTTATCAGTATATATTTACTTTCCTTTAATTGCTGATGGGCAATAGACAATCGATTATTGATTTTCTCGAGCACCTGAGCTTTATTTAAACCAGAAAAACTACCATGGTGATCCAGGGAAAGGTATAAATCATTATAGTATAATAAATCCTTACTAGAATAATAATCTTCCGATACTATGCGTTGAATAGATTTAAAAATGGAGATTGGATTATATACTATTCCAAAAGGATTACAGTCCAACTCGAATCCATAAGAATGTAACATTCCTCCTATATTTTCTGTAAAGCATGATCCCAACATCAACAGCCTGTCAAGATGACAAATAGAGAATGGAGGCCTTTGTAGAAGAACTTTCGTGCTGAATTCCATTAATTTTAAGCTTTATTTTTATTTTGGAAAGATATTTGCTATTATTCGCTTATGCAACTTTTCAGACCCTTATTCTTTATTGTAGTGCTGCTAATACCTGTATTGGCTATTTCCATACCCATGGAAAATAAGATCTATTCTGAATACATAAAAACGGTACAACTCTACCCTACCGGATATGACATGGCACTTCCGGTAATAGGACTAAACACAGGAGAAACACTAGAATTACGGTTTGATGATATCTCCGGCAAACCAAAAAATTATTTCTATACCATTTTGCAGTGTCACAGCGACTGGACGCCTACTGCCATGAATATTATGGAGTACATAGATGGTTATAGTGAAGCAAATATTAATGATTATCAGCTATCCAATGGTACAAAAACAAACTATGTGCATTATACCATGAAATTACCTAATACTGATATGAAGATAAATAGGTCGGGAAATTATCTGCTCATAGTTTATGAAACAAATAAAGACAACCCCATCTTCACCCGACGATTTATGATAAATGAGTCTAAAGTAGTAATTGATGCAGGCGTAGCCTACCCAAGAAATATGTCTTTAAGAGATAAATATCAGGAAGTTGTCTTTAAAGTAAACTATAAGGGGTTTTCGATAGATAATCCGCCAATCGAAATAAAATCTACGGTATTACAAAACTACAGATGGGATAATGCAAAACTAAATATAACTCCGCAATTTACTGGTATCAATGAACTTAACTTTGATTTCAACGGAACCCTAACCTTCCCTGCATTGGGCAGAGAATTCAGATTCTTCGATCTAAGATCACTCCGATTTAGAGGACAGAATATCCGAAGCTTCGATATTACGGAAAATACAAATAATGTCTTCCTAACCTATGACTACCCTCAACCACCATTTAAATATCAATTTATTAAAGACTTGAATGGTCAGTTCTATATTGAAAATCTGGATAATCCTTATTACAATACCGGTGCAGACTATGCGAATGTTCATTTTACGCTAGATTTTGGAAGCTTGATCAACAATGGTAACTTTTATGTAATTGGTGCGTTTAATAATTGGACTTGTGATGAACAGTCTAAAATGCAATATGATCCAATGGACAAGGGCTACGCTGCAACAATTTCATTGAAACAGGGAAATTATAATTACTCCTATATCTTTAAAGATGAAAATGGTGCAACAGATCAATTCTTAACAGAAGGATACTTTATGGATACAGAAAACGACTATACCATACTATTGTACTATACCCCTTTTGGTGAACGATATGACAGGCTTATTTCAGTGAAACATATTAATTCCCTATTAAACAGATATTAGATGAAAGAATACCATTTAGAAAAAGGAGATTTGCTTATTGCAGAACCTTTTATGAAAGATCCAAACTTTAAAAGAACAGTCACATTAATTTGTGAGCATCATAATGAGGGTACCTTAGGTTTGGTGCTCAACAGACCTTCCATCTTCAAGATCAACGAAATGATTCCAAACTTTCCTTCATTTAAAGGTGATGTATATTATGGCGGACCTATTGGACTGGATCGCCTAAATTATCTGCATGCTTATGGAGATATACTGGAAGGTTCCTTTCATATTAAAGATAATATATACTGGAATGGAAATTTTGAACAGCTAAAAGAACTCATTAAGGAGAAAATCATTTTACCACAAAATATTAATTTTTTTGCTGGCTATGCAGGATGGGAAGCAGATCAACTACAAGAAGAAATGCAGGATGAAAGCTGGATAGTATGTAAGGATCATCCAGAGTTATTTAAAATGAGTACCTATATGTGGCAGGAAGTACTTGTAAAAATGGGTGGTAAAAATAAACTAATTTCTACCTTTCCGGAAGATCCACTTCTCAACTAACCTAAGGCTGCTTTATATACTTCAAGGCATCTGTTGCGCGCGAAAGTATGCTCTACAATGGGTTTAACATAAGTCAATTCACTATACTCTGGAACCCATTTTTTGATATACTTTAAATCCTTATCAAATTTTAAAGTCTGTAATGCAGGATTAAAAACCCTGAAATAAGGTGCAGCATCAACACCTGTTCCCGCTGCCCATTGCCAACCTCCATTATTGGAAGACAATTCATAATCTAATAATTTTTTAGCAAAATAAGCCTCGCCCCACCTCCAGTCAATTAATAAATGTTTAGTTAAGAAACTGGCAACAATCATACGAACCCGATTGTGCATAAAGCCAGTTGTATTTAACTCACGCATTCCGGCATCCACAATAGGGTAACCTGTCCTCCCCTCACACCATGCAGCAAATTCATCGATATTATTTCTCCATTGAATTTTATCATATTGAGGCTTAAACGACTGTGAAACAACACGTGGATAATGATATAAAATCATCATATAGAATTCTCTCCAGATTAATTCATTTAAAAAAATCTGATTGTTTGAAGCTAAAGCCTGACGAGCTAGCTTTCTAATAGAAATAGTACCAAATCTTAAATGTAAACTAAGCCTTGAGGTACCTAGAATACTTGGATAGTCTCTATTTTCCTGATAATGATTAATTAGATTATCCGAAACTATTCTATCTGGAAAAACAACATTCGATTGTAAAAACCCCATAGAATCTAATGAAATTAAATGCTGTACGGAGGACACCTTTAGGAAAGATGCAAATAAAGATTCCGAAGGATAAGATGCCAAAGAATCATTTTGGAGTGTAAACTTCCATTTCTTACTGTAAGGGGTAAAAACATGATATGGGGTGCCATCATCTTTAACAACTTCCTTTTTTTCAAAGATAACCTGATCCTTAAAGGAATAAAATTCAATGCTTTGCATTTTCAAAAAATCAGCAAATTGTGCATCTCTATTAATAGCATAAGGCTCGTAATCGTGATTTGTAAAGACCTTTTTTACTGAATTAGTAGTTAAAATTTGCTTCCAAACTTCTGAAGGTTTTCCATAATAAATATTCAAATCTGAACCTAACGCTATGAGTTTATTTTTTAAATATTCTAACTCCTTATAAATAAATAAAACTCTATTATCTTTTGTAAGCGTGTTTCCATCCTTCAAATCATCCAGGATATCAACATCAAAAATAAATATTGGCAAAACAGGATAACCTGATTTTAGTGCATAATATAAAGCAGTATTGTCTTCCAAGCGAAGATCTCTTCTAAACCAATGTATTGCTACTTCATTCATAATTGTATTGTGTATTATCTGTTAATATTTTTATATCCGAAACTACATTTTTCACTGAAGCTGCTGAATACCTTCTGTCCTCTATATATTCAACCCATCGAATACCTTTTACAGCATTGGTAATAAAGACACCATCAGCTAAATATAGATCTTCCATTGATACCGACCTTTCTATAACCTTCAAAGCTAACGCATTGTTTATGATAAACGCTCTAAAGACCCCCATAACAGGCCCCTCCGAAAGAGATGGGGTAATAATACTTTGATCCTTTACTATGAAAATATTACAAATAGAGGTGTCCGAAATTCTATTATACCCATTAAGTACAATAGCATCATTATAATTATTTTCTTTTGCATATAGTGCCGCACGATCATATATGCCTCTTTCAGTATGTTTCAAATTCATAAAAGGCTCAATAGGCTTTTTATATTTGGGTAAATAAGCCAGCGTTAAACCTTTTTCATTAAAAGAATATATATTTTTTTCTAAAGGGCTAATCTTACAACTCCAAATAAGATCGCTTAAACACGGGATACAATCATTTACCCTGATTTTATGTATCTCGATTCGTAATCTAAAATCCTTAAATCCATTTCCTAAACACTCATTTTCTAAAAGGCTTAGTAATTTGGCTTCAATAGAAATTGCTGATACGTTAACACCTATAGCATTTAGGCTATCTGTTAAACGTGAAACATGAAGGTCTTTAAAGACCAGCTTGCCATTTAGCACTTTTATCGTCTCTATTAATCCAAAATTAGACAAATCTTAATTTTAAAAATAAAATACAAAAAAAATAAATTACCATTGAGCCATCATACACAACACTAATTTGCCATTTTTTCACATACTCAGATTTATACCATGCAAACCATTGTAGAAAAAAAATAAGCAAACACAACATTAAAAAAAATGGCAAGACTATAATCATTGAATGGGTGAAATAAAGAAACCAAAAAAACAGACCTAACAAATACACACCTCCCAAAAGAAGCATTATTATTTTAGTAGTCTTTATGCCAAAAATAACTGGTATAGTTTTTAGTCCTTTATTATAATCAGATCTAAGATCATTAATATCGAATGGTAAACAAATAAAAACTATAAAAATAAATTGCAGAAACAATAGAGGATATATATCCCTGCTTTCAGCAACTGATTTACCACATTCGAGTACGGGCAATAGTACTGAAGTAAAACTCCATACAAATGCAATTAAAAATATTTTAAGTAAAGGAATATCTCTTAATCTTGTTGTCAAACCAATTGGGCTCAGAACTGCCAGAGGATATAATATAGAAATACCTCCAATAAATAAAAGAAGAAGTAACGTTTGTATATTAAGAAAAAATGCTAATCCCAGCGATAATACAAATGATAAAAATAATGTGAAACGATTGAAATGAGGATGCTTTTTAAACCAAAGTATAAATTCATCTTCGTCAGTTGGGTAATTACCTTTTTTATAATACACCCATCTGCTATACTGATAAATAAACCAGGCTGAAAAGAACACCTGCAAACTCAATATAACAAAATAATTATTATCCAATTTTAATAAAAAAATATTCGACCACAGAAAAGCAACTGCAGCAAAGGCTATAAAAAGATTCGTTTTAAATAAAAACTTAAACAAAACACTACTTATTAATATTCTAAAAAAAATATATACACCCTGAAAAACAACATAAAAATACAAATAAAAAAACTCGTCTACATAGAGACGAGTTAGAAGATTATAAATATATAAGATTAATTATCAGTGCAGATATTTCAACTTCATTTTAGGTGTGATATTCTTTAGTGTTTCAAAGATCAACTTGATAACATCTTCTACATCAGATTTAGCTACTGTTTCAACGGTAGTATGCATGTACTTCAAGGGTAGTGATATTAATGCACTTGGCACACCGCCACCATTATATGCAAATGCATCTGTATCCGTACCAGTTACTCTGCTCGCTGCATCACGTTGTATACTTATTTTCTGCTTCTCCGCAGTAGACAAAATAAGTTCTCGGATAATCCCGTGGACTGCAGGTGCATAAGTGACTACAGGTCCTTTACCGCATTTAAAATCGCCATGCTCCTTTTTATCAATCATAGGGGTTGTAGTGTCATGACAAACATCTGTAATAATCGCGATATCAGGGTTAATCTTGCGAACTATCATTTCTGCACCTCTTAGCCCAACTTCTTCCTGAACAGAGTTACAGATATAAAGACCAAAAGGCAGCTTTGTTTTAGATTCTTTGATTAAACGCGCTATTTCAGCAATCATAAATCCTCCAACCCTATTATCTAAAGCTCTACCGGTGTAATATTTTTTATTTAAAACAATTAATTCATCTTCATAGGTGATAACACAACCTACGTGGATGCCCATCTCTTCTACTTCTTTCTTGTTGGACGCACCTAAGTCTATAGTAATATTTCTGATGGTGGGTGCCGTATCTTTTCCCTGATCTCTCAAATGAATGGCAGGCCATCCAAAAATGCCTTTTACAATACCTTTTTTAGTATGAATATTAACACGTTTTGAAGGAGCAATCATATGATCGCTACCACCATTTCTAATCACATTTATCATACCATCTTCACCGATATAACTAACAAACCATGAGATTTCGTCAGCATGGGCCTCTATTACCACCTTAAATTCAGCTTTAGGATTTATGACTCCATAAGTAGTACCATAAAAATCTACGTGATATTCATCAATATATGGCTTTAAATAATCTAACCAAATTTTCTGACCCTCAGCTTCAAAACCAGTTGGAGAAGCATTGTTAAGGTACTTAAAAAGAAAATGTTCTGCTTTTTTGTCAATTGAGTATTTCATTATTTTTTTGTTTATTAAGTAACGGTAAGTTAAAATTTTAGTTCATTCAGGGAAATAACCTTCTGCTGCTTAACGGTGCCGACATTATCACATACATCCCAAGTAATAGTTACAGGACTAGCATTCCAGTCAATATTAATCATGCCAAAGTTAAGATTAACATATGCTGAACCCTCTCTATATTGATTAACTGATGCTCCATTCTCTGTGTGGGTTAACCCACTAGATGTAAAATCATAAATTGGGTACTGACCAACTTTTGTTCTCTTACTAAACTCTGCATAATGCACATCTCCGCTTACTACAAATACGCCTTCTGCATTTGCCTCTTTAACTGTTCTGAAAAATCTGTCAATTTCGTGTGGGTAGTTAGCCCATGCTTCCCAACCATTTCGTTCTGTACACAACTGGGTACTGGATACAACAATACGAACAAGAGCAGGCTTTTGAAGTTCCTGTTTTAACCAAGCCCATTGTGTAGCACCAAGAATAGTTTTATTAGTATCTGCTGTAGGAGATATAGGTTCTGAACTAATTACATTCAAGAAATTTCTACAATCTAAAACGATAATCTGCACTGCATGACTTGCATCACCATACATATAGGAAGTATAAACTCCTTCATGAGTTCTTCTGTCGCTATTTGCAGGAACATTCCAAAAATTTAAAAACTTATCTTTAGCAGTAAGCTTATATGTAAATTCAGCACCTGCATTATTTTTACCATAATCATGGTCATCCCATGTTGCTACACAAGGAATAGAAGTCTTCAATGTATTGAAATCATAATTATTTGTCAGTAAATTATATTGAGACTGCATGAAAGATGCAAAATCCAGATTGAGGATATTGTCTGCATACATGTTATCCCCCAAAGCAATATATAAATCAGGATTTTTGTTTTTAATCGCCTTAAAAATAGACATATTTAGATACTGGTTACAGCAAGAGCCAATAGCAATATGCGTGAGTGTGGTTGATGCACCCAACGTATCATTTGGATTATTCGTTGAAGGTGCTGGCGTATTGGAAGTAGAACATGCACTAAAAAAAAGCGCAGCTAAACTTAAATAAAATAGATTTTTCATACGTGAATAATTTGGATCTAAAGTATGGTTTTTTTATGAAATAAAAGCACCTACTTTAAAACTTAAACACACTTACAATGGGATGTTACCATGCTTTTTCTTAGGAGACTGCACTACCTTATTTTCAAGCATACGGAAGGCCATAATAAGTTTTACCCTGGTGTCTTCCGGGTTTATTACTTCATCAATGAAACCTCTCTCCGCCGCACGATAAGGATTAGCGAAGGTTTCAGTATACTCAACTATCTTATCCTGTAATTTCTGTTCTGGATTAGAAGCATTTTTTATCTCATTTTTAAAGATAATCTCTGCAGCCCCCTTAGGCCCCATTACTGCAATTTCCGCAGTTGGCCAGGCAAAATTCATATCCGCACCAATATGTTTAGAGTTCATTACATCATATGCGCCACCATAAGCCTTACGCGTAATTACAGTAACCTTTGGCACAGTAGCTTCACTTAAAGAATACAGTAATTTTGCTCCATTCACAATTATACCATTCCACTCCTGATCTGTTCCGGGTAGAAAACCTGGAACATCAACTAATACTAATAAGGGTATATTAAACGCATCGCAAAAACGAGTAAATCGGGCTCCTTTTCTAGAGGAATTTATATCTAATACTCCGGCCATGAATGCCGGCTGATTAGCAACAATACCAATACTTCTTCCTGCTATTCGGGCAAATCCAACAACTATATTTTCAGCAAAATCCTTATGCACTTCAAAAAATGATTCCTCATCAACGGTATTTAAAATCACATCACGAATATCGTATGGCTGATTCGGATTAACCGGAAGTATAGATTTTAAGCCTCCCCGTACTTCAGATGAAACCGTTTTATAAGGATAATTAGGTGCACGATCTTCGCAATTTTGTGGTAAATACGACAATAGCTTTTTAATTTGCTCGATACACGCTACTTCATTCTTTGCCGTGAAATGCGTAACACCACTTTTTGTTGCATGGGTAACAGCACCACCAAGTTCTTCTGAAGATACTTCCTCATGGGTAACCGTCTTTACCACATTTGGTCCGGTAACAAACATATACGACGTCTGCTCTACCATCAATGTGAAATCTGTCATAGCAGGAGAATATACAGCACCCCCAGCACATGGTCCCATAATTGCAGATATCTGAGGAACTACACCGGAAAACTGGACATTTCTATGAAAGATATCTGCATATCCTCCCAAAGAAACTACACCTTCCTGTATACGAGCACCTCCAGAATCATTTAATCCAATAACCGGAGCTCCTGTCTTTGCAGCCAAATCCATGATTTTACAAATCTTCTCTGCATGTGTTTCTGAAAGCGAACCACCAAAAACCGTAAAATCCTGAGAGAAAACATACACCAAACGGCCATTTATTGTTCCGAAACCAGTAACAACACCATCCCCTGAATACTTTTCTTTGTCTATACCAAAATCAGTTGCCCTATGGGTTACCAGCATACCCAACTCTTCAAAACTACCAGTGTCCAGCAATAAATCTAAACGCTCTCTTGCCGTAAGCTTACCCTTCTTGTGCTGGTCATCAATACGCTTTTGTCCGCCACCTAGGAGTGCCTCCTTTCTTTTTTGCTCTAGTAATTCAAGTTTCTGTTGATGAGTCATAACTCTAAAATAATAATTAGACGTTTCTTATTTTAAGATTTACAATAGGATTATTCCTATTTAAATAAATCTATAAAGTATATAGTTTTAACTTTTTCCATAAAAATTCCTTGGTAACATTCCAATACGCCCCACCTAATGATAGATCTACTGTATGTGTCAAGTCTGGCTGAGGAGAGATAATACACTCATTTCCTGAATTATTTATCAGGGTTTGTGTTGGAATTACATTGCCTGTCCATGTTGTATGTCTGTATCCATCTTCAGGATTAGCATGATATAATAATACAGGCGTATCAAAACTATCAAATACTAGGAACTGCAAAGGATCTATACCAGTTTCAACAAGTGTAGCACCGGTAGAAATTGCGCCTTGTATTTTAGAAGATATTCCTGGATAATCTGATCTTGTTGTTAGCAATTCATCATACTGTATCGCATTAATCATAGATATACCACCACCTGCAGAAGATCCAATTGTTGCTATTCTATTTACATCAATGTGATAAGTGTCTGCATTTTTCTTCAGGAAACGGATAGCATTCATACCATCATCTACAGAGGATGTAATGGCTTTAACACGCAAACCTAAATCTGTAAAATTGTCTTTTGTTAAACGATAATCTATAGATACGGCAACATATCCTGCCCTTGCATAAGTTTTAGCTTCATCTAAAATACCTTCCTTAGTACCCGCATAAAAATCACCTCCGTGAATATATACGATTACAGGTAAATGACTGTTTGCCGTTGCATTAGGTGGTAGGACTACATCCATAGTTAAAACGATTGAATCACTCAGAGTATCTGTAGCAATAGTAAGATCAGATGCATATTGAATTCTGTTGAAATTCTCACGAGTGGAATATGGAATATTACTAATTGTAGTTAATTGTGCATCATCGTATTGTTGTGAAATATACATACCCGTTTCTGGCACAGCCGGAATCGTATTAGACGACGTCACTTCCTTTTTACAGGAAATGATATTCATTATAGGTACAAGTAAGAGTAAAAAATAAACCTTCTTCATATATAGATTTTTTAATAAGTGACAAATAAAAACATTGCAAAGTAATTCAATTAATTGGCTTAAAAAAATGATACTTTGATTGGCTTTTTTAATGTTCAGTTAGTAAAATACTTTCCGACTTAACATAAATAAAACAATATTATTTAGAACAATTCTAAACAATAATTGTAAATACAAGTGTAGCTGAGTAAATTTACAGATTAATTATACATAGGAATGTCAAACCAGGATCAGATATTAGAGGAATTAACCAGCACCGACTACAAATATGGTTTTATAACCGATATAGAGGTAGAAAATGCTCCAAAGGGCCTAACCGAAGATACTGTAAGATTTATTTCTGCAAAAAAGCAAGAGCCAGAATGGATGTTGGAATGGAGATTAAAAGCATTTAAGGAATGGCAGAAAATGACGGAGCCCACCTGGGCTAATGTTCACTATTCCAAAATTGATTTTCAGGATATTATTTATTACTCTGCACCTAAGCAAAAACCTACCTTAAATAGTCTTGATGAGGTTGATCCTGAATTACTGAAAACTTTTGAAAAATTAGGAATATCTCTGGATGAACAAAAAAGGTTAAGTGGTGTGGCTATAGATATTGTCTTTGATAGTGTATCCGTGAAAACAACCTTCCAGGAAACCTTAAAGGAAAAAGGAATCATATTTTGCTCCATGAGTGAGGCCATTCGGGAGCACGGTGAACTGGTAAAACAATATATAGGTTCTGTAGTACCTCAGAAAGATAATTTTTACGCTACATTAAACAGTGCAGTTTTTAGCGATGGTTCTTTTTGTTATATACCCAAAGGCGTAAGATGCCCAATGGAATTGTCTACCTATTTTCGTATAAATTCTGCAGGTAGCGGACAGTTTGAAAGAACGCTTTTAATTGCTGACGATGACAGCTACGTTAGCTATCTGGAAGGATGTACCGCTCCTCAGAGAGATGAACACCAATTACATGCAGCAGTTGTAGAGCTTATCGCATTGAATAATGCAGAGATAAAATATTCTACAGTTCAAAATTGGTATCCCGGCGATAAAGATGGTAAAGGTGGAATATATAATTTCGTTACCAAAAGAGGAATATGCAAGGGAACAAATTCAAAAATTAGCTGGACGCAGGTAGAAACAGGATCTGCGATTACCTGGAAATATCCAAGCTGTATACTTGCAGGAGATAACTCAATAGGTGAATTCTATTCTGTTGCCGTTACCAACAATATGCAACAAGCCGACACAGGCACTAAGATGTTCCATATTGGAAAAAATACTAAAAGCAGAATCGTATCCAAGGGTATATCTGCTGGAAAAAGCCAGAACAGCTACCGTGGATTAGTTAAAGTTCATAAGAAAGCTGAAAATGCCCGTAATTTCTCTCAATGCGACTCCTTGCTGATGGGTGATAAATGTGGAGCACATACCTTTCCCTATCTGGAAGTAGGAAATAAAAGCGCTAAGGTAGAACATGAAGCTACAACCTCTAAAATTGGAGAAGATATGCTATTCTATTTTCAGCAAAGAGGTATAGATGAAGAAACAGCTGTTGCAATGATCGTTAATGGATTTTGCAAAGAAGTAATGGACAATCTTCCGATGGAGTTTGCCGTAGAAGCCAGAAAATTACTGGCTATAAGTCTGGAAGGAAGCGTTGGATAATTAATTTAAAAATGAATCAATGTTAAAGATTAAAAATTTACATGTATCCATAGAGGGTAAAAAAATATTAAAAGGATTTTCACTTGATGTGAATGCAGGTGAAATTCATGCTATCATGGGGCCTAATGGTACAGGAAAAAGTACGCTAGCCGCTGTATTAGCCGGAAAAGAGGGTTACGAAATTACAGACGGCACCGTTGAATTTGAAGGCTTAAATATTTTAGAACTAGAACCAGAAGAACGTGCAAGATTAGGCGTATTTCTCGCATTCCAGTATCCTGTTGAGATACCGGGTGTAAGCAATGCCAATTTTTTAAAAGCTGCGGTTAATGAAATACGAAAATCAAAAGGTTTAGATAATATACTTCCAAATGATTTTCTAAAAATGATACGAGAAAAGATGGAATTAGTGGAAATGAGCAAAGATTTTATATCCAGATCCGTTAATCAGGGATTTTCTGGTGGAGAGAAAAAAAGAAATGAAATATTTCAATTGGCTATGTTAGATCCAAAACTCTCCATATTGGATGAAACTGACTCCGGCCTAGACATTGATGCCTTAAGAATAGTAGCCAATGGCGTAAATAAATTAAGAACATCAAATAATGCATTTATAGTTATCACCCACTATCAACGTCTATTAGAATATATAGTGCCGGATATTGTACATGTTATGTATGACGGAAAGATTGTAAAAAGTGGTGATAAAAATCTTGCTCTAGAACTGGAAGAAAAAGGATATGACTGGGTGAAAGAACTGGATAACGTACCGGCTAACTAATCTAGCTATTAACTATTCTAAAAATGAACATAGATACACTTAAAGAATATACCCCTAAAGTAATAGAATCAACTAGACAAAACTCGTTGATGCAAGCCATTGCATTAGGAATTCCATCCATGAAAAATGAAGAATGGAAGTACACCTATTATAATAAAATTTTACAACAGGGATTCGCACCCACCTACACTCCTGCTACAGTAAATATAAAAAAGGATTTTATTGACAAACACAGTGTTTCTGGAAATAATATTGTTTTCTTAAATGGTATTTATCAACCTGAATTATCCTCCTTAAAACCATCAGCAGGTGTTGTATTTACGAATACGGCTAATACTTCTGAGCAAATAAGTAATGACTTCCTGATCGAACTCAATAATGCTTTTGCAACAGATGGCTTATATTTAGAAATTAGTGATAATGTTATACTAACTGATCTGATTGAAGTTTTATATATTCAGTCCAATACCTCAGGTATAATTCAGCATCGTAATAAAATAAAGATTGGTAAGCATGCACAGGTAAGCCTTGCAGAATACTATATCAGCTATGATAACTTACCCGTTTATGTAAATAACGTTACGCATATAGAGATTGATGAACGAGCTATTTTTGATAGCTATAAAATACAGGATGGCGGTGAAGTATTTTATATCACAGAACAAACATTTGTACAACAGGCTAAAAATTCAACAGCAACAGTCAATACATTTTCCTTATCAGGTGCAATTACAAGAAACGTATTGCAGTTCGACAGTCAGGATGAGCGTACTTTATCCAATATGAATGGTCTATACTTATTAAAAAAGAATGAGCATGTAGATAACAGAACTCTGGTTAACCATAATGCCCCTAACTGTGAGAGCAATGAGCTGTATAAAGGAATTATAGATGGCAACGCTGTCGGTGTCTTCAATGGAAAAATAAGAGTGGCACAGGAAGCTCAGAAAACCAATGCTTTCCAAAGCAACAGGAATATACTTTTAAGCGAAGATGCCGCAATATACACTAAACCTCAATTGGAAATTTTTGCTGACGATGTTAAATGTTCCCATGGAGCCACCATTGCGCAAATAGAAGAAAGCGAACTCTTTTACCTACAGGCACGTGGCATAGGAAAAGATGTTGCACGCGGCCTATTGGTCTATGCATTTGCCGGAGAGCTCCTTGAAAAAATAAAGCACGAGGCATTAAAATTGAGCCTTAAGAAAAGAATTGCTGACTTATTAAATATAGAAATATAACATGCTGGATATCCAGAAAATTAGATCCGACTTCCCTATTCTGAATGAAATGATCAGAGGAAAAAGGCTTGTATACCTTGATAATGCTGCATCAACACAAAAGCCCAGCTCGGTAATCGAAGCAGAAAAATTCTATTATGAGCATCAGTATGCCAATATTCACAGAGGCGTACATTACCTTAGTCAAATCGGAACAGAACGATATGAAGATGTCAGAAAACAGATTCAGGATTTCATACGCGCAAAACACAGTCATGAAATAATTTTTACAAAAGGCACTACTAATGCAATAAATTTAGTGGCATCCTCTTTTGGTAAAAAATTCCTGAAACAAGATGACGAAATTGTGCTGACAGAAATGGAACACCATTCTAATATTGTTCCATGGCAAATGTTATGTGAAGAGAAAGGATGTATAATAAAAGTTATACCATTACAGGAAGATGGTACTATTTCATTAGAGCAGGCAAAGTCACTTATAACTCCTAAAACTAAGTTTGTTGCGATTACTTATATATCTAA
>CANHGL010000006.1 GCA_947460245.1 Sphingobacteriales bacterium
CTGCTGCAATGGTAGTTATATTAATGGAGGTTGTAGTATAGTTACAAGATCCTCCACCCAAGGTGCTCACTAATACAGCTCTAAAAAAATTAGCTGTACTCGCTGTTAATGGACCTGTTATATAGGTAGAAGAGGTTGCTCCTGAAATATTTGTATAAGTTCCACCAGATGTGGAAGCAGACTGCCATTGTATGGTCATTCCATTAAGGTCTCCCATAGATAAAGTAGCAGATTCACCGCTACAGATTGTCAGAGGGCTACCGGTTGGAACAGGGGCATTACCGCTGGCTTTAGTATCATAAATTTTGATAGTATAATTATAGGTACATGCGCCATAAATAATCAGCCTTAAATATTGTGGTCCTGAATATCCTCCGTTGGAATAACCACTTACAGTAACATTGGCGGAGTCCTTCGGAGAAGTTCTAATATATGGAGTAAAGGTTGCTCCTGAAGGACTTACCGTAGAGGTAAAGATGGTATAGGCCCCCGTATCCGTTGTGGCATATGCCCACTTCATAGAGTCTACAGCTTGTGTAAGTTTTACAGGCAACACGAAGGAGTTAACTGCCTGTCCGCAGAAAGTATAGGAGTTAAAGGTATATGAATCCCCAACACTATTAGCTAAATCAACTGGGTTGATACTAATATTTACGTTAGTAGTGGCAATACCTTTACAACCGCCCGCAGTAGTTCCTTCTACATAATAGGTAGTACTGGCAGTAGGGGATGCATATACCGTTGCTAAGGATGTTCCTGTATATGGTATTGTACCGGCCGCATTGGTGTATAATCCTGTCGTAGGATACCAGATATAGGTAGATGCTCCGGCAGCCGTTAATGTTTTAATAGATCCTTTACAGATACTACTCCCAGTAGCAGTTACGGTTATGGTTGGTGTCGTTACGGTGACAGTAACAGTGCCTACAGATTGACATCCTGTTATATTTGCAGAAGTAACCGTGTAAGTGGTGGTAATTGTTGGTGCCGCTACAACTACATCACCCGTAGTGGCAGAAAGCCCTGTAGCAGGACTCCAGGAATAGGTATTTCCTCCGCTTGCAGTTAATATCGTAGCATTTCCGCTACAAATACTAGGTGCTGCTGGTGTAATAGTTAATGATGGTCCTGCTGTAACACTAACAGCAACAGTAGCAGTAGCGGAACATCCATTTGCGGTAGTTCCGGTAACGGTATAAGTAGTATTGCTATTGACAGTTGGGCTGTATGTTGATCCTGTGCCCAATACAGTTGCAGATGGACTGATAGTCCATGAGTACGAAGACAAGCCTGATGGTGAAGCTGAAAGCACAACGGTAGAGCCTGCACAGACACTTGTGCTTGCGGCACTTGCTCCCATGTTCGGCAATGCCGCCACGGTTACAGTAAATGGAATGCTTACAGATGAACAGGTAGTTGTACTGTTACTCACGCTTAAATTAAAATCATATACACCAACAGCAATATTTGCAGGTATAGTGATAGACATTGGAGAACTGTTTAGGGTAGCGTTGGTAATAGTGCTGAACCCCGGCATGGCTCTTACTCCTGGTGAAAGCGTGTATTTATTCGGACTTCCGGTAGAAGTATAAGTAAGGATAAAACTACTGCCGCCATAACAAATGGTGGCATTGCTCGGCGTTATAGTTGGACTGGCATTAATAGTTGCAGTTATATTTCCAGTAGGGCCACTATTACTACAATAAGCATCATATACGCTACTAATAGTATAGGTGGTAGATACCGTGGGACTTACAGAGAAGTAATATGGGCTTGTGGTAATATTGGAAACTGTTGTGCTTGTAGTTGAACCACCTGAAGGTGTAGTGGAATAGGTGATGCTCCATGGTGCTGTGCCGGTTAAGCTAACTGCCATACTGCGTGTTCCTGTTCCACAAAAAGAGGTGGTAGAGAATACTGCTGTAGGCTTAGGCTTGGCTACCAATAGGGCAGCAACACTATAAGACGTAGAGCAGCCGGTCTTACCGATGGCTGCCAAACGGAATTGATAGCCATCATAACTGCCTGCATTGGCTACAGTTAATGTTGTACTTGTTGCACCGCTGAAGTTTCCTCCATTGGAAATATTCGTCCAGGTTGTTCCTCCGTTGCTACTCATCTGCCACTGTAGACTAGCCGCTCCAATGGCGGAGGATGAAAATGTTGCACTACCTGATCCGCACAAACTTACGTTGGCTGGTTGTGCAGAAATAGTTGGAGAACAATCAATAATTGGTGGATCGGTAGTATTATTATTTTGTAGGTCGTAGGTACAGGTAGACACAGGCAGGCCCGTTTGTGGATCTGTAAACTCTAATGTTATCTTTCCGGCAGGAGGAATATTCTGTACATAGAAACAGTAGTTTACGTAATAGTTCTGCCCAATCACTACTGGTGGAGGTGGCGGTCCAAACTCAACAGGGGTTAGCGTACCACTGTTGGAGCCACTTACTGTAATCCATACGCGTGTAATTACAGGGATATTTGTAATAGGAGTAGAAGAAGGCCAGTAGAAATTGATGTTTCCGGTCTTTATAGAGGGATCCAAAGATACTGTATCATAAGGAGTACCCACCACATTGTTAGCAGACGGGTTATGCTGTCCATTATTAGGAAAATAGCCTGCAGCAGAACTAAATTGTCCGTTTCCGTTATTTCTTTTGTCAATAATTGGACAAGAGGTTGGAAGTCCAGATTGGGCTAAAACTGATGCTCCATAGAGGAACATAAATGCAGCGATAGCTAGTTGTGATATGGATTTAGGGCTTATCATTTTATTTATAGTTGGGGTAAATAAAATTCTTTGTTCTCAAGTTCTAAAGGTAATTTACGGAAATTCTAAAAGAATTAAGCGTAATACGACTAAAAAAAATGAAGACATCGAAAAGGATAAAGGGTTTTATGCTTTTTTAAATGTTTCTAAAAGTAAATTTAGGCTAAAGATTCCAATAAAACAAGGGTTTTTACAGGAATTTTATGGTCAGGAAGCAATTTTAAATTCGCAGAGACTCGTTAGTCGTATTTCTATTAAATAACTTATTGATAAACAAATTATTATACTTATTAACGCATCGTTAGAAGATTAATTTGTGCTTCCCATTCAGAAGTAGGAATTTAGCAACCGCATGAGTTTAATCCGCAAATTAGCCTCTGATACGGCTGCCTATGGCATCAGTAGTATCTTAGCCAGATTGATTAATTTCTTTTTTGGCTTTTTGATTATCCGGTACATTTCCCCTGTAGAGTATGGAGTTTATGGGAAATTCTATGCGTTCGCCGGATTCTTTCTGGTCTTACTCACCCATGGAATGGAAACGGCATATTTCAGGCATTATAGCCAAGAAAAATTCAAACAAAAAGCGTTTGCAACAGCGTTTGCTTCCATCTTTTCTGTAACGCTGTTTTATATATTGTTTTCTTATGTTTTTATGGCAGACATTGCAACTTGGGTAGAAGAATCCAAAGGATTTGTAGTGCTCTTTACCTGGATGATGGCTTTTGATGTATTAGCGGCATTGCCATTTGCCAGCTTAAGGGCGACCGGCAGGCCTATGCGTTTTGCTGTGCTCAAAATAATTAATATTCTATTGTTTATTGGGTTCAATATCTTCTTCTTTATTCTTTTGCCATACCTTCCCGTAAGTGCATCCTGGAATTTAAATTTCGGATTACCAAAGGTGGTATTTGTATTTACTGCCAATCTTCTGGCAAGTGCATTTACGTTAGTGTTCCTGATGCCGCAGTTTCGTCTTATAAGATCGGGGCTTGATGTTGGCCTTTACAAACGTATGTTGCAATATGCTTTACCTATTATGATAGTTGGGTTTGCAGGTATGATTAATGAGATGCTTGATCGCGCCCTAATGACGAAATTGCTCCCCGGAACCCAGCAGGAGAATAATATTCAACTTGGTATTTACAGTTTCAATTATAAGTTTTCCATGCTGATGACATTGTTCTTGCAAGCTTACAGATATGCTGCGGAGCCCTTCTTTTTTGCGCAGGCTCAACATGAAGACAGTAAAAAAATATATGCTGACACGATGAAATATTTTATCATCTGCGGCTGTGTCATATTTCTGCTGATTACGCTTAATATTCCAATGCTTCAGGGGATATTAAGCATTTATTCTCCTGCTGCCAAACACTACTTTGTTGGTAAGGGGGTCATCCCCATTTTGCTCCTCGCAAATCTATGTCTAGGGATTTATTTCAATATTTCCACCTGGTATAAGATCATAGATAAGACACATATTGGTGCTTTGGTTTCTGTTTTCGGAGCGCTCCTTACATTAGTGCTTAATTATCTCTGGATACCTACAATGGGATATATGGGATCAGCATGGGCAACCCTTATTTGTTATCTTTCAATGGTACTCCTAGGATACCTTCTGGAGATGAAATATTACCCTATTCGTTATGATCTGTCCGGGATATTTTCCTATATCGCACTCGCTCTATTCTTCTTTTCCGGGGCGCATTATCTTTCTACCTCTTATGCTTTATCCGCAGGTATGCAGACGCTGTGTGCCATTCTACTCATTAGTCTATTTATTGCTTTTGCCTATTTCAGAGAGCGCAGCAAAAAAATATAACTTATTCGCCGTACATAAACTCGAATACTTATATTTGCAAAAAGGAATACTCTTTTGAGTAGTGTGTAATGCAATAAAAATTGATTTATGAAATTAAAGATTGTAAATACGTCTGATAATCCGTTACCGGAATATGAAACATCAGGCTCCGCCGGAATGGATTTGAGAGCTCAGCTTCAAGAGCCTGTGATGTTAAAGCCACTGCAACGTGCACTCATCCCCACGGGATTGTATATAGAACTTCCGGATGGCTGTGAGGCGCAAATACGACCAAGAAGCGGATTGGCGCTAAAGAAAGGAGTTACAGTGCTGAATACACCAGGTACCATCGATTCAGATTATCGAGGGGAGATAAAGATTATTTTAATTAACCTTTCCAATGAAACTACCGTAATTAATACCGGCGAACGTATAGCGCAAATGATTATTGCGAAGTACGAAAAGGCAACACTTAAAGAGGTAGATACACTCAACGAAACAGAGCGGGGAGAAGGGGGTTTTGGCCATACGGGCGTAAAATAGCAGATTCGTCATGGCATGACGGCAAACTTAACCGCTATAATTAATGTTAATTGTATACCATCTGCATGTCTTCTTATGCATGAAAATGGTATTTTAGTTCACAAGGATAATGGGGAATATGTGCCATGTCTAATAATCATAAAAACCTGAAGGCAGATGCTGAATGTGATTCGATATTTTTTCTTAGGACTCGTGTTCTGCAGTATGTGTGGAGTTTCTATTGCGCGCGATAGGAATAAGATGCTACATTCATCTTCGGCAGATTTGCCAATTACAAAGAAAGTGGTTGAGGAACAAGCAGTCTTTATTGAGGGCATGCAGGCCTATATTTTAGGAAACAATATTGATGCTATAGCGCGTTTTAATGAAGTACTGAAAAGAGATCCCAGAAACGATGCGGCCATGTACGTTCTGGCAAAGATTGCGTATGTATCTGGCAATATGGATAAAGTGATAGAATACGCAGAGGCGGCTATCAAGATTAATCCGGATAATGAGTATTATTACCAGTACCTCGCTGAAGCAAAAGGAGAGAAGAAAGATTTTTTAGGAGCCTCAAATACTTATGAGCGACTTATTAAATTAAGGCCCAAGGATTACGATTATTATTATGATTGGGCCTATATGCTCACAAAAGCAGATCGGCTCAAAGAGGCAATAGAAGCGTACAATTTACTTGAAGTAAAAACAGGGGTACAAGAAGAAATTATCTTTCAGAAACAACCCTTGTGGATTAAACTGGGTAGGATAGAGGAATCGATAAAAGATATAGAGAAACTAGTTAAGCTTTACCCGTCAGAGACAAGGTATGTTGGGCTTATTGGTGAAATATATCAGGCAAATAAGATGTATGAGAAGGCTATCCAGACATATGAGCGTATGCTTGCTGCAGATGCCAATAACTCAGATGCTTTGCTCGCTATGGCGGAGACTTATCGTAAGAAAGGGGATCAGGCGAAACACGATGAAATTATACAAAAGCTATTTAATAGCAAGGATGTGGGGATAGATGCAAAGATACTCACCTTCATTCCTTATATCGAGAAACTGGCAAGAGATTCGTCCATAAAAGAGGAGGTGTTAAAGATGGCAGATATGATTGTGGCAGCGCATCCCAATAATGTTAAGGCGACTACAGCACGTGCTGATGTACTGTATAATATCGGCAGAAAGAAAGAAGCGCAGTCTGAGTACAGCAAGGTAATCCGCATGAGCGATGTGCCGGCCACAGTATGGATGCAGTTATATATCCTTAATTTTGAATTAGAAGAATTTGATACGTTGATTGCCTGTACACAGCAGGGTATGGATAAATATCCGAGAGATGCTTTTGGATATTTTTATAACGCACTTGCCCATCAGCAATTGAAGCAATTCAGCTCGGCTAGCAAGGTATTACTTCGTGTTCTATCTCTGGAAAAAGCAGATAAAGAAAAGGCAGTATCCTTACCGCCACAGCTCAAATTACAAATGTTGATTTCCCTGGGTGACGTCTCTTATGAGATTAAAAATTATGAACGTTCAGATAGTGCATATGAGGCTGCCTTAGAAATAGATCCCAATAATGCTACGGTGCTGAATAACTATGCTTATTATCTTTCGGAACGGGCTGATATGTTGGAAAAGGCAGAGCGAATGAGCAAAAAGGCCAACTTGCTGGTAGATAATAATTCAGCCTATATGGATACCTATGCATGGATTATGTATAAGATGAAGAATTATACAGAAGCCTTGGAATGGATGGAGCAGGTGATGCAATTATCAGATGCCCAGGAACGTCCGGAGTTGCTCATACATTATGGAGATATTCTTTTCCAGGCAGGCCAGAAGGATAGAGCAAGGGAGCAGTGGCAGAAAGCCATCAACAAGGGTGGAGATAAGTTAATTTTGGAGGAAAAAATACAACATCAATAGTTGTTTGTACTTCAGCAAAGAAATTCAATATGAAGTTAGAGGATCTGCATATAAAGTTATTTGGTTATTGCCTAGCCGTAATATTGCTGTCTGGTTGTCATCACTCCACTAATATCCGCCCCACTCAGCTCAAGGATACTACAATCTCATCCAATTTAGGAAAGCCGCTTGATACAATTGCTCAGGTATTGCTCAGCCACTTGAAAGCTAATGAGCCTGTCTTTAATGAAATAGCTGCTCGCATGAAGACCAAACTTTCTACCTCTTCTATCAATCAGAATTTCATAACTAACATTCGTTGGAAAAAGGGAGAAAAAATATGGATGTCTATGTCTATTATTGGGATTGAAGGAGCTCGTGTAGTGATTACCCGAGACAGTATTAAAATCATGGACAAGCTCAACGAACGCTATATTCTGAAACCGATATCTTATATAAAGGAGAAAACATTTATAGATCTTTCTTTTACGGATATTGAGCAGCTATTATTGGGACAGTTGATTTTTACTGATCTTACCGCAGCAAGATATTTGGAATCTGCTGCTACCACTACTATTCATGCAGATGGACTTCGCTTTCTCACAACGATGATATTTGATAAGTCTACAAAAGGATTGGATACGATGATGGTGACGGATAAGTTTAATGCACAGAAGGTAATTTCTACATATTCTAATTATCAACCACAGCTCGGCTGTTCTTTTCCTATGAACAGAAGTCTAAGCATTACCAGTGGTCCTCAGATTTTTGATATGGAAATGGAAATGCAGTCTATGGAGATAAAGGATCGGCTCGACTATCCTTTCAGTATAAACCCAAATTATAAGATTGAGAATTAGACCGTCTATAGAATTAGTTGTGGATTATTTCCGCAAAGATTGTTGCTTGTCCTTTGCATGCTTGAGGATGTCATTGCTTATAGTCTTTATGGGGATAAGTGCTCTTGCTTTTACGCAGGATAAGAAGGCTGCATTGGAAGCAAAGAAGAAAATACTTTTAGAAGAAATAGAGTTCACACAAAAGTTACTGACCAAGACTAAGGCGTCTAAGGCTTCTACTATGGCAGACCTCACAGCGTTATCTAAACAGATAGAGTTACGCAAAAAGCTTATCCGTGAGGTGGAGGGAGAGATTGATTTATTTGAGGATAAGATCGATCAGAATATGGACTCCTTGAGGCTAAAAGAGGAACAGTTGGAGCGACTTAAAAAAGAATATGCAGATGCGGTAGTTCGCATCTATAAAAATCAAAGATTTGCGGATAAGCTATTATTTGTTGTAAATGCAAGTTCTTTTTCAGAAGCATTACGACGCGTAAATTATTTGCGCAAGTATGCTACTTTTCGGGAACAGCAGGCCGTACAAATTATAGAAAAGAAATCGGAGATCAGCCAGGAGATTGCATCTATCGATGAGAAGAAAAAAACCAAGGAAGAACTGCTCAGCGGACAGGTAAAAGAAAAAATGCAGCTTAATAAATCTGTTACACAAAAGAATGTGGTGGTCCAGTCGCTGAAGAAACAAGAAAAGGAGCTGCAGTCTAATATATCTAAAAAACAAGCAGAGGCTGCCAAGCTTAATAGTCAGATAGAGGCGATTATCAGGAAAGAGATAGAAACTGCCCGACTTGAAGAAGAGAGGAAACAACGGGAAGCAGCAGGAAAGGCTACTGCTGCAGAGGCAGCTAAGAAAAAAGCAGCACAAGAAGCCATCGCAAAAGCAAAAGCAGAAGGCAAGAAGGTGACAAAGGAAATGGAAGATGCTGCCAACAAGAAGGTAGAGATTCCGGTAAAGCTGGGTAATACTCCAGAATATGATCTTCTTACTTCCAACTTTTATGGCAACAAGGGTAAGCTTCCATGGCCGGTGGAGAAGGGCTTTATAAGCAAAGCATTTGGAAGGTATAATCACCCAGAACTGGATAATGTATCATTAGAAAATAATGGTATCGATATCCGTACGGATGGAGGTGCAAATGTTCGCTGTGTTTTTGAAGGAAAAGTAGTGGGTATTTTAAATAACCCCACCTTTAAGAATGCAGTTATCATTAGCCATGGAGAATACTTCACCGTATATTCTAAATTAGCCTCAATTAATGTTTCTAAAGGTCAGAAAATATCTACCAAGCAAGGGATAGGCACTGCTTACACAGATGAAGAAAATATCACAGAAATTCATCTTGAAGTTTGGAAGGGCTCTGCTAAATTGAATCCTTCCGATTGGCTGTATAGGAAATAGCAGTTGCTTTTCTTAACTATTTTATCAGATTAGTTTATTGAGATTCTACGATGATTTTAATCATTAGTAGACACCAACAGAACTTTTACTATTGTAAAGAGACGGGCATATACTACTCTTTTGATGAGTTCAAAAAGGGTGCCACCCTTTACGAGTTTTAGAGTTTGTCCCTTTGTACGGATGACTGTAAAACTATTATTCTTTATATCTTTGAGGTATGCGTTTGGTTGCTGTTATTATACTTTCCGTGCTTTTTCTTTCCTCCTGTAAGGAGAATGATATGAAAAAAGTAAAGGCTATGTTTAATGAAAAGGAGATGGATATGGAGGTCGCAGATAGCGTCCGTTTTATATACAAGGAAGGAGCCTATAAACGCGCAATTGTGACTGGCGAGACAATAAGGCGATATACAAAATCACAGAATAAGATTGAATTTCCGGATGGTTTACTGGTGCGCTTTTTTGATCAGCTGCGCTTGATATCCATTTTAAAGGCCCATTATGCAGAGAACAATGAAAGTGACCAATTAATGCGCGTGTCGGGAGAGGTATACATGGAGAATGAGCGGAACGAAAAACTGGAAACAGAAGAGTTAATGTGGAATGTCAGGACAAAAAAGATTTATACAGACAAACCAATTAAGATAAAAACACCTGATCATATAATCTACGGCATAGGCTTCGATTCCGATGAGAATTTTTCTAATTATACTATTCGGAAAGTAACAGGAATCGTCTCTGTGGATGATAGCAAAGGGTTTAAGGAATAAGATTTAATTTTTCTATATCTTTACAACGCAATGGCAACTACCATTTTTTTAATTGTTTTGATGCTGGTCTTGTCGGCAATGTTCTCAGGTATAGAGATTGCCTTTTTGTCTGCCAACAAACTAAAAATAGAATTAAGTTTCCAGCGTGGAACTTTATCAGGAAGGATTTTGAATGACTATATCAAAAATCCGTCAAAATTTATTGTCACTACCCTGTTGGGAAATAATATAGCGTTAATCTCTTTCGGTATTTTGTGTGCGGGTATAACAGAGCCTCTATTTAGAGATTCAGGACTCTCTAAATTTTTAGTTTTGTCTATTCAGACGCTCATTTCTACAACGATAGTATTGCTCTTAGGAGAATTTGTGCCGAAGGTTTTGTTCAAAGTTTTTGCTGATAGCATACTCCCTGTTCTGGCTTTGCCATTTCGGGTGCTACACTGGTTGCTTACACCCGGAGTATTAATTATAACAGGATTATCCTCTCTATTATTTAAGATGGTGGGGGTAAAAGTTTCCGAGCGCGATATAGAGTTTTCTTCGGTAGATCTGGAGAAGTTTATCAAAGAACACCATCAAACAGATGGCGAAGAAGAAGAAGAGGTAGATACCGAATTGTTTGAGAATGCTTTATTTCTTAAGAAACTTAGGGTGCGCGATTGCATGGTGCCACGTAGGGAAATCACAGCTATAGATATTAATGATACGGTTGAGGACTTAAAAAAGTTAATTATTGAAACCTATCATTCCCGTATTTTGGTATATGAGGATACGATAGATAAGATGGCAGGATATATTCACCATTTTGATCTGCACAAGAAACCTACCTCCATCTCCTCTATACTGATATCCATCAAAGTAGTTCCGGAGACAATGCATATTCAGAAGCTGTTAAACGAGTTTATCAAGGAAAATAAAAGTATCGCCTGGGTCGTGAATGAGTACGGTGGTACTGCAGGTATTATTACCCTGGAAGATATATTGGAGGAGATATTTGGAGAGATAGAAGATGAGTACGATAAAGATGAATTGGTGGGCAATCAGCTCTCTAGAAATGAATTCATCTTATCAGGCAGGATGGAAATTGACCGCATCAACCAGGAATATGACCTGGATTTGCCGGTAGGAGATTATGAGACCCTTTCGGGATTAATCACTGAGCATCACGAAACTATACCCGAACGCGACGAAGTCATTAATATTGGAAAATATACCTTTAAAATATTAGATGTATCAGATATCAAGATCGAGACGGTAAAACTGATTATTAATGATGGTATTGAAAATCAGTAAGTTGTAAATACACTCCAACTTATTGTATCATACGATAAGTGCTCCAATTTAAATTTGAGGCAGGCAGCCCCACATTAGCCCTTACTGCCTAAATTTTATCAATTTTCCTTGTATCTTTGCAGTCCAAAATTAAGACAGAACATGGCAATTATTGGCAAAATCAGACAGCGCTCTTGGATCTTGGTGGGATTTATTGCGGTAGCATTACTCATCTTTATTATAGAGGCAGCATTAGAAAGAAATTCTCTGTTCGGCGGAGGTGGTAAAAGTAATGCCGTAGGCAAGATCAACGGAACAACGATTTCTGCAAAACAATACGGAGAGCAGGTTACCGGATATGAAGAAGGTTTGAAGTTCATCAATCCTACTTTGCAATTAAATGATCAATTACGCTCGCAGATTCAGGAAGAAGTGTGGAATACCATCGCGGCTAATGAGTTATTGAATGATGCCTATGCTTCTTTAGGATTGAATGTTTCAGAAGGCGAGATGGGAGAGTTAATGTGGGGACAGCAACCACATCCTTTGGCACAACGCTTTTTAATGAAAGTGCGGGAAGTAAAACAGGATATTATTAATCCGCAAACAGGACAATTGGATCAGGCTAAAGTTCGCGAGTTTATCGGAAGTATAGATCAATATGATAAACAGAATAAGACTAATTTCCGTCAGATGCTTAGTCATGTAGAGCGTCTTATACAGGATGATCAGGTAAAACAAAAATATGCTACGCTCGTTGGACAATCATTATATGTTCCTACATTCCTCGCAGATGAATTTGCAAATTCCGGCAGAAGTGCAACCGTGGCATCAGTAAGTATTCCCTATACTGCTCTCTCGGATGATAAATACAAAGTTTCAGATGCCGACATAACTTCTTATATAAAGGCTCATCAGGCAAAATACCAGCAACAAGCCTCTAGGGTGGTAGATATCGTTTCGTTTAATGTAGTTCCATCTGCTGATGATACTGCACAAACACTTTCGAAGATTTCTAAAATGCGCGAAGAATATTTGGCATCTATGCCAAACGACTCTGCTTACATTGCTCGCAACTCTCAACAGGGAGCCGATATAACCTATTACTCTAAGAATGACGTTTTACAGACACAGCGTAACCCGGATAGCTTATTCTCTCTTCCTGTTGGTACTCTGACACAAGTATATAAGGAAGGTTCATTTTATGTATTTACCAAAATCATAGGAAAGAAAACAGCACCGGATACAGTTCGTGCTGCACATATATTATTATCTGAAGGTAATGGTACAGATGAAGACAAGAAGGCAGCTAATGTATTAGCAGATAGCTTAATTCGCCTGGTGCAATCTAAGACAAAAGAGTTTGGACAGCTTGCGGTAGATAACTCCAGAGATGAGGGTTCTAAAAATAAAGGTGGAGACCTCGGGTATTTTACGCGAGGACAGATGGTTAAGGCATTTAATGATAAAGTATTCTATGAAGGTATGCAGCCGGGACAGATAGCCAAGGTGGAATCTCCTTATGGATTACATATTATCTTGCTAATAGATACCAAGGGCTTACAACAGGTAACTAAGTTCGCGGATTTTGCGGTAGAACTTATTCCAAGTAACGAGACAGAGAAACTGGCATACAGCATGGCGGTAGATTTTCAGCAAAAGAACCCTACTGCTGAATCCTTTGATAAGGCTGCAAAAGAGCAGAATACGTACAAGAACATTGTGCTTACACAAGCCATGGTAGATGTACCACAAATTGGCGCTGCACGCAAAATGGTACAGTGGGCATTTCAGCAAGAAAAAGCCAATGTTATCGATTTCTTTGACACCGATAATAAGTACATGATTGTAAAGCTGAATAAAGTAATGCAGAAAGGCTTAGCAAATGCGGAAGATGTAAAAGAAGAAGTATCCTTATTGGTACGAAATGAGAAGAAGGGGAAAGACCTGGTTGATCAGTTGAATAAAGCTGCTGCAGGAGCTTCGGATGTGAATAGCATAGCTGCAAAGGTTAGCGGTGCAACGACATCTGATACTATGCTTGTTCGTTTCTCTTCAGCATATGTACCTGGCTTAGGCAATGAACCAAAGTTTGTTGGAACAGCATTTGGAGCGCAGGTTGGTAAGCTATCAAAAGCAGTAGCCGGCGAAAGGGCGGCATTTATTTTGATGCCAAAAGTAGTGGAAGCGCAATCAGCAGAGGCTATACCAGACAAGAATATGTACAAGCAACAAATACAGCGCATGCTAAGCAGTAGAATAAATTTCCAAACGATACTGGAAGCTATTGTTAAAAAAGCAGACGTGGAGGATACTCGTTATAAATTTTATTAATTCTAAAGAATACGGTAATTATATTTTAGCAAAAAGCGGAACTCTGGTTTCGCTTTTTTGTTTTATATTGGTGATAATCTATTCTATCAATTATAATTCATCTTGTATATTTCTATCATGGCAGACACCCTAATAAATAAAGTGGCACAAAGCGGTATAGTTACCCTTGATCTGGAGGATTTTTTTCCTAAGGAAGAAGTTCAGGTAGTTGATCTGAAAGATTTTTTATTCAAAGGTCTGATATTAAAAGAGAAGGAGTTTCGTTTAGCATTAAAAGAATATGAGTGGTTGTCCTATAAAGATAAGACGGTGGCTATCGGTTGTTCAACAGATGCCATACTCCCGCAATGGTCGTATATGTTATTGACATCTTATTTATCTCCGTACACTACAACAATATATTATGGAAGTAAAGAAGAAGTAGAATATGCACTTTGTTTGGAGGCCATAAAAAACATGGATACTTCAAAATTTATTAATACGAAGGTGGTTATCAAAGGTTGTGGTAAACATACGGTAACAGGTTCGGTTTATGTAGAGTTAACTAAAAAGCTTCAACCGGTAGTTCAGTCACTCATGTTTGGCGAGCCTTGTTCAACTGTTCCAATTTATAAAAAGAAGTAGTTGAAATACGTGAAACATAAACTATTATTTTTTACCCTCGCAGCTACAGCATCATTGGCAGGTGGATTATTTATATACGCTACCATAGATACCTCAAGGGTCTATTTTGCTTTTGATAAACTGAACAGTAAGGCAGAGCAAGTAGCCCTTGGAAAAGAAGCGGCATACGCAGTAAGAATTCCAGAACGTATCAGCTTCGCGGAGGAAGCAGTTTTGCTGGAAGATCCTGAGGTGCGCGAGCGTCTTGATAGAGAACTTACTGTAAACACGTATTGGCATTCATCTACTATACTTTTGATGAAGCGCGCTAATCGTTTCTTTCCTGTTATAGAAAAAATTCTTAGGGAAGAGGGATTGCCTGATGATTTCAAATATCTTGCAGCCATAGAAAGTAATCTGGAAAATGTGGTCTCTCCTTCTGGGGCTGCAGGATTTTGGCAGTTAATGAAACCCGTGTCTGCACAATATGGATTGGTGGTTAACGCAGAAGTAGATGAACGCTATCATTTGGAAAAAGCGACACGAACTGCATGCAAGTATCTTATCGACGCGAAACTAAAAACTGGATCTTGGACCGCAGCAGCGGCAGCTTACAATATGGGTATTGGAGGCATAACAAGAGCACAGCAGCAACAGCAGGAAACAGCCTACTATCATCTTCTGGTAAATTCAGAAACCAGTCGTTATATACAACGTATCATTGCATTTAAGACAATCTATGAGCATCCCGAAGATTTTGGTTTTTATTTAGATCCATCAGACTTGTATCCTGAATTGAAATTCACCTTAAAAGAGGTAGACACTTCTGTAAATTGGGTAGCGTTTGCCAAGCAGCATAATACGAGTTATAAAATGATTAGAATTTATAATCCCTGGATAAGAGACATCTCGCTGATAAATAAAGAGCATCGTATATATGCCGTAAAAATTCCTGATTAGGATTAGCGGATTAGCATTACCATTCCTGTTTGCGTATATTCCTTATTATTCTTTCCGGTAAATTTTATAATGTATATATATCCATCTGCAGGAGCCCGCTTGCCGTCAAAATTACCATCCCAGCGTTCGTCTACATTTTGTGTCGAAAATACTAACTGATACCACCGGTCGTAAATCCTGAAGTCATAATTGTCGCGCTTGGAATACAATAAGAATGGCTTGAAGGTATTATTCACACCATCCGGCAAAAATGCCTGAGGAACGAAGGCAATAGGCTCTGGTTCAACGCAGATAATATTGGAATGGCTTTCCAGTATCTCCCGAGGAGCAGGATCATTATTATTGGTAAAGACTGCAGTGATGCGATAGCATACTCCCTGAACACTGTCTGCTGTGAAATCAAAAAGCGTATTTTCTAAATAAGAATTTTCATTTCTGTTAAAAGTGCCGACAGTAATGGTATCTGTTCCTGTAATTTTTTCTAGCCGAAAATAATTAAAGGTGATGTCTGCTATCTCAAATCCACTCCACAGAATATCTGCTTTATTATTGTTTTTCTTTTTTATTCCTATACGCAATGTAGCGGCAGTATCGGAGATATGTTCGTTAAAACATAAATCGCGTAAGTTCAGTCGGTAGAAGTAAACATTATCATTCACTGCTAAATTTTCATCGGAAAAGATATACTTATACCTGTCCTGAACATCTGGATTTTTTATTAATGGCCGGAATACAATCCCATCCAAACTTCTGTTTAAAATACGCAGCGTGTCAGGGCTTGCCAATGTATCTTTACGATATTCTATATAGATAGTCCCATTCTCAACTGTGATGTTTCGGATATAATCATTTACAGGCGTTTGGATAGCGTTCGCGCTGAATCTTCGTTCATTGGAATAAGTAATAGTGCCATTGGGTAATAGCGCTGCAACCCGAACGGCAACGGTATCTCTATAAGGAATATTTTGTAGAGTATACAGAAATGGCGGAGCAGATCCCGGAGGTGGGATACTGGCATCTGTTGTAAAAACCCCTCCATTTACACTCCTTTGAATTTCGTAAGTAATTACCTGTGCACTTCCGGCATCATAAGGATCCCAGCGTATACTTACCGTCCTATTACAGGAATCAATATCTACGTAAGGGCTGATATTTCTTAAAAATATAGTAGTATGGTCTGCTGTATCCGGAGTTGCGGTACCTTGTAATCCCAAGGGGCTCTCACAATATTCAAGCGCACGAATTTTATAGCGTATGGGTGTAAAGCTGGGATCGCCAACCGTATCAATATAGGTAGTGTTGAAGCGTCCATAGACAGTATCAAAAGTATTGAATCCATCTTTACTGCTCAGTATCAGATAGGCTACTACTTCCGGACTAGGTGATGGATACCAGGTAAGATGCACTTGATTATTGATGACGCTGGCACTGCTAATAATTATATAGGGTTGTGGCTTTACATTATCCAGTGTATCTGAAGTTGGATTAAGCGGAGGTATAGGATTATTACAGCTTCCTCTGTTTATCATATAAAAATAGGTAACGGATGCTGCTATACCAGAGTAGAGGGGCACCGTTGGAGGATTTATTTGAATAGAGGTCTGTAATGGATTGTTAACCGTGGCTACTAAACTGAAAGGTCCATTACTATTCCCTGTTGAGGCGTAGATTTCGTATCCAGTAAAACATGGATTAACGGCAACGGGGAGCGACCAATTCAACTCCGTTCCTGAAGGAGCAGTGGAAATATTGCGCACACAATTTAGAGTAGGAGCTTCAAATGCGGTTTGCGCAAATAGCATAGAGTGCAGCAGTAATATGTAAATCACCAACATAGTAGTTAGCCATTTGTATGCTCTATTTTTTATACTGATCATTATCCTACAATGGTTTCAAACATACTTTCTCTTTGTAAGTAGGTTTGCGCCATTTGCTGTAAAGTTACAGCATCTGTCTGTTTTATGGTTTCCTCAATTTCCTCAAACTTGTGGATATTCACGCCTTCTATGAAATATCCTTTAAACACCTCTACCTGATTAAATGGCCCATCTGTTCTGCTTAGAAATTTACCCAACAAATAGTTCCTTGCCAGTGTAATTTCCTTTTCAGGAATCAATGTCTGATGTAAACGGTCTATCTCTTTATATATTTCCTCCAGACACAAATCCAGCGTATCCAGATTGGTATCTGTCTGAATAGAAAAAATACCACCATGTTTAAGTGTAGCTAATCCGGAATAGATTCCATACGTAAGACCTTTTTCTTCCCGTATATTACCCATTAGTCGGGAGCCAAAATATCCACCGAAGATGGTATTGAGCAACAGGAAGGGGGCAAAATCCTGGTGGTGTTTATTAAAGAGTTGCTTCCCAATGATAATAGAAGCTTGAACTGATTTATCTTTTACGATTCTTATTTTTTTTTCTCCGGGGGTTACCAAAAAATCTTTTGATGTTATAGTTTCTATATCCGTACTATGCTTCCACTTACCAAGATACTGTTCAATAAGACTAAGTTCGTGATCCGCATATTTTCCGGCAATAAAGAGGGTGCAATTTTTGGGATGTATATCGGTCTGGTAAAATTTTTGTAAGAGGTCTTGTCGGATATTTTTTATGGCCTCTTCTGTTGTTTCATATCCATAAGGATGATCTTTTCCATACACTGCATTTTTGAATGCCACATCTGCGAGGTAATCATTTTTTTCCTGACTTACTCTTAGTTTGGAGATAGCATTTTTTTGAATCAAACTAATTTCTTTTTCCGGAAAAATAATTTCCGTCAGGCACTTCATCAGCAGCTCCAATGAAGGCTCCAGAAATCGGTTCATACAATACATAGAAACAGTGAACGTATTATATCCTGCACTTGCCTTAATGGTAGATCCATAGAAATCAATTTGCTCACTCAGCGTAAAAGCATCCATTTCTGCAGTCCCACTTTTTATTAACCTCGCCGCAAAATCTGCAGTTAGTTTTGCTGGCTCAGTCCACCTGCCTGAATTGAACACAAGTTCGATGCGCAAAATATCATTCTTGGTTCCATTAAATCCAAATACCGGAATAGCGTTACCTAAGCGTATCTCTTCAGGATCCGGAAAAACTATTTTATCAATGGCGTGTATTGTAGGTAAGTGCATGTATTATTTTTAAATGCTTCCCGCACGGGATAGCGATTAATGTGCTTTGTCTTTTTTAAGATAGAAGAGGGTATTGCTTTTTTCTTTCAGTAGTAATTGATTAACTAAGTCATGAATGCCTTTTGCACTTACTTCCTCGTAATTTTTTTCTTCTTCATTGATGTGGTTAGCATCACCCAGAGATTCATAATATGCCAGACTAATAGATCGATTTAATAAGCTGGCTTCTGAGAAACTCATGTAGGTGAGCATTTTATTTTTGCACTTTCGTACTTCTGTTTCACTCACACCCCCTTCCCTTAATTTTTCAAGCTCTCGCCAAATAAGTGCATTAGCCTTGGCAACATCATATCCTTCAGAAACTTTTCCTTCAATCACCAGCATGCCTATATCATCGCTTGCAGTAATGTAAGCATCAATCTCTACAAAAGCTTTCTCTTCCTTCACCAGTTGTTGATAGAGCCTTGAAGAAGAACCAGTAGACAAAATATCCGTTACCACATCTGTACTGTAATAAGAAGGGTCTAGTCGGTCGCACATTTTAAAGGCGATATAAATAGCATTCAGCGGAACATCTTCATAGACCTTTTTTTCCTTAGCATGAAGTTGTTCTGGTTCTGTAAATTTTTTCTCAGGAATCTGCACGGCAGGAATAGCTCCAAAATATTTTTCTGTGAGTTGTATTGCAATTTCTTTTTCTATATGCCCGGAGATAACCATGATAGCATCATTGGGCGCATAGTATTGTTGGTAGAAATTTTTTACTTCTTCTAACGTAGCTTCTTCAATATGTTTTAAATCTTTTCCTATAGTTGGCCACTGATAAGGATGTTCTTCGTAAACCATCTCTCTGATTAGATGCCATACATTTCCATAGGGGAGGTTAATGTAGTTTTCTTTAAACTCTTCGCATACTACTTTTCTTTGTACCTCGAGGCATTTTTTATTAATGTTGAGATTTGTCATTCTGTCTGCTTCCAAACACAGAGGGATTTCTATATTGATGGCAGGAACGATATCGTAGTAGTTGGTATAGTCATTATTGGTAAATGCATTATTTTCTCCGCCTGCTTCCTGCAGGGGTTTGTCGAAATCCGGGAAGTTCTTGCTTCCGGAGAACATAAGATGTTCAAATAGGTGTGCAAATCCTGTTCTGTGTTTTTCTTCATGCTTAGCTCCAACTTTGTACAGGGTATTCACCACCACAAATGGGGTTGTGTCGTCATAATGATGTAGCAGCGTCAGGCCATTTTTCAATACTACTTTCGAATATTCAATCATTTGGTGAAAATACGATTAACGATTTACAATTAACAATCAAAAAACAATTGCAAATAACTAAAGTTCTGATTAACCTTTTACCTTTAGCGTTGTTTATCAAACATATTCCGTGACGTTAGCAGACATCTATAAAAAGGCCTTACAACTAGAATTTCTCTCGATAGAGGAAGGAGTATATTTATTTGAGCAGGCACCCACTGCAGAGTTGATGGCTGTAGGACACCAGCTGAGGCTGTTACATAAACCGGATAATATCGTCACCTGGCAGATAGATAGAAATGTAAACACCACGAATGTTTGTGTAGCCAATTGCAAGTTTTGTAATTTTTATCGCAAACCGGGTCATGAGGAGGCTTATATTACAACTATAGAAACGTATAAGCAGAAAATTGAGGAAACCATACGTTATGGAGGAGATCAATTGCTGTTGCAGGGGGGGCATCACCCAGAGTTAGGGCTGAAGTTTTATACCGATACGTTTACTTCTTTAAAACGCTTGTACCCTCAGATTAAATTGCATGCGCTGGGTCCGCCCGAAATTGCACATATTGCTAAGTTGGAAGGATTATCGCATTCAGCGGTGCTCTCAGCCTTAAAGGAGTCTGGTTTGGACTCCTTGCCTGGTGCAGGTGCCGAGATTCTGAATGATCGGGTGCGTCGTTTGTTGGCCAAGGGAAAATGTAGCGGTCAGGAATGGCTGGAGGTGATGAGAGCCGCCCATAAATTGAACATAACTACCTCAGCAACAATGATGTTTGGCCATATAGAAACCATAGAAGAGCGTATGGAGCATCTGGTTTGGTTGAGACAGGTGCAAAGTGAAAAGCCGGCTGGTGCTAAAGGGTTTCTGGCTTTCATACCATGGCCATATCAGGATGAAGGAACATTATTGAAGAAAATGCGTAACATTAGGAATCAGGTAACTGGTGATGAATATCTGCGGATGCTCGCCATTTGCAGAATGATGTTGCCGAATATCAAAAATATACAGGCTTCCTGGCTAACGGTAGGAAAACAAGTGGCGGAACTTTGTCTGCACGCTGGAGCTAATGATTTTGGTTCCATTATGATTGAGGAAAATGTAGTTTCTGCTGCCGGTGCACCCCACCGTTTTACCTCCAGATCCATCCAAATGGCTATCAAAGAAGCCGGATTTGAGCCTAAGTTGCGCAATCAACAGTATGAATTCCGCGAAATACCCGAGGGTATGGAGGAGCAAGTGGTTGATTACTAGATCTGGGATGCCTGGCATTACAAATTAGGAAAATGAAAAATATTCCTTTAATATTCTTGTTTCTGAAAAAAATATATTAATATTGCAGATTAACATACATTAACTTCTTAAGAATTATTAACAAAACCAGTTAGTCTTTATGAAAAAAACGTTATTATTATGGTTATTTGGGTTGCTAATTACAACTCAGGTATTTGCGCAGAACCGTTCATTAAGCGGTACTGTTAAAGATGCTGCCAATGGCGAAGCGCTGATAGGTGTGAACGTTACGGGAAAGGGTACCACAATTGGTACAGTTACGGACATTGATGGTAAATACACATTGGATTTGCCAAAAGATGTTACAGCATTGGTGTTCACTTATGTTGGTTACACCACATTAGAAAAACCTATCTTATCTCTTAAAATTGATGCAGCATTATCTGTAGATGGACAAACTTTAGATGAGTTAGTCGTTACTGGTATGCAAATCAAAAGAGAAGCGAGAAGTACATCATTCGCAAATAATACAGTAAAGAGCGATGATTTCAACAAGACAGCTACCAACCCATTCAGTGCGTTGCAGTCTAAGTCTCCGGGTGTTAGAATCAGTAATGCTTCTGGTGCTGTGGGTTCTTCTACACGTATCGTTTTACAAGGTGAGGCATCTTTTTCTAATGGCAACAACCCACTAATTGTAGTGGATGGTAACCCGATCAATAACAACACGAGTAGTAACTTAGAAAACTCTTCTGGTAGTTTCGTTGACTTTGGAAACAGAGGAAATGACATCAACCCAGATGATATTGAGTCTATCACTGTACTTAAGGGTGCATCTGCTGTGGCAATCTACGGTTCTCGTGGTACCAGTGGTGTTATCTTAATTACAACCAAGAGTGGTAAGGGTTTTGCTAAACAAGACAAGAAATTCAGCGTATCTATCAATACAGGTTTAACTTTTGATAAGGCTTACTTGCAAATAAAGAGACAAAACAAATACGGTCAGGGTTACGATTTTGCACCAGATCCAATTGAAAACTTCTCTTGGGGTCCTGCATTTGACGGCGTGGTTAGACCATGGACGCCTGCTATTGAGACTCCAAACGGAACTTCTCAGTTAATCAGACCTTACAGCGCAGTAAAGAATCAACTCGAAGCAGGATTCAATGTGGGTATCACTAGCAAGAGTGGTATTGCAATTGAAGGTGGAGATGATAAATACTCTTACTATTTCGCTTATGGAAACCTAACAAACAAAGGGATTTTCCAAAACACATTCTATAAGAGACACAATTTTACTGGAAATGCATCTGTTAAGTTCAGCGACAACCTGAGCAGTAGATTTAGCATCCAATACTCTAAGATCTATCAAAGAGCATTGGAAGGTGCAGGTTCTTCTAATTTTGGTGGTCCATTCCAGGCATTGCTACAGCAAGCTGTTAATATTCCAATTAACGAGTTAAGAGACTACAATAGTCCTTATCAGGATTTCGGTGGCTATTATGGTGGTTATACTGCAAATCCATTCTATTTAATGGATAATATCAATAACGACAATAAAGTAGATAACTTAATTGCTTCTGCTGAAATTGAATACAAACCAGTTAGCTATCTTTCTATGACAGCTAGAATTGGGGATAACATGACAATGGGTAATACCTATTTACAAAGTCCTAAATTCCAGTATGTTAGAAGTGGTGCAACGCCAGGAAGCTATGCTGAAGTTTTTGAAAAGAGAAATCAATTAAACTTTGATGGTTTCATTACTTTCAATAAGGAGATCGTTAAAAAGTTAAACTTATCTGTGATGGGTGGATTTAACTACACTCAAAATAAAGGTGGTTCTTTAGTTGGACAAACTCAAGGAGGGTTGGTAATTCCAGCATTCTATGATTTGAGTAACTCAGCTTCTACCGTATTAACTTCAAGTGATGCATTCCAAAGAAGACTTATGGGTCTTTATGGACAGTTAACATTAGGATACAGAAATATGATCTTTGCAGAGTATACTGCAAGAAATGACTGGTCTTCTACGCTTCCAGAAGGTAATAGAGGATTCTTCTTCCAAGGTGGAGGGGTTTCATTTGTTCCTACAGAATTATTTAAGACTCAAAATGATTGGTTGAGTTATGCTAAGATTCGTGCTAACGCAGGTACACAGGGGAAAGACCCAGGCTTGTATTTATTGAAGTCTACCTATTCAGCGAATCCATTATATGATGATTATTCAGAAAGTAACTATCCTATCCGTTTCCCGGTTGTAACATCTAGCGGAGCTCAGATAAGTGGTTTTACTGCAGATAATACCATTGGAAATCCAGCATTGAAGCCAGAATTGACTTTTGAATGGAGTGTGGGTGCAGATGTAGATCTACTTAAGGATTATTTACATGTAGAATATACCTACTATGACAAAACATCTAAGGATTTAGTGGTAAACGTACAGTTACCTGCATCTAGTGGTTTCACAAGAGCAGCTAAGAACGTTGGTAAAATCAGTAACAAAGGACATGAGTTATTGGCTCGTGTAACAGCATTGAAAAACGTTAAAGGAATTAATTGGGATTTCAGATTACAGTTTGCTAAGAACATAAGTAAGGTGCTCAAGGTTTCTGACGAGAATGATGAAGTGAGTTTAAATTCAGGTGGTATTCAAGTGGTAGTTAAAGAAGGCTTACCATTTGGAACATACAAAGCATTTGACTTTGAAAAAACTCCGGAAGGCAATGTCGTTGTTAATGCTGCAGGTGTTCCTGTTGTATCTACTACATATTCTTACTATGGTTCGTTCCAACCAAAATACACAATGGGTGTTGGATCAACACTTTCTTGGAAGGGATTGTCTTTGGATATTCAGTTTGACATCAAACAAGGTGGTTTGTTCTATTCAGGAACTAAAGACGCTACCGACTTTAACGGAACCTCTTTATCTTCTTTAGTGAACGACAGACAGCCTTATGTTATACCTGGAAGTGTTCAGTTACAGGATGATGGCTCTTATACAGAGAATACTACTCCGATTACTAACTTATTTAGCTTGATAGGTGCTTTACCAGAGTCTCAACATTTAATAGACGCAAGTTATATTAAACTTAGAGAAGCTAGTATTTCTTATACTTTGGATAAAAAATATTTAGGTAAGTCAAAGATTTCCGGTATCACGTTCTCCGTTGTTGGAAGAAACTTGAAGTTCTGGTTACCTAAAGAAAACGTATTCGCTGATCCGGAGTCTAACTCCTTTGGTCAAGCAGGAGATATTCAAGGTCTTGAATTTAGTTCAGTTCCTTCTGCAAGAAGCATAGGATTTGATGTAAGAGTAAAATTCTAAAAAATAAAATATTAATATCATGAAGTATACTAAATTATTCTTTATTACAGCTTTCGTGGCGCTCTTGGGTCTAACAGGATGCAAGAAGGTGCTGGATATAAATACAGATCCAAACAAAGCGAGCACTGCTACCCCTGAGTTATTATTGCCTACTGCTCAAACAGAGTTAGGTCAAACGATAGGGTATACATGGAATTATATTGGCTCTATGTGGGCTCAATATTGGACAGGCGGTTATGGTGTGTCAACATCAGGACTTGAATTTTACAATATGACCTCTGGTAGTACAGAAGGATCTTGGACTAGAGCATATGCTAGAACGTTGCAAGATCTTACTGCAATTACAAAGAGCGGTCAGCCTATCTATTCAGGGATGTCTAAGATTATGAAAGCCTATTTATTCCAGATGTTAACGGATTTGCATGGTGCAATTCCTTTCAGTCAGGCAAATAAAGGCTCCATCGAAGATGGATCTGTTCTGACTCCATCTTATGATTCAGAAGAAGATGTTTATGCTGCATTAATCCCATTAATTGATGAAGGCTTGGCGGAGATAGCTGCTACAGGTGGTACAGTTGTTGAGCCTGGGGAAGAGGATTTAATCTATGGCGGAGACTTAGAAAAATGGGAAAAGTTTGCAAATACATTAAAGCTTAAAATTCTGGTTAGAAAAGGTGACTATGCTGGTGCATTGGCCTTAATTAACAGTGGAGCTAACCTAATTGGTGCAGGAGATGCTGCTGCCATGAACTATTATGAATCTTCTCAGAATACAAATCCATTGTATGCTCAGTTTGAATCTAGAACTTCAGTAGGAATGTATTATGTTGCTGCTTGGTCTAGTGTAAATGAGATGGTGAATTTGAGCGATCCAAGAGTAAAATTGATTTACGATGAAGGAACTGCTGGAGACTCTGGCGTATATTCAGGTGAAATCAACGAGCTTACAGATGCATATCCACCTCCAGGAACAGATCCAAACAAGAAGTTTAGCAGGCCAAGTACATTTACATTTGATGCAAATGTGCCGGTATTCTTTATAAGTGAGTGGGAAAGTTATTTCCTTCAGGCAGAAACTTTGGTTAGAAACAATCAGAATGCAGATTCAAAATTTGCAGATGCGGTTACAGCTTCTTTCGATTACTATGGCGATGCAAGTTCTGCACCGGGTTACATTGCTGGCTTAGGTTTCTCTACGGCATCTCCAGACGATCAATTGAACATTCTTGGTATTCAAAAATGGATTTCTATGAATGGTTTACAAATGATTGAAGGTTGGTTAGAAACTTTGAGATTTGACAGACCAGGTAATAGAATATTTACAGAGGGTATTTTCCGTAGTCCTTCACAAAATGTTATAAGCGGAGGAAAGTTCCCAAGTTCATTCTTATATCCAACTCAGGAATTGACTTTAAATCCAAATTCACCAAAGGATAGAACAACAACATCTAAGAGATTCTGGGATAATTAATAAAAATTAAACAATAGTAATTATGAAAACTAAATATTTCAAACAAACTGCTTTAATCTTTTTTGCATCCCTACTTCTATTTGGTTGTAAGAAGGAGTATGTAGACTCTAAGCCTACATTCTGGCCGGTTATTAAGATAAATGGTGATGAGGTCACTGTTATTAATCAGGGTGATACCTATACAGAGCAGGGTGCTACTGTAACAGAGAATGGTGCTCCTATTGATTATCTAACAGAAGGAACAGTAGATAATACTGAATACGGTGCATACCTTGTTTCCTATTCTGCAGTAAATGTAGATGGCATTGCAGCAACTAAAACAAGAATTGTTTTGGTAGTTGATCCTGCTGCGTTAAATGATGACATCAGTGGTGATTATTACAGATCCACCACGGCATGTGTAAGTACATGGGCTAAGGCACCTCAAAGCAGTCCTTACACATATACCTTAAACAATCCGGGAGGAGTTGGTGCTGCGGGTGTTCCAAATGCTGCTTTCAATGTAATTGCAACAGCATACTATGTAGCTCCTGGTGTAGTGGTACTTCCTTTACAACAAGCGGGTGGTTTATCGCCTTTCTTCGCTTCAACTAGCATAGGAGGTTCTTTACAGATTCCTTTTAACCCTGCTGCTGCAAGTGGAAGTACGGCTTATGTATGGGCCATGAATGGACCTAATTTTGGACCAAGTGCAAGAACATTTAAAAAACAATAAATAGAGCGTATATGAAAAAGCATTTAAACATATTAGTTATAGCTATAGTACTTCTTATTTCTTCTTGTAAGAAAGAAGAATATAAGGCGGCACAATCAGGTGTTGTGGGTATGAGCGGCACTTGGTGGACAGAAGTATATTATGATGGTAACCAGGATGGCAGAATTGATGGATTAGACAACCCTGATTCTTTGGATGCCCTTATCATTAGCTATAGTGATTTCGGTGAACCTGCTTTGTTAACCTCTAACACTGCTTCTAACACTGGAGATAGTATTCTAATGGATGACATTTTGGATGTATGGCCATTTAAAGCAAAATTCGGTGTGGATTATGCCTCATTAACAATGAAACCGTCTTCAGGCAATGCTAATCTTAAAATAGATGGTGAGTCAATATCAATAATCAGTGGTAAAGTGCTCAAGGGTGCTGCTACTACATTATCTGGTGGAAAGACAGACAGTATCTTTGTAGAGTTTGAGTTCTCTGATGATCCGGGAAGCTATTACGTTTTCTCTGGACATAAGAATACAGGATTCCCTGAGGATGTGCACTAAGAAATTATAACGTATATACATAAAAAGCCATCTGTTTTCAGGTGGCTTTTTTAATGTACTTAACACACATTTAATTTGAGTGTTAGCCCAAAAGTTTCTTTAAGAATAAGTATATTTGCATCGCATTTTATCAAAAGCAATGTCTAATAAATCTACCATATTTTTCTTTCTGTATTTGTTGTTACTTCCATGCATTACTATGGCTACAACAGAGGAGGCTGTAGTAGCACCTAAAGAAGAGCAAAGCGACGCAGCGGCTGAGGTGGTAGAGCATATAATGAATCACGTTGCGGATGCTAATGAGTTTCATATTGCAACAATTGGACATCAGCATTATTCTTTACATCTGCCTTGCATACTTTACAGAGATGGGAAACTATCTGTATTCTCTTCTGGTGTATTTGAAGGCGGAGAGAAGCAAGTTGATGGTTATAAATTGGAGGAGCATTCTGGTAGAGTGGTAGATGCCTTAACTGGTAAGAGAAGTGCTAATATTGTAAGTTATTTCAGTGCAACAGATAGTTCCAGGTTTTTAGATTTATCTATTACAAAGAATGTATTTACTTCGCTATTTGGTTTTCTGATCTTGGCAGTAGTACTTTTTAGTGTTGCAAGAACATATGCAAGAAATAAAAACCAGGCACCTAAAGGTATTCAAGGAGTTATCGAGCCTATTATAAATTATTTAGTGGAAGATGTAATCAAATTAAACATCGGCCCTAAGTATGAGCAGTTTGTACCGTTTCTGCTTTCTGTTTTCTTTTTTATTTTAATTAATAACCTTATTGGTTTGGTGCCTTTCTTTCCTGGAAGTGCCAATGCATCAGGCAACATAGCTTTTACATTTGTTATAGCACTGATTGCTTTTTTAATTATCAATATCAATGGTAATAAAAGTTATTGGGGGCATATCTTTGCAATGCCAGGAGTGCCTAAATGGGTATTAATTATACTTACTCCCGTAGAAGTAGTAGGTTTATTTATTAAGCCGATTGCATTGATGTTGCGACTTTTTGGAAATATCACCGGTGGTCACATCGCTATATTAAGTATAGTAAGTTTAATCTTTATTTTCGGCAAGATGGGTCAAAGTGTTGGCGGAGCAACACTTGGTGGTGGAATGGCAATACCTATAGTATTATTTGTAAATGCCATGGAATTATTTGTTGCCTTTTTACAGGCATATGTTTTTACATTGTTGACTTCCATTTTTATTGGGTCTGCAGTAGAAGAGCATCATAGTACAGAACATCATTAATTATTATAAACATTTAAATTTTTTAGTTATGACAATTACAGGAATCGCAGCACTAGGAGCAGGATTAGCAGCGCTTGGAGCAGGAATCGGAATCGGTTTAATCGGGGGAAATGCAACACAGGCAATTGCTCGTCAGCCGGAAGCATCTGGTGAGATCAGAGGAGCTATGATCTTGGCAGCAGCATTAGTTGAAGGCGCAGCGCTTATCGCTATCATCTTCTCATTCTTGATGAAATAAAGTAAAATATTTTCGCTTTAAAGCGAGTAACATTACCGCGTAGGTAATTTAAACTGAATCGTATGCATATTTTAGCATTTGATCCAATGAGTTTAATCTTGCCCGATTTGGGTTTGCTGTTTTGGACAACCATTATATTTCTATTGTTTTGGTTCTTGATGGGCAAGTTTGCATTTAAGCCTATCGTGAAGGCCATCAAAGACAGAGAGCAGTTCATTAATGAATCGCTGTCTGCGGCAGATAAAGCAAAACATGAAATGCAACAGTTGCAATCGGATAATGCTGCTTTGTTAAAAGAGGCAAGAGACGAAGGCGCTAAAATTCTCAAGGAAGCAAAAGAAGTGAAAGAGTCCATGATTGCAGATGCGCAAAATAGAGCCAAGGAAGAAGCTGCAAAAATTATAGCAGATGCCAAACTGGAGATTGACGCACAAAAGAAATCCGCGTTGGCAGAAGTTAAAAATGAAGTAAGCAGAATTTCTATAGATATTGCTCAGAAAGTGTTGGCCCGTGAATTGGATTCCAGCAAAGATCAGCAGACATATATTAACTCATTGGTAGAAAAAATCAAAGCAAATTAATGTCAACAGAGAAACTATCCAGACGTTACGCAAAGGCACTGTTTGATGAAGCTGTAAGTAAGGCTTCATTGGATGCTGTTTATGCAGATTTGGATTTCATAAAGAAGACATTGGCATCTAGCAGAGAGTTGAAAGCAGTGTTAAAAAGCCCTGTTATACAGAGCTACAAGAAACAAGCTATTATTACGCAGACCTTATCTGTACATATCGGAGTATTAACACAAGATCTTTTAAAACTGCTCATTACTCAAAGTAGAACAGGTTATTTGCCAGACATCATTGTGTCTTTCTTCAGAATGTACAATGAGAGTAAAGGTATCTCAGAAGTGAAAGTAACTACAGCAACAGAACTGGATTCGGCTAATGAACAAAAGATAGTAGAGTATATCAAATCCAAATCAGGATATCCAAATGTTAAAATCAATAAAAAAATTGATGTATCTATATTAGGTGGATTTATTATTGATTTTGGAGGTAGAATGCTCGACAATTCCGTTCGATATAAATTAAATAAGATAGAAAAAGAATTATCCTCAAACTAAGATAAATACAACAAAATGGTAGAAGTAAGACCGGATGAAATATCAGCGATACTGCGTAAACAGTTGGGAAATGTTTCCACTGAAGCAGAACTGGAAGAAATTGGTAGCGTATTGCAAGTGGGTGATGGTATTGCCCGCATCTACGGATTATCTCAGGTGAAAGCCGGAGAGTTGGTAGAATTCTCCAATGGTATGAAGGCTATCGCACTAAATCTTGAAGAAGATAACGTGGGTGTTGTATTGATGGGCTCTTCAGAAGAAATCAAAGAAGGCGATAGTGTTAAACGTACAGGACAGATTGCATCTATCAATGTAGGTGAAGGGATGTTAGGGCGTGTGGTGAATACACTCGGAGAAGCTATTGATGGAAAAGGGCCTATAACAGGAGAATTATTTGCTATGCCTTTGGAAAGAAAAGCACCGGGCGTAATTTTCCGTCAACCAGTAAATGAGCCATTACAGACCGGTATCAAATCTATTGATGCAATGATTCCTGTTGGCCGCGGACAGCGCGAGTTAATCATCGGTGACCGTCAAACAGGTAAGACTGCCATTGCTATAGATGCAATTATTAATCAGAGAGAATTTTATGATAAAGGGGAGCCTGTATTCTGTATTTATGTAGCATGCGGACAGAAAGCATCCACAGTAGCTAATATTGCAAAAACATTAGAAGAGCGTGGTGCGATGCCGTATACAGTAATCGTTTCTGCAAGTGCTGCTGATCCCGCACCTATTCAGTTCTACGCGCCATTCGCAGGAGCTGCAATTGGAGAGTTCTTCCGCGATACAGGTCGTCCGGCTTTGATAGTATATGATGATTTATCCAAGCAAGCAGTTGCTTATCGCGAGGTTTCCTTGCTGCTAAAAAGGCCTCCGGGTCGCGAGGCTTATCCTGGTGATGTATTCTATTTACACTCTCGTTTATTAGAACGTGCAGCTAAGGTGATTAACAAAGATGAGATAGCTCAGAAGATGAATGATCTTCCTGAATCCTTAAAAGGAAGAGTAAGAGGTGGTGGATCATTAACAGCATTACCTATTATTGAAACACAGGCAGGAGACGTCTCTGCATATATTCCAACTAACGTTATCTCTATTACAGACGGACAGATATTCTTGGAAGCTAACCTCTTCAATGCAGGTATTCGTCCTGCGATTAACGTAGGTATATCTGTATCGCGTGTGGGTGGAAATGCACAGATCAAATCCATGAAAAAAGTAGCGGGTACCTTAAAGCTGGATCAGGCTCAGTATCGAGAATTAGAGGCATTCTCTAAATTCGGATCAGACCTTGATGCTGCTACTAAATCCGTTCTTGATAAAGGAAAGAGAAACGTGGAAATTTTAAAGCAACCACAATACTCTCCAGTTACTGTAGAGAAACAAGTAGCAATTATCTATTTAGGATCTAAAGGATTATTAAAAAATATTGCTGTAGATAAAGTAAGTGCCTTTGAAGAAGACTTTTTAAGCGCATTGGAAGCAAAGCACCCTGAGGTGTTGACTGAATTCAGAAAAGGTGGATTAAGTGATGAGGCTACAGGTAAGGTAGAGGCATTGGCAAAATCATTGGAAGGTGCTTACGCATAATTTGTAGAGTAAAAAATTAAGTTACAGTGGCAGGAAATTTAAAAGAAGTACGATTCAGAATGGTTTCTGTGAAGTCTACGACACAGATTACTAAGGCTATGAAGATGGTGTCTGCTGCCAAACTGAGAAGGGCTACAGAAAGAATTATTCAGATACGTCCTTATGCAAATCAGCTGAATAAGATTTTACAGAACCTTGCCGGTGGAGATGCAAATATTTCTCTGGCACAGCAAAGATCTGTTCAGAAAGCACTTATTGTTATAATTACTTCTGATAAAGGATTAGCGGGAGGCTTTAACTCTAATTCCATTAAACTGGTGAAAGAGTTACTAAATGGCAGATATGCTACAGCTGCAGCAAATGGCAAAGTAGATATTTTATCTATTGGAAAGAAAGGTCATGATGCTTTTCGTTCCAGTAAACTTAAGGTGAATAATGATTTTATAGATTTGTTTAAGCAGCTTACTTTCGAGAATGCTTCTACAGCTGCAGAGTTTATCATGAATGCCTTTGAACAAAAGGAGTATGACGTTGTGGAGGTGGTTTATGGCCAGTTTAAGAATGCAGGAACGCAATTGCCCACAGTTGAGCAGTTCTTGCCTATCAATACAGCTAAGGTAGAAAAAGGCGCATCTAAAGCCAACGCGGATTATATCTACGAACCTAGACAGGAAGTGATATTGAAAGACTTGGTGCCCAAAATATTAAAGACACAATTCTTCAGATATCTGTTAGATTCCAATGCTTCTGAGCATGGAGCCCGTATGACAGCTATGGATAAGGCTACTGAGAATGCAAATGAGTTGCTTAAGTCCTTGAATATTATGTATAATCGAGCTCGTCAGGCGGCTATTACAACAGAGCTATCAGAAATTGTATCTGGTGCAGCATCATTGAGTAACGGATAATATAGAAATATCAATACCATGTATAAAGTCCGGATTTTGTATCCGGATTTTTTATTTCAGGCTGTAAGTAGCATTGTAAATTATAGTATTACTTATCCTTTTTCTTAAGCATTTTGTATATTTACATAGTGGAAGAAGTACAAAAAAATATAGAGGCAATCATTTTTGCGGCAGAAAGCCCCATCAAAATAGATGAGTTGATGGCTTACCTGAATAAGACTGCAGAGACCCCATTTACAGCAGAGGAAATAGAGGGGATTATCCATGTTATTTCTGATAAGTATGCAAATGACCTTTTCCCTTTTGAATTGGGAGAAGTAGGTGGAGGGTATCAGTTTCTTACCAAGCCGCATTACCATAATAGTGTGTCTGCATTTTTAAACAGGAACACGGTTAAACGCTTAACAACAGCAGCGTTGGAATCTCTGGCTATTATTGCATACAAGCAACCGGTTACCAGAAACATTATTGAAACGATAAGAGGGGTAAATGCAGACTACACGATTCAGAAATTAATGGAGAAAGAATTGGTAGAGATTGCAGGCAGAAGTACTGAGCCTGGCAAACCCTTACTATACAGAACAACACAACAATTTTTAGATTATTTTGGCATCAATTCGTTGGAGGAGTTACCGAAATTAAAAGAATTTGAAGAACTTCAAAATCAGATAGGTGAGAAAGAGAATATCGAAAACACAGACATCGACGTCGTCCAACAAAACTAATTTCCAAAAGAATAATAAGTTTGCTTCGAAGAGCGATCCCTTTGCTCTAAAGATAGAGCAAACGGTAAATAAATTTACACCTCCCAAAGAGACTTTTGCTCAGGATGAAACCCGATTGAATAAGTTCATATCCAATGCGGGGGTTTGCTCCAGACGTCAGGCAGATGAATATATTAAAGCGGGATACGTTACGGTAAATGATGCTGTAGTTTTAGAGATGGGCTATAAGGTAAAGCCTAAGGACATCGTTAAATTCAAGAAAAAGAAAGTACAGAATGAGAAGAAGGTATATGTCCTGTTAAATAAACCTAAAGGATATCTTACTACTACCTCTGATGATAGAGAACGTAAAACGGTGATGGATTTAGTGAGCACAGTAAAGGATGTGCGCCTGTATCCTGTCGGACGTTTAGATAGGAATTCAACAGGGATTATCCTGCTTACTAATGACGGAGAGTTAGCACAAAAATTATCGCATCCCAGCGGTGAGGTTACAAAAGTATATCAGGTAGAGCTAGACAAAAAACTAGAGATGAAGGATCTGCATGCTATCAGAGAAGGGGTATTATTGGAAGATGGAAAAGCAAATGTAGATCAGGCAGACTATACGCTACCAAGAGGGGATGATCGTGTTGTTGGCGTGGAACTACACAGTGGTAAGAATCGTATTGTGCGTCGTATATTTGAGCATCTGGGATATGAGGTTGTAAAGCTCGACCGAGTATTATATGCAGGATTAACCAAGAAGAATTTACCGAGAGGAAAGTGGCGCTTTCTAACAGAAAAAGAGATTGTCTTTCTCAAGTATTTTATTTCCAATAAGAAAGAAAAGAAAGCTTAATTTACCTAACCACTATCTGATTATACTTACCAGAATTTTATTTTTCCGGCAGCAAACCAGCACATCCTTAAGAGCATAAAGCCATTCTGGAAACGGGATATATTGGTGTCACCATAAGTCCGTTCTCTGTATCTAATTGGTAAATCAATAATCTTCAGATTGAGTTTATAGGCGCCAAATAATAAATCAAAGTCGCCGAATGGATCAAAGTCGCCAAAGAATTTTCTATTTTGGATAAGCTTTAAGTAGTCCTCCCTGAACATCACCTTGGTTCCACATAAGCTGTCTTTTATGGGCTGCTCGAGTAACCAGGAGAAAACCTTGCTGAAGAATTTATTGCCTAAGGTATTTAAGAATCTCATAGCATCTTTATCCATAGGATATACCAATCGAGATCCATTGATAAACTCTCCTTTGCCGGTAGCAATAGCATTAAAAAATTTTGGTAATTCCTCCGGAGGCATTGTAAGGTCTGCATCTAAAATCATTAGTATGTCTTGAGTGGCTATGGAATAACCCTTTCGAACAGCATCTCCTTTGCCTTTCCCTCCTTGTTGTGCAATTTTAATATCATGGGTGTGCTGATACTTTTGTTGTATCTCCTTAATCTTTTGCCAGGTATCATCTGTAGAATTTCCTTCTATAAATATAATTTCCTGATGTTTGCCAAACTTTGGTAGGCGCAGAATTGCATTTTCAATATTGCCACTTTCATTGCGTGCTGGAATACAGATGCTCACAGAATATTTTTCAGCAACCTCTTCTTCTTTTAAATTTAGTAATGGACGCGCAAATAAAAACTGGTTAAGAGATAAGGAGCGGAAGATGGGCAGCTTGGCAATATATTTATTAACAAGCCATGAAAGTATAGGTATGTATACCGGAATCAAAAGTCGCCTGTTGGTTCTGTATGTTTCGAAGCCAGATAGGTATAAAAGATTAGAGATATCTTTTTCATCCAGCCAGTTCTGTTGCGGCGATTTCTTCTTATAACCTGTTGTCTCCCCTAAATTCAACAAAGGTTCCCAATAGTGATTGTAGTAAGAGATGATAATTCGAGTATGTTCATGGCAATTTTTTTTCACAGAATAGAAGACATCCTGAATGTTATCTAAATAGCCAATAATATTATTAAAAATAATGACATCGAATTTCTTATCTAGTGTGATATGCGCTGCATCCATCACATAGAAATTCACGTCCCTATAATTTGTTTTTGCTGCATCAATCATCTTAGGACTGAAATCAATCCCGGTTTTATCATTGCCTTTTAATTGATGAATAGTTTCTCCAGAGCCACAGCCTACTTCTAATATAGAATCTGATTCACTGATGTAGAAATTAAGATAATTTTCGATGTCTTTATTATAGTAAGAGAAACGCCTTCGATATTGCTGATAATTATCGGCAACTGATTCGAAGTGTTTGAATATGGTTTCTTTTCGTACAGAAGACATAGTAGATTTATTTTTTTCTTACATTGATAGTTTGAAAAAGTGCTGTCTTTGAAGAAAGAGAAGAAAACATTTTTTCTATTAAAGAGATAAAGCCAAATAACTTATATGGGACTAGATTTGGTTTTGATAGTCCTCCGGATAACAGATATTTGAATGGTGTATGATGCTCAAACGAAATTAGCTCCAGTTCTGGAAACAGCTTTTGGAATTTTGAATAATCTCGCTGGAATACTATCCATGGTATAGCACCATTAGCATCGCTTAACGGACCTTTGCTGTTAAACTTCCAATCTCTAACATTTTCATCAAAAGGTTCATGATGGAAGTTTTTATAAATAAATTTTGAAAACCAGGTTGTGGCAGGCTCTATCATATAAATTACACCACCTTTCTTTAACGTGCGTTGTGCCTCGTGGAAGAAGGCTTCAGTATCTGGTATGTGATGCAATACATTCAGCATAAAGATGGCTTTTAGTGTATCATTTTCAAATGGCATCTCCTGTGCAGAAAATTGCATATCACATACAGAGAGTGGCATTATGTCGGACGTAATTACCTCTGGATAAATATCTTTTAGAAACCCTCCGCCAGATCCAATCTCCACTACATCTCCGGATAGCTGCAGCGATTCGCTATAGCTCTTAAACTGCAAATACCAATCCACATAAATACGCTTAAGGAATGGCTTTGACAGAATTATATTTCTGTGCTCCAGACTGGTTTCTGGTAAATCTAGATAAGATAGCGGCTCGTTCATGAAATTGTTGCAGTAAAAATACGAAACATATGCTTAGCTTCTATGTGCTTATTCCAGCATATCACCTGATTACTTAGGTTTAGTAGCTCTAACAGAATCTATATAAGCATAATTAATTTTATACAGTAAGGACTTTTCTAGTTCTCCCTCCCGATGAATGAAAGCAAATGCACGGTCTCCATATTGCCGCGCAATATAACCTGCATATCGGTGCATAGTGCCAATGAATTGGTTCTCCAAATATCTGCTAGGGTCTAGTCGTAATTCGGGTAACATGATATAGTTTACCTTATTAGCCCTCAGTGGCATCAGCAGCGAGTCTGCATTCTCCGTAGGGGTACTATAGATAGGATAGAATTCTTTCCCATTGGAGAATATGAAAGACATCGGCGCTTTACGAACTGCAATAGTTTCATTAGAAAGATTTTCGGCACACCACTGCGTCATCTTTATATAATTTTGCCAATCAGGTGTGTAACCATATGTTGGATCTCCTGTAATGTTCTCTATAAATACCGGTAATCGGTTCTTGGCTTCTCGTAGCGTTACAGAAATACTGGTAAAAAAAAGAAAAAAGAATAAAAATGGATAGGCTACTTGTAGAAAGGTAAACTGATTTCCATAATGGAAGAAGATATAAAATACCGAGAACAAGATAAACGGAAGAAAAATCATGATGAGACGTGTTTGTCCCCAAGAAGTATGCAGTGTGATGAAGGTAGTTCCCAATAAAACACAAAAGAATAAGGTAGTAAACAACAGGTAATACTGTTTCTTCCTGTGCATCAGTACTATCGACCATATAATGAGTCCAATAGAGAACAAGGTTAGTGAGAGATTATTGGGGGTCATCTCTTCCCGCATGCCTAAAACATAATATAATCTGGAAGAAATATAAATCTGACAATTATCCCAGAAGCGAATTACAAAACCCCATAAGGTCTCGTTACCAAGTTGTGGCTGATAGGCATCCTTTTGCAACATCAACTTCCCCTGAGATGCAAATTGAGAGCCATCAATCTTCCATATAAATTTTAGTGCAAGCTTATAAACGATATAGAAAAAGCCAAAGCTTAGAGAGGATGTTGTCGCAGCTAAGTATTTTTTTCTATAAATGAGGAAGATTACTACCACACCAATAGCAGCTAACGCAACATTTCGTGTAATCATCATCAGGAAAACAAGAAATCCGAGTAGAATCGTAGCACCTACATTCTGTTTAAATGTTTTTTCTATATCTTCTAATTGGTCGAGGATAGGGAAAATGAACATAAAACAAATACCGAATACCATAAGAGAAAAGGTCTCTGTATAGGTAAGACTAGCATACATCAGGTAAGGGAAATTAATACTAGTAAGCAATAAAGAGGGAACCAATAAGATATAGGGAATTCTTTTTTCAAATGCCTTGAAGATAAAAATAATAGCCAGACAGAAACAGATGACGGAAAATACCTTTAGTAAGAATAATCGAACGCCCACTATCTTAATTAATAATCCGAGCACCATAGGATAAAGCGGTGCATTTGCAAGATAGAAGTAACTGAAGAAATGCTTGGCATAACTAGCCCCGGACTCGATGTATAAGGCATCATCATTTGCTGTTGAAATCTTATTGTCAAAACAAGCAAATGATAGTGCTCCGGTCAGCAGTACGAGAAAGGTTAGGTAGCCATTCCTTTTCAAGGCAAAATGGTCTTCCAGAAATTCATAGAGACTCTTGCTGGAAGTATGATTACTGTTTGCAGCTTTTCTGACATTTTGCGCTGAAACAGTTTCTTTTATTAAAGATGGGCTACCTTTTTTAGTAGATTTCTTATTCATGGGTATGATTTTTTTCAATAAATAGATCTACAAAAGTAAATTCATCTTTGACCTTTGTGTAGCGATCAATATCATTGATAGTGAATATAGTAGCTTGTCCGTTTTCAGTTTTAAATACAGAAAAATTATTTTGCCAAAGCAGATTAAAGAATGATGTATAGTCTACTTTTGCATTTTGCATACCTAGTGGATAGAACTCTGTGATAATTTTAAGATTTGGGTTTTTATCAAAGATGGCCTGCATGCCCTTAAAAGCAAAATATTCAAAACCTTGAATGTCTATTTTAATAAAATCTACTTTTTGGTTGGGTATAATATCATCTATTGCAATCCCATCGATAGCTGTTTTGGAAGTGTAATGTTCAGTGGGATATGTCTTGTGATCTACATTAAGTAGATCTGAATGATAAAGTGTGATTGTTCCGGTATGTTCGCTTGCTGCTTTATTATGGAATACTACATTGGTTAAATGAGCAGCATTAGACAGTAGATGTTTGTAATTGGTTTTGTCGGGTTCAAAAGCATATACCCTTCCTGTGTTTCCTACTAAATCGGATAATATTTTTGTATAGAAGCCAATATTTGCTCCGATATCTAATACAATATCTCCTTTTTTAATATGCTTTTCCATCAAGGCAATATCTATCTTATCTTGTCTGCGTTTAAAAAACGGATAGATGATATTATAGATAGGAAACGCATTTTTATACAAGAAATCCCCCAATTTTATAGAAAATGAAGATGGCATAGTTTTGTTTTTATGGCATAGCGGATAAAAAAGAAGACCTTATTTCTTTAGTCCAATCTGCCTTAAGCGTTCATCCAGATATTCACCTGCCGTAATCGGTTCGTAAGCAATAGGATGTTCAGCAGTTATACAACTTTCCAGACAGTCTAGTTTAACCTCACTTCGAGGATGTAAGAAGAAAGGAATAGAATAGCGGTGCGTGTGCCATCTTTCTTTCGGTGGATTTATAACTCGATGTGTAGTTGATTTTAGTTTATTATTACACAAGCGCTGCAACATATCTCCTACGTTTACCATTATTTGATGCGGTTCTGCTTTGGCATCGTGCCAGTTTCCTTCCACATCCTGAACTTGTAAGCCGTCTGCACTAGCTCCTACCAGTAAGGTAATTAAGTTGATATCCTCATGTGCCTCTGCGCGGATGGCTGACTTTGGTTCTTGTGAGATAGGAGGATAATGAATAGCGCGCAATATGCTATTTCCATTATGGATTTTAGAATCAAAATAGTTGATTTCAAGTCCAAGATACTCTGCAACGGCACGCAAGAGATGCCTTCCGGACGTTTCAAAACTTTTATATAATTGTCTGCCTGTTTCATTGAATTCCGTAAGTTCTGCAACTTCTATATTGTCTGGGTAGTCGTCTGCCGGCATTATTTCTCCGTCTTCAATATACTGGCCTACCTGCCAGAATTCCTTAAGGTCTGCAACCTCGCTTTGTTTCGCCTTCTCTCTTCCAAAGGAAGTATATCCCCGCTGTCCGGCATATTCTACTTTTTCGTATCCTAGTTTTGCTTCCAGCGGTAGGGCATAGAACTGCTCTACAAGGCTATAATATTTATTAATAACATCTTGAGAAATGCCGTGATTATCGATGGCAGCAAATCCAATCTCTGAATAGGCTTTACCAAATCCCTGAATAAATTTTTGCCTTCTTGCCTCATCATCTGATAAGTAATCAGCCAGGTCAAGTACAGGAATATAACTCATATAGGTAATTTTACAGTAAAGATAAGGATTTGTCTAAACTATGTTATCTAAAGCGATGCACATTTATTGAAAACCTTAAACTTATAAAAATATAGAAAAATGTATTTTTGAGATGGAATATCAGACACATATATGAGCAAACAGTACATTAAACAGATCTTAGCAGATGCAGCTATCGATACAGCAGTGGTGGTTAGGGGTTGGGTGCGCACCAAACGTCAGAGTAAGAATGTAACGTTTATTAATTTGAATGACGGCACTACAATCAATAATATTCAGGCGGTAGTTGAAGCAGATACGATAACGGAAGAGGTGCTGGCAAAAATTAATACGGGCGCTTGCTTAGAGATTTATGGTAAATTAATTGCTTCACAAGGCGGTAATCAGAAGGTAGAAGTGCAAGTAGAAAATATTAAGATATTAGGTGAGGCAGATCCTGATACATATCCTATACAACCCAAGAAGCATTCTTTCGAATTTCTGAGAGAGAAGGCGCATCTTCGTCCTCGGACAAATACATTTGGTGCAATATTCCGTATTAGACATGCCCTGTCTTTCGCAATACATAATTATTTTAATGATCATGGTTTTTTCTACCTACATACGCCTATCATTACGGGCTCTGATGCAGAAGGAGCAGGAGAAATGTTTAGGGTTACGACATTAGATTTGAAGAATCCGCCCAAGACAGAAGAGGGTAATATTGATTACAGGGAAGACTTCTTTGGAAAAGAAACTAACTTAACGGTATCCGGTCAGCTAGAAGGTGAATTGGGGGCATTGGCATTATCTAAGGTATATACCTTTGGGCCCACTTTCAGGGCAGAGAACTCCAATACTTCAAGGCATCTTGCAGAGTTCTGGATGATAGAACCTGAGGTGGCATTTAATGATTTAACTGACAATATGGATCTTGCAGAAGATTTTCTGCAATACCTTGTGCGGTATGCCTTGCAACATTGTGAAGATGATCTTGCATTCCTGGATGCCCGTTTTGCCGAAGAGGAAAAACAGAAACCGCAACAGGAGCGAAGTGAGCTTGGATTACTGGGCAAGCTGAAATTTGTAACAGAAAATAGTTTTGAAAGACTTACCTATACAGAGGCTGTATCCATATTGAAAAATGCAAAAAAGAAATTCCAGTTCCCTGTAGATTGGGGTACTGATCTGCAAAGTGAACATGAGCGCTATCTAGTAGAGAAGCATTTTAAGAAACCCGTTATACTAACACACTACCCAAAAGATATTAAGGCATTCTACATGAAGATGGATGAGGATGGCAAAACAGTAAAAGCTATGGATGTTTTGTTTCCGGGAATTGGAGAAATCATTGGCGGGTCGCAGCGAGAAGATGACTATCAGAAGTTGAAAGATAGGGCAGCCCAGGTCGGTATTGAGGAAGAAAGTATATGGTGGTATTTGGAAACCCGTAAGTTTGGTTCATGCCCACATGCTGGCTTCGGACTGGGCTTTGAACGGCTGGTACTTTTTGTTACAGGGATGGGTAATATCCGCGACGTAATTCCTTTTCCTCGAACACCCAAAAATGCGGATTTCTAATAAATGATAATCACGAAGTGCTTTATTGCAAAGCTATTCTTAATTTTAGTAAATGCTTAACCAACGCCTGTCACAGAAATTACTTCAGAAGCTATCGCCTCAGCAGATACAGCTTATGAAATTACTACAGGTGCCCACGGCTAACCTGGAACAGCGCATAAAGGAAGAATTAGAGATTAACCCGGCATTGGAAGAGAGCGCTTTGGAGTTTGCTTCAGAGAAAGAAGATCTTACGGAGCCTGAACAAATTAGAGATGAGGAAGAGGATGGGTTTAATGAAGATGAAAACCATATAGATACTCTTGATGTGGATGATTATACGAAAGGAGAATACGAGTATAATGATGGAGATGACTTTAGAGGCAACGAAGAGAAAAAACAACTGCCTTATGCAGTTGGAAAAACATTTCACGATTTTCTTGACGAGCAATTACATTTATTAGATCTGGACGAACAGGAATGGCAAATTGCAGATCAGCTGATTGGTAGTATTGATGATGATGGTTATCTGCGCCGGGAACTACCGGCTATTGCAGATGATCTCGCTTTTCAGAAGAATATTGTTACTACCGAAGCAGAGGTCTTGGAGGTGCTTAGAATCATTCAGCGTTTTGATCCCTCGGGAGTGGGAGCAAGGAATTTACAAGAATGCCTTCAAATTCAGTTAGAGCGTAAGGAGCAGAATAAAAACGTTAAGCTTGCACTGAAGATTATTACAAATCATTTCGAGGCATTTACTAAGAAACATTATGATAAGTTAGCACGGTCTCTGAGCGTAGATGAGCCAACACTGAAAGCTGCTGTCGATGTTATCTTACACCTAAATCCAAAGCCGGGGGGTGATACAGGTACTTCTTCTGTGAACCACCAAACAATAATTCCGGATTTTACAATAGAGAATAATAATGGTGAATTAGAAGTCTTACTGAATGGGAAGAATGCCCCTGATTTAAGAATCAGTGATTCGTTTAAGGAAATGCTTACTTCCTACTCCAAGGGCAATGTAAAGGACAAGAAACAGAAAGAGGCAGTAGTATTTATTAAACAGAAAATAGACTCAGCAAAGTGGTTTATTGATGCCATAAAGCAACGTCAGCACACGCTATTTGTAACGATGCAGGCAATATTGAGTTTTCAAAAAGAATACTTTCTATCAGGTGATGAAATGAAATTACGACCAATGATATTGAAAGATATAGCTGAAATTACAGGATTGGATATTTCTACAGTTTCGCGAGTAGCTAACAGTAAATATTGCCAAACCGAGTTTGGTATTTTTTCACTAAAACATTTTTTTTCTGAAGGATTACAAATGGAAGGAGGAGAGGAAGTGTCGACCCGCGAAGTTAAGATGATCCTGGAAGAGTTTATTAATGCGGAAGATAAATCCAAACCATTAGGAGATGAGGTTTTAATGGAGATGCTTAAACAGAAAGGGTATAATATTGCAAGACGTACGGTTGCAAAATACAGAGAGACATTAAATATTCCTGTGGCACGACTAAGAAAAGAATTATAATACTGACATGAAAATTTTTTCCAAGATATTATCTTATTGTTTTCATCCGCTTACCATACCTACGTGGATGGTCTTGCTGTTATTATATTCTAATCCATTTCTGTTCGCAGGTATGCCATCAGGGCTTGCTATTGCTATTGTTTGGGTGAACACATTTATGTTCCCCGCAATATCTATCCTTATGATGCGTAAGCTAGGTTTGGTAGACAGCATAGAAGTGCCTGATCATAAGCAGCGCATAATACCTTTAGTCGCAACTATTATATTTTATGTATGGGCATACCTTGCACTAAGAAAGACAAACTTCCCCTACTTGATGGGTGTCTTCATGATGGGAACTTTAGTCTCTATTTTTATTTCTTTCTTCATCAATGTTTTTTATAAACTTAGCCTTCATATGGTAGGTATGGGCGGGGCATTGACGGCGGTATTATTTATAATTTTATTTTCCCAGACCGATATCAGTTATATTTTCCTTGCCTTGGTGGTGCTTACAGGCGCTGTTGCCTCAGCAAGATTATATTTGGATGCACATACCTTACAGGAGGTCTATGCGGGATTTATGGTTGGAATGTTTGGGCAGGTATTGGGCTTGTTTCTCTATCAATAGAAAGGATATTCTTGCCATTTCAAGAATCATTATACAAATAATTAGCAGATTTATTGCAGTACCTTTGTTTTAACAGTTTAGGTGAGAAAGTACCTCCTACATATCTTAGTTTTAGCGAGCTCTTATGCATTAGCACAAGATTCCACAGGGTATATTAAAATCAGAAATCTTTTTATTGAAGGAAATAAAAAAACAAAAGTATTTGTTATCAGGAGAGAAATGACATTGCATGAGAATGACTCCTTTCCCTCTAAAGATATGTTCTCTGTACTTCAGCAGAATAAACAAAACATCTTTAACCTCAATTTATTTAATGATGTAAGTGTAAATATTAAAAATTGGGAGAATGATAGTTTAGATTTAATTACAACAGTACATGAACGATGGGTGATTGTGCCTGTACCTATTATAAAATTTGCAGACCGAAATGTTGCAGAGTGGTGGAGACAGTATCGACATGATTTTAAAAGGCTTCAGTATGGTGCTCAGTTAAACTGGGATAATTTTACCGGTAGAAATGATCGATTTTTGTTTGGAATGAGTTTTGGTTTTGCACAAAGAATGGATATTGGGTATGTATTGCCACAATTCAATAAAGGTAAACAACAGATAGGATTCTCTGTTTTTTTGACATTATTACGTACAAAGTATGTCGCCTATAATACCATCAATGATCAGTTGGCATTCCTCGACCTTAGTAAAAGCTGGCTGCTTAAAAAAATTGAGATTACGCCACAGATATCTTACCGAAAAAGAATTTATAATACACATTTTATTAGTATTGGTTATGGTTATACCGCTATCAATGATTCAGTAGCAAAAGCTAATCCAGGGTATTTCTTAAATGGTGATCGTACTCAACAATACTTTAAAGTAGGGTATATATTTGAGTCAGATCACAGAGACTTTAGAACCTATGCGACCAGCGGTTGGCTCTTCTCCTTTAATTTCACCAACTATGGGCTGGGCTTCCTTAAAACGAGAATGTCTGCTACAGGAATAAAGTTTAATAAGTATTTTCAATGGAAGAAACATCCAATATTTTCGATGGCAGGAATGTTTAAATGGCAGTTTTCTTGGCCATTTAATCAGCCTTATAACCTACAGTATACAAAGTCTTTGGGGTATGAAGAAAATGCAATCAGGGGGTATGAAGTAAATGTGTTGGACGGGCGCCATTTTTTATTGGCAAAGAACGAGTATCGTCTCCGGGTTTTCGATTTCCAAATTAAGAATATGAAAAGGTTACAGGCCAAGAATTCAGCCATACTAAATTCTTCATTGGCTTATCTGCCATTGAAGCTTTACCTCACAGCATATTTTGATGCGGGGTATGTTTGGGATAATTACTTCATCGCCAATAATCAACTTAAGAATAAGTGGCAGTTTGGTTATGGTGTCGGTCTGAATCTGGTAACTGCTGGAGAAAAGGTCTTGCGTATTGAGTACAGCTTGAACAGATATCTGCAGAAAGGTTTATATTTACACTTCGAGCAGCCTTTGTAGAGATATTTTTTTGTCATAGCAGATACTAGGCAGACATAGACCATCATTAGAAAAAAGTATAGATATGACTATCGGAATATATAGCAGACTCTTTAAGGAGGAACAGCTTCCTTGTATCCTTGAGTTATTGACTCAATTTGATAGAAAAAATATACAGGTCATGCTGTTTGAGGATTATTATAAATCCATAAAGAAATACCTGCCTAATCAAAAGATGCGCACTTTTAAGCATGCAGAGGATGTTAAAAACTATCTTAGTTTATTGATTACATTGGGAGGAGATGGAACGCTTTTGGATACTTTGAAGCTGATAGGAGATAGTGAAATTCCCGTAGCAGGAATTAATATGGGTCGCTTGGGATTCCTGGCAGATATACATAAACAAGAGATAAAAGAGTTGACAGATGCTATAGATCAAGGTTCTTATACTATAGAAGATAGAACCCTACTATCTGTAACATCTAATAAGCCTATTTTTGGAGATGTCAATTTCGGTTTGAATGATTTGACAATACACAAAACGGATTCTTCCTCTATGATTACGGTACATGTGTATCTAAATGGAGAATTCTTAAATTCATTTTGGGCGGATGGTCTTATTGTTGCAACCCCTACAGGATCTACGGCCTACTCTTTGAGCTGTGGCGGGCCTATTGTATTTCCATCTTCGGGGACTTTTGTTCTTACGCCGGTGGCACCACATAATCTCAACGCCAGACCTATCATCATAGCAGATGATACGGTGCTGTCTTTTGAAGTAGAATGCCGTTCCAATAACTTCCTCTGTTCCATTGATTCAAGATCTTTCAATGTTGACAATTCCTTTCAGTTGGCAGTGAGAAAGGCAAATTTTACTTTGAAATTATTGCGCCTTCCGGAGAGTTCTTACCTCAAGACATTAAGAGAAAAGTTATCCTGGGGTGAGGACACCAGAAATTCCTAATACGTAAACTAGTATTGATATATGTGCGGTATAGCAGGGGCTTATTCTTTTAAAAATAAAATTGTAGAAAAAGAATGGCTGCAGCAAGTTGCGCATGCTATGAACAGACGTGGCCCGGACAATCAAAACGCCGTTACTATTGGTAAATCATCACTTGTACACGCCCGGTTGTCTATTATTGATACTTCAGAAAGTGCAAACCATCCTATTTATGATGAAAGCGGACGGTATGCGATTATTTTGAATGGAGAGATATTTAATTATCTATCTATTCGAAAGGAGTTGGAGCAAAGGGGGGTTATGTTTAAGACCCATTCTGATACAGAGGTTTTATTATACGCATTTATACATTTTGGCAAAGACTGTCTGCAAAAACTTAATGGCTTCTTTGCTTTTGCTATTCACGATCAACAGAAAGATCAGCTCTTTATAGCCTGTGATCGTTTCGGCATAAAGCCACTCTATTACTACCAAGAGGATGATTTCTTATTTTTTGCCTCTGAGCTAAAGGCCTTAATGAAATTTCCCGTACCCAGAGCAATAGACTGGAGTGCTGTAGCATTATATTTCCAGCTTAATTATATTCCTGGCAAGAATGCAATCTTTAAAAATGTGCGCAGGCTGGAGCCTGGTAGTTTCATGATAGTAGGTGATACACCTATGCAGCTACATAAATGGTATGAAATACCCTATCAATCTGTTACTGCGGAAAATAATTCATTGACCTATTCCGAACAAAAGAAGAAACTCGTGGAGTTGATGGATGATGCTGTTCGCTTACGCCTGATTGCAGATGTACCTGTTGGTGCATTTCTAAGCGGAGGGATTGATTCTTCTGTTGTTACCGCAATGGCTGCCCGCCATACTGAGCATCTCAATACTTTTTCTATTGGGTTCAAAGACGATGCTTTCTTTGATGAGACTCCTTATGCTAACTTGGTGGCCAAACATTTTAAAACGAATCATACGGTTTTTAAATTAAGTAATGATGATTTATTAGAAAGTTTGCAGGAGCTTCTGGAATATAGTGATGAGCCCTTCGCAGATTCCTCTGCATTGTTGGTGAATACACTCTCCAGGTTGACTAGGCAACATGTAACTGTAGCGCTTTCCGGAGATGGAGGAGACGAACTCTTCGCAGGCTATAACAAACATTACGGTGAGTTTCAAATGCGAAATAAGAATTGGAAGGCTAATTTAATTCATCGTCTTCAGCCGTTATGGGGGGTATTGCCCAAGTCCAGGAGTGGCAAGTTCAGTAACAGGATTCGCCAGTTAGAAAGGTTTAGTGCTGGAATGGATTTATCTCCTGCCGAACGATGGTGGCAGTGGTGTTGTATCAACAATCTTTCTTATGTAGATACATTATTAAATGGAAAGACAGCGGATGTGATGGTAGATATTATTGCGGCAAGACAGCATTTTTCATCGGCGGTTCATTTTGATGGAACTTTAAATGATTGTCTGCTGGCAGATGTTGGTATGGTATTGCCCTATGATATGTTGGTAAAGGTAGATAGGATGAGTATGCGCAATTCTCTGGAGGTGCGGGTGCCTTTTCTGGATTATCGCATTGTGGAATTTGCATTCTCACTTCCGGTATCGAGTAAAATTGATGGCCACCTAAAAAAGAAGATAGTTCAGGATGCGTTTAGAGACATATTACCTAAAGCGCTTTATAACAGGCCGAAGAAGGGTTTTGAAGTACCTTTGTTGCAATGGTTTAGGGGAGATTTAAGAGATAAGATAATGAAGGATTGGTTAGCAGATGAGTATATTATTGAGCAAGGAATCTTTAATTTGCAACACATTCAACAATTAAAAAAGCAATTATTCTCTAATGATCCGGGTGATGTGCAAGCACAGATTTGGGCATTGATTGTATTCCAGAATTTTTGGAGAAAATATATGGACTAGTAAATATTAAGCATTGAACAAGCGTCTACATATAGCTATTGTTGCCAATACAGCCTTTAACTTGTATAACTTCCGTCTTGGTTTACTCAAGATGTTAATAGAGGAGGGCCACCACGTATTTGCTATAGCTCCTGCAGACGGATATGAACAGCTATTATTGAAAGAGGGTATTCAGTTTATACCCTTACAACATTTATCTCGTAAAGGCACTAATCCCTTTGAAGATATCCAATTGATAAACGAATTGCGAAAGCTATATAAGACACATCAGCTAGATGTTGTTTTGCAGTATACCATAAAACCAAATATCTATGGTGCTCTGGCTACTTGGTTTACAAAAACTAAAGCAATTTGTACAGTTACCGGATTAGGCTATACCTTTTTAAATAAAAGTTTAGCCTCTTCTGTTGCGCGCTATTTATATCGCTTAGCATTCACATCTGCACATAAGATTTTATTTCAGAACGAAGACGATCTGAAAGTTTTTGTAGAAAATGGATTAGTCAAAAAATCAAAGACGCTCATTGTCCCTGGGTCCGGCATTGATATTAAGCAATTTAATCCTGACTTTTGTAAGGAAGATAAAAGCAATCAGATTACTCGTTTCTTGATGATAGGTAGATTATTAAAAGATAAGGGAGTTTATGAGTATATAAATGCCGCAAAGATTATTCTTAGTCGTTATAATTCTGTAGAGTTCCATTTGTTAGGAGATATCGATGATGAAAATCCTGCGGCAATAAAACAGGAAGAATTACAACAGTGGATCAAAGCGGGAATAATTCATTATCACCCACATGCATTGGATATTCGACTACATATTTGTTTAGCAGATTGTATTGTACTACCATCCTATAGGGAAGGTCTTCCACGCGTAATACTGGAAGGTATGGCTATGGGTAAGCCTTGTATTACTTCAGATGTTCCTGGATGTAGAGATGCTGTTGTGGATGGGCAGCAAGGCTTTCTATGCAAATCTAAGGATAGTGAAGCTTTGGTTTCGGCATGCACGAGGTTCTTAGAGGCAGATGAGATATATATAAACAAACTATGTGTAAGTGCAAGAAAACGTGTAGAAGAAAAATTCTCAAAAGAGACCATAAATGCTATCTATAGTCAGCTTCTAAAAAAGCTAAATTGAATTGTTAATAGTTTGAAAAATATTTTTTATCTTGTTATATCTGAAAGGGTATGAATAATAATTATATACTATTAGTTTCCGCTTTTTTCTCCTCGCTAATACTTACATACGCGTTTATTCCTTCTATTATTAAAGTTGCAAAAATTAAGCAGCTCTTTGATGAAGAAGATCTAAGGACGTCGCATGAAGGTGTTGTTCCAACACTAGGAGGTGTAGCAATATTTGCGGGGTTTATTATTGGATTCTGTCTTTTTGCAACATTCGCGCATACTCAATCTAATTTAACTGGGGTATATGAAATAAAATATATCCTTGCTGCAATGTGTTTTATGTTTATGCTGGGAGCTAAGGATGATATTGTAGAATTGGTGCATACGAAGAAGTTTATTGGTCAGATTTTTGCAGCATGTATGATAGTGTTATTAGGCGATATCAGGATTACCAGTTTGTACGGGTTATTTGGAATCTCACAAATTAGTTATCTGTTTAGTGTACTACTCACTATTACAACTATAATATTTATTATGAATGCTTTTAATATCATTGATGGTATTAATACGCTCGCTGCTAGTGTTGGGATATTATCATTAATAGCATTTGGCTCCTGGTTTTATTATTATGGCTTCTTGGACTATGCCATCATGGCTATGGCTATGACAGGAGCCTTATTTGCCTTTTTCAGATTTAACTACACCCCTGCCCGAATATTTATGGGCGATTCAGGGAGTTTAACTATCGGGTTATTGATGTCAGTATTGGCTATTCAATTTATAGAGAAGAATGAAGTAGAATTACTAAGAGGCGCGACAGCAAGAATACATATTATAGCTGCTCCGGCAATGGCAGTAGCCGTTTTGATTATTCCATTATTTGATACTTTACGAGTTTTTGCGCTTAGGACGCAGAAAAAAAAATCCCCTTTTCTCGCAGACAGAAATCATATACATCATCGAATCATTGATCTCGGATTTTCTCATATTCAGGCCACAGCATTACTAATCTTAGTAAATGTGCTGATCGTCATCCTTAGCTATTTGCTCCAATCTTTGGGTAATTTTTATTTGATGCTCTTACAGCTATTTGTATGTATGCTTCTTACATATTTGCTTTTCTCTATCCGATTGAAGAAGTTTATCACGGCGCGCAAGGATGAGAATACAACTCAGCTTTCTTTGGAAATGGAGATAGAATAAAATGCTTCTAAATTTCAATTTTGTGCTGTGTAATAATGGTACAAAGTTCACTCACCATCATTGCAGTTGCGCCCCATAATACTTTTCCATTAAGATCATAGTATGGAGCATTTAGTGTGAGTCCTAAAGCACTCTGAATGGGTTTCTCTTTAAGGATATATGGATCGAAAAAAGTATGCACAGGTATCTCTAAGATACCGGCAACCTCTTTCTCTTCCCGAATAATCTTAGGCGCTTCATTTATTATCCCTACATAGGGGAAGACAAGAAAGTTGCTTGCAAAAACAAATACTTCTGTGAGTGAGCCGGCCACTTTGATTACTTCATGACCTATGCCGACTTCTTCCTTTGTTTCCCGTAAAGCCGCGGATAAACTGTTCGCATCTGTTGCATCTATCTTTCCACCTGGAAATGCAAGTTGTCCGCTATGCACACCTTCATAAACAGGTCGTTCAATTAATAATAAGTGTGGGATGTTTTCTATGGGATAAATTAGTGCCATTACCGCACCTTTTCGGGTGCTCAACAATTGTGGAGGTTGAATATGTTTATTGATCTTTAAATAAGGCATCAGCTGCTTATGAGCAGATTTACCCGGTAAAGGGTGCTTAAAGGCCTCTAGTAACTCTTCAGAAAATTTCTCAAACATTCCTTAAATTTAAGAATTAATGCTTCTTTTGTTTTTATAACGTTCTGATTTGAACATTAAGTGAATAATATGATTAATATCAGTGAATCATTAAATAGTAATTTCACATAAATTCCATAAATTTAGTCATCTCTATCAGATACGTATCATGAAAAAACTCGTTTCAATTTTTACAATCAGTATTTTGCTGTTTGGTTGCAAGAAATCAACCGAAAATTCTCAGGAACCACTGTCAAGAATTGCCTTTGGCTCTTGCTGTGAGCAGTTCATTGCCGATAAGTCCATATACAGTAGGATATTGGAAAAGAATCCGCAACTATACATTGCCGGTGGTGATAATATTTATGGCGACTTTTTTGCTTTAGCTCCAGGTACACCAGACTATATTCAGGGTGCTTATAACCAGTTAGCCGGGGATGCTTATTGGAAAACATTTAGAGCAAGTGTTCCTATTATAGCAACATGGGATGATCACGATACAGGCGATAATGACGGTACCTCCACAGGTCCGGTAATTGGAGTAGCTAAGGATTTATTCTTTAAATTCTGGGATATACCTGCAGATGCTCCAAGGCATAATAGACCTGATGGCGGTATATATGATGCTTGTTATTATGGGGATGATGCCCACAGGGTACAGATTATATTGCTAGATCTTCGTTGGAATCACACACCGTATAAAGAAACGCAGCGTCCTGCCTTAAATCATGATACATTGATGAGCCCGGATGCAACGATGTTGGGTGCAGCACAATGGGCATGGTTGGAAGCAGAGTTGAAAAAGCCTGCAAAGGTTAGAATTATAATGTCTTCTTTGCAATTTAATTGTTTCTATAATGGAGGAGAGAATTGGGCAGTACTTCCATTGGAGAAACAGAAAATGCTCGACCTAATTAAGAGTACTGGGGCTAATGGGTTATTTTTTATCAGTGGTGATGTACATTTCGCAGAGTTTACGAAAACTCAACCAGCAGGGATGTATCCAATTTATGAATTTACTTCAAGTGGCATTTCACATCATGAGGATAGGGTGCCTAATACTAATGATGCTATCAGAATTGGTGATGGATGGCAATATGTTAACTTTGGATTATTAACAATAGACTGGAATGTCTCGCCTGTTACTATAAAAGCAGAGATATTCGGAAATACGACGCCATTGGATGCCAAGGTATCACACACCGTTACGTTAGATGAATTAAAATTCTAACTTATTTATCATCTTATAAACTTAAAAGAGGCAGTTTTGTGCCTCTTTTTTTTATTTTTGAGCTATGGATATTTTTCATAAAACTGAAGCATTATTAAAAGAGATAGGAGAGGCTGTAATTCCCAGTTCAGAAGTACTGGAATTATTTCGTATTCGTTTTTTGGGAACTAAGAATGTGCTAAAGGATGTTTTTGCAGAGATGAAAAATATTCCCAGCGATCGTAAAAAAGAATTCGGACAACTCATAAATAGCGTTAAACTTGCTGCAGAAGAGCGATATGCTTCCGAAAAAGATAAATTTGAAAGTACAGTTTCTTCCAGCACAGAGCAGTTGGATCTTACATTGCCCGGAGACGTGATTACAGTGGGTGCCAGGCATCCTATTCAGCTGGTAAGGAATAGAATCATAGAGATTTTTAAAAGGCTTGGCTTTGCCGTAGAAGAGAACCGTGAGATTGAGGATGACTGGCATAATTTTACTGCTTTGAACATGCCTGAAGATCATCCCGCAAGAGACATGCAGGATACCTTCTTTGTAAACTTTAATCCTGATATTGTTTTGCGTACCCATACTTCTTCCGTTCAGGTTAGAGTGATGGAAAATCAAAAGCCCCCAATCCGAATTTTATCACCGGGTAGAGTGTACAGAAACGAAACTATTTCTGCACGTTCGCATTGTTTCTTTCATCAGATAGAAGGATTATATATTGATGAAAAGGTATCCTTTGCAGATTTATTGCAGACGTTGGATTTTTTTGCTAAGGAATTCTTTGGAAAGGATATTAAGATCAAAGTCAGACCTTCTTACTTTCCATTTACAGAGCCTTCAGCAGAAGTAGATGTTACCTGTTTTATCTGTGCGGGTAAAGGTTGTAACGTTTGTAAGTATTCCGGATGGGTAGAAATTCTTGGTTGTGGTATGGTGGATCCAAAAGTATTAGAAAATTGTAATATTGATTCAAAGAAATATTCAGGCTTTGCCTTCGGTATGGGAGTAGAGCGTATTACCATGTTGAAATATCAGATAAAAGACATACGCCTATTGTCTGAAAATGACACACGTTTTCTGGAGCAGTTTAAATCAGCAATGTAATATTTTGTGAGCTTATAGGCTGAAACTCTCGCCACAGCTGCATGTACGGGCAGCATTAGGATTGTTGAAATAGAATCCCTTGCCTTCCAGTCCTTCTGAGAAGTCTAATGTAGTTCCAAGCAGGTATAAAATACTTTTAGGATCTACAACGAGCTTTATCCCTTTGTCTTCGAACACTTCATCTGAGGGCAGTTGTTCATTATCAAATTTCATGTTATAGCTCAGTCCGCTGCAGCCACCGCTGGTTACGGCCACACGCACAAAATGAGCATCTGAAAGTTGTTCCTCTTTCCAGGTTTTCAAAACACGTTCTTTGGCAATATCTGAGATGTATATCATACTATGTAAACGATATTTTTAGTGGATTAGTTCAAACCGGGTATAAGGCACTAATGCTTTTGGAATCTTTATACCTTCTGAAGTCTGATGATTCTCTAATAAAGAAGCCACTATGCGTGCCAGGGCGAGTGCGCTGCCATTTAAGGTATGCGCCAATACTTTCTTATGCTCAGCATCTTTAATACGAAGCTTTAAACGATTAGCCTGGAAAGTTTCAAAATTAGATACAGAACTAACTTCCAGCCATCTTTGTTGCGCAGCAGAATAGACTTCAAAATCGTAGGTTAGAGAAGAAGCAAATGTCATATCTCCTCCACATAATCGCAATATTCTGTAAGGTAATTCGAGGGCCTGTAATAAGCTTTCTACATGTTTCAGCATCTCCTCCAGTGCAGCGTAAGAATTTTCTGGCTTTTCTATTCTTACAATTTCAACCTTGTCAAACTGATGTAATCTGTTTAGTCCACGCACATCCTTTCCATAACTTCCTGCCTCCCTTCTAAAGCACGGCGTATAACCAACATTTTTTATAGGCAAAGTCCTTTCGTCTATGATTTCTTCCCTGTACATATTGGTGATTGGAACCTCAGCAGTAGGGATTAGATAGAAATCATCGGCATTAACATAATACATTTGCCCTTCCTTGTCTGGTAACTGCCCGGTTGCAAATGCGGATTCCTTATTGACCATATGAGGCACCTGTACTTCATTATAACCGGCGTCAGTTGCTCTATCTAAAAAGAAAGCAATAAGTGCTCGTTGTAGGGCGGCTCCCTTTCCTTTGTAGACTGGAAATCCTGCCCCCGTTAACTTGTTACCCAGCTCAAAATCTATGATATCATATTTCTTAGCAAGTTCCCAATGCGGTAATGCTCCAACTGGTAGCTGGGGTAGCGCCGTAACAGAAAATATAATCTCATTTTCTTCAGGGGTTCTTCCTTTCGGAACGAGTTGATCTGGTAGGTTGGGTAACTTAACAAGTTGATTGAATATCTTTTCTTCAAGTGTTAGATATTCTTGTTCTAATTTATCTGCATTTTCTTTAATTCCGGTGATGGTATCCTTTAATTGTTCAGACTCTGTTTTCTTGCCCTCCTTCATTAAAGCACCAATTTCTTTTGATATAGAGTTTCTCTGTGCTAGCAGGATATCTAAATCTGTCTTAATAGCCTTTCTGCTGTCATCTAATGTTATAATCTCATCTACCAGATGGGTTTCGGAAAAGCCTTTGTGTGCCAGGCGTTCCTTTACAAATAGGGTATCTTTTCGTAATTGGTCTAGGGTAAGCATGATGTTGATTTGTTTGGTAAAGATAAGTTTTAACAAATAAGGAATGGAGATTAGGCCTTATAAATCACGGTTTTAAAAAAAAAGTAACATAAAACGAGCATTTTTCATAAAAAACCTTTTACTTTGTGCCATCAATAAAAATATTTCCGCACGGTTTATTGAATTATCAATCGGCAAGTTCAGAATCCAAAAGTTTAATGTTTTCAACTTCTCAAACTTAACCAGTTAGACGTGTGTATGATATTTCAAAGCTTTAAGTAGTGTTAGCCCTAACTAATAGCTTTACCCAAAAGATTATTTCCCACATACCCATATTTCAATCATTTCAACTATAATTTATTCTCAAAAAACAAGATATGTTAGACAGCAACGAAGAAGAAATAATTAATGGCGAGTCCAATGATGATGATGGCAAGAAAGCTAAGAGGGAGCGCGCCCGAATACCTCGTAAGGCAGCTGAAAAGTCGAGTGCACCAAAAAAAGCGAAAGAAAATCCATTTTCCGATAGAAATGCTATGAACGCTGAGTTCGAGCGTGAAGAGATGGTTTCCAACATTGAACCTCCCGTTTATCAGCCTAAGAAAGAGAAGGCGCCAGAGAAGAAGGTGGTAGAAGATACTCATGAAGTACCAGCGCCTTCAGCATCAGTTTCCATGTCACAATCGGATGATGTAGTCACAGAATCCGGTCCTGAAGAGAAGAAGGTAGATTTCAATATCGATTTAGATGGAGTTATATTGGGAGAAGGGGTATTGGAAATCATCCCGGAAGGATATGGCTTCCTGCGCTCATCAGATTATAATTATCTCTCCTCTCCAGATGATGTTTATGTATCTCCATCACAGATTAAATTAATAGGATTAAAAACAGGGGATACCATAGTGGGTGCAATGCGTCCACCAAAAGAAGGAGAAAAATATTTTGCTTTATTGCGCGTAGAAAGCATCAACGGGAAGTCGCCACAGGAAATTCGTGATAGGGTACCGTTTGATTACCTTACACCGTTATTCCCTGAAGAGAAATTAGATCTTTTTCAGGATGCAACCAATTATTCTACCCGTATTGTAGATCTCTTTACGCCAATTGGTAAAGGTCAGCGTGGTATGATTGTGGCACAACCAAAGACAGGTAAAACAATGTTGTTGAAAGACATTGCCAACTCTATTGCTAAAAACCATCCTGAAGTTTACCTCATCATCTTATTGATTGATGAGCGTCCTGAGGAGGTAACCGATATGCAACGCAGTGTAAATGCAGAGGTAGTTGCATCTACCTTTGATGAGCCTGCAGACCGACATGTGAAGGTGTCTAACATTGTATTACAGAAAGCTAAACGCTTAGTGGAATGCGGCCATGATGTAGTTATCCTTTTGGACTCTATTACCCGTTTGGCCAGAGCACATAACACGGTAGCGCCTTCTTCCGGTAAGGTATTGTCAGGTGGTGTGGAGGCAAATGCCCTGCATAAACCTAAGCAGTTCTTTGGAGCAGCAAGAAATATAGAAAATGGAGGATCCCTAACCATAATTGCTACGGCGTTAACGGATACAGGCTCAAAGATGGATGAGGTTATCTTTGAAGAGTTTAAGGGTACCGGTAACATGGAGTTACAGTTGGAGCGTAAACTGTCTAACAAGCGTATCTTCCCTGCTATTGACGTAATTTCCTCTTCTACTCGTAGGGATGACCTATTATTAGATAAGGAGGCTTTACAGAAAATGTGGGTGTTGCGTAACCATTTAGCGGATATGAATTCAGAGGAATCTATGAAATTCTTGCTCCAACAAATGAAGGGAACACGCAGTAATGAGGAGTTTTTATTGACAATGAACCGTTAAAATCAGTCTGTAAACTGAAACTTAAGCAGTTGAAAAGGTTTTTTTAATGTTAATTGAGTCTAAAAGCGTTAAATTTTAAAGTAAATCACTATCTTCGCAATCCGAAAATTTGGGAAATGGCCTTAAATTTTCAGATTTTCAAATTTTCAAATAGAGTCAAATGAAAAGAACGTTTCAACCATCGGTAAGAAAAAGAAAGAACAAGCATGGCTTTCGTGAACGTATGAAAACCAAGGGCGGTAGAGCGGTTTTGAACGCCAGAAGAGCTAAGGGTAGAAAGAAATTATCTATTTCGGACGAAATCAAAGGCAAATAATAGCTGAATCAGATAAGCAGACTGGGTTTACCTTCACCAAAGATGAACGACTGAAAAGTAAGAAGAGTATCGACGAACTTTTCAGATTAAAGTTATTTATACAACATCCTTCCTTAAGAATTTATTATGCTCCTACTGAAATGGATACCGGCTTCCCAGCCAGGTTCGCATTTGTAGTGACTAAAAAACATTTCCCGTTCGCAAAAGATCGTAATCGTATTAAACGTTTGATGCGGGAGAGTGTGCGTCTGTACAAGCCTGTTTTTTATGATAATCTGCAACAGAAGGGAAAACAATTGAGTATAATGCTGAGTTATCAGGGTAAGCTTCCGGAATCATTCAAAGACGTGGATAGTATTGTAAAAACATTATTACATAGGCTGTCAGAATTATTATGAATTCAGAATGGAAGATTTAGAAACACTAGCTATACAATTAAAGAGTAAATGGAGTTACTGAAAAAATTATTGATTCTGCCCTTTATACTGTTTATAAAAGCGTACAAGTACACCCTGTCTCCAATGTTGGGTGCCAACAAGTGCAGGTATCAGCCTTCTTGTTCTACTTATGCCATCGAATGTCTGCAGAAGTATGGACTATTTAAAGGAGGATATCTTGCTTTGCGTCGCATTCTGTCTTGCCATCCTTGGGGTGGGAGTGGCTATGATCCTGTTCCGTAATATTTATATTTTTTAACCATTGGTAGTTTCTATTTTTAGTAGATTTAGGTTCAATCTGTTATTTTTAGAAAGGGTTGTTTTGTAATTCAATCTGTAGATAAATAAATAATAAAAAATGAAAAGATTCTTCACCATCCTCTGTTTATGCTTGCTGTTGAATGTAAGTGCTGCAGGGCCTGATCGTTACTTTGAGATAGCGAAGAATATGGAGCTATTCACTCAACTATACAAGGAGCTTAATACGTATTATGTAGATGACATCGATCCCAATAAATTAATGACAGATGGAATCACAAAAATGCTCGATGGCTTAGATCCATTTACGAATTATATAACAGGTGCTGATTTGGATGAGTATCAACTGCAAACCACAGGTAAGTATGGAGGCATAGGAGCGAGGATAGGCAAGCTGGGAGAGGGCGTTGTAATTACAGACCCTTATGAAGGCTATCCAGCACAAAAAGCAGGATTACAGGCGGGAGATGCTATTTTGGAAATCGATGGCAAGGTGGCAACGAAATATAATTCAGATGAAGTTAGCCAATTGTTGAAAGGAGAACCCGGAACTAAGATTACAGTTAAAGTGCGCAAGGCAGTAACCAATGAAGAAAGGGTAATAACTTTTAACAGAGAGGAAATAAAAATAGATAATGTTCCTTATTCCGGAATGGTAAATGATAAGATTGGTTATATCAAACTTACCATGTTTACTGATAATGCTGCTCAGGAAGTACAATCGGCATTGAAGACCTTAAAAAAGAATCCAAGCCTTAAAGGAGTAATCTTAGATTTAAGGGGAAATGGTGGTGGATTATTAAACGAGGCTGTAAGTATTTGTAACACCTTTATTGATAAAGGTACAACGATTGTTAGCACTAAAGGGAAAATTGCGGAATCTAATATGCAGTATTCTACTACAGAGAAACCCTTAGATACAGATATACCCTTAGCAATTCTTACAGATGGAGGATCTGCCTCTGCTTCTGAAATTGTATCCGGTTCTATACAAGACTTAGATAGAGGGATTGTAATTGGTCAGAATACTTACGGAAAAGGGTTGGTGCAAATAACCCGACCTGTAGCCTACAAATCCAAACTAAAGGTTACTATCTCTAAATATTATATTCCCAGTGGAAGATGTATTCAGCGAATTGATTATTCGCACAGGAGTACTGACGGAGTTGCCAGTGCATTACCGGATTCTTTGCGTAAAGAATTTAAAACACGTTCAGGGCGAATAGTAAAAGATGGAGCAGGTATTGAGCCTGATGTTAAAACAGAAGAACAGCGCATCTCCCCCATAGCTGTATCGTTATATACCAATAATCATATTTTTTATTTTTCCAACCAATATAGAAATGAGCATTCTGAGCTTCGCGATGGTAACCTCTTCTCTCTCTCTGATGATGAATATGGTCAGTTTATAGATTTTCTTAAAGGCAAAGAGTACGACTATACAACCCCTACGGAATTAAAATTAAATGAGCTGAAGAAGTCAATTAAAGAAGATAATTTCTCACAAGAAGTCCAGAAGGTAATTGCAGATCTCGATTTCCAGATTAAACATGATAAATCCAAGGATTTAATTAAGTTCAAGCCAGAGATTAAGAGATTGCTAGAACAGGAAATTACAAGTAGGTACACTTATGAAAAGGGGAGAATTGCCAATGGGCTGAAAGATGATACTGATATCCTAAAGGCTATTCAGATACTCAGTGATGATGCCTTATACAAATCAATGCTTACTTCAAAAAAATAATTGTGAGTACTTTGGCGTATATCCTTTGTATCGAAACAGCTAATGGAGTAACTTCTGTTGCTATTTCTAAAGAGGGTACTTATCTCGCAAAGCAAGAGATTCAGCAGCAAAATAAGACAGCAGATAGTTTTCATCTGCTTGTTCAATCGCTTTTAGAGGAAACTAAGTTAGAATTTTCAGATATAGCGGCTATAGCCATCAGCTCCGGCCCAGGGTCTTATACCGGACTTCGTATTGCAGTTGCTGCAGCAAAGGGCTACTGCTTTGCTTTGGATATTCCTTTGATTGCTGTTCCCACCTTACAAGCCATGGCCTTTGGATTAAAAAAACGATACAACATGGGAGACATAGACACCTATGTTCCTATGATAGATGCACGCAGGATGGAGGTATACCTTTCGTTCTATAATGATAAATTGGAGCTAAGCAGGCAGTATAATAGCTATATTATAGATGAAAACTTTAACCTGTTGTTCAATTCGAGGGATAGGTATATATTATTTGGTAATGGTGCAGATAAATCCAGAAAGTATATAGAAAATAATCGAGTAACTATTTTTGACAATTTTGTTCCATCTGCTGAGGATATGTGCTTATTGGCTTATGAGTGTTTACAAAGAAAGGATTTTAAGGATATCGCCTACTTTGAACCAGATTATGCTAAACCTTACTATACTACCAGCCCCAAAGCAGAATTATAGATATTTTGAAATATTTTTGTTGTTTTTCACAACTTTTTCAGGATTAAAGCATTTACATTATACTTTAATAGTATAGGAGAAATCCTATTTTTTTAACTACTTAAATTAGAAGCGTATGTCAGTCAATAGTAAAAGTATTATGAAGCCGGAGTTGAAGATAGACTTTCAGGCATTGCGCAAGTCTGTGTTGGTGTTACGTGCTATTAATCATAAGTTGCGTCAGGAAATCATACGTTTATTGGATCAGGAGGGCAAAATGACGGTAACCGAGTTATATGTCAAGTTGCGTTTAGAGCAATCTGTAGCGTCGCAACATCTTGCCTTATTGCGTCGTGCAGGTGTGGTGCAAACGTCTAGAGTTGGCAAGTTTATCTATTATTCGGTAGATCATGATAGATTAGAGGAGATTTCTAAACTTTTGCAAGAGTTAGTAAAGTAATCTTTGGATTTAATCCTTTTCTTAGATTAATTCATTAGTTTTTTGATTTAAAGCAATTTGTACCAGTAGAAAATACGTATTTATTTATATATTTTTATACTGAACTAAATTGTAAAAAATCTTCATGGAAAGTTTTGAGTTTAATAATGATAAACTCGAGAAAGCAGCAGAGCTTTTAAGAGCAGTCGCACATCATCTTCGTTTAAAAATTATAAAGCTGATTCACGAGCAAAAAGAGGTAAATGTAAACGTCATTTACAATACCCTTAAAATAGAGCAGTCTATTACCTCGCAGCACCTTAAAATTCTCAGAGCAGTAGATGTTGTCCGCACCCGAAGAGACGGGAAGAAAATTTTCTATTCATTAAACTACGAAAGGTTGGATGCTATGCATAAGGGCATTGACCTTTTCGAAGAATGGACACAGGCGCGCAAGGTCGTTAAGAAGAAAAAATAACATACTTACTTCTTTAAATCAAATCTTAAAAGTATTATTTGTCGTATTTTGGTACGATAAATAATACTTTTATGTCAGATGTAATTCAAGAGTTTAATGACTATCGTTCTAAGATGAATGAGGTCATTCTTGCACAAAAAAATCTTACACTTAATCGCTTTTTCAATCTTGATATGCATGCCTATGCGGATGGTGCATTAGATGTTCGCACTAAAGAGATGTTGGGCTTAGTAGCCTCCATGGTTTTAAGGTGTGATGATTGTATAAAGTATCACCTTGGCAAGTGTAAGGAGCAGCAAGTAAGCACCGAGCAGGTATATGAAGTATTCGCTATTGCTAATCTTGTTGGTGGCAGTATCTGTATCCCTCATACTCGCAGAGCAGCCGAATACTGGGAAGCGCTCCAAAATATATAATAACCGATCATTGTACGGCTCTCTGTCTATGAAAAAACTATACCTCTTCGATTCCTTTGCGCTTATCTTTCGTGCATACTTTGCTATGCAAAAAAATCCATTGATTAATTCAAAGGGTTTTAATGTATCTGCTATAAACGGATTTATAAATACGCTTTGGGAAATACGAACAAAATATGATCCTACGCACTTCGCGGTAGTATTTGATGCTGCAGCACAAACAGACAGACAGGCAGCACATGAATTTTATAAGGCAAACCGTCAAGAGACTCCGGATGATATTGTAGCTTCTATACCATACATTAAGGATATTGTTCGGGCAATGAATATGCCCGTGGTTGAAATAAATGGATATGAGGCGGATGATCTTATCGGAACGCTTGCAGAGAAAGCAGCAGCAGAGGGGGTTACTTGTTACATCGTTTCTCCTGATAAGGATTTGGGTCAAGTAGTGTCAGAAAATATTTTTATTCATAAGCCTCCATTTATGAAAAATCCCGCAGAAGTATTAGGTATAAAAGAAATGCAGGAGCGTTGGGAGATAGAACATCCAAAACAAATTATAGATATTCTGGCACTTTGGGGGGATGCAGTAGATAATATACCCGGAGTTAAGGGTATTGGTGAAAAGGGTGCTAAAGAGTTGATAAAACAGTTCGGTTCTTTAGAGGGTATCTATGAGAATATAGAGGATGTGAGAGGTAAGTTAAAGGATAAGCTGATCGAACATAAGGAGATGGCATTTATCTCTAAACAACTGGCAACGGTTGTTGTGGATGCGCCTATCGACTGGGATGAAGATGCTTTTAAAATAAAAGAGTTTAACAAAGAAAAGCTATCAGCAATCTTTGCGGAGTTAGAATTTAGAACCTTAGGTAAAAGAATTATAGGCGAAGACTACTCGATGAAGGAGGCGCCTGCTAAGAAACAGATTTTACCAAAAGATACGGCACAGATTTCACTCTTCGGTACTACTGCTAATACTGTCGAGCAGGAGGTAGTAGAGGAAAAGCAGTCATTTGATAAGAATATTTCTAATACTCCTCATCATTATATCCTGGCAGATACAGACGAGTTGATGGAGGAGCTTCTGGCCCAATTAAATGCAGTAGATAGATTCTGCTTCGATACGGAAACAACCTCACTGGATGCCAATAATTGTGAGTTGGTTGGATTATCTTTTAGTATGAAAGCATTTGAGGCCTATTATGTGCCGATACCTTCAGAGGCAAATTCCGCAAATCGTATTGTTGCTAAATTCAAACCTATATTAGAGAATGAAGGCATTATAAAGATTGGACAAAATATAAAGTTTGATCAACTTGTTTTGAAATGGAATGGTGTGGAGGTGAAGGGCGTATTATTTGATACTATGCTGGCACATTATCTTATAGATGCCGATACTAAACACAATATGAATGTTTTGTCTGAGAACTATCTCGGATATGCTCCCATCTCCATTACAGAGCTGATAGGGAAAAAAGGAGCAGGACAGATTACCATGAGGGATGTGCCTGTACAAATTGCAAAAGATTACGCAGCAGAAGATGCAGATGTAACCTTGCAGTTGCACGATGTATTCAGAAAGGAGATTGATCATACGCATCTTCATCATCTTTTTTACGATGTGGAAACTCCGCTGGTGTCAGTGTTGACAGATATGGAGTATGAAGGGGTAAGTATTGACACACATTTCCTTAAGCAATATTCTGAAGAGATTGGTAGAGATATTATTGCTCTACAGAAAGAAATCTTTACAATGAGCGAATCAACGTTTAACATAGATTCCCCAAAACAACTTGGCGAGATATTATTTGATAAAATGGGAATTGATTATCCAGGTAAGCGCACTAAAACAGGACAATACTCTACCGATGAGGATACCTTGCAGAAACTGGTTCATGAACATCCTATTGCAGAGAAGTTACTCGATTATCGGGAATTTACTAAGTTGAAGAGTACCTATGTAGACGCCTTGCCGAATCTGATTAATCCAAAGACAAATAGACTGCATACTACCTTTAACCAGGCTATAGCTGCAACGGGGAGATTAAGTTCTACAAATCCCAATCTACAAAATATTCCTATTCGAACAGAGCGAGGCAAGAGAATCAGAAGGGCCTTTATTCCAAGAGACGCGGAGCATCGAATCTTCTCCGCAGATTATTCGCAAATAGAATTACGCATAGTAGCTTCCATAAGTGGAGATGTAAATATGATAGATGCTTTTGAGAAGAATCTTGATATTCACGCGGCTACAGCAGCTAATGTATTTGAGGTTTCATTGGATGCCGTAACACAAGAGATGCGCAGACAGGCTAAGATGGTCAACTTCGGAATTATTTATGGTATATCTGCATTCGGTCTTGCACAACGCCTGGGTATACCAAGATCAGATGCTGGAAAATTAATTGAGCAGTATTTTGAAAAATATAGTGGTATCAAGCAATACATGGAGGATACCATAAAGTTTGCGCGTGCCAATGGATATGTGGAGACACTACTAAATAGAAGAAGATACCTCAGAGATATTAATGCGGGCAACTGGACGATAAGAGGTTTTGCCGAAAGAAATGCTATTAATGCACCCATTCAGGGTAGTGCTGCAGATATGATTAAGGTGGCAATGATTAGAATACAACATCAGTTACAGCAACGCGGACTTCGTTCTAAAATGTTATTACAAGTGCATGATGAGTTATTATTTGATGCCTATCTTCCAGAGCAGGAAATATTGCAGGAGATAGTATCTCATGAAATGAAAAATGCGCTACCCCTTAGGGTGCCGGTAGAGGTTTCTACTGGCTTTGGTGCAAACTGGCTAGAGGCACATTAATCGATTGAATTATTCAACAATTTTTATAATTTTACATCTACAGTTTGCCATCGCAAGCTGTTTTTTTTTCAAAGAATACAACAACGTGCAGAGATGAATACACGATTAGTTTTATGGGGGGAGTTAGGTGCCGAAAATAAGGTTCTGTTGGCTATTTATCTTGAGGAGGCAGTCGCAAAGATTCATATTTATGCGATTCCGAAGGAGTTTGTTACAAAAGAAATACAGGATACTTTATTTACAGAATGGAGGAATGGAGTAGACTATACATTTCCAAAAGAAACAATTTATTGGGCAGTAGATGCCAACAGTGATTCTATCTTGCCGGAAGAGGTGAGAGTAGATCGTCCCGAAATTATACTTCAGTCACAGCATATCTGGAGTAAAAAACTGATGGCATCGCGTATTCACCAACTTTTGGAAGATGAAATAAAATGGTTACAGGAAAAGGTAGCAGCTGCTCCTGAATATGATCAGCTGCTTTGGGATAAAACAAAAGCACAATGGGATAAGATAGCTTCTTACCAGAAAAAAAATGAAATCACGCCTGAACAAACCTTCTTGTTGAAAGAAAAAATAGATGCACTGTTTGATATACTTAAGGTGCTCAAGAAGACCAATAACAAAAAAGAGGATGCCAATCATGAAGTGCTCGTGGTCGAGTTTCATAAACGTCTGGAAGATCTACAATCCAAATTGACCTATATAGATCAATGGAAATCTAACTTTGAAGAGTTAAAGAAAATACAGGCGGGAATAAAGGCTGCTCCATTCCGATGGAATAAAAAACGTATCCTCTTTGAAGAAGCAAATCGTGTTTTTGAGGATCTTCGTAAATACAAATCCAGAGAACTCGTTTCCAAAATAAAGGGGAGATTATCTCAATTGCTTAAGATAGCGGATGGATTAAAGGATTCCATTGCGAGAGATAATGAAAATCTGAATATGCAGGTAGAGAAAATGCAACACTATACCAAAGGCAAACTTACAGCAGATGCAATAAGGGCAAGCTTCAGTCATATTATAGATCGTATTAAAGAGAAGGAGGAGAAGGAATTGGGTGTTCGCCAAACTATTGAACAACTAAAAAGAGATATGTCTGATGACACAAAGCACTCCAAAGAAAAAAAATAATCGTAACGAGCTGCCGCTGTCTGATAGCGGGCAGCCTGGTAATTAATCAAGATAATACAACCGCTTTACTCTGGAAGAGATACGGGTAAGCAATTCGTAAGCGATAGTGCCTATCTTTCTGGCTGCCTCAATAATAGAAATTTCATTTCCATATATTTCTGCTTCATCGCCTTCATTTACATCTTCGATGTGGGTGATGTCTACCATACACATGTCCATACATATATTGCCAATAATCTTAGCTTTCTGCCCAGCTATGAAAACTTCTCCTATGCCGTTACCAAACCTCCTGTCATATCCGTCAGCATACCCAATGGCCAATACTCCAACCTTTAGATCTTCCTCTGCGATTCCTTTTCTGGAATACCCTATAGTTTCGCCTGCAGCTACTTGCTTAATCTGAGAGATTCTTGTTTTTAATTTGCCAATTGGCTGCAACTGATGCTGGATAGTAGTGCTTGTGTCTACACCATATAACCCTATCCCAAGACGGATATAATCGAAATACGCCTGAGGGAAACGTAGCACTCCGGCAGAGTTTAGTAGATGTCTTTTTATAGGATAACCTAATTGAGTGATTAAATCACTGGAGTAAGTTTGAAAAAGATGAATCTGCTGTTCCGTGAAACTATCTAACGAAGGATCTTCACTTCCTGCAAGATGAGAGAAAATAGTCTTTACTTTAATATTCGGATATTTTTTTAGACAGCTTATCAAAGCTTCTTCATCCTGCTTTGTGAAACCAAGTCGGTTCATACCTGTCTCTAACTTTAGATGAATGTTCATCGGCTTCCCATCGACCTTTGCCACTAATTGTTCAAGAATATGCAGAGAATACATTTCAGGCTCAAGCCTATTTTCTATCATTCTGTCAAAGTCTACAGCATCTGGATTCATTACCATCATAGGTGTTTGGATACCATCTTTACGCAAAACAACACCTTCATCTGTGTATGCTACAGCTAGATAATCTACCTTTTGTTTCTCCAGTAAACGAGCTATCTCTGAACTGCCGCTGCCATAGGAGAATGCCTTCACCATAGCAACAATGCCACAGTCTTTATTCAAATGACTTTTATATACATTCAAGTTATGAATAAGAGCATTTAGATTAATTTCTAGTGCCGTTGCATGGGTCTGTCCAATTAACCGGGCTGTAATCTTTTCAAAAGTGAATTTTCGGGCTCCTTTTAACAGTATTATCTCGTCTTCAAATTTTAATACATGAAATTGCTGTAATAGTTGTTCGGTACTCTCAAAAACATACCACTCTTTTACAGTCCCAGAAAGCGCTTCTATTGCATGAATAAATGTTTTCCCTACACCAATAATTTTATCAAAAGAAGATTGTTGCAATGCTGATTTCAACTTGGAGATGTATTCTTTCTCAAGGAGTCCAGATTCTTCAAATTCCGAAATAATGAGTGTCTTTTTTTTATGTGTTTCCTGCTGTTTTAAAAAATCGAACGCTATTTGTAGAGAGTAGAAATCAGCACTGTATGAGTCATCAATAATGGTGCAATTATTGATGCCATATTTTAACTCTAAGCGCATGGGGAGATTTCTGAGTGCTTTTATCTTTTCCTGAATAGCAGAAATGTCATATCCTAACTGTAACATCAGCACAACACAGTGTAAGCAGTTTTCAACAGATGCCTTGTCGGTAAATGGTATATGGAGAATATAGTCTGAGATATTAAACAGTGTAGCGTTAATTCGGAATAGGGTAGTTTTATATTGAATCTCCTGTTGCTCCAGCTGAACCTTTGCTTTAGGGTTTCTACCAAAATCTATAAATTGAGTACCAAGATCAGATTTTGAAATTGCTTCTTGTATGGAAGAGTAGTCACTACAATAGATGACTACTTCTGCTTCTTTAAAAAGTTTTATTTTTTCAGCAATTTTCTCTGCTTCGTTTTTAAATCCTGCATCATGCGCACTTCCAATATTAGTAAAGATGCCTATAGTGGGTTGGATAATTTCTGTAAGCGCCTGCATCTCCTTAATAGTTGAAATGCCTGCTTCAAAAATTGCCAACTCATTTTTTGCTTCCATGTTTAACACGGAGAGCGGCACTCCAATCTGTGAATTATAACTCTTCGGACTCTTTACTATATTTTTATCGTGATGCAGCAGTTGGTAGAGCCACTCCTTTACAATAGTTTTTCCGTTGCTGCCTGTTATCCCAATGACATCTATATCGAATTGCTTACGATGGTAAGCTGCAAGTTGCTGAAGCGCTAAAGTTGTATCTTCTACTAAAATAAAATTAGCATCAGGATATGTTTCCAAAGCGTTTCCACGAGAGATAATAAAATTGCGCACCCCTTTCAGATAGGCATTCTTAATGTAATGGTGTCCATCATTTCTTCCTATCAGAGCAAAAAATAATACAGCTGATCCATGATTAATTTGTCTGCTATCTATGGCAACGGCTGAGATAATATGCTCCTTCCATTCCAGTTGGAATTGGCCATTCAGAATCATCTTTACCTCAGAGATAGCGTAATGCATATAGGGGTGTAAATATAGGTATTAGGAGGTTATATAGAATGAAAATTGTGTATTTAATCAGAGCTTGATAAAGAGGATATCATCTTCCAATTTGAAAGGATAGTGTTTAATCTTATAATTATTTCCATCTGCACTCTTGCCTGTTTTCATATCAAACTTATATCCATGTAGGGGGCATCCAACAATTCCTCGGCGGTTACACTGTCCATGGTGTAGCTGCGCTCCTGCATGAGGACAACTATTCTGTATGCCAAAGATGCCATCTTCAAGTCGTGTGACACAAATAATTCTGCTATCAATAATTACGCTTTTCAGCTGGTAGAGCTGAAGCGCATCTATGATGTGTTTAATTTCTGGTGAAAGTGCTTTCCATTCCATAAGGCAAACGAAGTTAAATAATTGTATTAAGATTAGCGAAGCAAGAAAAGGCAATTCTATTTTTTATTGTACTGATTATTTTAGTTACTTTGGCTATTAAATTAAAGGATATGAAAAGAATATTTTTTCCAGTGTTTGCCTTTTTATTGGTAAGTGCATGTAACAATACTAATGATGCTTCTTTGTCTGGGAGTATGGAGTTGGAATCGGGGATACTGGAAACTGAGACAATATTACCGGATGGTATAGGTAAGACAGATATGAAAATAACTTTTGATCATCATGGAGCAAGAAAATTGACAGAGATGACTACTTCTATGACGATGGCGGGTAGCCCTATGAATACTAAAACCACACTGCTGATAAAAGATGGTTATATGTATTCCTGGATGAATATGACTAAGAAAGGAAACAAAATGAAGTTAAATCCCTCTGCAGTTGAAGCAGGACAAGGGCTTGATTTTACGAATATTACTGAGGGTATGAAGTCCAGATATCACTTTAAAGATGAAGCTAAGGAAACTGTAGCGGGTAAATCTGCTCAGGTATATAGCTTTGGATTAGATAAGATGAAAGGTAAAGTATGCCTTTGGAAGGGAGTGCCTTTGAAATCGGAAGTAAATGTGAATGGAAAGATTATCACTACTAATTTCAAAAACCTACAGGAGAACATTGATATCGCCTCTTCTGCATTTGACTTACCTTCAGATATTGAATTTACAGAGGTTGCTGTTCCTAATCGAGCAGCCACACCGTAGGGCTACATTTCTGCTATCCATTGTTTTATTACAGACACAGCTTCTTTGTGTATCAATCTTCTTCCAAGTTCCGGCATCATGATTTCCGGGTCTGTGCTGTTCATTCGGTAAGGCAGGATAGATTCATCTGGCTTTCCAGGAACTATATCATATAGGTTATTGCCACTCGCTCTGCCTGCAGCTACAGGGCTTTTTAGAATTCCCCAACTTTCTGGATCTTTTTCATAGGTCATAAGAAATAATCCTGAAGTATTGGCAGGCCCTTCGCGACGATGACAGTGTCCGCAATTCATTTCCAGATATGCTTTTGCACGCTCTTCTAAAGATCCGCTCTTTGCATCATCCCATTTTGCAAGTTTATTATGGATATTATCTTCTCGTATATATCCTTTCAAATAACCCACTTCTGACCACTTTTCTAATTGGTTTTTTTCTCCTTCAGGATATTTAATACTAGTGTTGAGATTTCTAATTTTTGGTCCGATAGGCATCAGGTTGGCATTTAAGCTGTGGCAGCCTTTACATTGATTCTTGTTAGGAATAACATAATTTGTATGCATCTGTGCACCGTTATCATTTATCCAATCAACTTGTTTCTCGTCTCCAACAATATTCAGGAAGGCTTCTGTTTGTTCATCATTCCATACATAATCTAAGGCATCCCATTTTTCTTCTCGCCTTACGAGTAGTCGAGTTTCTAAGATGCGTCGACCTTTACTAAGGTCCTTAAAGTTATTATCGTAATAGAAATTTTTAATAAGTACAGTACCAATCGGGAAATCTAAAACCTCTCTTTCCTGATAGATAGCTGCCTTTCCTTTAGGCATCCATACGAAGCGCGCTTTTTTTGCGTAGTCACTAAATAAGGGGGTGATTAAACTATATGGTAGAACACCTTCGTTGGGAATCAACTCTTTCAGGAGGCCTTTAAAAAAATGATAATCTGATAACTGTTCAAAAGGAGGAATATCTATATCTACTGCTACAGACCTATTTGCAGTTTTGCACTGGTTGAATAAGATCAAGCTGGCTGAAAGTAGGAGTATCAGAAAAATAGATAGCTTCTTCATAATTTTATTTTGCAGCGGTAGGATTTAATCCATTACCATCAATACCAACATAAGAGCAGTCAAACTTTTTAATATCATTATCCTTATAGTTCATAATGTCTTCGCGACCATGCGACTTCCATGCATTTAGATTTCCAAATTGAATATCTCCATTATTACGTATGCAGATTTTTTTTCCTTCCGGCATCATGCCGTTCTTGTCTCTTAGTTTAGGATCTGCAGAGCCATCTACAAAAATGTCTAAAGGTCCTTTGAAGGTTGCAGTTAATAATTTACCTAAATCAGTAGATAAGTCAGGTATGGAGAACTTCCGATGGAAGATATTATCATGGATGTTGATACTGGTGCAATATGGACCGTATGTGGTATCATTCAGTTTCTTACCTGTCATATGATAGCTAACCGTGGCGATACCAACTGTCTTATTATTGGTGATTCTGTTATTGAATATGTCTACACTATCTGTGGCCATAATTATCATTCCACTACCTGGAGGGATAGAAGCTACGATGCTTCCTGGTTTTCCAAAATTCTGGAAATTATTTTCTATGCAGTCGTTGTCCCATACCTTGGCATTTCGTCCGTTGGATTGAAATAGCTTGGGTAAATCGAAGATAAGAATACCGCCAGTATTGTTTTTAGAGATGTTTTTATAAATATCTGACTGGATACAATTCTCAATTTCTATGCCCGCAACATTGTGATGTGCATAGCAGTGCCTAACAGTTACATGAGTAGATTGTCCGATATAGATGCCTGCATCTGCACAATAAGATACTTCGCAATTTTCCATCAATACATTCTTGCACTCTACGGGATAATATCCATAATTTCCATTAGAGGTATCGGCACCCGTTGTCCAGGTAGAGTTCATATGCCTAATAGTTACACCATCGCAATGCTTGAGTTTTAAATTATCACCTTTGGCATCTTGTATGCTGAATTGTTCAATGATGACGTTGTTACAATTGGTAACCAATATGCCTTCTGCTCCGTCTGTTTGCCCTAGGAATGAAAGTATAGTTTTATTTACACCGGCGCCTTTTAGGGTAATATTATTTTTTCCTTCCAGAGATAATGATTTTTTTAGCAGGTATTTTCCTTCAGGAATTTCTATTGTTCCTCCATCTTCTACAAGAATAAGTTTTTCCTGTAGTTTCTTTTGAAATTCCTCTGATGCATCAAAGCCCTCAGTACTGCCGGATGAATTATTTTGTTTGCATCCTGAGAATAATGTCAATATTAGACAGCCAAATAGAATAGACTTATACATGTATGAAATTTTATAGTGAATATAATAAATAATTAGCGTAGGAATATATAAGCAGACTAGGAGTATTATGCTATTATTTAAATAGATTATGCATCGCAGTTTCTAAGTCAGCATATTGAAAGGTGAATCCACTTTCCATTATTTTAGTGCTGTCGCAGCGTTGGCTATCTAAAACGATAGCTGACATCTCGCCCATGCTTAACTTTAATAACATTGCAGGAACAGGCACTGGGATGAATGGTCGTTTTAATACCTTTGCAATTGTTGCAGTTGTATTTTTATTGGTTTCCGGATTGGGAGCACAAGCGTTAAATACTCCGGAAAGTTTTGTTTTTAGAAGGTGTAAGAAGAGATTACATAGATCGTCTATGTGTATCCAGGATAGATATTGTTCACCGGAGCCTATATAGGAGCTTATTCCCAATTTTACTGGTAGGCTTAGCTTGGGTAAGGCCCCGCCCTCAGTACTCAATACTACGCCAATTCTAACGCTGCTTACTGAAATTCCCAAGCGACTTATTTGTTCTGTCTTATCTTCCCAAATCTTACAAACTTCAGCTAAAAAGCCTTTTCCGTTAGGGGATTCTTCTGTTAGCAACTTATTCCCACAATCACCATAGTACCCCACAGCAGAGGCAGATATAAAGGTCTGGATAGTATGATGATGATTGATTAGATAATGATAAAGTAGATCTAAAGAAGCTACTCTGCTTTCTAAAATAGCCTTTTTCCTTTCTGTTGTCCATCGCTTTTCCCCTACAGAAGCACCTGCCAGATGAATAATGGCCTCGGCACCTACCAGCACCTTAGGGTCAATATATTTATTCTTTATATCCCATTTGTATTCATTGGCATATTTAGGGTTTCTGGTTAAAATACGAACCTCATATCCCGACTGCTGTAGAAGCGAACACAGTCGCTTGCCCACTAATCCTGTACCTCCTGTAATGATTACACTTCCCATATAAGAAAAATAACATTTATTCTCTTATTTTTGTTTTCTAAATAGATGTAACATGATTAAACGTTCAAATTTTATCTGGATAGTAATACTATTCACCTTAACCTTAAACGGTTGTAAGGGTAATAAAGGCTCTAAAAGCGTATATAAGGATCAGGTAATCATTCATGGTTTATCAGATGCTAAGGGGCTTAATCCGCATACTACGTCAGATGCCTATGGTCAGGAGTATATTGTACCCAATATCTTTCAATCCTTATTGTCTTACGACCATGCAACTATGAAATTAGTTCCAGTATTGGCAAAGTCACGTCCGGAGATTGTATTTAACGGTAATATAGCAAATCTTAATTTTGAATTACGTCCGGAGGCTGTATGGGACAATGGAAGTCCTGTTACTGTAGACGATGTCCTTTTCTCTTTTAAAACGATATTCTGCCCGAGGGCCAATACGGATAATATTAAACCAGGCGTTGATTATGTGAAGGATATTAAGGTGGATCCTGCTAACAACAGAAAGTTTACAGTAGTTTGCTCCAAGTATATAGGCATGGAAGATGGTGTGGGTTATGATATAAAAATCCTACCGGAGTATATCTACGATCCTAATAAAGTATTGCGTAAATATTCATTGGCTGAATTGATAACAGGGAGTAAGAAAGCGGAAGATGACCCACAAATTAAAGAATATGCTGAATTCTTAAATTCAGAAAAATCTAACAGAGATACTGCTATTGTAAAAGGGTCCGGAGCCTATAAGTTGGTTTCTTTTGAAACCGGACAGCGTTTAATTCTTGAAAAAAAGAAGAACTGGTGGGGAGACCAATTGGAGAAAGAAAATGAGTTCTTTACGGCATATCCAAAGCGTTTAGTTTTTGAAACTATAAATGATTTCAATACGGCATTGACTGCCCTCGTGGATGAGAAAATTGACTACATCTACGTGACTCCTGTAAAAGAATACGTAGAGTTGGACAATTCTGCCAAGTTCAAGGAGAACTTTGTAAAGTTAGAGCCACAGATGTTATCCTATCAGGCAATAGGAATTAATGTTAAGGATAAAATACTGAGCGATGTTAAGGTGAGACAGGCGTTAGCGTACCTTACTAATGTGGACCAGATCATTGAAAAGGTGCTGTACGGTAAGGGTGTGCGCACGATAGGTTCGGTATTGCCAATGAAAAAGGATGCCTATAATACGGCGATTCAACCCTATTCTTTTGATGTCACTAAAGCTAAGGCTTTATTGGCCGAAGCAGGATGGATAGATTCAGATGGAGATGGTGTTTTAGATAAGGTAATAGATGGCCAGAAGACAAAATTTGAAATATCATACTCCTACAACAGTGGCAACACGCTTAGGGAAACAGTTGGTTTACTGATTCAGAACACCTTTAAGCAAGTAGGGATTAATCTGGAAGTAAAAGCATTAGATTGGGCTTTATACTTAGATGAGTTGAAGAAGCACAAGTGCCAGTTATTTTACCAAGGCTGGGTAAAGCAGCCAAGGCCTGATGATGAGAAACAGATCTTCCATACCTCTTCTGCAAATGGGGGTTCCAACTACATGAACTTCGGAAATGCGGAAACAGATGCTATGATAGAACAGATCAGGACAGAGATGGATGAGACGAAGAGAAATGAATTATACAAAAAGTTCCAGGTAATAGAGCATGAGCAGGTTCCGTATATCTTCTTATATGTTCAGAATTTTAGAATTTGTATTCACAAAAGATTTGAGAATACAGGCGCGGGTCCTGTATATCCTGGGGTATGGTTTGCAGGGTTTAAGGTGAAGAAAGAATATAAACTGGAAGGCAGCGAGGATGCTAAATAAAGCTTTTCTGTTAGTAATAAAAAATCCTGCCCTTGGGCAGGATTTTTGTTATTTATTTAGAGGCTAAAAGTGTATTTTTGAAGCAATATGTTTAAGTACATCATCAAAAGAATATTGATCTTCATACCTACCTTGTTGGTCATTTCTCTCGTAACCTTCATGCTAAGTACCAGCGTGCCGGGTGATCCTGTTGAGCAGATGCTAAATAGCAATAGTGAAATGGGAAGTTCTGCTAATGCGATTGCTTCAGAGAAGGCATACATCGATAAGCGTAAACAGCTGGGGTTGGATTTGCCGGTTTTCTATTTTAGTATTTCCAATAGCGCAACGCCAAATAATATGTATGAGATTCCTAAAAAATTTCATCGCCAAAATTTGGAGCGCTTAGTGGATATGTATGGCAACTGGGAGTATATTAATACGTATTATAAAAAGATCAGAGAACTAGAGCTTGCAGTAGGGGATGTTGCAAGAGACTCCACGAACGGGGATGCGTTGATAGGCATAAAGGACAATTTACAGAAGCTATATTTTAATTATGATGACAACACATTAAAGGCATCCATAAAAAATATTTCGTTTTGGATAAATTCTTTTCCTTCCTTAAAAGTCTTACAAACACCCTATAGTCAGTTAAGATCATCCTATATGAATGGCGTTCTTCAGCACCCAACTATATATAAGAAATATATACCTGCGGTTCATTGGTATGGAGCTAATAATCAATACCATCATTGGATTACAAAGTTCATAGTGGGCGACTTCGGTATCTCTTATCAGGATGGTAGGCCAGTGAAGAATGTACTTTGGGATGCTGTAAGATGGACAGTATTGTTGAGTATCTGTTCAATCATACTAACTTATCTTATTTCTATTCCTTTGGGGATTCTTTCCGCAGCTAATAAGGATAGTCGAAGAGATCAGACAATTTCTACCTTTCTTTTTATGCTGTATTCTTTGCCTAACTTTTGGGTAGCTACGCTCTTAATCTTATTCTTTGGTGGAGGGGATTTCTTAGGTTGGTTTCCTGCGTATGGTGTTGGAGAAGTGGATAGTAGTATGAATCTTTTTCAGGTTATTGGAACCAGAGCATATCATCTTATACTTCCTATGATTTGTTTTACCTATGGAGGCCTTGCCTTTTTATACAGGCAGATGCGTGGAGCAATGATTACTACACTGAGTCAGGATTATATCCGTACCGCACGCGCTAAAGGATTAGAAGAAAAGGAAGTATTATGGAAACATGGGTTTAAGAATTCGCTATTGCCGATAATAACTTTATTTGCGAGTGTATTTCCTTTGGCTATTAGTGGGTCTATTGTTATAGAGATTATATTTTCCATTCCGGGTATGGGAAAACTTGCCTATGAAGCATTGGTAGCCAGAAATTATCCGATAGTCTATACCGTGGTTATGTTCTCCGCAATTTTAACTCTTATAGGGTATTTAGTAGCTGATATATTGTATGCTGTCGTTGATCCAAGAATCTCTTACAACAAAAAATAAAATGAACAATACGTCTATACCTCAGAAGCAAGATTACTGGTCATATGTAAAGCGTCAGTTTAAGAAGAACAGACGTGCTGTAATTTCTGCCTATATTGTTTTGTTTATGGCGGTGATTGCAATTTCTGCCGACTTCCTGGCTAATGAGAAACCCATAATGTGTAAGTATAATGGGGTTACCTACTTCCCGATACTCAGACAGTATGCTGTTGATTTGGGAATTGCCCGATGGCCAAAGGAATTATTAAACATGAACTGGACGGACACTAAGTTTGATATGGAGCTTCGTCCGTTGATTCCTTATTCCCCTACAACTCAGGATTTTTTTAATTCAGGATTTGTTTCTCCTTTCGCTAAACAGAGTGTGGCTTCCATGCGCTGGAGGCACTGGTTGGGTACAGAAGGAATAGGCAGGGATATCCTTGCAGGACTTATACATGGAACTCGTATAGCATTTACGGTTGGAATTGTCTCCATGTCTATCGCCTCGTTGATAGGAATTTTATTGGGGTCTTTGGCAGGATTCTTTGGTGATAATAGAATACGCATGTCAAGAGCGTCTATGTTAATGGGTATTGTCTTTTTTGGGGTAGGTTGGTTCTATGCGTTCAGCACGAGGAGTTATAATCTAAGCGATGCAATAGGAATCTCAGTGGTAAAATTTTTAGGACAATTACTGATTAGTATTACAATATTTTTAGGTTCGTTATTGACGGGGTATTTACTGGGATTTGTTTTGAAAGTTATTCCATACTTCAAGCAGAAAATCGCTATACCCGTTGATATAATCGTGCAGCGTATGATTGAAATCTTAGTTTCTATACCACGTTTATTTTTAATCATTGCAGTTATTGCGATTTCTAAACCGGGAATCATGCTGGTGATGGTAATCATTGGGTTGACATCCTGGACAGATATAGCTAGATTTATCAGAGCGGAGTTATTAAAGGTGAGAAGTCTCGAATATATTGAAGCATCGGAAGCCTTGGGTTATTCAAAGCTCAGGATACTGTTCAAGCATGCTATTCCCAATGCTATCTCTCCGGTA
>CANHGL010000007.1 GCA_947460245.1 Sphingobacteriales bacterium
CAACCTTGTAATTGTAGGAGTTAGAGACGGTGTTTAATCCAATGTCAAAAAAAGAAGTGTCTGTAATTTCAGAAAAGGATGTTGCAGTAATTGTTCTCACAAGCACGTAGTCTGTTCCATTTATTCCAGTGCCTCGGAATAGTTTAAAAACATATGGCCCCGGATTGGTAATCGTATCTAGTTTATCTGCGAATGGTCTCGACCATTCTATATAAATTTGCCCATTGATATTGTCTGTATTACGAACATCAACATTATATAGAAGCGGAATATCTGCTGGTATAACGATACAAGCTTCAGCAGAAGCGAGCCCCTCAAAACGATTTAGAATAATTCCTGCAGTAGTTTTATCGCCAAAATTTGCTGTCACTCTGAAGCTATACTGATTACCGGATCGTATGGTATTATCAATAAAAGAGTAATTAGATGTGTAGCCTATTCTTTCATATCCTAACGCTTCAAGATCAGGATTGCAGGTGTCTATAGGATTGTCGCATCCTTTCTTTCTCCATACTGTAAAATTGATAAATTTGCTATTTCCGGCACAGACATAGATACTGTCCCATTTCAAAACTGCAGTTTTATTAATAATATTTAAAGTGGCGGTAAAGTTCGATGGTGGTGGACCAAGTAATTTTATAGCTAAAGTTTTGGAGTTAGTTAGCGGTGGGGATTGGAAATTATCTATAGCGTTAAAGACCACGAGATAATCGTTTTTTAGCAGATGGTCACAAGTTGTATTCCATCTAAACAGACCACTTGTTGGGTTTGCTGGGATGCCGGCAGTGAAAGTTGCAGCATTTGGAGATACTGTAAACGGTCCACCATTAGCACTTATGGTTACTTTATCGCCAAGATTTGGATCTGAGGCATATGCACTGATAGCTATGCTATCTCCAATGATTCTGCAAATCTTTAATGGCACATCTAGAATAGGTGGCTCATTATTGGTTGCATCAACTATAATCTGTAGATCTCGAATTACAGTGCCAATAAGAATGCCGCCTCTATATTCTCTTATTATAATTACAATATTATATATGCCAGCCCGCTGTGGAGCATCCCAACTAAACTCTCCGGTAAATTGATTAATAGAAATCTGATTGTTAGGCCCAGGGGCAATCTGGTCTGGCGAAGAATATCCGCTTACCGGAAATCCACTGGCTTGCAGTGGAGTCATAATGGAATACGATAGGCTATCGCCATCCGGATCGTATGCATTAGGATTGTGAACAAAAAGCTGACCTACATTCCCATATGCTATTGGAGGATTTAATAATTGAGGAGAGTTATTGAATCCTATTATAGTTGGATCTAAAATTTTTACTGTGTCTTCGAGATAAAATAAAGTATTTACCGAGTTGTTGATATTTATGATGTTATCTATCCGATTTGGATCGGAGACACTAACAACGTAAACAAAAGGACCTGCGTAAGTATGTGCACCCACATATTTATTCTGTTTGATATCCTGGTCCAATAGTATTTGGGAAACTCTGTTAATAGAGTCAAAGCTGCCATCTCCCCAGGAGATACCAAGGCGCTGTCTGTCGGCATCGCCACTTGCTCCACTTACTTTAGTGTAAGTAGTAATAGTAAATTCATAGGTAAACCCGGAAAGGTGCGTGTATGTAATTTCCCCCGCCCTGTTATGGGTGGCCATGCTTGTTGTTACAAGAACAAAGAAACAAAATGTCAGTAAAACTCTCTTAAGCGCTAACATATCCTTAAAGTTACTTATTTATATGCAAAGATACTGCTTATAAAACAGATTTGCGTGAGCTATAATTAGTAGTTTAATCTTTGTTGTTGTATCTGTTTTTGACATACTGCTTTAGAGTCTTCTTTTAAGGGTAGAAGATTCTGTTTTTTTTGATATTTATAGCATCGAACTGTCTAATTAAAATAATGCTTAAATTAGTAGAAAGTTTAGTCATATGAATAATTCATCTACAGATCAGACAGTCGTTAATAAAAATTTACGACCAGCAAGTAAGTTTTTTAAAAGACTTTTATTATATCTCTTTTTATTTTTTCTATTCTTTGCTTTCATATATTACCTCTATTGTAATTATACTTATAGTGAAGGGAGTAGAGCAGGTATGCTGATGAAGTTCTCCAGGAAGGGGAATATATTTAAAACCTATGAAGGGGAGTTGAATCTTGGAGGAATAAATCCTTTGCCTGGAAATACAATTGCAAATAACATTTGGAGCTTTTCGGTAAAAGAAGATTCTATAGGAAAGTTACTAGAAGATAAAGAAGGGCATATTCTTCGCCTTCATTATAAAGAAAAAAAGAAAAATTTACCATGGCAGGGCGAGACTCCTTATTTTGTCGATGGTGTTACAGTATTGAAGTAGTTACAACTTGCCAACTATTTTTTCAACTATTAATTTAGCCGCTCGATTAGCATCGATACTATTATCTTTTATCTTCTCTTTCAGCTCTTGCTTAAGGCAGGCAATGCTTTCATTGCTATTGATATAGTTGCTTAGATAGGAGACTATGTTTTCTTCCATCCAGCTTAGCTGCTGTTGAGTGCGCATGTGTTGAATAAAACCACTATTAGTAATCTTTATAAAATAACTTTCAATAGTCTCCTCTAGTGCTTCTAGCCCTGTGTTTTCTAAAGATGAGGTGTTGAGTACTTGTGGTGTCCATTCTTTTTCGGTGTCCGAAAATAGATGCAATATGTTCTTGACCTGAGCTGCGGCAATTTTTGAAGTAGTCTCCGTGCTCTTGTCTGATTTATTGATTAAGATAATATCTGCCATTTCCATAATTCCTCTCTTAATTCCCTGTAGCTCATCGCCTGCATTGGGAAGTAGTAAAAGAATAAATAGGTCAGTCATATTCTTGGCCATTATTTCTGACTGTCCAACGCCCACGGTTTCTACAAAGATATAATCAAATCCAAAAGCTTCGCAGAGCAATATAGTTTCTCGTGTCTTTCTTGCTACTCCGCCAAGGCTATTACTACTCGCTGTAGGTCTTATATATACTTTTTCGTTATTTGCAATATCCTCCATTCTTGTTTTATCTCCCAGGATACTTCCTTTACTGATAATGCTTGACGGATCTATCGCTAGTACAGCCATCGACTCACCGTTTTTCAGCAGAAATTTTCCGAGCGCATTTAAGAGGGTGCTTTTCCCAGCTCCGGGTGCTCCGGTGATAGCTATGCGTTTGCTGATTTTATTTACTTTCAGGCAGCCCTGAATAATTTCTTCAGCACGTAGCTCATCAGTTTTTCTTGTGCTTTCTATTATCGTGATAGCTTTACTTAATATAACTCTGTCTCTGGAAAGTATTCCATTAATATAAAATTCGGCAGGGAATGTTTTTTGTTGCACGTTTAAAATTATAAAAATATTAGTACAAAGCCTGAGTTGTTCGCTAATTAATATTACACTAAAAAAGAAAAGGCTCTGATTTTGATGCAGAGCCTTTTCTTTTGTACAATATTTAGACTTTAATGCCTAAGCTCTTCTATATTAAAGCTTGCATTCTGTTCGTCATGAATGAACATGGTGTCTTTGTAGAATTCTACCTTGCCGGTGTCAATATTGTGCATAGCGCCAACTACACCGATTTCTCCATTTTCTACCATTTGTTCTAAGATGAAACTGCGCTCTATAATATTCTTCACAGAACGTTTTACATTAATTTCTGCTACGTTTTCTACAAATGTCATATTAGAGGAATTGCGCTCTTTTTGGGTTTCTTTTTCTTGATAAACAGCAGGTTGTAATTTAGAAAGAAGTTCAGTTAAGTTACCCATCTCTATATGATCGCATGCACCTTTTACGGCTCCGCATTTGCTATGTCCTAATACTACAATCAATTTGGATCCTGCAATTTTACAGGCAAATTCCATGCTCCCCAGGATATCTGTATTCACGATATTTCCTGCTATGCGAACAGAAAATACATCTCCTAAGCCTTGGTCAAATATTAATTCAGCAGAGGTTCGACTATCAATACAACTTAGGATGATGGCAAATGGCCATTGTCCATCACGGGTATCATTTACTTGTTCTAATAAGTTCCTGTTTTCTTTAAGATTTCTTACAAACCGGTTATTCCCTTCTTGTAATATTTCAAGCGCCCTGCGTGGCGTGATAGAGCTTTGAGTTTCTTTATTTATTGTTTTCATTATTTTTCTTTTGTGTTAAACTAATTTTTTACAGACACTACATTGGTGTCGTTATTGATGTCGTATATTTCTCTGAATCCTTCAAATCTACAAGAAATATTCTTTAAAGGTGCTTTGATATTTCTAAATTCTTTTAGGAGCTCAAGAACGTCAAAGTCAATATATTGTGTTTTGGTAGCATCTATGGTAACCATAGAATTCACAGGTAACTGATTAAGTGTTTCTCTTATGCTTGCTTTGTTAAGAAAGGATACTTCCTCTGAAAGATGGATATTGATTTTATCTCCCTCATGATGTTTTTCTTTATGGAAGTAATAGGAGTTCCTTAGATTTCCATGTAAAACAGCCCCAAATGCAGTTATGAGCCCTATAACAACTCCTATAAGTAATCCTTCGCCTTTAATGGGTTTGTATATGCCAAAAAGATCAATAGCTAAAATAGTTACAACAGTAATTAGAAATGGTATAGATTGGTACTTTCCATTATTTAGCATCTGTTTAAAAACTGAAAAATTACATAATTTGTATCCAGTTATAAGCAATATAGCAGCTAATGCTGATAGGGGTATTTTATTGAGTAGGTTGGGGATTAATATTATACAAATAAGCAGTAGTATTCCATGTATTATAGCAGAAACTTTAGACTTAGCGCCTGCATTAAGATTAGCACTACTTCTTACGATAACACTCGTTATTGGCAATCCTCCAATCATGCCTGCAATACTGTTACCTATGCCCTGTGCAATGAGCTCTCTGTTAGTTTTAGTAACATTTCTTTCGGGATCTAAATTATCAACAGCTTCTATGCAGAGTAAGGTTTCTAATGAAGCAATAATTGCAATCATAACTCCGGCAGTTATAACTCTGCTATCCAGAAATCCGGAGAAATCCGGTAGTGTAAAAAAACTGAAAAACTCTCCAATACTTCCTGCCGCCTGAATAGAAACTAGATGATCCTGTTGGATAGTCAGCAGGCTGTTTGTAGCCCTAAAAATCTCACTCAAAATTACGGATACTGCAACGGCAACGAGTGCGCCTGGAATAAATCTGATTCTTTGTTTTATAAAAGGCCTTTCCCATAATAACATAATTAATATTGAGATGATGCAAATAAGAAGTACGCCCAAATCTATGTGATTAAGAGGTAGAAAGAGTTCATGTATATCGCCGAATGGCATTAGTTCAGATAAATTACCCTTTTCATCCTTGTCGTAACCAAATGCATGAGGAATTTGCTTGGCAATAATTAAAATACCAATACTGGCGAGCATCCCTTTAATTACACTGGATGGGAAATAGTTTGCAATACCTCCAAGTCTTGCTATTCCCATTGATATCTGAAGAATGCCAGCAATAACAACAGCACACAGAAATAATTTGAAGTCACCTATGTTATGAATAGCAGCAAGTACAAGTGCTGCTAATCCTGCAGCCGGACCGCTGACACTTAATTTTGACCCACTTAAGAGGCCGATAACTATACCGCCAATAATACCGGATATGATTCCGGAAAAAAATGGAGCGCCTGATGCCAGAGAAATACCCAAGCATAAAGGTAGAGCAATAAGAAAAACCACGACCCCTGCAGGTAAATCGTATTTTAAGCTATGAAATATATTTTTTGAATCAGATGACATGGATTAGTTTTTTTGATAAAAAAATTAAATACACTATTGTAGTGTAAGATTTATTCTAAATTAATTTAAACAGAAACTAACTTAAATCTGGAGGTGTTGAAAAGGTTTTCAGCCAATAAACAACATGGATAGATTGGTGAAGTAGATAGAACTTTGACCCAGCATCAATGTTGTATAAGTTGAGCGTTATATCTGTATTAGTGTGGGTTGAAATAAATTTTGTTTCCCATTCAAAGGTGTTGTCTTCTTCCAGAGGGTCTTGTTGTTTTTCTATCGGAAAAGAGCCGGAAAACTTTTTTGTTGAATACTTCTGGATTCCACACGGCAGTATGGATAGGATGCTAATGAAAAGCAATAATATGGATATAATGTTTTTCAATTTCTATTTTGTGCTGTTGCAGCGTTTCTTTTAATCTCACTACTAATATATAACGCTATTTTATATTTTTTGTTCTGAGGTCATATTATTTCCCCTAAATATTTACAATTGAATATTTTTAACAACTTCTTTCTTGTAGCTAATAATACTGATAGAAATCATAGTTAGTTTAAATGTAAATAGGCATATTGATTTCAATAGATTTTGATGTCTCATTTAATATGGCAAGATATAAAGCTTTTTTTTTGAGACGAAAGGAGAGATTTTGACATTAGCTTTCAGTTTGTTGCTTTTTATGCTCCCTGGGTGCCACATTCTACCAAATACACTTAAATGCAATTGCAGATGAAGAAGAGCTATTTTATCAATAAAATTATTGTTCTTTCTATGTTGTTGCTGTGTGGGGGTGATATTGTTCGTGCAGGAAATGCAATTGTTGCGTTGAAGTTCGGCAAGGGTTTAACGATTACAGCTCCAGATTCTTCCATGTCTTTATATTTTAGCTTAATGCTTCAGAATAGGATTGACATGAATAAAGTCTTTGATAAACAGGAGAAGCTTACCACAGTATTTCAAGTTCGCAGAGCGCGTTTGAAATTCAGAGGATTTTTTTTAAACCACAAGCTAGATTATTATATACAATTAAGTGTTGCGCCCAATGATGTCAAAGTTGGAAATATTTTATTGGATGGAAATATACGATATAGACCTATTAAGCAATTTGCAATTCAGTTTGGCCAGGGAAAATTACCTGGAGAACGTGAAGAAATTGCTTCAGCAGAGCGGCAATTCTTTGTAGAGCGTTCAACTAGCAACGCGCTCTTTAAATTAGATAGAGATTTTGGATTTCAGTTTTTCGGTTTTTTCGGAAAGAAATTTCTTTTTAAACCGAGGTTCAGTATATCTTCCGGCGAGGGGAGGAATTACAATTTAACAGACGTACAACATCTAGATTATGCTGTTCGATTTGATTTTCTTCCTACAGGCGAGTTTCAGGATAATAGTGATTATACATTCCAGGATTTCGCAAGAGAACCGAAGCCAAAATTTACATTTTCAGTTGCTTATGACTTTAATAACAGGCCATCTTTACAGAAGGGCCAATTAGGAGGAACTGTAATTCCAGAATTGCAGAGACAAAATGTACACACAATATTCACAGATGTATTACTAAAATATAAAGGAAGTACAGCAAGTTCTGGTTATATTTACAGAAAAGCTGAAAATAATAATTTGTATCTTGCAGGTCAATCGGTTTATGTATCAATTTCTTATTTATTTAAAAAAATGACAGAATTGGGTGTTCGTTTTAATCGATCTTTTTCAGGAAAAACTGGAAACATAGCGACCGTAAATGAGTATTCTTTAGGATTTGCTTATTATATCTTCAATAATGCATTTAAACTACAGACAGATTATACTATTGCTCAGAATAAAACTAACAACTTGTTTTCTGGATTGTGGAGATTTCAGATGCAATTCGTATTTTAAATTATTAACCTATTAATATAACAAAATGGCTTTTTCAGTTTTAAAATTTTTCCAACCTAAAGACAAAATCTTCCAAACCCTTTTTGAGGAAGCTGCAGAGATCTCCGTTAAAATCAGTGAGCTGTTTTTGGAAGCGATGAAGGCTACGGATGGTAAGCGATTTGAAATTTTGGCGCAGACAGGACATTTAGAGCACCAAGCGGACCAGGTTACACATAAATTATATATAGAGCTAAGTAAGAATTTTATTACTCCATTTGATCGGGAGGATATTCATGCACTGGCTGCTGCAATGGATGATGTGGTAGACTATATAGATGAGGTCGGCTTAAAAATGAAGAATTATGAGTTTGCAGAATTCAACGATTTTGTTTTAAAGATGGCTGAGCTGAATAATGAATCTGTTAAAGAATTGAAGACTGCTATTTTTGAATTGCGTGATATGAAGAACCTAAGTAAGGTCAATGCGGCTTGTTTAAATATTCACGGTTATGAATCTAAAGTTGACATCTTGTATAACCAAGCAATGGGAGATTTAATAAAAAATGAGAAGGATAATCCTGTAAAGATTATAGTGATGAAAGATTTGTTTGAAGAATTAGAATTGGTGTCTGATAAATGTCAGGATGTTTCAAATGTTATAGAATCTATTGTAATAAAATACTCATAAGACATAAATAGCTTATTCATGTCTTGTTGATATTGTAATTTGTAAACTACACTATGGAATTTATCCTAATTATTATTGCACTCGCCTTGATATTTGACTATATCAATGGTTTTCATGACGCAGCAAATTCAATTGCAACTATTGTATCGACCAAGGTATTGACGCCCTTTCAGGCTGTATTGTGGGCAGCAATGTTCAACTTCGTTGCTTTTCTAATTTTCAAGGATCATGCAGTTGCAAATACTATCGGAAAAACAGTTAATAAAGAGTTTATTACATTGCCTGTTATTTTTGCAGGGTTGGTAGCGGCAATTATTTGGAATTTATTAACGTGGTGGTATGGAATCCCTTCCTCGTCTTCTCATACGCTAATTGGTGGGTTTGCGGGTGCTGCTGTTGCAAATGCGTTTATGCAACATGGAGGTTATATGCCCATAAAGGATATTATTGACAGTGCGAAAGTCTTAAAAACACTCTCCTTTATTTTGCTGGCACCGCTGATTGGTATGTTAATATCGATGTTTTATACTCTGGTGATGATGAATAGAAATACATGGATTAAATCAGGAATTCTTGCATTAACGAGTATTTTGATTTGGTTCACGTTTATTTATTTTCAGGAGAACAAGATCGATGAGAATGTAGAGAAATTCTTCAAAGTAGATAAATATACAAAAGATGTAAGTGATCCCACAAAGCTGGCTGATAAGGCGAAGAATGAGGAGAAATTATCAAAAGCAAAAGCTAATGCAGAGGCTTCATTTGTATTTGTCAAGGACTACGAATCTGAGGGGGCATCTTTTGTTTCAGATGAAATTGCAGCTAATATTGATCTTAAAGATGTTACAACATCAAGAATAGAAGACAAGATTAAGTTGTTTTTTAAAGTAGAACAGTTAAAAATTATTGCAAAGAAGGATCCTAAGCAGAAATTAGCATCTGATTATGCAACTGCGGCAGTCGACTCTCTTAAGCCAATTGCTAAAATGCATAAGGATCTTGGGTATGATAAGATGGTTGAAGCTATGATTGCTAAGGTTCCTATACAGCCGGATAAGATGGCAGATTTTGATAAAGAGGTAAGAGTAGATATCAAAAATGATCTCTCTAAGGAGATTGAGAAAGCAGACAATAAGATTATACGCTATGGATTGATTGGAATGTTAGTTTTAATTGTACTCTCCTTTATCTATACAGAAAAGATTAGGGAGCCAAGTGCTCAGCGAACTGGTAATAACTTTAAGAAATTGCAGTTACTGTCTTCAGCGGCATTTAGTATAGGTCATGGTGGGAATGATGCCCAGAAAGTTATGGGTATTATTGCTGCTGCCTTAATAGCCAACGGAAATATTGTTGATATAAAAGCAATGCCTGATTGGGTACCACTAGCTTGTTATACAGCAATAAGTTTAGGTACATTAAGTGGAGGCTGGAAGATTGTAAAAACTATGGGTACTAAAATTACCAAGGTAACGCCATTAGAGGGTGTATGCGCAGAAACAGCAGGTGCTACTACTTTATTCCTTACAGAACAAATGGGTATTCCTGTCTCTACTACACATACTATAACCGGTTCTATCATCGGTGTAGGTGCTACAAAACGTTTGAGTGCTGTACGCTGGGGGGTTACTATTAATTTACTTTGGGCATGGATTTTAACTATACCAATAAGTGCTTTACTCGCTGCTCTGACTTTTTATATCATTCATTTTTTTATAAAGTAAGTTTAGAGACCTTAAACAAAAAAAACTTCCTGTTTTGCAGGAAGTTTTTTTATTTAAAATTTTATCCAATGCCAGGACACCTTACTACCATTATGGTTGTCGTTGATTTCAAGAGCGGGGGCAGGAAGCTTTATGATGTTTAAGATTTTCATGAGGCCTTTGGCCCAGTGTTTTTTAACAGGAATCTTGGTCCAGTCAATATCTGCGGAAAAATAGAAACGATGTAATCGTTGTATATTGGTTCTGTCTATGATATCGTCTGGGTTAGAATTATTTATTGCCACATCGCCACTAAGATCGTTCTTCGACCAAATATTTTTGTATCCACCCAGCATGCCTTTGGTGCCATATCCTACAGAGAATTGGAGCCATTTAGGAAACTTAGAGTTAGGGTTTCGGATAAATGCCCCTGGGCTAGTGCTCAGCCAGAATGTCATTGCATTATAGTCTTTTAATAGGATTTCTGTAAAGGAAGTTCCATATAATTTATCTGTTCGTTCTCTAATCGCAGGATCGTCATAAGAAGCATAGCGCACTGGTGATGCAGAAATTTTTAACTGTATTTTTTGGTCGTGCCATAGGTATTGCTGTATGCCAAATAATAAGGCTCCGGAGGCATTCATAGCCATATCTCCCCAGGAAAATCCCCATTTTTCTTGAAATCCATCATTGAATTCTATAGAGGATTGCCACGCCATACCGGCTAGCATTCCAATCCAAATAGCATGCTTTTCTTTTACGCCTGCCCATTTATACAAATCATAGGTCCATTTTGATTCTAGGTAACAACTGTATGCGTGTGCAACTTTATCCATTTGGTTCCATTCCCCCCAGTCGTTGAATAAATGAAATTTAGATCGGTCGTATTTGGAATACCACGCACTGCTCCACCATATATTTGCTATAGCATAGAGGCCACCTTGCATGCCTGTTACCAAAGCCACACGAGGTTTATTTAGGACTTCGGAAGGCCTAAAGAAGCTAAATGGTTTATTTAAAGTAATTCTGCCGGAGTAATTATAGGCTTCATCTACAGGTATATAATCATATTGAAATAAGGTATCATAGCTAATTACGAATACATTAGGATTCTGCCAAGTAGTATCAGCAATAAGATGGTAGCCGACACAGGTTTTTTTAACAGGATATATTTTATTTAAAATGGTATCTGTGTTTCCTAAGGAATCAGTAAGAATAGAATATGGTGCTGGTAATGTGTCTGATTGTCTGTGGGATTTCAGTTTATGTGAGAACTTAAAAGAAAAACTTATCTCAGGCAGTAAGATTATACTAAGTAAAACTGAAATTTTACCGATTGCAGATAAATTATTTATAAGTTTCATTTTTCAGACAGCAGTCTTTCAAAGTTAAACATAAAAACCTATTCTCCTGTGTAAGAAATAGAGACTTGCTGGTGGAATTAGGTTTAGCTCAGGAGCGTAGCTTTCACGGTATCTAATAGCGCAATTACTTTTTCTCTATCCTTAGCTTCCCCATATACCCTCAGTACTGGCTCTGTTCCACTGGCTCTGATCATTGTCCACGCACCATCTTCAAAAAAATATTTCCAACCGTCAATATCTTCTTTACGCTCTATAATGTAGTTGCCAAAGTTTTTGTAACTATTATTTTTGCAATTCGAAATCACTTTTTGTTTTATCTCTTCCGAGATATGGAGATCGTATCGGTCGTAATCAAATGCTCCTACTATCGCATAGACTTCTTCTATAAGTTCCCGGATAGATTTGCCGGTTTTGGCCATAAACTCCATTAGCACCAAAGCCATCCAAACTCCATCTCGTTCCGGGATATGTCCTTTTATGGCAATGCCACCACTTTCTTCCCCTCCCACCAGTACATCTTCATTCACCATAATTTCACATACATATTTGAATCCAACAGGTGTAACTTCACACGGTAAGCCATAAGCTTCGCATAGTTTTTTAACTTTATCAGACACGGTAAAGGAAATTGCCACCTTGCCTGTCATCCCTTTGTATTTATGTAGATAATGAATAAGTAAAAGAATCACATGATGTGAGTCTATAAAGTTGCCATCAGCATCATAGCATCCTATTCGGTCTGCATCTCCATCATTGGCAAATCCGAATTCTATATCGGTTGAGTTTTTGATTAAACTTGAAAATTCCAGAAGATTCTTATGAAGTGGTTCAGGCGCTTGTCCATGAAATCCTGGATTCTCGTCACAATGCAGATACACTAAATTGGAGGGTAGGAGTCGGCGAGTAATTCTTTGTCCTGCACCATACATTGCGTCATATCCAAATATGAGTCCGCAATTGCGAATAGCATTCATATCGAAGGAAGCTTCTACATGATTAAAATATAAAGTCTCTAAATCTACTATTTCCAAGAGGCCTTTTTGTTCGTACTCTTCGAGTGTAGTATTAGGTATTTCGATGTGTGAAGGTATTAAGGCTTCTACTTTAGCAATATCGGCCGGTGTAGTAGGGCCTCCATAATTTGATTTTAATTTGAAGCCATTATAGGTGTGTGGGTTGTGGCTTGCTGTGATAACCACTCCCGCGGTAGTATCTAATTTTTTACAACCTAAAGATACCATAGGTGTAGAGCAAATGCCTCGGTGCATAAATACTTTTACGCCATGAGCACATAATACTTTAACAGATACTTCTGTAAAAAGAGGGCCTCCAAATCTGCAGTCATGTCCAATAGTTATAGATGGGTGTTTAGAAATTTGTTTTACCCAAAGTGCGGTGGCATAAGCTACTCTTGCAACATTATCTGTGGTAAATTCCTGGGCAATAATTGCTCTCCATCCGTCTGTACCGAATTTAATTTCCATTTTTATCAGTTGTATAGGCAAAAATACAAAAACTAACAGATAATAAACCGTTGTCGGTTTATATCTGCACTTGATTTAAGTCTTTTTTAGAGCCTATATTTACTAACAGTGTAGATACTTTGTGCTTTCTTATTGAGATGAAGAAAGTAATTTTACATTCATGAAAGATACATTCAGGTACCAGGGGTTAAGGAAGCGATTAGTGAGTGAATTGGCAGCAGCAGGTATAAAAGACAAGAAGGTACTGGATGCAATTGAGAAAATTCCCCGTCACTACTTTATGGATTCCACTTTTGAGGAGGATGCTTATGAAAACAAGCCTTTTCCGATAGGTAGAGGTCAGACTATATCTAATCCCTATACTGTAGCTTATCAGACTGAGCTATTGGAGTTGAAAGAAGGAGATAAGGTGCTGGAGATAGGTACAGGTTCAGGATATCAGGCTGCAGTTTTAGCGGAATTGAAAGCGAAGGTATATTCCATTGAACGCCATCAACCACTTTCAGATCAGGCTAAAAAAGTACTCGAATTTGCCGGTTATGGTGATGTTCAGGCTTTCTTTGGAGATGGGTTTGCCGGGTTGCCATTGGAAGCTCCGTTTGATAAGATTCTAATTACAGCAGCGGCACCGGAAATCCCTAATCAACTCTTGCAGCAGTTAAAAATAAATGGTGTAATTATAATCCCCTTTGGTGAGGGAGACAGGCAGCAGATGATAAGGATTAAGCGCCTAGGAAATAGTGACTATGAAAAAGAAACGTTTGATTATTTTACCTTTGTTCCAATGCTAAAGGGTGTACAAGATTAACTAAAAAAAATATAATGAATATCTCAAAAATTACTTCTTTACTGTTGCTGATCGTCTCAGTAGTTCATTTTTCTTTTGGCCAAACTGTATCTGTTAGGGCAGATAGCACTAAGAAAACTATTGTAAAATCGAGTAATATTACTAAAGATCTCAACGCTTTAGAACGAGAAAATATTGAGTCAATGAATCTAAAGCAGCAGACTCCATCTAATTATAGTCCTAAAAAAGCAGATACAACGAATTTGGATATTTTTTCTACGTCACCCATAGTTAAAGGTGCTCCTAAGAAGAAGCCTGCAGAGAAAGTTCCGGTAGTCACTACTGTATTGCCAAAGCCAGCGATTGTAAATAAGAAAGCAGATAGTTTAACTGTATTACCTAAAGTAGAAATAAAGCAAAAAATTACGGATAGTGTTAAGGTGAATCTTAAACCTTCAGAGCCTGTAAAAAAACAGGAGAAAGTACTGCCTGTTATATCTAAACCAGAAGTAAAACCTAAGGTTGTGGTTAATCCAAGAGCTACTGATAGTGTTAAAATAGCACCTAAATTAGATACACTAAAGAAAGAAACAAAAGTTGCTATTCCGAAGGAAGTGGTAAAAGTAAAAGTTGAGGCCAAGAAGCAGTTATCTGATAGTATAAAGACTCCAGCCGCGATGATAAAGGATGTGAAAAAAGAGGTTAAGGTTGTTCCTGTTCCGGCAACTCCTGTAAAATCAGTGCAGGATGACTTTTCTACACAGCCTGTAGTGAAAGGTAAGAAGTCTAACCCGACTGAAGTGGCTCCTGTATCTTCGGATGTGGTGCCAGTAAAGAAGTTCTCAATAGATACTACTAAAAATTTTAAAGAATTTACATTTGAAACTACTCCCGTAGTTAATAAAAATGCTTCCTATAGTCGAAGAAACGAGCCTTTGCCAAAAACTAAGGAGCAAGTAGAAGAGGAAATACCAGTAAACCGTAAGCCCAATAATACGAATTTAGAAAAAAGTAATTCCTTTGTAAGTGAAACGTACGCGCAATACAACAAGGAAGCAGATTCTATTCGCATGGCTAATAAGAGAGTCTTGGATAGTGTGATGAGATCACTTAAAATAAAAGTGCCTGTTGTTGTAAGTTCTGCAGATTATATTGATATCTATGTGAGTGGTGGAGGGATGATAGAGAACGATGATTCTAAGTTATACGACCATATTTCTGTATTACATACAGGGGTTATTCAACGCGAGTATAATACAAAAACACAAGGCACTCAGCGAATAGAAAAGAAAATTTCTAAGGATGAGCTTACCAAGCTTGCTCAGTATATAGTTGATTTGGATTTTATGGATATGGAAAGAGATTATGATTGTGCAGATACTGATAAAGGTTGTAATGAGCGTTTATCAAAGTCGCCACAGCCAGTTCCATTGGAAATAACAGTAACTGTAGGCGATAAAAAGAATAAAGTTAAAGTTTCCTTTTTTGCGCCAAGATTAGAAAAAAACTGGGTGAACTATCCAGTTAATTTAGAAAAGATAATGAGTGCTATTTTTGCGATCGCAGAGAGGTAGTTCGTCTCTATGCTTTTTTCGTAAAGCTATCTTTTAATGAAACTGTTCTGTTGAATACGAGGTGTTCGTTGTTGCTGTCTTTATCCATGAAGAAATAACCCTTTCTCAAAAACTGAAAGTGATTTTCTTGTTTTGCTTCCTTAAATGCAGGCTCTGCATATGCTATGGGAATTATGTGTAAGCTCTCCGGATTGATATATTCTTTAAAATCTCCTTCCTCGCTATTGGGATTTTCCACTTTGAACAATCGCTCGTATTCTCGTATTTCCACAGGAGTGGCAAAGGGTACAGATACCCAGTGAAGTGTGCCTTGTACCTTCAAACCAGAGGTGTCATTACCGCTCCTGCTTTCTGGAATGTAATTGCAATGAATTTCTATTACATTGCCTTCTATATCTTTTACAATATCGTTGCAAGTTATAATAAAAGCACCTTTCAGCCGAACGCTTTGTCCAGGTGCAAGTCTGAAAAATTTCTTTGGAGGATGTTCCATGAAATCTTCCCGCTCAATATAAATTTCTTTAGTAAAAGGTACTTGTCGTGTGCCTGAGTGTTCATCCTCAGGATTGTTCTCGATAGCTAAATGAATCAACTCTTCTTCTAAGTTGGTGATGATAACCTTAATAGGATCGAAAACCACCATCCTTCTTAAAGAGATTTTATTTAGTTCTTCACGAACGCAGAATTCTAATAAGGAGATATCATTTATTTTTTCTCGTTTTGATATTCCAGCTCTATCACAGAACTCACGGATGGCACTTGGTGTATATCCTCTTCTGCGCATCCCTGAAATTGTGGGCATTCTTGGGTCATCCCATCCTGAAACATGTCGTTCATTAACGAGTTGCAATAACTTTCGTTTGCTCATCACAGTATAGTTAACATTCAAGCGGGCGAATTCATATTGATGCGAAGGGTAGATGCCTAATTTTTCTATACACCAATCATATAATGCTCTATGTGGAATAAACTCAAGTGTACAGATAGAGTGCGTGATATTCTCAATGGAATCACTTTGGCCATGAGCAAAGTCATACATAGGATATATGCACCACTTGTCGCCGGTTCGGTGGTGATGGGCAAATTTAATGCGATATAAAAGTGGGTCACGTAGCAACATATTAGATGATGCCATATCAATCTTTGCACGTAGTGTTTTCTGTCCTTCGTTAAATTCTCCGGCTTTCATTCTTGCAAATAAATCGAGGTTCTCTGCTGTACTTCTATCCCTGTATGGACTATGCTGTCCGGGTTCGGTAGGTGTTCCTTTTTGTGCTGCAATTTCTTCAGAACTTAGATCGTCCACATAGGCATCACCTTGTTTTATGAGTTGTATGGCATATTCATAGAGCTTGTCGAAATAGTCGCTGGCGTAAAATTCATTTGCCCAGGTAAACCCTAGCCATTTTATATCTTCTTTTATGCTTTCCACATATTCGGTATCTTCTGTTACCGGATTAGTATCATCAAATCGAAGATTAGTCTTTCCTCCAAATTTTTGTGCAATTCCAAAATTCAGACATATGGAAGAGGCATGTCCCATGTGTAAGTAACCATTTGGCTCTGGTGGGAAACGAGTGAGAATAGAAGTGTATTTGCCAGACTTTAAATCGTTGTCAATAATTTCTTCAACAAAATTCAGTGACTTACCTTCTTCTTTGATTTCTTCCATATTATATACTTAAATGATAAAGCTTAAAATAATATTAAGTCTTTAAAGTTGACTAAAACAATTTTCAATCCTTCTTGCTGATGTTTCTCTGCCAAGTAGCAAAATAAGTTCGGGTATAGTAGGTCCGGATAACTCACCTACCAATGCGGCACGTATAAATTTCATCAGGTCACCTGTTTTTAATGAGTTGGCCACCGCAAAATCTTTCAGTTTATTTTCTATTGCAATGGTATCGTTTTCAGAACCATTAATTAGGGCCTGAATCAAGTCATCTAAAGGTAATCCATCTTTTATACTTCTTACTTTTGATAATACTGTTTCGTCGTATATTTCAGGAGATTTAAATAAGTATCCGTAATTATTGCTTAAGTCACTGAGGAAAACCAATCTTTCCTTTACGAGTCCGCATACATTTGATAGATAATCAGTCGCTATATGCCCGAATTTTTTTTCTATATCTGCTTTAACTAAATCAGCTAATTTGTTATTGCTTAATTTCTTGATGTATTCTGCATTAAACCATTTTGCCTTTTCGAAATCAAATTTAGCTCCTGCCTTATGGATCTGTTCAAGGCTAAATAAATTGATTAATTCTTCCTTAGAGAAGATTTCTTGCGTGCCTCCTGGATTCCATCCTAAAAAGACCAGCATATTAAGTACTGCTTCAGGTAAGTATCCTTTTTCTCTATACCCGCTACTGATTTCATGTGTTTTAGGGTCGGTCCATTCTAATGGGAATACTGGAAATCCCAGTCTGTCTCCATCGCGTTTGCTAAGTTTTCCATTCCCATCTGGTTTTAGTAGTAGTGGTAGATGTGCAAATTTAGGCATCACTTGTTCCCATCCAAGATATCTGTACAGTAATACGTGTAATGGTGCACTAGGCAGCCATTCCTCTCCACGAATAACATGAGAAATCTGCATTATATAATCGTCGCACACATTTGCTAAGTGATATGTAGGCATACCATCGCTCTTGAGTAATACTTTGTCGTCCATCTGCACAGTATTTACAACTACTATTCCTCTGATTTCATCGTGAAATCGGACATCTTCATTTTCCGGTAGTTTGATACGGATTACATAATGCTCTTTTTTATTCAGCCGATCTTCTACCTCTTGTTCGCTTAGGGTTAGCGAGTTTTTCATTTGCAATCGCGTTGCGGCATCGTATTTAGCATTCTGATTTACTGCCTTGAGTTGCTCTAGTTCTTCTTCGGTATCAAAAGCATAGTAAGCAAAACCACTTTTAATAAGTTGCTCTGCATATTGTCTATAACTGTCTTTTCTGTCGCTTTGTCTATATGGTGCGTAAGGACCATCTCCAAAAGCAACACCTTCATTTGGACGAATATCCATCCACTTAAGCGCTTCAATGATATATTGTTCTGCACCAGGAACTAATCTGTTTTGATCCGTATCTTCTATACGTAAGATAAAATCGCCATTATGTTTTTTGGCGTATAAATAATTATATAATGCTGTACGAACTCCCCCAATGTGAAGGGGGCCGGTCGGACTTGGTGCAAAGCGAACACGAACTCTTCTGGTCATTCGGTAAAGGTAATAAGTAAATAGTAATTTATAAAAGCCCAAGTTTATGATATGATGATATTTTAAGCTATAGTTTCTTGAGTTTTAAACTAAAAGTAGCTGTCATGATACGCAAATAGTAATACTTCTTCTTACTTTTAAGTCAGGTATGTATTTTGTTCGAATTCCAAAGATTTTGCAAAGGTTGTTTTCATCTGTTATCTGGTGTTTGCCAAATGTGAAAAAGGAATTGTACCTCACCTTCGATGACGGTCCGCATCCGGAAATTACCCCATGGGTTTTAGAGCAGCTAAAAAAACATAAGGCTAAGGCTACCTTCTTTTGTTTGGGTGAAAATGTAAAACGATATCCGGAATTACTGCAGCGAATTATAAACGAAGGACATTCGGTTGGTAATCACTCATATGCTCATTTGGATGGTTGGAAAACGAAAGATGAGGATTTTCTTAAAGATGTATATAAGGCACACAATATTATAGCTTCTCCATTATTTCGCCCTCCTTATGGTAAGTTAACAAGCATGCAGATAGCTCGTCTTCAAACTCAGTTTACTATCATTAATTGGTCTCTTATGCCGGGAGATTTTGATGCTTCTATTTCTAGTGAACAATGTTTCAGAAATCTCCTGAAAGCTAAGTCCGGGGATATAGTTTGTTTGCATGATAATGAGCAATCGGAACAGCATCTTAAATGGATTCTTCCTAAATTTTTAGATCAGTACTCTTCCTTTGTATTTCAAAAAATTCAGTTGGATTGATAATCTGTTGCTTAAATTTACGCTATGATTTTAGTAGACACACATACACATTTATATGAAGATGCTTTTGATACTGATAGAGTGCAAATGATTGAGCATGCCATAAATGAGGGTGTTTTCAAAATGATAATTCCTAACGTAGACTCTTCTACTATAATGCCCATGTTGGATATTGTTAATGAATTTCCATTAAATATATTTCCAATGATGGGGTTGCACCCTTGTTATGTAAAGCCAGAAACCTACAAGCAGGAATTAGAGATGATTAAGCGTTATCTGTTTGAAAGTAATATTAAGCCTTCAAGCAATTTTGTAGCAGTTGGAGAGATTGGTATAGATCTGCATTGGGATAAGACTACTTTAGAGATACAAAAAGAGGCTTTTGAGCTGCAATGTGATTGGGCGATAGAGCGTAATTTGCCAATCGCTATTCATTCCAGAGATTCTACTGCTATACTCATAGAGATCCTGAGAGAACGTAATGAAAATCCATGCGGCGTATTCCATTGTTTTACCGGCAGTTTGGAAGAGGCGAAGCAAATAATTGATCTGGGCTTTATGCTGGGTATTGGAGGTGTAGTTACATACAAGAACACGCATTTGCGAGATACCTTAAGGCATATCCCTTTAGAGCATATTGTATTGGAAACAGATGCCCCATATTTACCTCCTGTTCCTTTCCGTGGTCAAAGAAATGAGTCTTCTTATACTAAAATAGTTGCTGAAACGTTGTGTTCTGTATATGATAAGGGGTTAGATGAAATTGCATCTACAACTACAGCAAATGCACATAAATTATTTTCTATATGATTTCTATTAATTAGCTTTATATGTCTATAATGATAACACAAATTATATTTTTATGAAAAGAATACTATTTTTTGGCAGTATCTGTTTCTTTTTGTTTTCCTGTAAAAAAAATGATACACCAGCAGCAGAGCCAAGGTTGATTTTTAAGTTTAAATTTGATTCTACTCAGATTAGATTGAATAATACAGGAGATCCTTCCTTTGTGCCTGCAGGAAATGCAGCCCAATCACCCGTTTTTCATAGTATGTCTGCTCATTATATTGAGATTGCACAGGAGGCTTTAACGCCATTTGGAAGTTTATCAAACGTCTTATACAAAAATGCAGAAGTTACTACAGGTGGATCAAATGCAATTGATTTTTCTAAATCTATTATCAAAGCTGAAGGAGAAGAATTCTTTTCAGTGCCTTTGAAAAACTTAAAGCCAGACACCTATAAATGGTTGAGAATATCTTTAGCATATCAAAACTATGATATCAAAATGACATATAGAACTCCATCATATAACAGTGGCAATCCTTTTGAAATTAATGGCACAGTCGCTTCTTTCTTAGGTTTTAATACTTATGTCACTTCCTATGATTTGAATGGGGAGACAATGGTTGTCAACGCAAATAGGAAACAGGGGTATGGAGCGGTAAAACCTTTCAATATTCCTGTTTTAGGCACCATTAATGCAGTATCTTGGAATCCGCCTGCAACAGGCAGAACAACTGTTGTAAATCCTTATGCAGTGGCATTGGGTATACCTGCAGGATCATGTCTGGTAGTGGCACAGTTTTCCAATCCAATAGTAATTACAGGAAGTGAAATAAAAGATATCGTTGTTACTGTGTCTTTATCTATTAATAAAAGCTTTGAATGGGTAGATAAGAATCAGGATGGTTTATTCGAGCCTATCGATGGCTTGAATGGAAATGCCATAATGGATTCCGTAGTAGATATGGGTATACGGGGTATGATTCCAATTGTTAATTAATTACTGTCCGTATTGAATAGGTAGGGTTATATAGCAGTTTACCTCTTTGCCATTTTGTTTCCCGGGGGTCCACTTGGGCATGCCGTCTATCAGCATAATAGTTTGTAAGTCAAAAGACGGATCATTTGTCTTTATTATTTTTGGATCTTTTGCATCTCCAAGCGTATTGATATAGAATTTAATCATCACAGTTGCTTTCTTGCCCACTAGGGTGTCCGGAATAAATGCAATTCCAGATGCTATGTAGTCTTTTAGTCCCTTGTCTCCATCCGGGAATTGCGGCATAAGTTCTGCTTTCTCCAGGATTATACTTTCATCGTCTATATTTGAAGCGGAAGTACTTTGATTTTCTTCAGTTTTCGTTTGATACATAAATGGTCGTGCAATCGAGTCGGCACGACGCTCTCCCTCTAGCATCTTCTCAATATCGCCACCGTACTTACTGTAGAGGATATCATTTTTTGGGTAAGAATTCTTGGGAGGTTTAAATCCTGTCATTACAATAAATACAAATAATATAATTAGTATGGATAGGTGTCTGTTTTTCATGTTTTACTTTTTATTAACTTAAAAAAATATGCTTTTAATAGAAGATGTCTTTTTTTTAGTAGCGGGATTAAAATATCATTGCTTGTATTGATAGGCTCCAATAAAGGAAACTATTGAAAATATAAAGTAAGCTATAAAAAAGAATAAAAATGCAATAGTTGTGGGTTCTTTAACCATCAATAGATAGATAATTACCAATAGGGCTGAAAGGCAGAATTTAATGGTAATGGCAGCAATATTAGATCCCAGCATTTTTTTAGACCCGGATTTATTATACCTGCGGATAATTAGGTAATGTATAATAGATATCGATGCCATGCCTAAGCTCATCCATCTATAAGCAAAAACAAGGTGTTGGTCAATAAAGAAACTGCTAAGTATGAATAACAGGGCGATAATGATTATCAAAACTGGCCATTTCATTTTAGCGCATTTGTTTCATAATTCTATAAAAGCTGATGAAAAAGCCAGCGCACAATAATAAAATTACAAGAAATGGAGTAGTGTGAAATTTCTTATCAAGGAAATATCCTAAAGCCGTGAAAATACCTATGAAAGCAAACATCTCGAAGGCCATGCCAGTGTATGCGAGCCAGCTCTTGTTGCTTTTATCCGGCTGTTTGCGCTGCACTTGTTTGGGACTGTCCATTGCCGGCAGTGTTTTGAGTGGATTGGTGAAGTGGTTTTGTTACAGTAGATGAGTTTACCAATGATCCACTGATATTTGCCCCTTCTTCCACAATCAGTTTTTTATACCTTACCTCACCTTCAAATGCTGCAGTAGATCTAAAAAACAGAATGCCATTAACATCTAAATTCCCTTTTATTTTTCCCTCTATAGTGAGGTCATTACACTTGATGTGTCCTGTAATTTGTGCCTGAGGTCCAATAACTACCTTGGAAGAGCTGCTGATATTGCCTAATACCTTTCCATCTAAACGAATATCTGTCTGTGCAGATATATCACCTGTGATAGTGGTTCCTTCATTTATTTTATTAGCGACCATAGTTTCTATATTGCTTTTCTGAATCTTTGTAAACATATGCAATTATTTTAAAAATTTAGAGGGATCAAAGGATTGACCTTTGTACCAAATTTCAAGGCTACAGGAATAACCTTTTGTGGAATTACTCTTTCCAGCGTTGGCTATAACTTCACCGCGACTTACGAAGGTACCTATTTTCTTTAATATTTTACTGTTATTTTTTAATATGTATACTAGTTGATTTTCAGACTGTACAGCAATAAAATACTGATCTGTAGTGGTATATCCTGTTAGTATAACATGCCCAGGGAGTACCGCCTTTACCGCCTCTTCGGGATCAGCAGAGAGTTCAATATTCCTTGTATTTTGACTGAATTTAGTAAGGATACCACCAGAAACTGGAGCATACAACGCTAAGTCTTTTAAGCCATTTGTGCGTGCATCCTGAACTGATTTTAATAATTCTATATTTTGTAGCCCTTTCTCCATATTCCCAATGAACTTGGATTCATCGTTTGATTTTAGGCTAAGAACGCTCGTGTCTACATTTACTTTATTGATTTTACCGGTAACGGCATCCACAACAACCTTGCTATTTAGGATATTTTGAAGATTTGTAAGGTATTTCTGTTGTGCTAGCATTTTTTCTTCCAAGTCTTCTGACTTCATACTGATTTTTAGTATTTCCTTACGACCATAAGAGGATCCATACCCCGGAACATATTGTTTTAGCGGTGTGAATGAAATCAGTGCAAAATTTAAGAAGGTGAAAAAAAGAATTACCAACCCACTGATGATAATAACATTCAGCCTATTGAGTTCTATTACCATCTTCACGGCATAGCTCTTCTCATCAATAATCTGAAAACGGTAGGTGTCTTTTAACTTTTCTCGCCATTTGTTCCAGCGCTGTCTGTTTATTGCCATGTGAGATGATGATTAAGCAAATTTCACTGAAATAAGTAAAATAAATTTAGGAAATTGCGTTAAAATTAGGGAATTATAACGAGCATGCGTCTATCTACGGCTAAAAAACTGCTACTCTTGACTTTATCTCTTGTCTTTTTTTTGGTAGACAGTTCAGCTGAAAACAAAAAGAAGAAGGCGTCTGAGTATCAAAAACCTAACATTATCAAGATGGCATGGGGTGATCTCACTACCCGAAATAATTACTATTTCAATGCCAGTGAGTTATTTAAGGAGATTGTCCATAATTATGAGTTTCAGCGTCAGTTAGATTACAATGAACTTCTGCCTTTCTATTTTCATGACGGTGCAGATTTTTCTGGTAATACCACTGAATTAGAAACCATAGCCCGCAAAACCGGTATAGTCTTGCAGTTGCATGATTATAGTCGCTGGAGGGATAATGCATTTTTATTGTTAGGTAAGTCGCAGTTTCTCAGGAAGCAATATGATACTTCTCTAATTACTTTCCAGTACATCGTAACAACGATGAAGCCTGGAAAGATGAATATGAAAGTTGAATTTAGTAATAAAGACCGCCTGAAATATATTCGTAAGCGACAAAAAGAGTTGGCAAAAAAAGCTGGGGAGAAGAAGAAATTTATTGAAATTAAATTTAAGAAGGATCAGGAAGAGGCCCAGCAAAAGGCAGAAACAGCCCGTGAAAAGCAATTAGCTGCCATCAAGCAAAAGCAAAAACAATTAGAAGAAATAATTAAGGCAAAAAAGAAAATCATTGCTTTACAAAAGAAAGGAAAGAAGATTCCTCCTGAACTTTTAGCCAAGGCGAAAGCCAAGACCACCAAAGTTGATTCTGCAACTATACAGCAAGTTCAGCCTATCAAGAAAACACAAAAGCCTAATTACGCCACCAATCTGCCTTATATTCTGTTGGGGGATCAGTATGTTAAAAATCCATACTATAAAGATTCCACTGGTGACAGAGCTAACCAAAGACCATTGGATAGTTTATCAAAGAAAGCAGAAGAAAAATTTGATAAACTTAGTTTTTGGGAAAAAATCAAACACAAACCATCTCGGCCTGAAGCAATTGTATGGATGGCTAAATCCCTTATAGAACTTGAAAACTATGCGGATGCAAAAAGTATGATTTCTTACGGTAAGGCATTGCGTAAATTAACCAAAAAGCAACGTCGTGAGTTTTATCTTATAGATGCATATTATCATATCCGAAGAGAGGATTATTCTCCCGCTATTGAGGAGATCGAAAATGCTTTACTTTATTTCAAGAAGAAAAAAGACAAAGCCTATTATGAATACATCTTAGCCCAGTTGTATTCAAAAAATAATCAGCCTGCGGACGCTGTAGATTATTTTGTTAAGGCGGGTAAGCACACTAAAACAGAGGAAATGACTCTTTTCTCTCAAATGCAGTTGGCTAATTTATACAGTAAAAATCCTGATCTGGCAGATCAGGATGTGGTGAATATGTTATCTAAATTGATTCGATTTGGAAAGAACAGGGAGCATGCAGACGAGGTGTTCTATACCATGGCTAATTATTTTTATTTTCAGAAAGATACTACCAATGCAGTGGTCTTCTTGCAAAAGTCGGTTAATAAATCTATAGCTAATCCAAACCAAAAAGGAAAGTCCTTTCTGCGTTTAGGAGAGATTGCTTATGATAGAGAAGACTATGTAGTAGCTGCAGGTTTTTACGATAGTGCTATAGCTTATTTGCCTGTTGGATATGAAAACTATGATCAGATTCAAAGCAGAAAGAAGACATTGAGTGAACTGGCTATTTATGTTCAGGTAATCAAAGAGCAAGATAGTCTTCAGCGTTTGGGAAAGTTAAGTCCCAAAGAATTGGATAAGTTTCTTTCTGATGTAAAATCAAAACAGGAAAAAGAGGAGCGAAAGAAATCGAGGTTTACATCAGAAGGAGGAGCGAATACAATACAGCAGACAGGTTTAGTATCTGCGAATGTTATTTCTAATGGCTTATGGTATTTTTACAACCTAGAAACAAAGAGTAAGGGGTTTAATGAGTTTGTAAGTATTTGGGGAGATAGAAAGCTGGAAGCTAATTGGAGAAGAAGTAATAAGAGTGGATTTACAGACGATTTTAATGCTCCTGCAATTAATACTATTGATACCTCTTCCATCCCAGCTTCTAAAGGTATTAAGAGATTAGTGCCATTAAAAACTGCTACTGATAGTTTATCGATTCCGAAGACACCCGAGGCATTTATGGCGTCTGATAAGAAGATTGCAAATGCTCTTTTTGGTATCGGTGAAATCTTTAAAAATAAGTTGGGTAACCTTTCCAAAGCAAAGCAGGCATTTGATGATTTGATACGAAGGTATCCAAACAGTGAATTTGATGTCAAGGCTCATTACTATGAGTATCTTATTTATTTGGATTTAAACTTGGTAGGATTAGCCCAGAAAGAAAAACAATATATACTTGAAAATTATCCCATTTCAGAAGTTGCAGAGGTGTTAAATAAAAACGGAGTTAAGGATCCTTCAACAGCCTCATCTACCAGGGCGCAAATCCTTTATGATTCAACGTATCAATTATTTTTGTCAGGAAATTGTGATCAGGTAATTATCAATAAGAAGTTTGCCAAAATGAAATATCCTGCTGCTGCCGAACTTGCTAACTTTGAATTTTTAGAGGCTGTCTGTTATGGTAAAAACAAGCAATTTGATTTATATAAGAAAGCGTTGTCTGAGATTATAACAAAATATCCATCAGGTGCCATTAGGCAGAAGGCGCTGGATTACTTATCCGCATATCTTGATTTTCAAGGAAAGCCTTCGGATACTCTGGCACAAAAGGTCTCCATTCCCAAAGATACAGTGACGATTATTAGAGATAGTCTGGCGGATGAGTTTATAGTAGATACTACTAATTTGTGGGTGTTAGTACAATTGAAAGATAAATACATTCGTGTATCAGATGTTGTAGAACAGGTTAAAGTATTTAACCAAAAGAATTTTAGTGATTTGAAGTTGAAAATAAATCCTGTTTTTTTTGAAGGCTATGCAGTGCTTACAATCAAAAGATTTGAAGGTATTACGGATGCCCGAGAGTATTATGTAAAAATCAGAAATGTGTCTTCCAGTTTAGCGGGGGAGAATAATAGTAAGAATATTGCTTATTATATTCTGGCTCCATCCAACTTTAGAAAGATAAAGAAGCTTGATGATTTTGGTGCTTACACTAAATTTTTTGAACAAAATTATCCTAAATAAATGCGTAGAATGAAAGCGTGGTTATTGCAACCCAAGAACTTATGGAAGCTATTTGGCTTTGCTGTCTTGTCGGTTGTTATATTCTTTATGTTGGTGCGGGTGGGCTTATTCGGTCGTCTCCCAAGTTTTGATGAGCTCGAGAATCCAACGGCAAATCTTTCTTCTGAGATCTATTCGTCGGATTCTGTTTTGATTGGTAAATATTATGTAGATAACCGAAGTAATGTATCGTACGAGGAATTGTCTCCATATTTGGTAAAGGCATTGGTAGCTAATGAAGATGAACGTTTTTACGATCACTCCGGCATTGATCTTAAGCGTACTATAGCGGCTATATTCATGGCAGGTAGAACTGGTGGAGGGAGTACGGTAACGCAGCAACTAGCCAAAAATATGTTTCATCATCAGGCGAGTAATATTATTCAACGTGTTTTTCAAAAGGCTAAAGAGTATATTATAGCTGTAATGTTGGAGAGGAGGTATACCAAAGAGGAAATTATTGCAATGTATTTCAATACTTTTGATTTTGTAAATAACGCAGTAGGAATTGAAAGTGCATCAAGGGTGTACTTTAATAAAAAACCCAACGAGTTGAGTGTTGAAGAGGCTGCTATGTTTGTAGGAATGTTACAAAATCCTTCTTATTATAATCCCAGAAGATTTGAGAAAAGGACCAGAGAGCGCAGGGCTACTGTTTTAAGAAAATTGATGGAAACCGATGCTATTTCAGAAGCTCAGTTCCAATCTCTGAAAGAAAAACCCATACAACTTGATTTCCATCCAGAATCTGCTAATGATGGTTTGGCACCCTATTTTAGAATGATAGTTGCTGAAGAGTTAAAAAAATGGGCCAAAGAAAACAAAAAACCAGATGGAGAGCCCTATAATATTTACACAGACGGACTCAAGATCTATACTACTTTGGATTCCCGTATGCAGAAATATGCAGAAGAGGCAGCATTGCAACACCTTACCTATTACCAGTCGTTGTTTAACGCACAATTCAAGGCTGGTTGGAATCCTTGGGAAACCGACAAGGGTAAGGCAATAATATTAAGTGCAATAAAGTATACAGATCGTTGGCACTCCCTTAAAGATCAAGGCTTAAGCAAGGAGGATATTTTAGAGAATTTCAAAACGAAGAAAGAGAAGATGCGTGTCTTTACCTATCGTGGTTTAAAAGATACTACTATGACGGCTTGGGATTCAGTTAAGTACTATAGATCATTTTTGCAGATTGGTATGATGGCAGTGGAGCCATATACGGGCTATGTTCGTGCATGGGTTGGTGGTCCTAAATTTGAATATTTTAAGTACGATCACTGTAATGTAAATACAAAACGACAAGTAGGATCTACTTTTAAACCGGTGCAATATGCCCTCGCAGTAGATAATGGATGGTCGCCATGTATGAGTATTCCAACCGGTCCAATTACGGTTACTTATCAAGGCACAGTCTGGGAACCTAAAAATTCCGGTAGATACAGTGGAAATTATCCTATGAAGTTTTGTCTTGCACGTTCTATCAACAGAGCGGCTGCTTATATGATGAAGAATTTTGGACCGGAAGCTCTGGTAGACTTATCCCACAAAATGGGAATAACTACAAATATTCCTACTGTCCCTTCTATTTGTTTGGGAGCAGGTGAAATTTCATTATATGAAATGATGACTGTTTATAGTACCTTTTGCAATGCAGGGATTAGCACTAAACCTCAATATCTATTAAGGATTGAAGATAAAGACGGAAATATTATCCAAAATTTTACTACGGAAATGAAAGAAGTATTTAGTGATAATACGGCTTATAAAATGTGTGAATTACTGAAAGGGCCTGTGTCATCTGGAGGTACTGCAGCTAGATTACGTTCCTATTTTACCTTCCCAACAGATGTAGGTGGTAAAACGGGTACAACGAATAAGAATACAGATGCATGGTTTATCGGATTTACACCTCAATTACTCGCAGGTGTTTGGGTTGGATGTGATGACCCATTACTTCGTTTTCTTTCTACTGATATTGGTCAAGGAGGGCATGCAGCAATGCCAGCCTGGGGGATGTTTATGCAGAAGGTATACAATGATCCCAAGTTAGCGCTTAATAAGGATGCCAAATTCTTTAGCCCATCTGATTCATCATTGCTTAAAAATGTTTGTAATGAGGGGGAAGAGATACTTATCAGTGGTGATGATACCGGACAAGCTGATGAAGAGGTTCCTGATTCCGAATATGGTAAGAAATAGTCTGGGATCATCCATTTCAATTCTATAGATTTAATTAATCGCTCATTTTTTACATGATTTAATAAGCATGTCACAAAATCTATCTATTAGCTGTATCTATAGTAGAGATTAACCCCCATCTTTACATTAGCAACTGAGGATAGAAACATAGAAACCCAAAGAAACAGAAACCTTAGTAACCTAATCCGAAAGAAACAAAAAAACCTAGGAAACATTGAAACCCCCTAAAAGAGCAACATCACGTTGCTCTTTTTTATTATTAGAAGTTTATTAATAGTTTTTCTGTTTTGGCTTTTTGTCGTCACCAGGAGAGGAGGCCTTCTCTTCAATGACAAAACTTGCAGGAAAGTAAGGCTTAACCTGCTGCATAAATTTATAAGCCTCTTGTTGGGTCTCAAATTCTCCAGCCCTCAATTTGAAATTTGGAGGCACATAAGTAACAAAAGTAGCTATGCCTGGAAATCGTGCAGAAAATTGTGCTTTGGCTTCGAATATCCTTTCTCTGGAAGGAGCCTGAAATACCTGTACCCTTATCAGTCCTTTCTTCTTGCCATCTGCTTTTCTTAGATATATCTTTTGAAGTATGTCAACCCTGGGGTCTTTAAAGAAGATAATATTATTACTTACTTGAACAGTGTCGCTACTGTTTGCACTTACTGCTATAATGGAAGTAACTAAAATCCAGGATGTAATTATTTTTTTTAGTTTACCCATTTTAATGTTTGGATTATCTAGACCGTCTCTTTTCCGTGACAGTGTTTGTATTTCTTTCCACTTCCGCAAGGACATACATCATTTCTTCCAATCTTCACCTCTGCTCGAACCGGTTGTGGCTTCTCTCCAGGTGTTGTTCCTGCGCCTGCATATTCATCTTCTATTGTGCCATCACCTCTGGATTCTTTCGTTTTTTCTACCACTCTTCTCGGTTGTCTGTGCTGTTGTATCTGAGTAGCATCCTGAACGGGCAGGCTGCCCTTCATTAGAAAAGTTGTTACATCTTTATTGATGGCGCTCAGCATCTGCTTAAATAATTCAAAGGCTTCGAACTTAAAGATTAATAAAGGATCTTTTTGTTCGTGCACTGCCATCTGAACAGAATGCTTTAAGTCATCCATCTGTCGCAAATGATCTTTCCAGTGATGATCTATGAAAGATAAAATGATATTCTGTTCAAATACTTTTATCAGTTCTCTCCCCTTGCTATTGTAGGATTTTTCAAGGTTAGCAATGATGTTCACACTTCTGTTGCCATCTGAAAAAGGGATAACAATATTTTGGAACTGACTTCCACGTTCCTGGTATACATTCTTTACAATAGGATAGGCTTCCTTTATAATGCCTTCAGATTTACGACTGTATTTCTCATAAACTTCTTTGTAAAGATGTTCAGTCAGCTCTTCTGTTTTCTTAATTTTTAATTCTTCAGCGGTAAGTGAAGTATCTACGGATAAGAAGCGGAAGCAGTCCAATTTAAATGCTTCAAAATCCTGAGCTACTTTCCCGTCTGCTGCGATTTCATAACTCAGGTCGTAAAACATATTAATAAGGTCGAATGTGATACGTTCTCCCACTAGGGCATGCTGTCTTCTTTTGTAGATGACTTCCCTTTGTGCATTCATCACATCATCGTATTCTAAAAGTCGTTTACGCGTTCCGAAGTGATTTTCTTCCACTTTTTTCTGAGCGCGCTCTATGGATTTTGTTACCATAGCATGCTGGATAACCTCTCCTTCTTTATAGCCCATCCTGTCCATCAGTCCAGCAATCCTGTCTGACCCAAATAGGCGCATTAAATCATCTTCTAAAGATGAATAGAACTGGGTGGATCCGGTATCGCCCTGTCTTCCCGCACGTCCACGCAACTGTCTGTCCACTCTGCGCGAGTCATGGCGTTCAGTTCCTATAATAGCCAATCCGCCTGCATCTTTCACGCCGGGTCCGAGTTTGATATCTGTACCTCGACCTGCCATATTCGTAGCAATAGTTACCTGTCCCGCTAGTCCCGCTTGCGCTACAATCTCTGCTTCCCGTTGGTGTTGTTTGGCATTTAGAACATTGTGAGGGATTTTACGCATATTGAGCATCTTACTCAATAATTCAGATACTTCTACATTAGTAGTTCCCACGAGTACGGGTCTTCCTTCTGCTCTGTACTGTTCGATTTCTTCAATAATAGCATTGTATTTTTCGCGCTTAGTCTTGTAAATAAGATCTTCCCTGTCTATACGTTTTGTTTTTTTGTTAGTTGGTACCACGACCGTATCAAGTTTGTAAATTTCCCAGAACTCAGATGCTTCAGTTTCTGCAGTACCCGTCATGCCGCAAAGCTTGTGGTACATGCGGAAGAAGTTTTGCAAGGTGATGGTAGCAAAAGTCTGAGTCGCAGCCTCTACTGTTACATTCTCTTTAGATTCAATAGCCTGGTGAAGTCCATCGCTATATCGGCGGCCTTCCATGATACGTCCTGTTTGCTCATCTACAATTTTAACCTTGCCATCCATTACCACATATTCGATATCCTTGTCAAATAGACAGTATGCTTTTAATAACTGGTTAACGGTATGTAAACGCTCCGACTTAACATTAAAATCCTGTAAGATTTCGTCTTTCTTTGTTAGTTTCTCCTGGTGCGAAAGGGCTTCTTGTTCTACTTCTGCAAGCAATGCTCCAACATCCGGCATTAAGAAGAAATCTTTTTCTTCTCCTGAGGAGGTAATTAGCTCTATTCCTTTTTCTGTAAGATCAATTTGATTGCTTTTTTCATCTATAACAAAAAATAATTCTGCATCACATAAAGGCATTTCCTTTTGTTGATCTTGCAGATAGTAGTTTTCTGTTTTATTTAAAATTTGTTTATTCCCTGTCTCGCTTAAAAATTTTATTAATGCAGTATTTTTTGGCAATCCACGATGTGCCCGTAATAATGCCAACCCGCCTTCGCCTTCTTTGTGTCCTGTCTTGCCTTCCGATATTAATTTCTTTGCATCCAGCAGGAACTGACTAATCGCTTTTTTTTGAGTGGCTACTAAGCGTTCAATTCTTGGTTTTAATTCATGGAACATCTGTTCCTCTCCTTTAGGAACTGGACCGGAAATTATTAATGGGGTTCTTGCATCGTCAATCAAGACAGAGTCCACCTCATCTACCATGGCAAAGTGGAGTTTGCGCTGCACCTGCTCCTCCGGGGATCTTACCATATTATCGCGCAAATGGTCGAACCCAAATTCATTATTGGTACCATAGGTGATATCGGCTAAGTAGGCATTCTTTCTGTCGTCTGTATGTGGTTCATGCCTATCTATGCAATCGACACGTAGCCCAAGAAAATTAAACAACATTCCGTTCCATTCAGAGTCACGTCTAGCCAGATAGTCGTTTACAGTAACGATATGAACTCCACAACCCGCCAATGCGTTCAGATATGCCGGTAAAGTAGACACCAATGTTTTACCTTCACCTGTTGCCATTTCTGATATCTTTCCTCGGTGTAACACAATACCACCGATGAGCTGAACATCATAATGCACCATGTTCCAGGTGATTTCGCCACCTGCAGCTGTCCATTTGTTGGGATAGATAGCTTCATCGCCACTAATTTTTATGTTAGAATTTTTTACAGCTAGTTCTTTATCTAACGTAGTAGCTTTTACAGCAATAAATTCATTCTCGGAAAATCTACGTGCTGCTTCTTTTACCACAGCAAAGGCTTCAGGGAGTATAGTCTCTAAAATTTCTTCAATGGCTTCGTCGCGTTCCTTTCTTAATTTATCTACCTGGCTAAAAATACCTTCTTTTTCTTCAAGCTCTAACTCTTCAGTTTCAGCCTTAAGTGTGAGTTCAATAATTTGTTGATCTATTTCAGATAAATACTCTTGTATTCTGTATTTGAAATCCTGTGTCTTTTGTCTTAGCTCATCATGCGACAAATTTTGGTAGGTCAGAAAATGTTCATTTATCTGTTCTACAATTGGAGCTACCGACTTTACGTCACGATTTGATTTACTTCCGAATAATTGTGAAAGACCTTTCTGTATGAAATTTAACATGATAACGTATTATGAAATAGGTGTTAAAGTTAACACTTTACCCTCATTTAGAAGGATAATTAAAGTGAAATCAGAATAGCTGTGCAAAAAAAGTTCCAAAGTCAAAATGGCATTACCATAAAACAGCTTATTTTGCATAAAAATATAGAATGAATATACTTTTGTTAGGTTCTGGAGGGAGAGAGCACGCATTTGCATGGAAGATTGCTCAAAGTAGATTGTGTACTCAATTATTTACTATACCTGGTAATCCTGGTACCGCTCAGTTTGGGCGTAATTATGCAATTCCCGTTACCGACTTTCAAGCCATAAAGACATTTGTATTAAACAATTCTATAGAGATGGTTATCGTAGGCCCTGAGGTGCCTTTGGTGGAGGGTATATTTGACTTTTTTATTGCTGACGAACAGTTAAAAACAATTCCAGTAGTAGGTCCATCGAGAATGGGTGCGCAATTGGAGGGTAGTAAGGCATTTTCTAAAGCATTCATGATGAGAAATGGCATACCTACAGCTGCCTATCGGGAGTTTACAGCCTCCAATATGGCTGAAGGTATCGAGTATATAGAGTCACAGCAAATTCCGATTGTTTTAAAAGCTGATGGACTTGCAGCAGGTAAAGGGGTTTTGATATGTGCTTCTAAGGAAGAAGCTAAATCTTCATTCAAGGAAATGCTTGAGGGTATGTTTGGAGATGCAAGCGCAAAAGTGGTGGTTGAAGAATTTATGGATGGTATAGAGTTTTCAGTATTTGTATTGACAGATGGTAAAAGCTATAAGATTTTACCATCTGCAAAAGATTATAAACGAATTGGAGAGCTAGACACGGGCTTGAATACGGGAGGAATGGGGGCAGTATCGCCACCAGCTTTTGTTACTGATAAGATGATGGAAGATGTAGAAGCAACTATTATCCAGCCTACTATTACAGGATTTCAAAAAGAGCAGATAGTTTATAAGGGATTTGTGTATATAGGATTAATGTTACTGAAAACCGGAGCACTTAAAGTGGTAGAATATAATTGCAGAATGGGTGATCCGGAAACAGAAGCGGTATTCCCAAGATGGAAGAATGATATCATAGAAGTATTCCAGAAAACAATGAATGATGAGCTTTCTTCTGTGAATATAGAGATAGAGGATAAAGCTGCTGTAACTGTTATTTTAGCCAGTGGAGGCTATCCGGGAGCTTTTGAAATAGGTAAAGTGATAAAAGGTATAGAAGAAGTAAATGATGTCATTATTTTTCATGCAGGTACAACTGTTGATGAATCCGGCAATCTTATTACTAGTGGTGGTAGGATTTTGGCAATAACTGCTTTAGACGAGGATTGGAGGCGAGCTGTCGAAATAGCTAATGCTGCAGCCGAGGAAATTAATTACGAAGGCAAGTACTACAGAAAAGATATTGGATTTGATTTATAAAAAAACACCCGCGATAAATGCGGGTGTTTTTTATAAAAAAGAAATATTTTTTAATCTATAATCAGCATTGCATCTCCATAAGAGAAGAAATTATATTTCTTCTTAATAGCTTGATCGTAGGCTTCCATAGTTAGATCGAAACCTGCAAATGCTGCAACCATAATAATCAAACTAGATTTTGGAACGTGAAAATTCGTAATCATACAGTTTGCAATATTAAAGTCATATGGTGGATGTATAAAAAGATTTGTCCATCCTTCCATTGGTTTTAATAATCTTTCAGCAGATACAGCTGTTTCTACGGAACGCATAGCCGTAGTTCCTACAGCACAAATTCGCTTATTTTTGGATAGCGCTTTGTTTACAATCTTAGAACATTTTTCATCAACTTTGAAATACTCTGCATCCATTTTGTGTTTGGATAAATCTTCTACATCAATAGAGCGGAATGTTCCTAATCCGATGTGTAAAGTAAGTTCCGCAAAGTCAACTCCCTTTATTTCCAGACGTTTCATCAATTCTTTACTGAAGTGCAATCCGGCAGTAGGAGCAGCAACTGCACCTTCTTGACTGGCAAATACCGTTTGGTATCTTTCTTTGTCAGACTCTTCTGGTTCTCTCTTTATGTATTTTGGTAGAGGGGTATTTCCTAATTTATCCAGTACTGCTCTGAACTCAGCATCTGTACCATCAAATAAGAAGCGAATGGTTCTGCCTCTGGATGTAGTATTGTCTACTACTTCTGCTACCAAGTCATCATCACCGAAATATAGTTTGTTGCCAACACGAATTTTACGAGCAGGATCCACAAGTACATCCCATAAACGAAGTTCATGGTTGAGTTCTCTTAAAAGAAAAACTTCAATTTTAGCACCTGTCTTTTCTTTAGTTCCATACATTCTTGCAGGAAACACCTTGGTATTATTAATGATCATTACATCCCCTTCATCAAAGTAGTCGAGTACATTTTTAAATGTCTTGTGCTCAATCTTGCCTGATTTGCGGTGTACTACCATGAGTTTGCATTCGTCCCGCTGTTTAGAGGGATATAAAGCAATTTTTTCTTTGGGAAGTTCGAAGTCGAATTGTGAAAGTTTCATTTTGTTTTAGTTATTATTTTACGGAATAATAGTTTTTTAGGGTTTAAGTCAGGCGCAAAGGTAATGGTAAGAACAGCAAATTGCAAGACATAGATATGTTTATTAGTTTAAATTAACAGTGTTAAGGCGTGTGCTACTGATTTATAGCAGTCAGCAGATGAATTGATTTAAAATTTATGTAGGTTTGTTTATGCAGAAGTTATTTAGAGTATTGGGAGAAACCCTCAAACTAACCTTGCAGCAGTTATGGCTCAATAAACTCAGGACTTTCCTGTCGCTTTTTGGGATCACCGTAGGGATTTTTAGTATTATAGCCATATTGACGGCAGTAGATGCATTAAAAAATAATATCAATCAATCCATTAATAGCATGGGCGATAACGTGCTATTTGTAAATAAATGGGCATGGACATTCAGTGGTCCTAGTGATTATCCTTGGTGGAAATACTTTCAACGTCCAAATGTATCTTATGAGAATTATAAATATGTACAGGCTAAGTCAAAGTTAGCCGAATATGTCAGTTTTGAAATAGGACCCCGACAACAACCGGAGATTTCTTTCCGAGATAAGAAAACGCACAAGGCCCAGATTTCTGCTGTTGCAGACAATTATGGTAAAGTATTACAACTGGATATTGAGAAGGGAAGATTTTTGTCGGGCATGGATATTGGAAATGGACTCAATGTGTGTGTAATTGGGAAGGATATAGCAGATAAGTTATACAAGAATGTCCCCAATCCGGTTGGTATGGAATTGAAGATGGATGGCCGACAACTTACAGTTATTGGCGTAATTGCAGGGAAGGGCCAGGATTTATTGGGGTTTAATTACGATAAATCAGTCATAGTGCCATTGGATTATTATGAACGTAATTTCTCGTGTGATGAAAATATGATAGATAAAACATTGGAGGTGAGAACGAGAAAGGGGGTGTCTTTGGAAGAGATGCAAAATGAACTCATTGGAATTATGCGGGTATCACGTAAGTTGAGGCCAAAACAAGAGGATAACTTCTCTATAAATCAGTTGAGTGTGATAGCGAAGGGATTTGAAGGTTTATTCGATTCGCTAGGCCTTATTAAATGGGTGATAGGTGCTTTCTCTCTTATTGTAGGTGGCTTTGGCATAGCCAATATCATGTTTGTAAGTGTTACGGAGAGGAAGCCCGTGATTGGGATTAAGAAAGCCTTGGGTGCAAAGCGTTCAGATATTTTATTAGAATTTCTTCTGGAGGCAATCTTTTTATGCATGATGGGTGCGCTGGTAGGTTTAGCATTGGTATATGTAATGTGCATATTTGCCACTAAAGCTTCAGGTATGGTGTTTTCCTTAAGTTTGGTCAATGTGCTTGTCGCGTTTTTTCTCGCTTTTGTTTTAGGAATTCTTTCCGGTATTATTCCTGCCTACATGGCAGCCACCTTAGATCCTGTGGAGGCTATCAGAAGCAAGTAAATAATTAAGGGTTAACCTTTTTGTAATTCTTCTAATGTTATCGGCTTTACATGCTCTTTGCTACAGGCTAGTCTTCCAGCTATATTCGATAGTGCTGCAATCTCTTCTAGATTACAACCACAAACTAAAGCAAGGGTAGATACTGCAATTACAGTATCTCCAGCGCCACACACATCCGGATTGGAAATGGGAGATGAGAGTTGGGATATTTTGGTTGTAGAGGTGTTGAATATAAAATTACCTTCATCTCCAAGGGTTACCAATAGGTTCTTAAATAGAATAGAAGTATGCAGTTGCTTTGCTTTTTCTTCTAATGTGTCATCTGAGTTATCCGTCATTGCAATAAACTCAGACTTATTAGGTTTAAATAAATCCACCTCCCGATATAAATTCCAGTTATCGAGTTTAGGGTCTGTACTCACTAAAATATTATGCTTTTTTGCTAATGCTAAAACTTGAGGGATTATAGTAGCATTTAATACACCCTTGTTATAATCTTGTAAGATAATGGCGTGGGGTTTATGGTTATTTATGACGTCGTTAAGATTTTTTACCACAAAGTGGTTGGTTAATTCTTCATAAGTTGGCGCCTCTTCTTCATCTATCCTACATACGGGAGTTGTATCCTGAAATAGTCTGGTTTTTCTTGTAGTGCGTTGTCTGGGGTCTGTATGAATATATTGATTGGTGATGTCTTCGGAATGGAGTATACTATAAATTTTTTTTGAAGCTTCATCATCGCCAACAATTCCAACGAGATAAGGTATAGCCTTCAGCTTCTTGATGTTTAGGGCAACATTTGCAGCTCCACCAAGATATTGTTTTTTGTTTTTTACAGACAACACGGGAGTATTCTTGTGCTCCGGAGAGTTCCTGTTGGATGAAGTATATACAAACTCATCAAGCATAATATCTCCAATGATAACGATACGTTTATTTTCAAATTTGGAAAGATTGACCGATGTTTGCACAGAACGAAAATAATAAAATAATAGGCATAAACACTACCTCAATGGAGTAGTTGATAAGTTGTAATGCTCTCTATGGTTTGGTTCAACTGAGTTTTGCTAATGCATCTTTAACTCTTTTAAAAGCCTCTCTTAGGTTGTCTTCGGATGCAGCATAAGAAAAACGGATACATTCTGGTGCGCCAAATCCGGCTCCGCTTACGGCAGCTACATGGCCTTCGTGCAATAGATATAAGGCGAGATCATCAGCATCTTTGATGCATTCTCCCTGAAAGTATTTTCCAAAGTAGGCGCTTAGGTCTGGAAAAACATAAAATGCTCCTGCGGGAATATTACATTTTATATTTGGTATGGCTTTTAGTAAATCTAGCACAAGGTCTCTGCGTTTTCTGAATGCATCTCTCATGTTACGGGTTGGTTGCTGATCGCCGAGTAAAGCTGTAATGGTTGCATGTTGTGCGACAGAGTTTGCGCCGGAGGTGATTTGGCCTTGAAGTTTATCGCATGCTTTTGCTATGTAAGCAGGTGCAGCGATATAGCCAATTCTCCATCCAGTCATGGCGTATCCCTTTGCTTGTCCGTTAACAACGATGGTCCGGTCCTTCATGGATGGAAATTCAGCAATACTTACATGTTCTCCGGCATAGTTGATGTGTTCGTATATTTCATCGGAGACAATATAGACATGCGGAAACTTTTCAAGTACTTGCACAAATTGGCCAATCTCTTCTCTTGTGTAAACAGATCCGGTGGGATTGCTTGGGGAAGAGTAAACTAAAAATTTTGTTTTAGGGGTAATGGCTTGTTCCAATTGTGCTGCTGTCATCTTAAATTCATTATCTACTGTTGTTGGAATGTAGACAGGAACAGCATTGCACAATTTTACTTGCTCCGGATAAGAAACCCAATAGGGTGCAGGAATAATGACCTCATCATCTTTATTTAAAAAGGATAGAAAAACGTTTGCCAGTGATTGTTTCGCCCCGGTAGAAACCACTATGTTCTCCGGTTTATATTCAAGATGATTATCTCTTTTGAGTTTCTCACAAATTGCTTGTCTTAGATCCAGATAGCCTGCTATAGGAGAATAGGAGTCATATTTTCCGCTATCTATAGCTTGTTTCGCTGCATCTTTTATGTGTTGTGGCGTATTAAAATCAGGTTCACCCAATGATAAACTGATAATATGGATGCCTTTGGCAGTCAAATCTCTACTAAGCTGGGCCATTTTGATGGTAGAGGATTCGGAAACCCTGTTTAGTGTTTCAGAGGTATTTAGCATTCATTGAATTTTATAAAACAAAAATATCAATTTGAGTCAGCTTACAGCCAGATGGAATATTATATTTAATTGAAGTATAAGGATTAATCTGTCATATGTAATTAAAAAAGCTCTCGAATGAGAGCTTTTTTAATTTTAAAAGATAAAAATTACTTACCGCTAATTTTTCCTGCTCTGCAATACCGTGCATTCCAATAGGGGTCATTTAGGTTACTTACAGTAACTCCTTTAGAAGAGCAGGAGTGTGTAAATTTACCATCTTGTAAATAAATCCCAACATGAGAAATTCTTCCACCATTAACATTAAAAAACACTAAGTCTCCTTCCTTTAATTCCTCTCTGTCTACATATTCCGTTAGGTCTGCCAACTCTTGAGAAGTTGCATAAGCATCTGTGCAGTTAGCTTCTGTCATTAACTTAAAAACATAATTCGAACAATCAATACCTTTTGAGGTATTACCTCCTAATCTGTATGGAGTGGCAATCCATTTGTAGATATTTGTGTATAAGCCTAAATCTGCAGCTTTTGTGATATTTAATCCTACTTCTTGAAAGAAAGATGAAAAAGCATCCATATCAACATTTTTTTGCTGACATACCTTTTCTAAGATGGTGCAAAATCCTCCAGCTGCATAACTCTTGTTGGTCAGTAATGTGATAATTACAAATAAGGATAATGCCATTTTCTTCATCAGTGGTAAAAGTAGAAATTTTGTAATGTGGAAGTATAACTCTTCTCTTGCCCATACGGTTAAATACTTGTTAAAAAGTAGGATTTTTTAACTAAACAATAGAAAATCAATCTATTATAAAAAAATACAGTTTGCCTTTAAACAAAAGTAAATTTATTAGTCATAGCATTAAGTTTATATTAATCCAATGCATGCATTGGATGATAAATGGTAACTTTCCTCAAAATTAAAACTAACACTATGTCTCAAGTTGCAAGTAAACTAATTGGCGGTAATTTCTTGTTAACAGATACGCATCCCAAGGATGTGTTTATTCCGGAAGAATTTACGGAAGAGCAGCTAATGATTTGGCAAACCGTACATGATTTCTGTTTAAAAGAATTACATAGTTTAGGTTTAGAGAGAGTTGCTCAACTAGATGCCTCTAAAGACATGGAATTAATAAAAGAATTATTTCATAAGGCTGCTGAACTTGGTCTTTGCGGTGTTTCTATCCCTGAAGAATATGGAGGTATGGGGCTAGATTTTAATACAGGATTATTATTTACGGAGGCATTGGCACTAGGATTATCATTTGCCACTACCATTGGTGCACAGGTTTCCATAGGATCTCTTCCCATAGTATTCTATGGTACTCATGAGCAGAAACAGCAATACTTACCTAAAATTGCTTCCGGAGAATATGCATGTTCTTATGCGTTAACAGAACCGGGCTCTGGCTCAGACGCCAACTCAGCAAAAACTAAGGCAGTACTTAACGATGCCGGCACGCATTATCTATTAAATGGCCAAAAGATGTGGATTACCAACGGAGGATTCGCTGATATTTTTATAGTGTTTGCTAAAATTGATGATGATGAGCGATTGTCTGCATTTATAGTAGAAAAAGTATTTGGTGGTATTGAAATTGGTAAGGAAGAGAAAAAGATGGGAATTAAGGCCTCATCTACAGTCCAGTTATTCTTTAACAACTGTCCTATCCCAAAAGAAAATCTATTGGGTGAGCGTGGTAAGGGATTTAATATGGCGCTGAATATCTTAAATAATGGTCGTATCAAAATATGTGCAGGCGGAGTAGGAGGTATGAAATTTGGTACTACAAAATCTGTGGAATATGCTAATCAACGTTATCAATTCGACAAGCCAATTTCAGATTTCGGAGCCATAAAATATAAGCTGGGACAGATGGCAATGCTTGCATTTGTCAACGAATCTGCAGCATATCGTGTGGGTGCAGAAGTGGATAAAAAATATAAGGAATTGAAAGATAATGGAGCTACAGAGAATGAAGCGAAAATTAATTCTATGCGTGAGTATGCCATTGAATGCGCCATTTTAAAAGTGCAAGGCTCCGAGGCAGTATGTTGGGTTGCAGATGAAGCAATACAAGTACATGGCGGTATGGGGTATTCTATGGAAACTGGTGTAGAGATGGCATATCGTGACGCTCGTATTACCAAGATATATGAGGGTACCAATGAGATTAACAGAATGTTGAGTTTGGCAGAATTCTACAAGCGTGCCTTTCAGACCAAAGAGTTAAAAATTAATAATGCTATGCGATCTGTTCCGCTAGGTATTGCAAAGAATTTTAATCCTTTTAGTAGTGGTTTTTTAGCAGATGAATCGGAGATTGTTTCCAATCTAAAAAATGCTTTTTTGATAATTACAGGTTCGGCTGGTAGAAAACTCAAGAAGAAGCTCGTAGATGAGCAAGAGATCGTGATGAATTTGGCAGATATCATGGGGGTAGCTTATATGGCAGAATCCGCTCTACTTAGAATCAAGAAGCTAAATTCGGATCCAAATTCGGATAAAGAGGCCTTGAAGATTAAGACTAAAATGCTACAATTGTATATTTATGAAGCGCTTGAAATAGCACGTAAGGCTGCAGATAATGCAATTGACAGTTATGGCAGAGGAGTGGAAAAATTCACAATGAAGCGAGTGATCAATACTTTGTTAAAGAGCTATGATATTAATCCTACTAAAACGAGGAGAGAGATTGCAGAAGTAGTGATTGCGGCTAATAAATATCCATTCTAGTTATTTATCCATAAGGCTTTTAAATTCTTCCAGGGATATATTTACCTGTTCTATTACTTCATTGAAAGCTTTCAGTTGTTTCGGTGTAATCTTTTCAGTGATTCGCTTTTCAAGATTAAATACTGTCTTCAATGCAATCTTTCTTAATTTTTTTCCTTCCGGCGTAAGGAATACCAGAACTTTTCTTTGATCGGTTTCATCTTGTTTTCGGATAATGGCATTACTTTCTTCCAAACTATTAAGTGTTCTGGATAAGCTGTTGGGTTCCATACCAATTCGAGGAGCTATTTTTGTTACAGGCACACCATCTTCCTCATAAATTGCCATCAATACAAATGCCATAGAGATGGTGCCATTATATTGGCTTACGGTTTCATTGAAAATCTTTACTATGTTAAGCCATGAAGTACGTAGGTGATAAATCACCATCTGATTTGCCGTCTGTTCAAATAAATCCATATTCTAAATGTAAAAAAATAAAACAGATAAGGGCGAATTGTAAAGATGAAAAAATAGTTATTGTATCCTATTTATATTTCCATGCTTATCTTTATGCAGCTAATCAATTCCTCAAATGGAATTAGATACACACTAACCATTTAATTTTTTTTATGAGCGACTATCTCCAGAATGCAGCCCTTCAGAGAATGGCTAAGCTTTTAAATCTTCCGCTTCCATCTCCACCTATTTTAAAAAGAAATAGAGCTGCGCTTTCAGATGTTGAGCTAATTCATAAGAGAGTGGCTGTAGTAGGTAGGGAAAATTATTTTTTGAACGAGCTTCAATCTGTATTTCACAAGATAACAGAACACGCAACTATTTACGATGATATAATTGATGGATTAGTGATGAGTTGTGTAGGTATGGAAACTATAGAAGATCTGGAGGATCTATATACAACTATAAAAAATACGGTATCTAAAATAGCTGCCAATGGTCGTGTAATCATAATAACAAGAGTAGATAATACATCCACACTTAGTTATACGGTTCAATGTGCTATTGATGGATTTTCAAGAGCATTATCTAAAGAAATTGGAGGCAAAAAAGGGGTTACTGTAAATACATTAAAAATTACTAATGAGAATATAATGCCATTGGAAGTAGCCCATGCCGCTCATTTCTTTCTTAGTGAAAAGTCGCCATTTATTACAGGTCAGGTAGTACTACTGAATAATGCATTCAACCCTGTCTTCAATTCATGCGAACAATTATTAAAAGATAAGGTTGCTATTGTCACCGGTGGTGCGAGAGGTATCGGCGCTGCAGCAGCAAGGGTACTAAGGCGTGAAGGTGCGAAAGTGATTATCGTTGATATTCCTTCTGCGCAACAGGATGCTGAATTATTAGCGCAAGAGCTCGAAGGAGAACTTATTCTGGAAGATATCACAGAGGATAAAGCAGTGGCCAATATTCAGCAGCATATCATCAATAAATATGGAGGCTTAGATATTCTTGTTAATAATGCTGGTATTACATCGGATAAGACAATAGTAAAGATGAGCATTGATAAATGGCGCGCAGTTTTAAATGTAAACCTAAAGGCAACAATTAATCTAACGGATGCCTTTTTGGAGAAAGGATTTAATAAAGGTGCTAAAGTAGTTGGCTTGTCATCCATATCAGGTATTGCAGGAAATGTTGGTCAGACAAACTATGCTTTATCAAAATCAGGAATGATTGCATATATGAATGCGTTGGTAACTAAAAACAGTGATATTTATGCTAACGCAGTAGCTCCGGGTTTTATAGAAACTAAGATGACAGAGCAGTTGCCTTTCTTTATTAAAGAGGGTGGGAGAAGATTGTCTACACTAAAACAGGGAGGCTATCCGGAAGATGTGGCAGAATTAATCGGATTTTTGTGTTCTCCAATGTCAGATGCTATAAATGGTCAGTACATAAGAGTATGTGGAGGAAGTATGATAGGTGCTTAAGAATCTTTCTATTTAATCTGTTTTTTTTAAATTCTCTATAGTTTTTTTGTAATATTACGCCCTGTTAATACACACAAAATTGGCTAACATTTAAAATTCAAGGCATGAAAAAATATTTTATTTCAGCAATACTATCATTCTCTGCTGTCTTACTTTTTGCACAGGAAAATATAGTAGAAAGTGTGAGCACGAAAGAACCTTTAAAATTACGTTTCAGAAAGAATGTAATGAGGCCACTTGGCAAGGATTGGTATATCACTTTGAGTGGTGGTTGGGGGATGCCTTTTTTGTCTACGAACAAACGTTCTCCATTAAAAGAGATAGGAGATAAAGATTGGTATCAGCGTGGTGGTGACTTAAGTGTAAAGCCCTTGTATGGAACTAATGGGGGTGGCTTTGCCTTTAATTTTGGTTGGGGGCATATGTTTAATAAGAATATTGGTATTGATGTTGTTCATACACTGGCATGGCATCCGGAAAAGCTAGATGCACGTATAGATTTAGATAACTATTATGCAACGCAAAAGACCGGAACTTTTGGTGTCTACGTTTCTCCTCATTTAATTATGCGCTGGGACAATGGTAAACGTTTTGGTGTTACAGGTAAGGCAGGTTTAGTACTTCCTATCTTTGGTAGTACAGTTTCGAGAGCATATATATTAGACAAGCAGGGAAGGATTATTGAAACTTTAGGAGGATATCCAATTTTACCATTGAATATTCCAGGACTGTTTGGTCTGGAAATTGAATTAGTTGGGAAGGCACATACCTCTTACTATCCTACCGTTGGTGTTAGTGCTTCTATTGGTTTTGATGTGAAGCTTAGCCAGCGCGTAACTTTGTTTACAGAGGTTAGGGTTCAGGCATATACTATTCGTCTTAAAGAAACCATCTTTGATGAATTCAGGCAGACTGCTTACCTGAATGTATTGGGTATAAAAATTCCTGCGCCTAATGGTTTGTTGGCTATCCCATCCAATGTAGCAAATGTGGGAGAAGCTCCTGAATTCTTAAAGCACTATGTATATAGAGATGAGATTACAGAATCATCAAATACTGCCCGTTACGGATATAAAGAGATTATAGATTTAGATCCAACTAAACCCCAGGTAGATATCAATAAGCCGATGGATGAGCCAGGTGTGAAATTCAATGCTTCCACTTTGTATTTTAATGCTGGATTGAGGATTGACTTTGATTTGTGGACTAAGAAATTAGAGGCCAGAAGAGATAATCCTTCAGTTGGGAAAAAGTCGGCTTCTAAACTAAGAAAGCGATAATATTCGCCAACAGATCTATTTCATTACATATTAAGGACTCCCCTTGGGTTTTGAATAATATTTTTTGTATTTTTCTCTAACAGAATTCTATTCTTAAATTTTTTATTCAGTTAGTCATATGAAAAAATACATATACTTCTCCTTATTGATGTTATTGCAGTCGGTAGTGCTGGCAGGTTTTATTAACGGAACTATGGTGCATCAGAATGTTACTAGGAAATATGTTTTATATGTTCCGGATATCTATAATGTACAGCAAATCAATGTTCCACTGCTGATTGGCCTACATGGGTTTGGTGATGATGCCGCTAATTTCAGTGGAATATGTATGTCTGCAATAGCAGATACGGCTAATTATATTGCCGTATATCCGGAAGCTACCCCAGATGCAGTATTGCAGTCAAATGCCTGGAATTCCGGCGCAAGTACAGGGGTGGTCGTGGTCAATAATGGAGTAGATGATAAAGGGTTTATTAATAGACTAATGGATACTATTATTGCTAATTATAGAATAGATACCAGTAGGATGTATGTATATGGCTTTTCTTTCGGAGGTTTTATGACGAATAGAATGGCTGCGGAATGTAGTAGCAGATTTGCAGCAGCGGCATGTGTTTCAGGGCTAAGAGGTAATTCGATAAATATACTTCCTCAGAATCCGGTCCCTTATCTGCACTTTCATGGAACGTCAGATCCGACCATAGGTTATTATGGAACTTCTACTCTTGGATTCTTACCGGGTTTAGGTATGAGTGCTGAGTCAACCGTGAAATTCTGGGCCAAGCAAAACAAGTGTGATTCCATACCTGTGGTAGATTCATTACCGGATTTAGCAAATGACGGATTACGATTTGTGCGTTTTAGCTATGATAATGGTATGAATAACAGTAAGACTGTTTTTTATAAGGTAATTAATGGTGCGCATAGATGGTATGGGGTACCTAATAATGATATTTCTTACTGTCAAACGATTTGGGAATTTTTCCGTCAGTATCAAAGACCATCCACGCTAACATTGGTAAAGAACTTACAGAATGCTGCTTTTAAGGTGTATCCTAATCCTTCCAGTGGACAGGCAGCTATTGATATCTCTGCTTTTAGTGAGTCTGCAAAAATATTAAACATCTATGATCTTGCAGGTAAGCTCTTGCATTCAATACCTGTTAACAAAAGGCAAATGCTTTCATTGTCCGATTTGTCGGGAGGTACTTATGTCTTACAATTGCAGGGAGAACAAGGTAGTATTCTAGCTACTGATAAATTAGTTATTCAGTAGAAACATTATCTAAATCGAAGATGAACTAGCTGTGTCATGTCCATAGCTTGATTGGCGCGCATCATAATTTTTGTACTGATACTTTTTGCACGTTGGACAGCGGAATTTTCGAAAATTTTTAGGGTACGTATCAATTCAATATGTCTACTCCAGTATGTAATTTTATTTGCTTCCAGAATACCCCATTGTAGATGTGCTGCTTTCATTCCTGCGCCTTTGATGCGCATATCCACAAAAAATTTTCCGAATTGGGAGATAATATCAAACATAACCTCTGCACCTTTTAGTCGGGATGCAATAGTGGAAAGGAACGTGCTTACTTCTTCCTCTTTGAAATACGGGAGTACTCCGGGTATGGTAATAAATAGCCCATTGGAAATGTCGCCAATATCATCTATCCAGCTATAATCAAACATTGATTTGTGGATATAGGTAACACGTTTATTCGGTGGAGGAAGTAATTGTTCTCTTAATTGCATGGCGTCCGGCATATCTAAGTCATACCAAAGCGCTTCTCCGTTATCGCATCTGTAATAGGTAGTATCCAGACCGGCGCCAATATCTAATATTTTTCCGTTAGGGTATTTTTGTAAAAAGGTTTGTATAGCCTCTTCTATTTTACTGGCACGATAACATAAACCCAATATTCCAATTTCAGTTAAATTACGTAGAAGTTTATCTTGATCAACATCTAATCTTTCAATTAGTTTGATGGCTTCCTTGTCTGAAAGTATAGGGTTCCTGTCTTGAGCGTCTTTTGCTCTAGCCATCAAGGGTAGAAGTAGAGTCTCTTGAACGCTGCCCAGTTGTATTTTTATTTTTTTCACCATGCGTTTTACTTACAGTTGATCTTGAATGGTTTACAATTTGATGCTATTCAGATAGCCATAGGTAGTTTGAATATAAAATAAATTATTCATCGAATAAGCACACTAGATTATTTTATAGGATTTCACAGCTTTAATTCATTATTTTTATCCTTCAATAAAATTAATTATGAAAAAGCTATTCTTTTCTCTTCTGGTATTGTGTTCTTTAATTGTAAGAACGCAGGATAATGATGTGGTTGGTATTAATATAGATAATACTATTCAGTCGGGCGATGATTTCTTTAAGTATGCCAATGGGGGTTGGATAAAAAATAATCCTATCCCTGCAGCCTATTCTCAGTGGGGTATAGGCAATCTTGTTCAGGAGGATGTATGGACCAAGTTGAGAATAATTAATGAGAGTGCTCTTGCAGAAGTAGGTGCTCCAAATTCAAACACCAGAAAAATTCATGATTTCTATAAGACTGCTATGGATACATTGGCAATAGAGAAAATGAAATTACAACCTATCTCAGATGAGCTATCAAGGATTAATGCTATTCGTAATGTGGCTGATCTGGTAGATGTGATTACTTATCTGCATTCAATAGGTATTTCTGTGGGCTTTGATCTTGGTGTTTATCAGGACATGAAGAATAGTGAAGTGAATGCTTTTTATATAGGCCAGGGTGGGCTTGGGCTTCCAAATAGAGATTATTATTTTAATACAGATGCCCGCACTGTAAAAATTGTAAAAGATTATAAAGGCAAACATTTGCCATCTATGCTCAACTTTATTAATCCAGATTATAAAGCTGCTTCAATAGCCGTCTATAATTTGGAGAAAGCATTGGCTCTGAAATCCAGAAAACTTGAGGATTTACGTGATCCATATGCCAATTACAATAAAATGACTTTACAGCAGTTGCAAAAACTGACTCCAGGTGTAAAGTGGCAGGTTGTTTTTAAGCAACTTGGCATAAAAACAGATTCTGTAATTGTAGGACAACCTGAATTCTTTACCCAGTTGAATAAATTATTGAAATCTACCCCATTGGCAACATGGAAGAATTATCTGCGGGTTCATGTACTGTCGTCATATGCAGAGTATTTAAATACTGATGTAAATAAAGAAAATTTTCGTTTTTATGGCTTTGTTTTGCGTGGAAAGAAAGAGCAAATGCCTCGTTGGAAGCGTGCATTACAATGGGAAGAGGGCGCAATGGGTGAAGTCCTTGGTCAGCTCTATGTAAAAGATAATTTTACGCCTAAAACAAAAGATCGCTATGAAAGATTATGTGATGACGTCTTTACAGCTTTTGCAGAACGTATTAAGAGCCTTGACTGGATGAGCGAGGCAACTAAACAAAGGTCACTTATAAAGCTAAATAGTGTCACTAAGAAGGTAGGTTATCCGGACAAATGGAAGGATTTTTCCGCTCTTACAACTACAGATCAGTCGTTGATAGAAAATATAAGAAATGCAGATAAATTCTGGTTTAACTATCAGATCAGTAAACTCAATAAGCCAGTGGATAGGACAGAATGGGATATGACTCCACAAACTTATAATGCTTATTATAATCCTTCCAATAATGAAATTGTATTACCCGCTGGTATTTTTGTAATTCCTGGTTTTAGAGATGAAAATATAGACGATGCAGTTATTTATGGATATGCCGCAGCTTCTACTATTGGTCATGAAATTACCCATGGATTTGATGATGAGGGCAGGCAGTTTGATGAGAAAGGTAATCTGCAAAATTGGTGGCAAAAAGAAGATGAAGAGAAGTTTACAGTTAAGGCAGAGCGTTATATAGACCAATTTAATAAGTATGTCGTTCTGGATTCTATGCATGTAAATGGGAAAGCAACACTCGGAGAAAATATCGCTGATCTGGGAGGATTGGTAATTGCTTTAGATGCATTTAAGAAGACACAACAATTCAAAGAAGGTAAACTCATTGCCGGACTTACTCCATTGCAGCGCTATTTTCTAGGTTATGCCTTGGGCTGGCTTGGTCATCAGAGAGATGAAGAATTGGCTTCTCGTATTCTTACAGATGTTCATTCTCCTGCATTTTTGCGTGTAAATGGGCCTTTTTCTAATATAGATGACTTTTACGATGCATTTAATATAAAAGAAGGATCTAAGCTTTTTAGAAGCATGTCCGATAGGGTAAGAATCTGGTAATCATTCTATTAGGATTTTATTAAGATTACGTGTAATCTTAAATACTTACCTGCTTCACTTTTTTCTTGTTTACCAAATACAAGACCATTTCCGCCGTATAATGGTGTAATTCTACCATATACTTAATCTGAAATTTAAGGGGATTTTCTCTTCGTAATATTGTACTAACAGATTTTGTTTACGTTTCTCTCTTAAAAATCTGTTGTTTACGGCTTTTTAAAAAAGACCCTAAAGGCTTAGAAAATACAAACCCCAACAACTTATCATTAAAATGATTTATAGTAAGTTTTGAGTTAGAGGGTATTTACACATGAAAAAGATTTTCAAAATAGCATTTTACCTCCTTCTGTTGGTTCTTTCACCAACCTCTTATGTATTTGGATTTTCAAGTGGTGTAGATAATTCTAAAACTACTTTGCGCAGTATTTGGAAGTATGAACAGGATTACTCTAAATATTCCGACGAAGAGGGTATCGCGAAGAAAATATACTTTCTCTCTTTAAATTCTGATGGAACTTATCACCAGTATATTCAGGTAGTGCCTTCAAATCCCAAGAATTACTATCATGTAAAAAATTATGAGATTGAAGGTAAATGGTCTGAGAAGGATGGTAAATTGATTTTGAATGAATATGGCAAGGAGAGCTCCATCGATTATAATTTTATCTATAGCAATTTTGAGAATATCGATAACCAGTTTATTTCCAAATAATATTCCTTTTTAGTAATAAAAAAAGTTTTTTAAAAGTTGTTTACGTTAGCCGTTCGTTTGTTGCGAACGGTTTTTTTATTTTCAAATCATTAATTCTGACAGTTTAATCTGCAAAACTTATTTGATTTTGTAAATTTAAGGAATGGGTTTGTTTATCTTATATTCAATTAGGAATGGTGAAGGAAAATAAGGCAGCTTTACTGGAGGATTTAGCCCGAACCTTGGATGGTGACGTTTTTTACGATACCGCCATGCGTATTCTTTATTCCACAGATGCTTCTGTATACAAAGAATATCCACTTGCAGTTGTATATCCAAAGAATGAAGAGGATATAGTAAAGCTAATTGAGTTTGCAGCACTTCATCAAACATCTCTTATTCCACGAGCAGCAGGAACCTCTCTGGGGGGGCAAGTAGTGGGAAGTGGTATAGTGGTAGACGTTTCAAAATATCTTAATAACATTATTGAAATAAATAAAGAAGAACGATATGCTATTGTTCAACCAGGTGTTGTAAGGGATGAATTGAATAGAAATATTCACTCATTAGGTTTATTTTTTGCGCCGGAGACCTCAACTGCAAACCGGGCAATGATTGGAGGTATGGTAGGAAATAATTCTTGTGGTGTTAACTCAATTGTATATGGATCCACCAGAGATCATGTGCTTTCATTATCCGGCTTTTTAAGCGATGGTTCTATGGTAACCTTTTCTCCTATAGGTAATGATTTATTTTATCAGAAGTCGGAAGGCGTATCCTTAGAAAATAAGATTTATAAGTTTATCCATCAGATCCTTTCCGATGAACAAAATAGAGCAGAAATAATTGAGCAATTTCCCAGCTCAAGAATTCATAGGCGAAATACCGGTTATGCTTTAGATGAGCTTTTAAAGCAGCAGCCTTTTACTTCGGATGGAAAGGTATTTAATCTTGCAGAACTCCTTTGTGGAAGTGAGGGAACGCTCGTATTTATAACAGAGATAAAATTGAAGCTTGTTCCCTTGCCACCCAAAGAAAAGGTTGTTGTGCCTGTTCATTTCAATACATTAGAAGAGAGTTTGCGAGCAACAGTTATAGCTATGCATCATCAACCTGCTGCCTGTGAGTTGATGGATAAAATTATTCTGGATTGTACCAAAGAGAATATAGAACAACGTAAAAACAGATTCTTTATTGAAGGGGATCCCAAAGCTATTCTTTGTGTTGAATTTAGTGGAGATACGAGAGCGGAAATAGAAATCAAAGCAGCTAACTTTGTAAATCACTTAAAGCAACAATCAATAGGATATCACTTTCCTTTTCTTTTTGGTGAAGATATACCAAAGCTATGGAGTTTGCGCAAGGCTGGTTTAGGCTTGCTGGCTAATATACCTGGCGATGCAAAGGCAGTCGCAGTAATTGAAGATACGGCAGTTGCAGTAGAAGATTTACCTTCCTATATTAATGATTTCGCTAATCTTATGCGGCAGTATAATCAGCAATCTGTATACTATGCGCATGCTGGGGCAGGAGAGTTGCACTTACGACCAATACTGGATTTAAAGAAAAAAGAAGATCGGGTGCTGTTTAGAAATATTGCAACAGACAGTGCTAATCTTGTAAAGAAATATAATGGTTCTTTGAGTGGTGAGCATGGAGACGGTAGAGTTCGTGGGGAATTTATACCATTAATGATTGGAGAAAAAAACTATGAACTGCTCCGTAAATTAAAATTTACTTTCGATCCAAATAATATATTTAATCCGGGGAAGATTATAGATGCACCTCCAATGGATACCTCATTGCGTTATGAAGAAAATCAGCAAACGCCTCAATTGGATACTGTCTTTAATTTTGAAAAGGATGGCGGGGTATTACGTGCCGTTGAAAAATGTAATGGGAGTGGAGATTGTAGAAAACTTCCTGGAAGTGGAGGTACGATGTGTCCCTCTTATATGGCTACTCGAAATGAAAAAGATACTACCCGCGCCCGCGCTAATATCCTAAGAGATTTCTTATCAAATTCTACGTCAGCTAATAAATTCAATCATCGGGAGATATATGAGGTAATGGATTTATGTCTCAGTTGTAAAGGATGTACTTCAGAATGTCCCTCCAATGTTGATATTACAACCTTGAAGGCGGAGTTTTTGCATCAATATTATAAAGACAATGGAATTCCTTTACGCACTAAAGCGATAGCTAATATTGGCAGTTTAAGTAAGTTGGCAATGTTATTTCCTGCGTTAAGTAATTTTGGATTATCTAATAGTTTTACTTCAGGGGTGTTGAAGAAAATACTCAATATTGCTCCTCAGCGCTCTATGCCTTTATATTATAAGGAAACCTTATTGAGTTGGTATAAGCGTAATTTATCAGCATTGAGTATAAAGGGAACAGTCAAGGGACGGATATATTTCTTCTTTGATGAATTTACTAATTTTAATGACGTCGAGATTGGAATTAAGACCTTGAAATTATTGTCTTCACTCGGTTATGAAGTCAACTATATTCCGCATGCAGATAGTGGTAGAGCACATTTATCAAAAGGCTTATTGGATCCCGTAAAAGTATTTGCTCAAAAAAATACGAAAATCTTTAAAGACCTAATTAATGACGATATTCCCTTAATCGGTTTGGAGCCTTCTGCGATTCTCTCTTTCAGGGACGAATATCCAAGACTGGTAGATAAGTCGGAAGTAGGAGCAGCAAAAAAACTTGCAATGAATTGTCTTATTGTAGACGAATTTATTGCCAAAGAAATTCAAAAGGGAAATATTAGAAAAGAGCAGTTTTCCAAGGAAAAAAAACAGATAAAACTGCATGGGCATTGTCATCAGAAGTCGTTGTCCTCCTTGAATACTACCATTCAATTATTAAGTTTGCCTGAAAATTATCATGTAGAAAATATACCGAGTGGATGTTGTGGAATGGCAGGTAGTTTTGGTTATGAAAAAGAGCATTTTGATGTTTCTATGCAGATAGGAGAGTTGGTTTTATTTCCAGCAGTAAGGAATGCTTCCGAGGATACACTCATAGCTGCTCCAGGTACGAGCTGTAGACATCAGATAAAAGATGGCACCGGAAGAAGTGCTTTGCATCCCATAGAGATTCTTTACGAGGCTTTTGTGTGGAAAATTTGAGAAAAATCAAGTAGCATACTGTACTTTTTTTGTTAATTTTAATGGATTAATCCACGTACGCTACATGCAAAGTTTCCAGAGTTTTACCGTTAAAACCTTTATTAACGTTTTTAGAAATACTTTATTTATTCATAAAACGGAAGCCAATACGATAAGAGTTGGGTTCGAGAGGATTTCAAATATTACCAAGTTCCCAAGATTTGTAACGAAAGAGGATTTAACTTATGCCGGCATTGATGCTGCTTGGTTTGTGCCGGAGGGTTATGGTAAATCAAAAACTATATTGTATTTACATGGAGGGGGTTATGTAATGGGATCTCACAACACTCACCGTTCATTAATTGGACGTATTGCCAGGGCATCTGGTTGTAGGGCATTGGCAATTAATTATCGAAAGGCTCCAGAGTATCCTTATCCGGCTGCAATAGAAGATGCTATTAAAGCATATAAGCAGATGGTAGCAGATGGTTTTGAGAATATCTTTATTATGGGGGATTCAGCAGGAGGGGGATTGTCACTGGCTTTAATACAGTTGATAAAGAAAGAGAAGTTGCCGAAGGCAGCAGGGCTGGTTTTATTGTCTCCATGGACAGATCTTACGCTTAGTGGCGATAGCATAAAGGGTAAAAAGGATGTTGACCCTATGATAGCACCACATCTGCTAAAAATATTTTCTGAAAGATATTACGGAGAAGCAGATCCAAATGATCCTTTAATTTCGCCATTATTTGCAGAGGTAAAAGGATTTCCTCCAACTCTAATTCAGGTAGGAGGTAATGAGACGTTGTTAGATGATTCTACCCGGTTGGCCCAAAAAATGAATAAAGCAGGCGTTAAAGTACAATTAGATATCTATGAGAATATGATGCATGTGTGGCAATTTTTTGGAGGAATAATACCTGAAGCTAACGCTGCTATTGATGGGATAGGAAAGTTTGTTAGGTCCATTAAGGTAGTAACCAAAGCCGACAAACTGGATGTACTCGCTGTCTATTAAAAGAATTATTACTGTCGTATTACAACTTCTCAGAAGATTCTAAAAACAATAACTTACTAGACCCAGGTGATAAGCCTGGAGTCAGATTATCTCTATACTTTAAAGGAACAGAAACTGTTAGCATCTTGAATACTAAATAGTAATTTGTGATTATTGACCCAGATTACGGCTATAATACATTTTTCATTGAAAATTAATTATAGGATATTGAATGAGTTTAAACGCTGATTTTTTTGCTATTTGGCATTTATTGTAAACCTGTTTTTCTGATTTATTTCCTATTTTCACAACCTACTCTTATTGTTTTTTTTAGTTCATTTATTAAGGGTCGAATTCTAACATCAACAAATTAAAATAGATATGTCTGAAGCTTACATTTATGATTGCGTGCGAACGCCAAGAGGAAAAGGCAAAAAAAATGGTGCCTTGTATGAAGTAACTCCGGTGGATATGCTGGCGCAACTGCTCAGGTCATTGGAGAGAAGAAACCAGTTAGATACTAAGTTTGTAGAAGATGTTATCATTGGATGTGTAACACCTGTTGGTGATCAGGGAGGTAATATTGCCAAGACAGCTGTATTGTTTGCAGATTGGGCAACTTCTGTTCCCGGTTTCCAGCTGAATCGTTTTTGTGCTTCTGGTTTAGAGGCAGTTAATCTTGCAGCAATGAAGGTTCGCTCAGGCTGGCAAGATCTTATTGTTGCCGGAGGAGTTGAGTCCATGAGTCGTGTGCCTATGGGTTATGATGGAGGTGCTTGGGTATTGGATATGCGGGTGAATAGTCATACTGATTTTATACCTCAGGGCATTAGTGCAGATTTAATTGCAACGTTGGAAAACTTCAGTCGCGAAGATTGCGACCGTTATGCATTGCGCTCTCAGCAGCTTGCTGCCAAAGCGAAGATAGAGGGACGTTTTAATAAATCTATTGTGCCCGTTACGGATTTGAATGGACTTACCATTTTAGCTGAAGATGAGTTTAATCGTCCGGATACAACATTGGAAGGATTGGCTTCTTTGGGGGCTTCTTTTCATATGATGGGTGAAATGGGTTTTGATGCGGTAGCATTACAAAAGTATACCAGCCTAGAGAAAATCCAGCATGTGCATACCCCCGGAAACTCCTCCGGCATAGTGGATGGTGCAAGTTTGGTCTTAATAGGATCAAAAGAAATTGGTGAGCGATTAGGATTAAAACCTCGTGCCATCATTCGTTCTGTAGCTGTTACTGCTGCAGATCCTACAATTATGCTTACGGGCCCCGGACCTGCATCTAAACTAGCGCTCCAAAAAGCGGGTATGGACATCAAGGATATTGATTTGGTAGAAATGAATGAGGCATTTGCTTCTGCTGTCTTGCGTTTGCAAAGAGACTTAAACTTACCCGATGAAAAACTAAACGTGAATGGAGGTGCCATTGCTTTGGGACATCCGCTCGGAGCTACCGGTGCCATGATTTTAGGAACATTGGTAGATGAACTTGAGCGTAGCAATAAGAGCACAGGGTTAGCTACTCTTTGTGTAGGTGGAGGTATGGGTGTTGCTACTATTGTAGAAAGAGTATAAAGACTTTTAAAATTAACATATTATCAAATTATAACAACATGTTTAGATACGAGAAAGACACAGATAATATTATAACCATCACAATGGATATGGAGGGCAGGAGTGCTAATGTAATTAACCAGGACTTTGGCAAATTATGGTCAGAAACACTGGATCGCTTAGAGATAGAAAAAAAAGATATAGTAGGTGTCGTATTAACCTCTGCAAAGTCTACTTTTTTTGCAGGTGCAGACATAGATGATTTATATACTCAGACAGATGCTGCTTTAATCTTTGAAATGTGTGAGGGGCTAAAGAAACAACTGCGCAGGCTAGAGACTTTGGGTAGGCCTGTAGTTGCTGCACTGAATGGTGCTGCATTGGGTGGTGGCTTGGAGATTGCATTGGCTTGTCATTACAGAATTGCATTGGATAATCCTAAGGCTCAATTTGGATTGCCTGAAGTTGGATTGGGTCTGCTTCCCGGAGGTGGAGGTATTGTTCGCCTAACAAGAATGATTGGTCTGCAGCCTGCATTACCATTGTTGACAGAAGGTAAGAGGTTGAAAGTAAAAGAAGCATTGTCCAACGGACTAATCAATGAAATTGCAGAAACGTCAGAAGAAATGTTAGCGAAAGCTAAGTCATGGATAAAAGCAAATCCAAAAGCAATAAATCCATGGGATGATAAGGCATTTAAATTTCCGGGAGGCGATGCACGCAATCCTAAAGTGGCTAGTATGATTCCTATTGTTCCGGCAATGACCAAGAAGAAAACCTATGGTAATTATCCTGCTGTAGAGGCAATTATCAATACAGCAGTTGAGGGTTCTGTGGTAGATTTTGAAACTGCTTGTAGAATTGAATCGCGCTATTTTACCTCTTTGGCCGCCGGACAGGTTTCTAAAAATATGATTACCGCATTTTGGTATAACCTTAATGCAATAAATGCGGGTGGATCTAGACCAAAAGGTTTTGAAAAATATATAACAAAGAAGGTTGGTGTATTGGGTGCCGGTATGATGGGCGCAGGTATTGCTTATGTTTCTGCAATTGCAGGGATAGAGGTTGTATTAAAAGATATTACGAAAGCAGCAGCAGAAAAAGGCAAGTCGTATTCTGAAAATCTCCTAAAAAAAAGAGTCTCTAAAGGTAAGATGACAAAAGAGAAATCAGAAGAAATCCTTTCTAAAATAGTAACTACAGATGCTGCTGAAGATATGACAGGTTGTGATTTAATTATTGAAGCAGTATTTGAGGACAGAGCGCTGAAAGCTAATGTTACCAGGGAAGTGGAAGCAATAATGGATGTGAATGGAACTTTTGCTTCTAATACTTCTACCTTGCCTATTACAGGGTTAGCTGAAGCATCAGTAAGGCCAAAACAATTTATTGGGCTTCACTTTTTTTCCCCTGTAGATAAGATGCCATTAGTAGAGATTATTTGTGGAACAGAAACGGACGATGCAACCTTGGCAAAAGCATTCGATTATGTGCTGCAAATTAAGAAAACACCCATAGTAGTGAATGATAGTCGCGGGTTTTATACTTCCAGGGTATTTGCAACCTATGTTTTAGAAGGGATTGCAATGCTTGGTGAAGGACAGCATCCACGTGCCATAGAAAGTGCAGGACTAAAAGCAGGTATGCCGGTAGGGCCACTGGCATTAACAGATGAGGTGAGCTTGTCATTAATGGCACACATTCGCAAACAAACTGAAGAAGATCTACATGCAGAAGGCAAGAATATTCCTTCACATCCGGCTTATGAAGTAAGTGAAAAACTGCTAGCGTTGGGAAGAAATGGCAAGGCGGCAGGCGCAGGATTTTATGAATATCCAAAAGACGAAACAAAATTTCTTTGGCCGGATTTAATAAAGTTATTTCCTATTATAGAACAATATCCTCAACAGGAGATGATAGACAGAATGTTATTTGTGCAGGCATTAGATACTGTGCGTTGCTTGGAAGAGGGTGTCTTGCATAATGTTGCTGATGCAAATATTGGTTCTATTTTTGGATGGGGATTTTCTCCATTCAATGGCGGTACGCTACAATTTATTAATGGATATGGATTAGAGCAATTTATAGAGCGTGCACATCAACTAGAAGCTAAATATGGTGATAGATTTTCTGTTCCGAAATTATTGCAAGATAAAGCAGAAAAAGGAGAGATCTTTAAATGATGACTTATTTAGCGAATTCCGTTTATTGAATCCACTACAGCTAAAGCATCTCCAATTTCAAAAAAATCAACACCCAGGTAATTTGGGAAATGACTGTTAGTGCTGCTGCATTCCTGCATACGGCTGCTCACTGTAGCCCTTGAATTTGCTTGTGTCGCCAAAGATTTATCCGGTAATCCAAGGCCGGTAGAGAGCCAGTGATTAATGAGGTATAATTCTTTATTCCCACTTCCACCCCTGTTGATTGTGCAATTAAATTCTGCTGTTGTCTGAAATGTATATTCTGTGTCAAATATATTCGACCATGCATGCATCAGATAACTTGCCCTGGGTTGCCTATCTCTTTCAACAAATAATACTAATCGTTGATTATTGTCTACCATTGTTTGCAAACTCGGCCATGTACCGCCAGTATAAGTGTAGGTTAAAGTATTAAGTCCACTGCTATCAATTGCTTTTTCTAATTGAGTATTACTTCCTCCATTTTCAAAAATAATACTGATTACAGCGGCAGGATGTGTAAATAAAAAATCTCTTATCTCGCCTAAAACATCTACTAATTTCTGAGATCCTGCGGAAGCAAAAACATGATAAGTTAATGCGATTCCATCACTCCCGTCGTAGGTGTCAAGCATCAATCCCCGAACTCCGCTTTTTAATTGATTGGTTACAGAATAAGTCTGATTCGGTATCGAGAATCCTTTTTGAGTATTATTCATCGCATTGTGCGTCATCAAAAAGCAGACTTCGTTATATGCTTTAGGCAAAACAGGGGTGTCTCTATCTATCTCTATTGTATTTTGTTGTTCCGTAGTTGTCTTCTTGCAGGAACTACTCAAGGATAATATCAGTATGGCACAGATAAAAATATTTTTGCTCATAGAGTTGGTGTATATAGTGTTAAATTAAAGAATTACATTGATATTCTTAAATATTAATCGCTTTTTGATTTATATTAGTAAGGAAAATTTTAGATGGCTGCCAAGAAACCAAATGTTGTAAAAAAGATATTAGAAGATCCTTCTATAGAGGAGTATATTAATATCTTTCCTAACAAGGTGGGTTCTAAAGGTTATGATGCATGGGGTTTTAATATCAAGAATATGAAAAGCAACATGCGACTTGCCAAATGGCTGTTCAATGATTTTTATAAAGTTGAGGTTTTTGGATTAGAGCATATTCCAAAAGAAGGTAGATGTCTTGTAATCCCTAATCACAGTGGGCAACTTCCGTTTGATGGCGTATTGTTGGCCTATGCTTTATTGACGAATCCAAATGGCCCTCGTGCACCCAAGGCAATGGCAGAACGTTTTCTTCCTTCTGTCCCATTTATAGGAAACTGGTTAAACTCCATGGGTGCAGTAATAGGAGATCCGGTTAACTGTGAACGTATGTTGGAAAATGAAGAAGCTATTATCGCATTTCCGGAGGGAGTTCGTGGTTCCAATAAGCTCTATAAAAACCGTTATCAACTGCAGAGATTTGGATCCGGGTTTATGCATCTTGCTATGAAACACAATGCGCCTATTATACCTGTAGGTATTGTTGGTATGGAAGAAACCATCCGTTCCTACGCAGATATAAAACCCCTGGCAAAGTTTCTAGGTTTGCCAGTTGCACCTTTGATTATCCCTTTCGTTTTTCCATCGAAAGTGTATATTTATATTGGTAAGCCAATTTATTTTGCAAATGATGTACATAAAGAACATGATATTAAAGAAAGGGTAGAACAGGTAAAAGTTGAAATTGATAAATTGCTAAAGAAAGGCTTGGTAAAGAGAGAAGAAGCGGGATAATTATGGAAAGTAAAAGAACGATATTAGTAACGGGCGCAGCAGGTGCATTAGCAAAGCGTGTAATCGACAGACTGAAGAAAGACTATAAGATTATTGCCATAGACTTCCGTACTAAGGTGGATTTGGGTATTCCAGTAGAGAGTTATAAAGTAGATTTTAATAAAAGAATTTTTGAAGATATTTTCAGAGAACACCAGTTTGAGGGGATTATACATTTAGGGAGAATCTCTGCTCAGGAGTTAAATCGCTTTACCAGATATAATGCAAATGTTATAGGAACCCGAAAGTTATTTGATCTTGCAAAGAAATACAAAGTCCCTAAAACGTTAGTCCTGTCTACCTATTTTGTGTATGGTGCAAGCCCGTACAATCCTTCTTTGTTGGATGAAACCACCCCATTGAAGGCATCAGAGCTGACAATGGATTTGGTGGATTCTGTGGAGTTAGAAAATTTATCTACTATTTATTTATATAAGCATCCTGAATTGAATATTACGGTGTTGCGTCCTTGCAATATTGCAGGTCCCGGCGTACGAAATACATTCTCTCAATTGTTATCATCAAAGCGTTCTCCTGTGTTATGGGGTTTCTCTCCCCTCATGCAATTTATACATATTGACGATATGTGTGAAGCTATATGTGTGGCGTTTGAAAAAAATATACGTGGTGTTTACAATGTAGCTCCTGATGATTATATCGGTTTTCAGGATGCCATAAAAGCGGCAGGTGCAAAGCCGATCCAGATACCTTCTATCCCTCCTATGCTCACAGAGGCTATTGCTAAGCTATTAAACTGGAAATCCTTTCCTCCTTACTTAATCAACTATTTTAAATATCCGGTAATCATTGATGGCAGTTTATTTGCCAAGACATTTAATTTCAGACCTAAGAAAACACTGGAGGATATTTTCAATTACTACAGAAGCCTCAAGTAGTAGAATTCTTATTGTTATTTCTTCTTCAAAGTCTTTACTTTTTGTACTTTTGTAGCCTTATTAACAATTAAATAAGCTATAAAAAATGGGAAAAGTTTTAATTATTGGTGCTGGAGGAGTAGGTAATGTTGTAGTGCGAAAATGCGCGAGTGTTCCGGAGGTATTTAGTGAGATTATGCTCGCCAGCCGTACTAAGTCAAAATGTGATGCTATTGCCAATGACATTAAAGGAGTTAATATTAAAACTGCGGCTCTAGACGCTGATGACGCACAACAAGTGGCAGAATTAATTCGTTCATTTAAGCCGGAGTTGGTTATTAATGTTGCACTGCCTTATCAAGACTTGCCTATTATGGATGCTTGCCTGGAGACCGGTGTTCATTATTTAGATACTGCAAACTATGAACCAAAGGATGAAGCTAAATTTGAATACAGTTGGCAATGGGCTTATCAGGAACGATTTAAAGCTAAAGGGATTATGGCCTTATTGGGTTGTGGTTTCGATCCCGGTCAGTCTCAAATTTATACAGCCTATGCTGCCAAGCATCACTTTGATGAAATGCATTATCTCGATATCGTAGATTGTAATGCAGGAGATCACGGGCAGGCATTTGCCACTAACTTTAACCCTGAAATCAACATTAGAGAAATTACTCAGGATGGAAAGTATTGGGAAAATGGATCCTGGAAAGTTATTCCTGCGATGTCTATTCACAAGCCTATAGAATATCCAAACATAGGGCCTAAAGAATCTTATTTGTTATATCATGAAGAGTTGGAGTCATTAGTTAAAAATTTTCCAACATTAAAGCGCGCTCGTTTCTGGATGACATTTGGTCAGCAGTATATCACGCATTTAACGGTTATGCAAAATATTGGGATCACGTCTATAAAGCCAATTAAATTCAAGGGAGTAGATATTGTGCCTCTGGAGTTCCTGAAGGCATTATTGCCGGAGCCGGGTAGTTTGGGTGAAAATTATACTGGAGAAACCTCCATTGGTTGTCAGATAAAAGGTATCAAGGATGGTAAGGATCAAACCTATTTTATATGGAATAATTGCAGGCATCAGGATGCTTATCAGGACGCCAAAGCACAAGGGGTAAGTTACACAACAGGTGTCCCGGCAATGTTAGGTGCAAAACTAATGATGGAAGGAGTTTGGATGAAGCCAGGAGTTTATAATACTGAGGAAATGGATCCAGATCCATTTATGGCACAGATTGGTAAATATGGTTTACCATGGCAGGAAAAAATAGGATTGGCTTTGCCACACGAATATTAGTATTATCGCCATCTTGAACTTGTTTCGGGATCTAAAACAATGAAAGATGTCTGCCCAAATTATAAGATCTAATTATATTGACATATCGAACAAGGAAATTTATCCTGCTGAGATTTCTATTGATCAAGGAAAAATTATTTCCATTCAGAGAATAGGAGAAGCCATGGAAACTTATATTCTTCCAGGTTTCATTGATGCTCACGTACATATAGAAAGTTCTATGCTGGTGCCAACCGAGTTTGCTAAGAAGGCGGTTGTTCACGGTACGCTTGCAACAGTTTCTGATCCTCATGAGATTGCTAATGTGCTTGGAAAGGAAGGGGTTTATTACATGCTTGAAAACAGCAGAAAATGTCCTTTTAAATTTAATTTTGGTGCACCATCCTGTGTGCCTGCTACTTCCTTTGAAACGGCAGGAGCAGAAGTTACAGCTGAGGATATTGATGAATTGATGGCACTAGAGGAGATAAAATATTTGGCGGAGATGATGAATTATCCTGGAGTTTTATTCGGTGATAAACTGGTAATGGATAAATTAGCTATTGCTAAAAGGCACGGTAAGCCAGTTGATGGTCATGCCCCAGGACTAATAGGAGATAGAGCTGCTCAATATATTCTGGCAGGGATTTCTACCGATCATGAATGCGTTACTTATGAGGAAGGTCTATTCAAATTACAACATGGAATGAAAGTACTTATTCGGGAGGGTAGTGCTGCCAAAAATTTCGAATCGCTGATTGAACTGCTGCATCTATTTCCAAACGACATTATGTTTTGTTCGGATGATAAACATCCGGATGATTTAATAGTTGGTCATATCAACTTGTTGGTAAAGCGATCATTGAAAAAAGGTATTGATCTTTTTAAAATACTACAGGCAGCATGTATTAATCCTGTAAAACATTATAATTTGAAGGTTGGCTTGTTGCAACCTGGCGATCCTGCAGATTTTATAATTATTGATAATCTGCAAAATTTTGATGTTATAGCAGTATATATAGATGGAAATCTGGTTGCCCAAAATGGAGTATGCCTGTTTGATACTCAGCCTGAAAGGTTAGTTAATAATTTCAGCATTGGAATTAAATCGCCAAATGATTTTAAAATAAAACTATCCAGTAAAGAGATTAGAGTAATAGAGGCGATAGATGGACAACTAATTACCAATACATTTGTCGGCAGAGTCACAGTTGATGAAGAGGGTAATGCCGTATCGAATGTGCAGAATGATATCTTGAAAATTGCGGTAGTTAATAGATATAGTGAAGCTGCTGTTGCAGTGGCTTTTATTAAGAATTTTGGATTGAAAAAAGGAGCATTGGCATCCTCGGTTGCCCATGACTCGCATAATATTATTGTAATTGGTGCTGATGATGAAAGTATGAGTATGGCGGTTAATGCTATCATTGAAGGGAAGGGGGGATTGTCTGTAACAGACGCCATCAGAACGAAAGTATTGTCACTTCCGGTAGCAGGGTTAATGAGTACAGATAACTGTGAAACCGTAGCAGAGAGATATACAAATTTACTTGGCTTCGCAAAGGAAATAGGCTGTTCTTTGCATTCACCATTTATGTCTTTGTCCTTTATGGCATTACTGGTAATTCCCAGTTTAAAAATTAGTGATAAAGGCTTGTTTGACGCTGAACAATTTCAATTCTGTGATTTGGAAATCCAGTAATATGAGTAATAGTCTTAAGGCGTAATTTCTTTTTTATACGGTTTTCTGTGTAAATTCAGCCTTCTAATAGACAGCAGCAATTATAATTCGTAATAATAAAAAGTAGATGAGTATAGATTATAGTAAGGTGCCTTCTCCATCTTTTATTTTAGAAGAAGAAAAGTTACTTAAGAATCTTGAGTTATTAAAATATGTTCAGGAGCAAGCAGGTATTCATATAATATGCGCATTGAAAGGCTTTTCTTTTCATGCAGCATTCCCTACATTAAGAAAGTATCTGCATGGGGCAACTGCAAGTTCTTTGCACGAAGCAATGTTGGTTCATGAGAAAATGGGAGTTAAGGCGCATACCTATTGTCCTGTTTATGTTCCTACAGAATTTGAAGACATACAAGCTATTTCGTCTCACCTTACTTTTAATTCATTGTCTCAGTGGGAAGCCTATAAACAGAAGGTAGATCCTTCTATTTCCTGTGGCTTGCGCGTTAATCCGGCTTACTCAGAGATCACGACAGAGATGTATAATCCCGCTTCCCCGAATTCTCGTCTAGGTATACCGCATCATCTATTAGGGGATTCGTTACCGACAGGAATTGAAGGAATTCATTTTCATGCACTTTGTGAAAATACATCGCATACCTTAGAACGGGTGTTACAATCTTTTAAGGATCTCTATCATCCGCTTATTAAGCAGGCTAAATGGATTAATATGGGTGGTGGGCACTTTATTACTCGTGAGGACTATGAGCCGGAGCACCTCATTCAGATATTGAAGAAATTTAAGCAGGAATATCCTAATATAGAAGAGATAATACTAGAGCTGGGAAGTTCTGTAGGATATAATACTGGTGTGTTGGTTAGTACAATATTAGATATAGTTCCGAATGGAGCGATCCCAACAGCTATGCTCGACGTGTCTTTTACTTGTCATATGCCGGATACTCTGGAGATGCCTTATAAGCCTAATATAGTTGGGCAGGTAGTAAATGGTCCTTTTCAATATAAAATGGGAGGGATGAGTTGTCTGGCAGGTGACTATGTTGGCTCATGGTATTTTGAAAAGGAATTGAAGGTTGGGGATAGAATTATATTTGAAGATATGATTCATTATACCATGGTAAAGACTACCACTTTTAATGGGATTAATCTTCCTTCTTTGGGGATTTGGACATTAGAAGATAGATATCAACATATTCGCTCTTATGGGTATGAGGATTATAAAAACAGGTTATCTTAACGTATTATTTTTTATAGATTTGATATATAAATCTATCATTCATATAGTCTCTATGCAATTCTTATTTGATAAATTTTTTAGACAAGCCGAACGGGTGATTACTTCCGATACGGCATTAGCTAAATTACTGGATCAGGTATTTTTAAAAATAGGATCATCTACTGATATGTTTTACAAGTTTCAGGATAATATTATTGCATTGGCCAGAATGACAAGTGCATGGTGGGTAGGTGATTATAAAAATATTTCTAAGAAATCGATAATTGCTGTTGTGGCTGCTCTAATCTATTTCGTGAATCCTTTTGATTTGATTCCAGATTTTATTCCCATCCTGGGTCAGATTGATGATATTATCATTCTTAGTTATCTCACTAAGGTTCTGAATAAAGAAGTAGAGCGTTTTATGGTTTGGCAAAAGGAGCAGAGCTCTCAAGCAGCTTGAACACTACACCAGACCTTTCTTATAAGCAATTTTTAATAACGCGGCCGTGTTGTTTACATTTAATTTAGCCAGCATATTTTTTCTGTGTGTTTCCACGGTATTCTTGCTTATGAATAATTTGGTAGCTATATCCTGACTCGTTAATCCTAGTGCGATGAGTTGTAGTATTTCTAATTCTCTGGGTGTAATTTGTGCGGCTAGCTCATCATAGTTTCTATCTTCTTCGCCTTCTGCCGAATTGGAGATAGAGGTAATTAATTTTTCTTGTACTTCCTGGTCCAGATAAGACTTGTCTTGCTGTACGGTATCAATAGCCTTTAAGAGGTCATTTTTTGAGATATTTTTTAGCACATATCCTTTCGCGCCGATTTCCAAACACTCTTTTATGAATCTTGGTTCACTGTGCATGGTAAGCATTAATATTTTAATGTTTGGATTTGTTTTTCGGATGATTTTTGTGGCTTCTATGCCATCCATTTCGGGCATATTGATATCCATTAGTATAACATCTACAGGAATACCTTTTATTCTTTCAATAGCATCCTTTCCATTTTGTGCTGTCCCAGCAATTTTTATAGTTGGCTCATCTTGTAGCAGAGAAATTATTCCATCCAGAAAAATCTGATGATCATCCACTACAAATACATTAATCTCTTGCATAGAATTTAATTGAGCTACAAAGTTATTTTTTATTACGGAGATTTTATTCTAATATTCTATAATTAATGGAACTTGCTATTCACTATTTATAACTACCTATTAATACTTTGTAATAAAAAAAAGATGGATTATTTAGGTACTTTAGTTTCAAGACGAGTTTGTAAGTCATTCAATACCATTTTCTTCCACTCTTCACTTCCAACCGGCTCTGAGAATTTTTTTAGGTAATCTTGTATGTTTTGGGCTTCTAAATTCAGCTTTAGTGTCTTGAATATTTTAGGGGCTCCTTCTCCCGGAATTTGAATGTGATGTAATCCTCCGCTGTATGCGAATGCGATTTGTCCATTTTCATGTTGTAACCCCTCTAAAATATCTATAACCCCGGATTTTACAGTCATTTTTCTGCCTTGTAGATCTAGTCCGTTTCTGCGCATCATTCTTCCCTCCGGAGCAATAACAATAATGGAGTCAGCATAGATAGAATCCATAAAATTTGCCCAGGAGTAGTCTCGTTTTCTGGTTATAGAAATCATACCCGGACTGAACAGCTTGAAGAATGTTCCTACAAATGGTCTTTCCAGTGTCTTATCAGCTGCTGGGGCTACCATTCTTTTGGAAAGTTTTCTTAAAAAATGATTGGGCAGTATTGCAGCATAAAGAAATTCAAAGAGTGATGTGTGGTTAAGAAAGATAACTAATCGTATGTCATTCCATCGAATCTGATCTTTTGGTGGCCAGTTTACCTCAAAGCGGTAGAATAGCTTTGAACAATATTTAATGCATAGTAGAAGTATGTAGCTTATAAAACTTTTCATGGTGTAGGTTCCAAAATTACTTCAATATGATTATTTAAGTCGAGGTATTTATTAAATGCTACTTTTAACTTTTCAGAACTTAGTGCATCAATTCTTTTGCCGTAATCTCCAAGTGTTTGAATATCTTTATTATATTCATCATAATACTGAATAGTATTTAACCAAAATCCATTGTCTTTTAGATTTATTTCTCGCTCTCTTCTTTGTGTCTGCTGAACTTTGACAATCTTCTCTTCAGGGGTATTGTTTTCTTTAAGCTGTTTAATGTTTTCATAAACTGTCTTTATCAGTTCTTGAACGCGTTTTGGTTCAGTATTAAATTGTATGTTGATGCCATATGCATTTTTTGGACGTTCAGAGAAGCTACCGGAAACTCCCACACCATAAACACCGCCTTTGTCTTCCCGTAGCGCCTCTCTTAATTGTATATTAAGCACTTTAATCATAGCGTTGAATATATAATTGTCATCTTCTGTCCATTTGTACTTTCCATGAAAGTGAATTCCTACTAAGTCCTTTTGTGTCTTTCCCATAGTTAGAGTGGTGGATATAGCACCCTCTTTTTTAACGATATTTGGATCTTTCCATGATTCCTTGATTCCCTTAGTAGGTAGTCCGCCGAGATAGGTTTCTAACAGAGGTTTTATTTTATCAAGATCAAAATTTCCAACAAAAATGAATGTGAAATCACTTGCATCACCAAAGCGTTCCTTATAAATCTTAAAGGCTTTGTCAAATTTTATCTCGTCTAGTTTATCTAATGTGGTAAGTCCTCTCCGAATATTATTATTAAATACAATATTTTGTAAGTTGTGTGCAAAGTAGGCGCTTGGATTATCTAACAGGTGTTCAGCACCACTTTTTTCTTTCGATAGGAATGCATTAAAATCTGCAATAGATTTTCTTGGCTGGTTAAAGTATAGATAGGTGAGTTGAAGCATGGTTTCAAAATCTTTTTGATTACTGCTCCCATTTAAACCTTCATTTAGTTCATTTACATATGGATTTACATTAGCAGTATTTCCGGCTAACATTTTTTGTAATGCTATTTTATCAAATTTTGATATACCTGATTCTATTACAATAGCATTAGAATAATCAGCACTCATATAGTCCTCATCGTTGTATAGAGATGTGCCTCCAGGGCTATAAGCTGACATGAGAATCTCATCATTCTTGAATGTGGTAGGCTTTAGGAGTATTCTTACTCCATTTTTTAGCTCGAGCTTGGTAATAGCATTCAAGCTATCCTTAGATTCTTTTATAATAGGTGTTCCTTTAGGTTTTTTTTCTATTAGCGGCTCATTAGTAGAATTGTCAATATAGGCGTCTATGTTCGTCTGCCTTACTTCCTTGTTAAGCGATAAGACACCATCCTTATTTGGAATATATTTTTTTTCAGATTCAGGAGCTGTTATAATTATAACACAATTTTTATCTGTAATATAATTTTTAGCTAGGGCGTTAATATCCTCTAGTGTAATTAGGGGCGTAATCTGTTTAGCAAGTGCACATTCCATGGTTATGCCTGGTGCAGGTTCCATTTCTAGATAATGAGACACATATTCTCTTACTAAGTCAGACGATTCTGTTTTGTCTTTTTCTTTCAATGCATTTTCGTAACCTGAGATAAGTTCAGCCTTCTGTCTGTCTAGCTCTGAAGCGGTAAAGCCATATCTCCTCACACGTTCATCTTCAGTTAAGAGTGATTTTAATGCATCAGTGACTTTACCTCCTTTTGCTATAGCACTAATCGAATAGGCATCATTAGCTCTGGTTTCTTTTCCATATCCGGAGTTGGCTGCAATAAAAGGGCTGTTGGGCTGTTGCATTACTTCCTGTAATCGAGCATTTAGTATTCCATTAAATAATTGATTTTTTATGTACCTGGCATATCCTTCTATAGAGTTGTTCTGTTCAGCAGGATGCTTGTAAAAGATCATTGCGCTGGTATAAGTAGCCTCAGGATCAGTGCATATAGAAACTAAAGTTTCATCATGTTTTGGTAAGAAATAGATTTCTTTCTTTTGCTCATTTGCAGGATTTTCTAACTTGCCGAATCTTTTCTTTACTTCTGCTTCCATATCATCCACATTGATATCACCTACTATAATAACTGCCATGAGATCTGGTCTGTACCAGGTTTTATAGAAGGAAATAAGTCGCTCATACGGACCATGTAATAAAATTGCGGTATCACCTATGGGTAAACGGTCTGCATAGTGCGACTGATAATACAATACAGGAATGTAGGTGTCCATCATGCGTTTATTCGCTCCAAGTCCGCTTCTCCATTCAGAAAATACTACACCACGCTCTTTATTGATTTCAGTGGTATCAAAGCTCAATCCATTCGACCAGTCTTCTAAAACAGTTAGCCCTTTCTCAAGGATTTCTTTTTTATCTGTAGGAAGTTGAAGCATGTATACGGTCTCATCAAAACTGGTATAGGCATTTAGATGCGCACCAAATTTAGTGCCGATACCCTCAAGATAATTTACAAGTTCATTTTTAGAGAAATGCTGACTACCATTGAAGGCCATATGTTCTACAAAGTGTGCTAAGCCCTTTTGGGTTTCTTCTTCCTGATTAGATCCTGCATTAACAGCCAGTCTAAGTTCTACCCTATTCTCTGGTTCAGTATTATGCTGGATATAGTAGGTTAATCCATTAGCTAGCTTGCCATATCGTACTTCCTTATTTAAAGGAAGTGGAGTTTCTGTAGCTACCGAAGAAATTTCTAATTTTTGTTGTTCGGAGGATACCTCTTTGGAGAATGCTGATTTTAAAAGGATCAGCATTAATAGTATCGATATGCTATAATATTTTTTCATAGATTTTTTTTGCTGCATAAATATCGTAAATAATACATCTGCTTGTTATAAATATTTTATGTTTTGGGGGTATTCTGCTTATTCTTCCTCAAGAGGAGAATTTAATTCCATCTTTCTCACTGAAGGTGAAATAAAATAGGTCATAATAACTATCATACAAGTCATACATCCGCCAAAGATTACAGCCGGTACTGTTCCCATTAATTGAGCTGTGGTGCCGCTTTCAAACTCACCAATCTCATTGGAAGATCCAATGAACATAGAGTTTACGGCAGATACTCTTCCGCGCATTTCATCCGGTGTTGCCAGTTGAATAATTGTGTGTCTTACGGATACGCTGATACCATCTAATGCGCCACTCATGATAAGGCAAAACATGGAAAAGTAAAAGCTAGTGCTAATACCAAATAGAATAATAAATACGCCGAAGCCAAAAACAGCGAGTAAAAGTATTAAACCTGCATTTTTGCGTATAGGATAATAAGCTAATAAGAGTAGTATGATAATGGCTCCTAATGCCTGTGCTGCCCTAAGGTACCCCAGTCCTTCCGCCCCTACATGAAGAATGTCTTTTGCATATACAGGTAGTAAAGCAACTGCACCGCCGAATAATACTGCAAATAAGTCGAGTGTAATACAAGACAGGATAACTTTATTATTAAAAACAAAGTGTAGTCCCTGAATGGCGCTCTGAAAAACTGTCTCATCTTTGCGAACATATAAGATGGGTTTCTTTTCAATTTTCAATAGTGAATAGAGTGCAATACAGAGTAATAGTATAACTATCCCAAAGGTTATAGAAATCCCAAAAATCCCTAAAAATAGCCCCCCTATTGCCGGTCCCAATATAGCCCCTGTTTGCCATGCAGCACTCGACCAGGTGATAGCGCTTTGATAGACACTTTTAGGAATAATCTGTGCAGATAATCCAAAAGATGCAGGACCTGAGAAACTCCTTGCGATTCCTGTAAGAAATATAATGCTGAAGATTAGTGCAATGGTGACTTGTTTGTCGAGTTGCTGTAAAATGCTGTCATGTGTAATAAGAAGTAATGCTACGCACATCAGCGTATAGACAGCAATAGAAATAAGGAGTAAATTGCGCTTTTCCGATTTATCGGCAACATAACCACCATAAAGGGCTATGCCTATAGCAGGTATGGCTTCTGTAAGCCCAATAAGACCCAGTAATAACTTGGAGTTGGTAAGTTCATATATTTCATATCCTATAATCACCGCTTGCATGCTTAAGGCAATAGTAATCAGGAGGCGTGCAAGCAGAAAAGAACGGAACTCTTTATACCGTAATGCCTCATAGGGGTCTTTCTTTTTTTCGCTCATGGTCTATAGTCTTCTAAGGAATCCTTTAAGGTGTGGTTTCTCTTGGGTGCGGTCTACTACATCAAAATCAAATTCATCTTCTGTATTTTCGTGCCTAAAGATAACATACTGCGGAAGGAAAATTGGAGTTTTGAAAGATACAGTAAGCTCAAAACTTTTGCCTATTCTTTTTTCAAATATGGATAATATTTTACCAACGCTCCACATGCCATGAATGATATGTCGTTCAAATCCAAATAACTTAGCAGAGATTGGATGAAGGTGTATGGGGTTGAAATCACCTGATGCCATTGCAAATTCTAATCCCAGGTTTTTAGATAAATCCCAACTTTCTTTAATAGACTGATCAGAAAGTGTTGGCTGTTTCCATTCCAAGACTTTACCAATGCCTTCTTCCCCTTTAAAAAGATAGATACTCTCCTCTTCCCAAATCAGTTGCCCTCCAGATCTAATATAACTCAGCACTTCGAACCCCTGTCCTTTTTCATGGGCAATTAAATTTCCAAAACTACAGCTTATTGAAAAAATTTCTCCAAAGCATAAAGGTCTGTGCTGTTTTATAGAATTGGCAAAATGGATCAACCCGGGAGCTGGGAATTGCACTTCCGGCTGGCATAATAATTCAGAATGCAAGGGAAAGATATAGGCATGTAGAAATGTTGCTGGTATGAATATTTTGTCTTCAAATCCGCAAACTTTTTGATACCGTTTTACCACATCTTCTTCAATACAGGCAGAGGTTAATTGTATAGTAATATCCGGTAAGTTGCCTTTGCCATTCTTAAAGAAGGTACTTGCCGCTCGTGCCATTAATAGAGCAGGATGGCTGAATTTTTTTAATTCAATAATTCGTCTCATGTATTTGATAAATGGAAGCTGGCCAATAGATCAGATTATATCTTTAAGGTATATCGGCCATTCTTTATAGCTTTCCTTATTCGTGCTCTGCTGCCATCATCCATAATGAGCCCGCCTGATAAACTGGATAATCCTCCTAATAAAGCTCCAATCAGAGTAGATATAATAATTAAAGTTGGTCCACTTATAGTAGTTTTTAGATTTTCAGAAAATAGGAGTGCTACCTTGTTGCTTAAGATGTGTTCATTTCGGATATCTGCAATTAAAATACTGATAAGCCAAAAAATACCAATACCTAAACATCCAGCCAGAAAATTATTACCTGGTCTGTTGGAAAATAGCATTCCTATGCCAAAAGCTACTAAGGTAATAGTATACCAGGGAAGGAATAAGGTAAGCAGAAAACTCAACAGCGCAATGCTTAATATTTTTATCGTTAGCATGAGTTTGATTTATTAATTCTTTATAGATTTTAGTGCTTCTTCTTTATCGGTAAAGAAATGCAATTTACAATATTCACCTTTTGCCCACTTTTCAACAAATTCTGTATATCCTTTACTACCTGGGTTTCCGTTTTGCCCGCCCGGATAGATGCCATAACATTGTGGTTTATCTCCGGAAAAGTCTACTATCATTCTCCAGGATGGACCCCATTTATCAGAAGCAGCATTCACGATATTATAATTCCCTCCAATGGGGATATCTTTCACAGAAAATGCATTTAGTAATGCCAGATGTGTTATGCGGGTATTTTTAAAATGTTGCCAAAGTGTACTATTGATTTTGTTTTTCTCGTAACCCCTAAAAAATAAAGTTGTATTTTTTAGTGCAGTATTAATTATCTCTCTGGCAGTTTCAACTGTACTAGTTTTTTGTAGATCAAAAATTGATAAATTAGGTTCTTTAATAATAAGGTTAGCCGTGACATAACTTTCTGGAATCCTTAGGGAGATATCTTTTCTATCCATTTCGTCATAAGTAATAGCCTCTATTTCTTCCCAGAGCTTGTAGAAGTAGGAGGGAGCATTAGTATTATACGCTGTATAGTAATTCCAGGAAGTTAAAGTGGAAACAATTTTCTTTGCTGTCGGGTCGCTTATCGGATCTATATTTGACAATAACGTAGGGAGTACTTCTTTTGCCAAAAGGCTTAGCGTATTGTTTTGCAATTTCCCCATTTCTTTCCAATCAAGCTGACTGGCATTGGTGAGTGTCGAATTGATGACTCTGTTTCTGTAATTTTCATAATGACCATTAGTAAGGTAAGGATAGCTGGAATCTACCGGATTCTGATTTGCACTGCTACAAAATCCACGCTCCGGATTTAGGATATATGGATTCTGCTGAGAGGGGATACGTGCTTTTAGTTTTCTTACATCTATATCTGCCAATGGCGTAACGAATGAGCCATCACCCTTTTGTGTTCTTAATAAGAAATTACCTTGCTGTCTAATAGCAATGTTATTATCCTTATCGGCATAAATAAAGTTTTGTCCAGGGCAATCATAATACTCTAATGCATTCAAGTAATCCTGATGATTTTTTGCATGATCCAGATAATAAAAAGCCATTGTTTCATTCGATGGCTCTTCCGCACGCC
>CANHGL010000008.1 GCA_947460245.1 Sphingobacteriales bacterium
CGTACAGGTAATTTCTTGTATTCTTTTAAAAAGTAGAATACAATGCCTATCAAAAGTGGAAGTGTATATGTTGCTAAATATTCTTTTAACTGTATATATGATGCTTGGTGAAACCACTTATGCTGATTTTTAGCATCTAAAGCATGGTGTAGCCAGTTGTAGGGTAAAATTTTTCCGAAATAAAGATACCTGTAAGTAAAAAAAACTACCAATGGTAAAATAAAAAAGTTGATAGTTCTGCGAACTCTTCCAAAAATAAATTTCCGTTGGTCTCTTTCTTTTAAGTTATTGTAGTCGGCGTAGCTTGCAATAATCATAGGAAGTACAAAGAAGACATTATCCGGCCTTGCCATTACATTTACGGCACTCCATAGCATTAAGAGCCAGTATCTGTGTTTCCAGAAGGCATGTACTGCGAATAGCCAGAGCATACCTTGAAAAAGCACAGGGTCACCCAATATTCCAGCCCATAACTGTGTGCTCATAAAGACAAGGCCTACCAGTAAAAGATTTACGCTGGAGAATCTTGAATCAATAAAGCGAATTATTAGGTAGACAGTGAAAAATAGGCTTATTGCATTTACCAGCATTGCTGCTGCTATAGTCGATAATTTAAAGAAATGTATCAGTGCCCAGATAGAAAGGGAATAGAGGTAATTGGAGCTATCATCAAACCTTAAACTATTACTGCTGTCAAAACACCATATTTTAAGTTGGTTAAAATTTTCAGCATATATAAAATTCGCCGTTGCAGCTTCAGCCGGGTGTGTAAAAACAGGCAATAATTTGAATAAAAACCATAGCAGTAAAATACTGATAAGGTGGATAAATGGAAATCGCTTAAAGGTCATAATTCAATGCTCTGATTATAATTTGCATGCTTTCCTGAATTCCAGCCGCAAATTCATTTTTTTCCGGCAGATATTTTTGCAGGATAATGTCTAAATTTAACAAAATTAAAAATATGAGCTTAGATCAAAATTTTGAAAAAGCACAACAAGACGTAAAGGCACTTACAAAAAGGCCTAGTGATCAGCAACTTCTGGATCTTTACTCTTATTTCAAACAGGCAACGGAGGGGGATAATATCACTTCAAAACCAGGAATGTTTGATATAAAAGGACAGTTTAAGTGGGCTGCATGGAAGGATAAGTCAGGTATGAGTAAGGATATAGCCATGCAAAAGTATATAGATTTAGTAGCTGCATTGTTGGTCACGCATTCTTAGATTTTCCCAGGCGTATTATTTAGAAAGATTCTAAATAATACTGTGCAAAAAAATAACGTTGCGTAAAACTAATTTCACCCTTTATCTGTTAATTTTGCGACGGTTTTACAAATACCTATTACTATGTCAAAAGAAAGTTTTTTCAGTTCTTCTATAGGAAGAAAAATAGCAGTTAGTCTTACAGGGATTTTTCTAATTACATTTTTACTGGTGCATGTTGGGCTAAACGCTACCATATTATTGAATGATGGAGGGGAGACCTTTAATGCAGGAGCTCATTTCATGGCTTACAACTGGTTAATCCGTGTAATGGAGGTAGGCTTATTTGCAGGTTTTATTTTGCATATAGTTCTAACGTTGATGTTATATTTTCAGAATAGAACAAAACGCCCTGTCGCTTATGCGAAGGTAGATGCAAAAGAAAATTCAAGATGGTATAGCAGATCTATGGCATTGCTGGGAAGTCTCTTGCTTATCTTTTTAGTAATACATATTAATCAGTTCTGGTCCGATAAATTAGTACATGTATATATTAATGGAGAGCAGCAAATTGATGCTTATACCATGGTTATAGAAGCCTTAAGAAATCCAATCAATCTGGTAATTTATATCGGAGCTTTCATTGCGCTCAGCTATCATCTTTTACATGGCTTTCCAAGTGCATTTCAAACACTTGGATGGAATCATAAGAAATATACTCCCATCATAAAAAAGTTAGGAGTAATCTATTCTGTATTTGTTCCTGGTTTATTCTGTATTATAGCCTTGGCTATATATTTTGAATTCGTACAATAATTTTTCTACATTCTATCATCCAAAATTGCATATCAAAATGGCGCTTAACTCAAAAATACCTACTGGTGAACTGGATAAAAAGTGGGAAGAATATAAAGGGCATGTCAAACTGGTTAATCCTTCCAACAAACGTAAGCTGGAAATCATTATAGTAGGTACCGGATTAGCCGGTGCTTCTGCAGCAGCTTCTTTGGGTGAATTAGGATACAAGGTTAAGGCATTTTGTTTTCAGGATTCACCTCGCCGAGCACACTCTATTGCAGCTCAGGGAGGAATTAATGCAGCAAAAAATTACCAGAATGATGGTGACTCTGTGTATCGTCTATTCTATGACACGATAAAGGGTGGAGACTACAGAGCCCGTGAATCAAATGTTCACCGGCTTGCGGAAGTTTCTGTAAATATTATAGATCAGTGTGTGGCACAAGGTGTTCCTTTTGCTCGTGAATATGGAGGCTTATTAAGCAACCGTTCTTTTGGTGGCACTCAGGTTCAGCGAACATTTTACGCTGCCGGACAGACGGGTCAGCAATTATTATTAGGAGCCTATTCAGCTTTAGAACGACAAGTCGCCTTGGGTAATGTAACTATGTATGCTCGTCATGAAATGCTGGATGTGGTAACTATAGAGGGAAAAGCAAGAGGTATCATTGCCCGTAATTTGGTAAGTGGAGAATTAGAACGCCATTTCGGACATGCAGTTTTGTTGTGTAGTGGTGGGTATGGAAACGTATTTTATCTATCTACCAATGCTATGGGATCAAATGTAACTGCAGCATGGAAGGCACATAAAAAAGGTGCTTATTTTGCTAATCCTTGTTTTACGCAAATACATCCAACTTGTATTCCGGTTACAGGAGATCATCAATCTAAATTAACCCTGATGTCGGAGTCATTGAGAAATGACGGAAGAATCTGGGTGCCTATAGCAAAAGGTGATACGCGAAAAGCGAGTGATATTCCGGAAGAGGAGAGAGATTACTATTTAGAGCGCAGGTATCCTGCATTTGGTAATCTTGTTCCCCGTGATGTTGCTTCGCGTGCAGCAAAAGAAAGATGCGATGCAGGTTACGGTGTAGGATCTTCCAAGATGGCCGTATTTTTGGATTTTGCAGATGCAATTGTACGATATGGTAAGATAGAGGCAGGGAAACAAGGACTTGAAAATGTATCTAAGGATCGCATCGTGGAATTAGGTAAGGAAGTGGTGAAAGAAAAGTATGGTAACCTATTTGATATGTATGCGAAGATTACCGGAGAGAATCCATATGAGGTGCCTATGAGAATTTATCCGGCTGTACATTATACAATGGGTGGGCTTTGGGTAGATTATGAATTGATGACTACTGTGCCGGGGTTATACTGTCTAGGAGAAGCCAATTTCTCCGACCATGGTGCAAATCGTCTTGGAGCTTCTGCATTGATGCAAGGGCTGGCAGATGGATATTTTGTTGTTCCCTATACCATTGGAAATTATTTAGCAGACGAGATTCGTACTACTGAGATTCCTACATCACATGAGGCATTTGAAAAAACAGAGGCTGAAGTGAAGGAACGCTTAGATAAATTGATGGGTATAAAGGGTACTCAAACGGTAGAAAGTTTCCATAAGCGTTTAGGAAAGATTATCTGGGATAAATGTGGTATGGCAAGAAATGAAGAAGGATTAAAATCGGCTATAGAAGAAGTTCGTGCCTTGAAGAAAGAATTTTGGAGTGATGTAAAAATTCCTGGAGGGATTAATGAGTTTAATTCGGAACTGGATAAAGCGGGTAGGGTTGCAGATCTAATCGAGCTGGGAGAATTAATGTGTACAGATGCCTTAGATAGAAACGAAAGCTGTGGTGGACACTTCCGGGAAGAATACCAAACAGAAGACGGAGAAGCGTTGAGGGATGATGAACATTACAAGTATGTTGCAGCCTGGGCGTTTAAATCTGAAGGTAAGTGGGAGTTGCACAAAGAGGATCTTATTTATGAGAATATTAAAATTGCAGCGCGTTCATACAAGTAATTTGATAACAGGCTTGCTGGAATCTCTTAGAAGTAATTTCATCAGCTAAAGCATCATCAAATTATCAAACAAACAAATCATCAAATTAGAATATGGAACATTACAGCATGAATCTTAACCTCCGAATCTGGAGACAAAAGAATAAAAATGACAAAGGTGGTTTTGCAGACTATAAAGTAGAAGGCATCTCTTCAGAAATGTCTTTTCTGGAAATGATTGATGTATTGAATGAGCGATTGATTTTAGAGAACACAGAGCCTGTAGCCTTTGATCACGATTGTCGTGAAGGAATATGCGGAAGTTGTTCTATGTATATCAATGGTCGCCCGCATGGACCTTGGCATGAAACTACTACTTGCCAACTACACATGCGTGCATTTAAGGATGGAGATACAATCGTTGTTGAACCATGGAGAGCAAAATCGTTTCCGGTTGTAAAAGATTTAGTAGTTGATCGTGCTGCTTTTGACAGGATTATTCAGTCTGGAGGTTATATATCCGTGAATACAGGAAATGCAGTAGACGCAAATTGTATCCCTATAGAAAAAGACAAAGCAGATAAGGCTTTTGCAGCAGCAGCTTGTATTGGATGCGGTGCATGCGTGGCTGCCTGTCCAAATACATCAGCTATGTTATTTGTTTCTGCAAAAGTTTCTCAGTTGGCGCTATTGCCGCAAGGAGGTCCAGAGCGAAAAACACGCGTAAGAAACATGGTTGCACAAATGGATAAGGAAGGATTTGGAAGTTGCACCAATATTGGAGCTTGCGAAGCGGAATGTCCTAAAGGTATTTCCTTAGAAAATATAGCACGTATGAACCGCGAGTTTACTATTGCAAGTTTATTGTCAGAGGATTAAAAAATAATTTCATTATAACTTTAAAACTTGTTGAATTTTATTCAGCAAGTTTTTTCATTTTAAATCACACTTATGGAATATAATTATCTACCGGGAACAAATATAAAGGTTAGTAAAATCTGTTTGGGTAGCATGACGTGGGGGCAGCAGAACACAGAAGCTGAAGGACACGAACAGATGGATTACGCAGTGAGCAGCGGTATTAATTTTATAGATACAGCAGAGATGTATTCAGTTCCTGCAAGACCGGAAACACAAGGTTCTACAGAAAAAATAATAGGTACCTGGTTGCAAAAGAGAAAGAACAGAGAGAATATGATTATTGCTTCCAAGGTTTGCGGCCCCAGTGCTTTGCCACATCTTGGCGCTGGAAGAAAGTTTAATCGGGAAAATATTACAGAAGCACTTCATGCCAGTTTAAAGAGATTACAGACAGATTATATTGATCTTTACCAATTGCATTGGCCGGAAAGGCCATCCAACTATTTTGGAGTTTTGGGTTATCAGCATAAGTCAGAAGATGCTGTAACAAATTTTAGAGAGACGCTGCAGGTATTATCAGATTTTATTAAAGAAGGAAAAATAAGATATATTGGTGTATCCAATGAAACACCATGGGGTTTAATGCAATATCTTAAAATTGGAGAGTATGAAAACTTACCTAAAGCAGTTACCATTCAGAATCCTTATAATCTGGTGAATAGAGTATTTGAGATTGGTCTTGCAGAGATGTCTATCAGGGAAAATGTTGGCTTACTGGCCTATTCACCGCTGGGTGGAGGTTTGTTAAGTACTAAGTATTTAGGAGGGAATAAACCAGAGGGTGCGAGGTTTACATTATGGTCGAATTACTTCACCAGATATGCTCACCCCAATACCATGAAAGCAGTGGAGTTATATGCAGCATTAGCAAAAGAGCATAATTTGTCGCTCTCACAAATGGCACTGGCATTTGTTAATACCAGAAGATTCCTTACTTCAACTATTGTGGGCGCTACTTCTATGGGGCAACTTAAAGAAAATATAGATAGTATGAATGTGCACTTGTCTGATGCTGTTCTTGAAGAGCTCGAGAAAATACATCTACAGTTTCCTAATCCAGCGCCTTAAGAAAAAAAACCCGACCATTGGTCGGGTTTTTAGCTACTATAAGCAACAGCAAGCGCAAAAATAGCAGCTATTTATGGTTATTTTAAAGTAGAAATTAAGCTTTAAAGATTAATTCTACAATTGGTAATTACTTATTGGGGAAACAATCCAATCCTCCTCTGCCTCTCACCACATTGATACACTAAACTACGATTTTTCAGCCTCTTCTAAAAGTTGATCTGCCAATTTTTTATCACAATAAGTGTTTTTTAACATTTAAATTCGATTGGAGTCTATTTTCAGGAAAGATATAAAACTAAGATTATCAGTCACTTAATTTTTATTTTTTTATCTAACATATTGATTAGCTATTCTTTTTTATTTAAACCACAAAAAAGTATCTTTGCCCTGCTTCGCTAATGCCCACGTGGAGAAATTGGTAGACTTGCCATCTTGAGGGGGTGGTGCTGGAAACGGCGTGCTGGTTCGAATCCAGTCGTGGGCACTCTTTTTAGAGTCTTTTTCCTCTTATTTATGGTAATATGGCCTTTTCCTTTAAAGAGGGAGGAGGGTATTTTTGAATTCCATTTTTAATACATTCAAATTGCTAGTCTTTGATTATTTTTTTCAAGAAAATAATAGAATTTTCTTTCAAGAATTCAATCCAATATACCCCGTTCTGTAAATTTAATACGCTCAATGAATTATTCTCAGGGTTGTTTCTATGTAAAACAATTTGACCAACTGAATTGTAAATTTTAATCTCATCTACTAAAATATCATTATCCCAATTTATATAAGAGTTGCTAGGGTTTGGGAAAATTACTGTTTCAGGATTATTAGAAAGAGTATTAATGGAAGACAAGATAGCTGTTCGCGTAATATCTAGCTCAATGCCATGAAAGATATCGTCAGTATTATCAGTATTCACCAGCATAAAATCTGCACCAAGTATTCCACTCTGATTTACTATTGGATTATGTACTACTGCAACAACAGATTTCCATTGATTATCTCCAATACCAGTAGTAGTTAATGCTGTTTGTAATCCTGATGAATTATAGTAGTTCAATGCCCAGGTTGAACCTGGATTTTTATCTAGCCATGTTATATTAAATACTAGGCTATCTGGTTTTGAGAGAAGAAATAAATCGGAATTGAATTTAAAGTACATTGTGTTTTTTCCTGTGATGTTTTCAAATGAACGAGCAAATCGGTCATACATGGATGAGTTAGAATTAAGAGTTCCTCGTACTCTGAATAAACCAATTGATGTTAAATCAGGATTTATTTGAGTGATCCATCTTTCATAATTTCCTTCTTCAATATCCCATCCAGCATCATTATAACCTGTTTGACTATTGCGTTGATATACTTGTCCTTGAGTAGCTGCATATATATCATCCATTTGAGCACCTCTGTTTGAATATGCATTACAAATAGCTAGATATCGGGATTGATTTGATGGATTGGCCTGGCCATATAAACTTTCAGGGAATTTAGTTTTATTATTTGAATTTAGTCCTTCATGAAAAATTGTGTAGGCTGCATTGGCTGTACTCGGATATATTTGTCCGGCATACTTATTAAACATTTTAAAAACAGAATGCAGCTCAGGTCTGAGCTGTGCCTCCTGTAATGCTCCCTGTGAAATAAGCCATACCGATAGACCTGTATTAAGACCACTTAAAGCGCCCCAATAAAAACCCAACGGAACATTAATTTGATACAATGGCTTAGTCCATGTTTGGTCCATTTCAGCTGCTGAAAAGAGTTTTAGTCCTTGAGGGTTTAGGAGATAAGGTGTCCAGGTAGTCTTAAAAACTAATTCATCCGTTAGATGATGTCCCCTGGCATACGCTCCACCTTTCGTTCCAAATCCATAAGAAACATTATTAATTACCCACTGCCATTCAGTTGGTTCGCTTACCGAGTCAATATTGTTAAAAAGGAGACCTATTTTAGTGCTGTCATTTCCAGTATTAAATACAGATCTGAATTTTTCAAACGCCTCTAATCGAAAATTTAGCCAAGCACTATCAGAAATAGTGTAATTAGAATTGAGAGGAGTTCCTTTATAAGCTACTTCATCTCCAGTACATCCGGTTTTTACTTGAACATACGCAATGTGCTTAAATAAATTTGCTGGTAGCATTCGTAAAAAGCTGCCAAAATTTTCAATCATTTTATAAAAATATCTTTTATAATTAGCATTCAAATAATAAGGATATTGAGTCCAGGCAGGATGTTGTGTGTCGTTTGTTAAAACAGAAGGAACTCCATTTGCATAGATCCAGGAAGGAGCGTCTGGTCCAACTCCGACACTGATATTCACTATTTGATTGTTATTATATGCTGTTTGTAATATGTTTTGAATTTCAGACCAGTTATATTGGATTGAATCTGAAACTTGAATATCTTTCCAGTCTACATCAGCACTTATACCTTTTAAATAGCTGTAATTGGTGTCCACAGAAATGTCATACGCATTTGATCTATCCCAAACACCATAGGAATTAACTGGCAAAATTGCCGTTTGGGAAAACACCTGAAACGAACAACATATAAATGAGAATGTCTTTATGAAGTATTTAATACTAATTTTTTAAGTACTCAAATATAATCCATTTATTTAAATTAAATTATTGCATCTGATGTCTTCGACAGGACCCCTCGCCTTTGTTGGTGTTTAGTATAGTATGGCTGAAGACGCAGCATGCGTCACCAACAAACTTAGTGTGATTTTAACCTTTAATACCGTGCTGCCTTCCTATGTGCTTTCCTTCTGAGTATATAAGGTTTAATTTTTGGTTTCACTATGTTTCGCTTTTTTACGTTCTTTTATTGCACTTATAAAAAGGCGTACCACGGGCGCGGTATATCCTGTTGTTGGTGATATTTGCTCCGCTTGTGCTCGCAAACTAAACACCAATAGTAGTGAGCGAAGCTAGGGTCTTATTACCTGTCGAATAATTCTTTGCGCTCGCAAGTTTGAAGGAGCATAATTTCTAAGTTTCGCTAATCATCTTATCCTCTTTTATGGAATTGTAACTTTTCCTGTCTCTCAATGGCAGATTAAAAAGTTACTTATGAAAAAGACGTTTATTGCAATTGCTATTTATTTAGGATGTTTATCCTCTCAAGCACAATCCATAATACAAGAACAGAAGCAATTCTATGATCGGTTTAAGATCATTACAGAAAAAGGATGGGATACCTTGCAGGAGCGATTATCGCAAAAGCAATTCGAGATAGTTCCAAAAAATGTTCAGTTGAGGAGTAGTGGATGCAGATTAGAAAATAAAAGAGTGTATGGCTGGCATCCTTATTGGAATGGAAGTAGTCTGCATAATAATTATCAGTGGAATCTCTTATCTGATCTATGTTATTTTGATTATTCTGTTAATCCAACTACAGGAGCAAATAGTAATACCTCATTTGCCTGGTCTACGAGTACTGCGATTACCGCTGCCAAGAATAATGGCGTGAAAATATCCTTTTGTGCCACACTCTTTTCTAATCATTCTACATTTTTGTCATCAACGACGGCTAAGAATATATTTATAAATAATACCATCGCCTTGCTTAAAATGCGCGGAGGGTCTGGGGTATGTGTGGATTTTGAAGGTATGCCTGTTTCGCAGAAGTCCAACTTCGTTTCGTTTATGCAGGATCTTTCGAAGAAAATACATGACTCCATTCCCAGTGGTGAAGTAGCTCTGGCGGTCTATTCAGTAGATTGGTCTGGTGTTTTTGATATTTCTAAACTCAAAGATGTTGTGGATTTGTTTATTGTTATGGGTTACGATTATTATTATGGTGGAAGTGCCAAAGCGGGTCCTACAGATCCGTTATATCCCTTTGAGACGAGTTATAACTATGGTATTTCTAAATCCATAAGTTACTATCTGTATGGAGGTATTCCTGCAAATAAATTATTGATGGCCGTACCTTATTATGGCCGGCAATATCAAACATCTGGGAGTTCTATACCTTCTTCGAATTCAGGAGGTGCTTCTAATTCTTCAGCCTTGTTGTATAAGACCGTTCAGAGCAATAGTTCGGGTAATTACAGATTATCTAATAAACGCTGGGATGCAAATAGCTTTTCGCCTTATTATCTATTTCAAAGCGGTAGTTTATGGTATCAGTGTTTTATCAATGATTCGTCCAGTATCAAAAAACGATACGATATAATTAATCAAAGAGGATTGGGAGGTATTGCATTATGGGCATTGGGATATGATGATGGTTATACGGAATTGTGGAATGCCATAGGGGATAGATTTACTTCTTGTTACAATCAACCACTTGCTGATAGTTTATATGATATGGGTGGTCCTAATAGAAATTACAACGATAAAGAAATATATAGTTATACCATTGCACCCAAAGGTGTACAAACAGTAAGTGTGAAGTTCTCACAATTAGATTTGGAGTCGGGTTTTGATTCTGTATTCTTGTATGATGGTGCTTCAGAGCGTGATGCCTTATTAGGACGTTACAGTGGTAATATATTACCCAATGGGATTTCCTCAACAGGATCAAGTCTTACCTTGAGATTTAAATCAGATGGAGCAACCAACAAATCTGGATATAAGTTATACTATTCAACCAAGTTATCAGATACTATTCCTCCAACAACGAGGGTAAACAATTCAGACTGGATTACAGGAAATTTCAATGCAAATTTTATAGATCAGGATACAGGTTCAGGTGTGCGTTTCAGATTTTATAGCATAGAGGAATATGATACCACAAATAATAGCTGGATAGGTAAGTCATCTAAAGGTTTCCTGAACGATGTTTTCAATAGTAGTTCTATTTTACAAAATTGGATTAAACAATCTGGTAATTGGACAGTAGATAATGGAGTATTAATTCAGTCTGATCAATTAGGAGTAAATACAAATCTTTATACTTCTCTAGTTCAAGATGCCAATCAGATACTATATCATTGGACACAAAGTATTAACGGTTCGGGTACTAACAGGCGGGGCGGGCTTCATTTTATGTGCAGTAATTCAATTGGAAATGGAAGAGGGAACTCCTATCTGGTAATGGCGAGAGTTGATGGTGGAGGTAAACTGCAGATTTATAAATCAGTGAATGATATGGTTTTCTTAAATGCAGATATATCCTATCCTTTTCTATCTAATAAAGAATATGACTTTAAAGTAATCTACAATAAGCTTATTGGTGAGGTTGCAGTATTTATCAATGATAAACTGACAGGTAGATGGATAGATACACTCCCACTGATCTCCGGAAATTATATCAGTATGAGAAGTGGAGAGTGCGTAATGAATATTGATAATTTAGAAGTTTTAAAAAGTAGGGCTTTAAATAATTTACCGATTGCTGTTGGTATTGCTAACTTAAATGATATTAATAAGCAGAATGCTAGTCTGTCCTTACCGTCTGCAAGGATAAAATCATATGTAGTGGATAGTATGGATTTGTTTTCCGAGGAGTGGATCCAGAATCTGAATGTAGATTATACAGCTCCAGCTTCTGTATATATGGTAAGAGATGGCAAGACAATAACAGATATAGCCACTACTACACAAACTGCACAGTTAGCAGCTAACTGGAATAGTGCAATGGATTTTAATTCTGGTATACGAAGATATTGGTATGCTATTGGAACTAGTCTGGGTGCGGCAGATGTATTAGATTGGTCGGATAATGGAAATGATATACTTGCCCAGAGAACGTCACTATTATTGTATGTTGGTACCACTTATTATTTTTCTGTAAAAGCAGAGAATAATGCAGGATTGATGGGGCCTATTGTTTCTTCAAACGGACAGAAATTATTGGCTACATATATAACTGAGGCATCTAAAATTAAAAATCCGCCTGTTTTAGCATCTAATTCAGGGATTCACTTTTCTAACTTAAAGGATTTCAGAGTGTTTCCTAATCCAACAAACAGTATAATAGATATAGAGTATACTTTAGATAAGCCTTCAGAAGTAGATCTTATTATTTATGATAGTCAGGGGAATCAAATTTCAAAACTGCTGGATCAGCGACAACAGGAAGTGGGAGGATATAATTACAGATATACTTTTAATACCCTAATGCCTAAAGGTATTTACTATCTAATTCTTAGCGCAAATTTAGAGATGTGTCTCTTTAAAGTATGTTTTAATTAGAAGCTTATTTAAGTGTATTAATGGCAATCCATGCCATCAATCCAGCTCCAACTTTTAAGGCATGCTCATCGATGTCGAAGGTGGGTGTGTGAATAGCTGAGGTTATACCTTTTTCTTTGTTGCCAGTACCTAGTCTATAAAAACAGGCGGGAACGAGCTGGGAATAGTAACTGAAATCCTCTGCGGTCATGCGTGCAGGTATTTCTTCTACATTATTTTCTCCGAGGTATTCTCTTGCAAGCCCGATACTATTAGTAGTTAATGATTCATCATTTTTTAAGAAAGGATAACCATGCTCTATGGTTATATCACAAGTTCCGCCAAAGCCTTGCGCTACAGCATTGCATATTTCTACTATTTTTTCTTTTGCAATGGTACGCCATGCTTCATCAAATGTTCTCAAGGTGCCTTCCAGATATACTTCGTCCGGAATAATATTAGTAGATCCATTGGCAATAAATTTACCAATGGTAAGCACTGTAGGTAATGTAGGGTTTGCATTTCGGCTTACAATTTGTTGCAGTGCAATAACCATATGCGAGGCAATCATAATTGGATCAACTGCAAGATGTGGGATTGCACCATGTCCTCCCTTTCCTTTTACAGTGATATAGATTTCATCGCAACTCGCCATAGCGATACCGGCTCTGAAAGCCACTTTCCCAGTCTCTAGCTGTGGTAGAACATGCTGCCCGATAATTTGGTTTACTTCTGGGTTTTTCAGAACGTTTTCTTTGATCATTAAAGAAGCACCTCCCGGTAGTCTTTCTTCCGCCGGCTGAAATATAAGTTTTATAGTTCCTTCAAACTCATCCTTTAGTTCGTTCAATATCTTTGCTGCCCCTAATAATGAGGTTGTGTGTACATCATGTCCACAGGCGTGCATCACTCCGGCATTTTTTGATGCGTAAGGGACATTATTTTTTTCTTGTATAGGAAGTGCATCCATATCTGCTCTCAGCGCAACAGTCTTTTTTTCCGGATTCTTGCCTTTGATAAGTCCAACGATACCATGACCGCCTATCCCTGTCGTATGTTCTATGGAATAATCTGTCAATTTTTGGGATATAAATTTAGAAGTCTCTGTCTCTTCGAAGCTAAGTTCAGGATATTCATGTAGTTGCCTACGAATGGCTATAAGTTCATCATAGTTAGCTTCGGCTATTTTTTTTATTTTATCTTTTAATTCCATAATGCTAAATTTGACCACAATGACCGTATTACAAATATAATCATTAGCGCATTATCAATTTATTGAATATTAAACTAATTACATGAACAACTTTGACTTAATAGTAATAGGCTCCGGGCCTGGTGGATATGTTGCAGCTATCAGAGCATCTCAATTGGGTTTTAAGGTGGCCATCATAGAGAAGGAGAGTCTTGGTGGTATATGTCTGAATTGGGGTTGTATCCCTACCAAGGCCTTACTTAAAAGTGCGCAGGTATTTGATTACTTAAATCATGCAGCGGATTATGGCATAGAGGTGTCAGATTCAAGGGCCAATTTCAATACAATAATTAAGCGAAGTAGAGACGTTGCTGAATCCATGAGTAAAGGAGTTCAGTTTCTGATGAAAAAAAATAATATTGAAATTATTTATGGTTATGGAAAATTATTGCCGGGAAAGAGGGTAGAGGTTACTATGCAGGATGGGGGGATTAAAATTTATAAATCGCAGTATGTTTTGCTGGCCACAGGGGGAAGAGCAAAGCAATTACCCGCACTACCATTAGATGGAAAACAGATTATTGAATACAGGAAAGCCATGACGCTGGATATTTTGCCGAAGAAAATGATAATTGTTGGTGCAGGAGCTATTGGGGTAGAGTTTGCATACTTCTACCAAACATTGGGTGTAGAAGTTACACTCATTGAATTCATGGATACCTTGTTGCCTGTGGAAGATAAAGAAGTAGGAAAGGCGCTAGAAAAAATATACAACAAAAAAGGAATGCATATCTGGACCTCATCCAAGGTGGTTTCTTCAAAAATTATTGAGGATAAAGTACAGCTATTGGTTAATACGCCAAAGGGAGAACAAGTAATAGAGGCTGACATTGTACTTAGTGCTGCAGGTGTTGTCGCTAATATTGAAAATATTGGATTGGAGTTATCTGATATACAGATTGAAAATAATAAGGTGAAGGTGAATGCTTATTACCAAACCAATGCGGATGGTGTCTATGCTATAGGCGACATAGTAAAAGGTCAGGCACTTGCACATGTAGCCAGTGCTGAGGGAATTATTGCGGTAGAGCACATGGCTGGCCATCATCCTCAACCCTTAAATTATAACAATATTCCTGGATGTACTTATTGCAGTCCGGAAGTTGCCAGTGTAGGTATTACCGAGCAAGCTGCAAAAGAAAATAATCTGGATGTTTTGATAGGTAAGTTTCCATTCTCCGCAAGTGGAAAGGCTAAGGCCGCTGGCAAGCATGATGGTTTTGTAAAATTGATAATTGATAAGAAGTATGGTGAAATATTGGGTGCACATTTTATTGGAGAGAATGTAACAGAGCTGATAGCAGAGATAGTAGTAGCAAGAAACGCAGAAGCAACTGGCATGCAGTTACTCAAGAGTGTACATCCTCACCCAACCATGAGTGAGGCTATCATGGAGGCTGCGGCAGTAGCTTATGGAGAGGTGATTCATTTGTAATTTCTAGTGCTAATAAAAAAAGAAGCTCCAACCTTAAGGTTGGAGCTTCTTTTTTACAATGATTAATTTCCTCAGCGAATGATATATAATTTTCCGTATCCACGCTTAAAGAACTTATCTATGGAGGATTGTTTAACCTCCGTTGTAGTTCCGTCTATGTTTTTTGTCATTACTCTGTAGAAGTAAACACCATTTGCTAACCTGTCCCCATAATTATCGGTTCCATCCCATTTGTAGTCTGTAAGATTAGTCCCTATATGTAGTGTTCCTAATTGTTCGCGTGTAATTTCTTTTACTACTTTTCCGCTCGCACTAAATATTTGAATAATCAGTTGGTCAGGAATAGTGGCTCCTGTAAGTGTAAACACAAATTGAGTAGAGGTAGAAAATGGATTTGGATAATTCAGTATATTGGTAATAGATGGTCTTGAATCAACTTTAAATTTGATTCTATAATCATATTTACCCGCATCATTATTACTTCTGTCTATCCCTTGTGCTCTGATTTCATAAGTTCCATCTGAAAGAGTAGGTTTATATATCAGTCGTGCTTCATTGTTTCGTCCAAGGTTAGTGTTGCTTGCAGGAACATATGTAATGTCCGACTGATTATAGTTTAATTGTACAGGATTAGTTGGGTCATTTGGATAAAACATATATACTAAAAACTCAGAGGTATCGTTTAGTGCCAAATATTTATTTTCATCTTTTAGTCTGAATAAAATCTCAGGGTTGGAGGACACGTATTCGCCATCGGTTATATGCCTTCCATCAAAGGTAATATCAAACAGAGGGTTAATTCGATCTCTATCTACATATAAAGTGAACTCAGCAAAATTATTAAAATGGAACTGTTCAACTTGATCATCATCTGGATTTACTTCAACAGTGATAAAATTCAACCCAAAGAAGTTAAACCCTTGGAAGGAATAATTGAAGTCAATATTTAAAGATTGCTTACCTGGTAGTGGTGCAAATCTCTTGTAAATAGTAGTAATATTATTAGAGGCATCTCTTATGATAAATCTAACCAATAAGCTATCCATGTTTATAGGAGTCACATTTTCTACAGCAACAGACATATTAAAGTCTTCGCCTGCCATGATGGTATCTCTTGATTTTACAAAGTGTATAGTTGGATTTACAACCGCTTCCGGTGCCTTATCGTAATATAATCTCCAATAGTCCATTTGTGGAGGCGTACTGGTGGTATCATCTTTTGTTAGCCACTGCATTTGCATAAATGGAAATCTCTTGGCATCAACAGTTATTGGTGTAACTGTTCCTTTATCTAAATTGTTGGCAATTAATGTTCTTGTTCCAAGGGTATCATAGCCAAAGATATTTACTATTCCCTGGTCAGAGGAAGGATTCTCTCTTGAACTCCAGAGCATATCAAAGTTTTTCCAGTCTTTAGCAGGTCCAATAATTGGAGACTCCATATCCCCCTTCGTCCAGCTGCCATTAAAGGTAAATGTAGTATCAATAATACTAGGACTAAATCGCTGCAGTTGTATGGGTTGAAATAAAGGATCGCATTTATGCAGGAAAAAAGTAAAGGGTTGACTTTCCTGCTGCTGACGAATCTTGCTAACACCAAGATTTTCAAAAGCCTGATATAAATTCCAGTCGCCTGTATTTGTACTATCGCCCAACCATTGGCTATAGCCTGCATTGTAAAAGCTATACCCCAAAACATAGGCATTACATGGTATAGAGTTTAAGAAATCGTAAGCATATTTTCGTTCTCTTTTTCCGTTGGTATTATCATTTGTTATAAATTCCGCCACATACCTCGGATAGCTACTGCTGGTTATATCATTGTACGGTCCTCTACCGGTATTCCCAATCTGATAACTTTGCCATGCTTGTCCGGTATTACCATCGTAGACAAAGAAGATAAAGCCTTTTCTCGCCCAGGCATTTCTCTGTATTAAGTATCCGTCCCAATAGAGTTCAATCAATTGGTCTGAGATATTTCCATTTCTGAGATACAGCGTTCTGATGTTGTTAGGATATCTAAAGATCCTATCATTTTTAAGATTTAGGGTGCTGAATGTGTTCTTTAAATATTGGTAATAATGAGATTGGTTCCAGCCAGTAGATAAAGAAGTGTTGTATAAAAAGGAACTGTATTTCCAGTTGGCAGAAACCCCTGATATAGTATCTAAGGTACCTCTCCAGTAATAAACTTTATTTTGTAAGAGTTGTATGGTGGGTTTCCAATGGATGCTTGCTCCTGGTAGTGTGAGTTCAACCTGAGTCAAAATAGGACTATTAAATAGCTCCGTTGTGTCAATCTGGATAATATATTTTTTTGCGGTTGCGAAAGCACTTGCAGTAGAAAATACCAATTCAAAATTCGGATCATTGACTATACAGAAATCATAGGGGTATATTGGAATGATATCATCGGCCAAAATTAGTTTGGTAATAGTTACTTCATTGTTTTGTTCCGAATATTCTGGTATGGTATTGTTGTAGTCAACTTTTATTTTAAAGGTATTTAATCCAGGTCCGTTTATTCTGTCAGATTTAATCCAAAGTAATACAGTATCAATATTCCTTGCGCTTGGAACTGTAACTTGGGTAACTTGTATTTGTCCATTTGGAAATATTCGGTCTATGTTTACAATGTAGTTGTCATCAATTGCACGGCCAAGATTTTTTACGATTACTTTGACTAAGAAGGAGTCAGAGGCTGCATTTATATTCTGAGGTTCAAAGCTGATACTATTTTGATCGATGTAATAATCTGGTCTGAAATGAGAATTAATTCGCAATCCAGGATCTCCATGATAAACCATTTGCTCTGCGGCAATATAGTTAACATCCACCCCTGCTAACATTAGTTGTTTTGATGTTTCCTTTAGAATGTTTCCAATCTTATCATTATACATAGTATTGGATAATCGATTAAAAAAGTTGGAAGTATAGACATTAAGGTTAGTGGCAACGGCGTAGGTTACTGGTGCCAGATAACCAATTCCTGCTTTTCTTGGAGCAAGAACAAATCGTTCACTTAAAGAGGTGAAATTCTCAAAAATACTTCCTACAAAACATCCATTAGAAACCATTAAATGGTATTTGCCATAATTGTCAAAATGGTCGGGGTCTAAATTAAAGTCTAATGTGGTAGTAGCGGAGTGTCCAAAGAAGGTGATAACAGATACACCTGTATTAACCAGTGAATCTATAAAGATATTTTGTGCAATTTGTATAGGGTCTGTACTATTCTTAAATAAGCTAAATGCTCTTGCTCCATAATAGGGAGACTCCATGCTTGTTTTATAGCTATCTAGATAAGAGCGAAAAAGTTGTTGCTCGAAATTATTATTTCCACCTCCTAGATTTAGAATATTCTTCATCCAAAGTTTATTCGCCGGAGTCTCTGCGGAGTTAAATGTGTCGTTAAGTATATACTCATACTCACGAACTTTATCTAAATAGACCTTAATATCATCACCTTTTGTAACAGATAATCTTCCTGTTCCCAGTTGAGGGTAATTGAGCGTTGCATTGCGCGCAGTTACCAGATTGTCTGATGCAGGCTCTCCATAGGTCTGAACCAGACTCTGATTACTGGTGTAGTTATATCCTTTTCCAATGATAAACATCAATTGAGGCTGTGTAACAAATTTGTCTATACAAAAATTTGAAAAATTGCGTAGGGTAAGGGGATGTCCATTTATTCCAAATCCAAATTGATCATTGAGCTCATCTATAAAATATGTTCTTGCGGTATAGGATCCACCTGAAACAGAAGCTCTGTATTTTCTATATTCTTCAATATAGTCTATACTGGCTGTACTGCTTTTTAATTTTTTGTTCGATATGATAAGGTAATCTCCTTGCTGATTATTGGCGAGAAAATTCGTAAAGGCAGTAGCTGTGAAGTTAGTAATTACAGGGATGTCTGCCGTTGCTTGAGAGCTAATAAACATTCTCTCTTTATTTCTGGCTGTAGCGTATAAGTGAAACTTCAGTACAGAGTCTTTAGTGGCTACATAACGTTGGTTGTTAGTAAGGTCATAAAGAATAGGATTGGTATTTTGGTTATTAAAATTTCTCACCTCGAAATACAGCTCATCTTTTTTATAAAATTCAAAATTGAATTTAGACACATTGCCAAAATCAAATTTTCTAGGGTATTGTAAACTTCCTGAAAGCAGGTAATTCGTTTGACTTGGAATTTGTTCGCTAACAGCAAATGAGGCTTTTGTAGTATTTAAAAGGTTGTTACCAATATTGAGTCTAAAGAGATTGGTTACAGGAGTTATTGTACTGCTTATAAAAGTAGTATCTAACGTACTGAGTTTTATATTTATTTTATGGTTGCCTATTCCTTGCAATAATCTAAAGGTAAAAAATGCATTTACTGCAGAATCTTTGAAGGCATATGGTGTAAGCAAATAGTTAAAGGTATATGCGCTATTGGAAAAGCTATTTACCAAGTAGCCTTCACCGTAGTCAAAATCAGAGTTATATAATTGAGAAAAGAATGAAGATATCGGCAAGCCCCTGAAATAGGAAAACTCGCTAGTGCCACTAGTAACCTCATTGGAAGTAGTGTAGCAGTATTTTTCAGCTGGTGGCAACAAAGTTAGATCATTGCTTTGAGATTGTATTCTGGCGTTAATGTTAAATGGATCCAGTGTTAAAAAAAAGGTGGCACTATCCCCAAATAAACTTTTTCTGTTACTAGGTTGAAAGCTTGGATCCTTGTATAGTAAAGAATCTGGTTTGCCGTCATTTTTTTCTCCAAAGAATTCTATATAGTCATTTGCACCGAACAAGCCACTTGTTGTAACATATAATGGCACTTCATTTCCGTTTCGAAAAAGTTTAAAATCACTTCCTTTCAACTGATTAGCAGGGATACCTGTAAAGGTGAGTATGCTGTACGGTATTCTATATAAACTGGTGTTTGCAACTTTGAATTTATAATAAGTCTTTGTGTAATCAATCCATTCGTTTCCGTAAGGCTGAGCTTTAGCCAAAGCAAAGATGCCAGTCAAGAAAAATATAGCTATAATCTTTTTCATTATTTGACTTGATTTTGTTCAGGAGTAATTATTGGCTCAGTACTTGAATCCTTAGTCTCTGCCGGAGCTGTTTCTGGTGCATTAATTAAGGTGGCATTTTCAGTTTTTCGTTTCCGCTTACTGATGCCAACCTTTAAAGAAACCACATGAGAGTATTGGTTTTCGGATGCCTTGCCAACATCAGTATAGGCATAATCTACAAATACGATGTTTCTAAAACGCAGGCCAACTCCGATGTTAGGTTGAACAGTAAATGTGCTCTTGCCTCTGGAGTTGAGCACTTTCTGGAAATTATTTACACCACCGCGTAAATAAAAGATATGCCATAGTCCTAACTCTACTCCAATTCGCGGATCCATACTCACTTTCTTGGTTGATACAAGCGTATTTCTTTTCCCGTCCGTAGTAATTTCCCAATCTAACTCAGCGCTTAGCTCTATCTTATCTTTAAATACCTTGCTATATGAAACACCAAGTTGAATCCTGGGTAAGGTGATTTCAGTAGAACTCTTTGGAATCTCATTGCTGGTAGATGCAAGGATTTGTTTTTCTCTATCCGTAAAGCTGTAAGACCAAGCGTTAAAGGTAGTAGTGATATCTTTTACGGTTAATCCAATTTTAAAATCTTTGATGCTATACATTGCACCAATGTCAATTCCAAAACCCCAGGATTTTGCAAAACCTCCTGCTTTATTATGCACAATCTTTGCTGTGGCTCCAAGTGATAAATTAGGTAGAATAGTTCTTGCATAGGATAGAAGGATACCGTAATTGCCTACAGAGAAACTTTTTACATTGTCGTAATTCACGCTTCCATCTGCATCGATAAGCTCTAATGTATTGGGGATATCATCTACACCAAATCGCAGGAAATTGATGGCAAATGCATGCTTGTTGCTATCCAATGGGAAAGCAATTCCGGCATAGTCGTATTTTGCAATACCTGCAAAATATTCATTATGCATGAAGCTGAATTGTATGTTCGATTTTATTCTTGTTAATCCGGCAGGATTCCAATAGCCCGCGGTGACATCATTGGTGGAGGCTACAACTGCATTCCCTAATCCAAAATTATGCGCCCCTACTCCAATATACATAAAATCATTGCTGTATTTTGGTGGTCCAGCATGAGCACTTAAGTATAGAAGGCTTGTTAATAAAAAAGCATATAGCCTGGTTCTTTGCATAAAAATCATTGAGTAAAAAGTTGATTAAGAATTATACAGGATATACCCCCACACAAACTATAGTAAATTTACCCAAAATCTATTAAAGGTGGGTTATTTCATAATCTTTTTCCGTGCCTCATAACAGGCTTTTTTAAATATTAAACGCAATTCTAATGGATAAGCATTTCACAATTTGTATTTTTGTTCAAAATTGTGATTAAAATGGATTTTGTTGAGGAGCTTAAATGGCGGGGTATGCTACATGATATTATGCCCGGAACTGAGCAATCCCTCCGAGAAGGAATGGTTGCCGGATACATTGGATTTGACCCCACTTCTGATTCTTTAGGTATTGGCAACATGGTTCAGGTGATGACCTTGTTGCACTTACAGAAATGTGGTCATAAGCCTATAGCCTTAGTAGGTGGTGCTACCGGTATGGTAGGGGATCCAAGCGGAAAGAGTGCAGAACGGAATTTATTAACAGAAGAGCAACTAAACCATAATTTAGCCGGACAAAGAAAGCAGCTGGAGAAATTTCTGGATTTTAATTGTGGACCAAATGCCGCAGAAATCGTTAATAATTATGATTGGTTTAAGCATTTCTCATTCCTTGATTTTATTCGTGATGTGGGGAAGTATATTTCTGTAAATTATATGATGGCAAAGGATTCTGTTCAGAACAGACTCCAAACGGGTATGTCGTTTACAGAATTTAGCTACCAGTTAGTACAGGGATACGATTTTTACTACCTCTGGAAACATCATGGCGTAAAACTTCAACTGGGAGGAAGTGATCAATGGGGAAATATTGTTACGGGTACAGAATTAATCAGGAGAAAAGAGGGCGGAGAGGCCTATGCAGTTACTACGCAGCTTATCAAAAAAGCTGATGGCACTAAGTTTGGAAAGACGGAAAGTGGAAATATCTGGCTGGATCCTAAAAAGACATCACCGTATAAATTTTATCAGTTTTGGCTGAATGCTGCTGACGCAGATGCAAAAAGTTGGATTCGTGTTTTTTCTATGAAAGGCAAGGAAGAGATTGAGGCATTAGAGCAAGCGCACGAAGAAGCGCCCCACCTCCGAGTGCTACAGCGAGTATTGGCAGAAGAGATTACTGTCCGCGTGCATAGTGAAGGCGACTTACAGCAAGCCATCAAATCTTCAGAAATATTGTTTGGAAAAGCTACTGCTGAAAATTTAGCTCAATTGAGTAATGATCAGATTGATGATATTTTTGAAGGAGTTCCTGTTTATCAGATTACAAGAGATAAGTTGTCTGAGGGAATTAATATCCTGGATTTGCTTGCACAGGAAACCCAAATTCTCCCATCTAAAGGAGAGGCAAGAAAATTGGTTCAGTCGAATGGTATTGCAGTAAATATGGAAAAATATACAGATGTAAACGGAGTATTATCTCCCTCTGATCTGATTAATGGAAAGTACATCCTGATAAAGAAAGGCAAGAAAGACTATAGCTTAATTGCTGTGGTTTAATTGCTGGATTTGCTGATAAATTTAGCCTGCTTTCTGGCAAGTGTAATGTGGTAATTAAAAATAGCTTCCTGCTGATAAAGTGTGTCTTTGATGATTTTAAATCCTCTTTGAGTTAGGTGTTTGTTATAATCTTCAATATCTAGTTGAATAGGATGTAACACATCGCCCGGTAAAAGCTGAAAGATCTTTTTAAGGAAGGTATAGCGGTGTGCATCAGTAGAGATAATTAAATATCCACCGGGTTTCAGAGCTTTAAATAAATTATCATAGCAAAGCTCAATATCGCTTACATGATTGATGGCATTCATACAAAAAATAAGATCATATTTCGCTGCTTCATGTAGAGCTTCTATCGTGCTGTTTATAAAACTTACCCAGGGGTATTGTTCAGGTATAAAATGAGGTAGTGATTTGTATTTATCAAGCAATGGATCCATTGCATCTACTGTATTCCCTTGTAGTGATAAGAAGATTCCAGCAGGTCCACAGCCTGCATCTAATACAGTCTTATCATTTATGGTTTTTAATGCAGTAGTATCTGATAAGAAGGATTGTAGTAACGTTACCCAATACTGCTTTTTCCATGTCAGGTACTCGGAGGTGTCTTTCTTCTTTAGGTAACGTTGCCACCAACGATATTCTAACGCTTGAGCTAGTTTCCATTTTAGGGTACCCTTGTCTGTCAATGCCTTATTTTCGGCTAATTTATAGCTTATATCCCACAGTAAGAATAATACTAGGCCTTTTTGTGGTTAATACGGCTGATGGCGCAGGTCTCCAAGCTTCTGTTTGGATGGAATAGGGGCTAAAGATTTCCTTAAAACTGGTTTGCTGATAAGCTATATCTGCAAAGAAATTTTTTCCCCTATAGCCAATTCCGGCAGAGTATGTGAGGCTTGTAGTGTTTATGTTTTCGGGTGCATAGCCGCTTTTATAGGCAGATGTCCTGTATTGAATCCCGCCTCGAATGCGCATGGGGTCAAATTTGAATTCAACACCCCCTTTGATAGTATGCAAGATGCCATATTTCTGTCTTACTGTTTGATTGACACTATTTTCGTAGCTCTTACTGTCTGTGTCTGCTCCATTTAATCTGAATTTGGAACTTCCTGCATCCGTTAATTCGTATTCAAAGGAAACCAGACCGTATTTATGAATATATCCGGCTCCGGATATAAACTTCCAGGGTTGTACGAATTTATATTTTGATATTCCTTCCGGCGACTCACCGGTTAAGATATAGGATTCACTGGCATAGTCGACCTCCATGTTAGTGGCATATACATCTCGCATATATAGAATTCCGGGTGTTTGAAAGGCAACTGATAAGCGAAGGTTTTTTATAGGCATCGCAATAATTCCAAATTTTATATTGAATCCTGCACCGGTAGTTTTAAGTATGGTCTCATTGGAAAATGAATTGAGGTCAAATGCAGAATCTTTGGTGTCTGTTTCTTTTAGTCGTACGCGTTCGTTATAGTTGATGATAGGAATTCCTAGGGATGCGCCAATCATAATTTTATCCTTATAAATACTTCCAAACCCTATAGCCAATTCATCCATCCCACCACTTTTTTTAATAGAGTAGTCTTGTTGCATATGGCCATTATTTGTTGCTGTATATATATTACCAAGACTGTCAGCAGTCAGTAATCCAAGTTGGTAAGCAATGCTGGCATCAAAAGGATATTTTGTTCTGGCATCATCTTCTGATTGAATAATATTCCTGTCAGAAAGCTTCTCCCAATAATTATCTAGCAGACTATTCTTCTCATTATAACCTCCAAAATAATATTCATCATTATAGTTGGCGAGTCGATTTAACCCTATCCCAAATTTCAAATCATTCCAGTTCTTATTGGCATTCTCCCGTAGATACTTGCTCGACACAATAATTCCAATATTGGTGAGTTGGAATTTTGCCTTACTGTTATCTGTTGAATTATTCAGGTAAGTTCCCGACGTCTGCCCAATAGATACCGCTGTACTTAGTGTGAATTCTGTACTGCTAAACTTCGCAATTCCGGCAGGATTGGTGGAAAGGGAACTAAAGTCGGCACCAATTGTACCCATCGTATTTCCTAATGCTATGTTTCTTGCCGTACCCTGAACCCCTGTAATGCTATACCTCAATGCATCTAAATCTGTCTGAGCATGAGTTATGGGAATCGAGAGTAATAAGATGGAGTATAGTAGTAAATTTTTAATCATTTGTAAAGGTTTAGAACGTTATTTTGGCTTCTTACCGATTTTTATTCCGCCATCATTTGCTGGACTGGCTGGTTTCTCTTTGTCCCAATTATTGCTTGGCGGTGATGTAGGTCTTGGTGTATTCCCTGGGTTATTATACTGATAAGTATTCTGATTTCGCTTAGGCTGATCTACTTTATCCCATTTTTTAGGCGCCTGGTTATTCTTTATAATATCAGGAGAGGTATTTTGACGTATTGGTGTATTACTATTGGAGTTATTACCTCTGTAAGGGTTTGTATTGCTGTAGTTGCTTCTTCTTGGACCGTAAACTACGTTTCTCCTTCCTGCATCGTAATGTCCATGATAATAGGGGTATGAATTATTGTAATACAACATGTTGCTGTATGGGGAAAAATAATTCCAACTGTAAGGGTTATAGTATCCATAATTCCAACAGTTCATCCATGGGTCATTGACAATAATCATCTGACAACTTCCCCAAAATGGGTTATAAAAATTATTGTATCCATACACCCAGGATGGTGTAAAGCTATACGCCCCTATAGTAGTGTAAGGATCATAGGAATTATAGAAAGGGTCATAAATAAAACTATATCCATAGCTGAACCGAACAGAAGGATGGTGAAATCTCCTTATTCTGCCAACATATCCGTAGTCTAAATCATCATCATCGGAATAATAAGATGAACGATTGTCATCTGAAATAATTTGGTCCTCCCGATAGGATTGGGCCCTATCGTATTGTGACGGAGCTGTAGTATTCTGTGATCTTACTTTTTTTGGCTTAGGTGGATCATATACATCGTCTTGAGCACTTGCATTAAGGAAAACAAAAGTAAAAACCAGAAATAATATGGACCACTTCCTACAAATTAGATAGATGGTTATGCTATTTTTGAATGGATTACTTTTCATGGGTGTCTATTTTTAATCTTTTAACAATCTTAAATCTCGTATTTTTGAGACCAATTTGGAATATTAGTTTCAAAAAGCGTACCAAACTAAAATAATAATAATCAAACTATAATTATTGCTAAAATGGCAAAGGAAATTACAAGCAGAGCAGAAAATTACTCAGAATGGTATAATGACCTAGTATTGAAGGGCGGACTGGCGGATTATTCAGCAGTTCGTGGTTGTATGGTGATCAAGCCTTATGGTTATGCCTTATGGGAAAACATGCGCGATATTTTGGATAAGATGTTTAAAGAGACAGGTCACGTGAATGCTTACTTCCCTTTATTTGTTCCTAAGAGTCTATTTGAGGCGGAAGAGAAAAATGCAGAGGGTTTTGCAAAGGAGTGTGCTGTAGTAACACACTATCGCCTAAAAACAGATCCCGATAATAAAGGTAAATTAATAGTTGACCCCGAAGCTAAACTGGAAGAAGAGTTGGTGGTCCGACCTACCTCAGAAGCTATCATCTGGAATACCTATAAAAAATGGATACAATCTTACAGAGATCTTCCTTTGTTGATCAATCAATGGGCCAATGTAGTAAGGTGGGAGATGCGAACCAGACTTTTTTTACGTACTGCTGAATTCCTTTGGCAAGAGGGACATACTGCCCATGCTACGCGTCAAGAGGCTATGGAAGAAACTATTCGTATGATAAATTTATATGCTGATTTTGTGGAGAATTACATGGCTCTGCCTGTAATTAAGGGCGTAAAATCGGAAAGCGAGCGATTTGCGGGTGCAGAGGACACCTATACTATAGAGGCAATGATGCAAGACGGTAAAGCGTTGCAATCTGGTACCTCTCATTTTTTAGGACAAAATTTTGCCAAGGCATTTGACGTTAAGTTCGTGAACAAGGAAAATACAGAAGAGTTTGTTTGGGCAACATCCTGGGGGGTTTCTACCCGTTTGATTGGTGCCTTGATTATGGCGCATTCTGATGATGATGGTTTGGTAATGCCACCAAAATTGGCGCCACATCAGGTGGTGATTATCCCTTTCTTATCTAAAAATTTGGAGGAAACAGAGGTGATGATTGACAAAGCTAATGACTTAAAAAAAGAATTGGCGAAGATGGGTATTCGTGCTTTAGTAGATTCTGATGAAACCAAACGTCCGGGTTTTAAATTTGCAGAATATGAGTTGAAGGGTATTCCATTGAGAGTGGTAATTGGTCCAAGAGATTTGGCTAATGGGGTAGTAGAAATTGCACGTAGAGATACCAAAGAAAAGGCATTTTTTCCGACAGATAACTTGCCGGGAACTATACAAGGATTATTAGAGGATATTCAACAAAATATGTTTAACCGAGCAAAATCCTTTAGAGATTCTAATATTACCAAAGTGGATGATTTTGAAGTTTTCCAGAAATTATTAGATGAAAAACCAGGTTTTATTTTAGCACATTGGGATGGTACAGCAGAAACGGAAGATAAAATTAAAGAGCTGACTAAGGCTACTATTCGTTGTATTCCTTTGGATAATCCGCAGGAAGATGGAAAGTGTATTTTAACAGGTAAGTCAAGCAAACAACGTGTTTTATTTGCACGTGCGTATTAATAGAAATTAAAAAGCTTTTAGCACTAAATCTGCTACAGTTATGAAAAAATCACTAGAGTTAACGCTCCCGCCGGAGATTGGATTAGATGTATTGAATCTCCAATCTCACCTTCAGAGCTATCTGAAGATAAAAGATGCGAATGCCTTCCACGTCAGATTATTAAAGCGTTCTATTGATGCGCGTTCAAGGAATATTAAAGTAAATATTACTGCAGATATTTATGTGGATCAAGTTCCGGAAGCGCTCATTGCTTTTCAAAAGGAATACAGAAATATCGCCAATGCAAAGCAAGCAATCATTGTAGGTGCTGGGCCCGCAGGGTTATTTGCAGCCTTGCGGCTGATAGAGCTGGGTATAAAACCTATTTTAATCGAAAGAGGAAAGGACGTACAGGAGCGTCGTCGAGATTTGGCCAATATCAACAAGAGCAATATTGTTAATTCGGAATCTAATTACTGTTTTGGTGAGGGTGGTGCCGGTACTTATTCGGATGGTAAGCTGTATACCCGATCTAAAAAGCGGGGAGACATTCGTAGAATATTGGAAATATTGGTGGCGCATGGAGCTAATGAAGATATTTTAGCTGATGCCCACCCGCACATAGGCACCAACAAGTTGCCAAAACTAGTTGCAGAATTAAGGTCTAGTATTTTAAACGCAGGTGGTGAAATTTATTTTAATACCAAAGTGATAGACTTCATTTTAGAAAATGGAGAAATGAAAGGTGTACTTCTTGAAAAGGTAAATGTTAATGGGGTTGACGGAATTAAGAAAGGAGTAGGTGTAATTTTGGCTACGGGCCATTCTGCTCGTGATATTTTTGAACTGCTGCACCTGCGTAATATTACTATTGAGGCAAAGCCTTTTGCGTTGGGTGTGCGCATAGAACATCGACAATCCTTGATTGATTCCATACAGTACAAGATAAAGGATAGAGGTATGTATTTGCCTGCTGCCTCTTATAGTTTGGTAGAGCAAGTCAAGGTAGGCGCACAACAAAAGGGGGTATTTTCTTTTTGTATGTGCCCAGGCGGTTTTATAGTACCTGCTGCTACGCATCAGAATGAAATTGTAGTAAATGGGATGTCGCCATCCAAACGGGATTCTGTTTTTTCAAATTCCGGAATGGTGGTAGCTGTCGACGATTCAGATTGGAGCGATTTTAAAAGTTTCGGACCGCTTGCGGCATTGGAGTTTCAAAAAGCTGTAGAGCAAAAAGCATGGGAAATAGCCGGAAAAACACAAATAGCACCCGCACAGCGCATGCAGGATTTTGTACATAAGAAGGTATCTGCTTCTTTATTGGAAACATCCTATCAGCCCGGATTGGTTTCTGTAGAGATGAGGGATTTTCTACCTAAAACTATAGCCTATTGTTTGCAGGAAGGATTTAAAAGTTTTGGAAATAAAATGCAGGACTATCTTTCTAATGATGCCCAAATTATTGGTGTAGAAAGCAGAACATCATCGCCGGTAAAGATTCCCAGAGATAAAGATTCATTGGAGCATATCAGTACCAAAAGATTATTTCCCTGTGCGGAAGGTGCAGGATATGCCGGAGGAATTATGAGTGCAGCTATGGATGGAGAACGTTGTGCAGAGCAGCTAGCGAAATTATATGCGTAACTGATTTAATAGTATTTTCATCTGTACTTTTATTTGCTCTGATTTTTTTTTAAATTTAGTTATGAAAAATAGTTTACTTGTATTTTGCTGTTGCATCCTTTTCTCTTGCAAAAAGGAAAGTAGTTTAAGTCCTTACAAAGAAGATCCTTCCATCTTTCAGGATCAGTACGGCAGACAGTTAATCTTGCATGGTCTAAATACCGGCAGTAAGGATCCTGCCTCTGATCATTGGATTCAGGATACAGATGTAGATAAAGAGGATAAACAGTTTGGATTTAATTTTGTCCGTTATCTGATGCTCTGGGAGGGTATAGAGCCACAAAAGGGTGTCTTTGATGAAGCCTATTTGGATAGAATCGAACAAAGAGTAAAATGGTACACCTCACGTGGTATGTATGTATTACTCGATATGCATCAGGATTTATACAGTATAAAATTTGGAGGTGATGGCGCCCCGGAATGGGCAATACAGGCAAATGGTCTTCCTGTAAGTCCTAATAATCCTTATGGGAATCTATGGTTTCTAAAAAATTTAGATCCCGCTTTAGTCGCAGCCTTTCAGAATTTCTGGAAGTATTCTGCCTATAAAGAGTTACAAGATCATTATATACTTGCGTGGAAGAAAGTTGCAAAACGTTTTAAGGATAATCCATATGTAATAGGATATGATTTGATGAATGAGCCTTATGCAGGAGACTTAGGTATGAATGTATCTGGTACATTTGAAAAAACTCAACTCAAAGAGTTTTACGATCGCCTGATTCCTGCAATAAGGTCTGTCGATCAAAATAAATATTTATTTTTTGAACCTACCTCGCTTGGTGTGAACTCCGGACTTTTCTCCAGTCTTCCAAAAATTAATGATACCCGTGCAATACCAAAATTGGCTTATGCTCCGCATTGTTACCCTCTGTTTATAGAGGCGGCGCCTGGTCCTTATGGAGCTGCTGAACGCCAACAACTCAAAGAGTGGCAATGGGAGCGTTCTAAAGAAATAAAGAAACAAAATTGCCCGATGATTATTGGTGAAGTAGGTATTGATCCTGCTCAGGCAGGTTTTGATAGTTATCTGCATGATGTATGTAACTACATGGATTCTGTGCAGGGGGGCTGGACGTATTGGTTTAATGGTCTTGGTGGATGGAGCCCTTTGAATAATGACGGATCGGAAGGACCAGTATTATTTGCATTGCTCAGGACTTATCCGAAAGCAACAGCAGGTAAGATTTCTTCATTTCGTTTTGATCCTGTTAGTAAAGTATTTACTATGAAGTTTGTAAGTAATGCAGCTATTACGCAACCTACGGAGATTTTCATTCCTAAGCATTATTATCCAAATGGATTTAATTTATCGGTAGTTGGTACTTCGAATTATACCCAGATATTTGATGAAGTTCATCAGTTGCTGAAGTTTAATACAACGGATAATGCGAAAGAGATTACTATTGAGATATCACCAAAATAATTATACTACTGTGCAGCCAAAATTCTTATTATCCAGTAACCCCGTTTTTCGTATTTGTATAATTTTATCTATTGGTATTGTCTTTTTCGTAAGTTGTAAAAAAGAGCAAAACGCGGGTAATACAGATACTGGATCAGCTATGTTTTATGACCAACTTGGTCGCACATTAATTCTTCATGGAGTCAGTTTGTATACGAATGATGATCCCGGTGGATATACTCGATACAACTCAAATAGTGCGAAGAGAATCATTAATGAATGGGGATTTAATACCGTGAGAATGTTTTGGAGTTGGAATGCCATTGAGCCTGACAGTGCAGTGTTTGCACCCGATAAGTTAGACTCTATCGTAAAGGTTGTAGAAGCATTTACCCATGAAGGTATTTATGTAGTTATGGCAGTTAACAGTACGGCAACAAGTAGTCAGGACAAACTAAGGGGTACATGGCAGGCTCCTACCGGAGATGTTCCCGATGATCCATCTTTGCCGGGTAATACGAATCCTGCGCAACAAGAGGCTACTCGTCGGTTTTGGGATTACACCAACTACCCTTATCTGCAGGATGAGTTTATTAAAGCTAGTAAATACATTGCAGCGCGCCTGAAAGATAATCCTTATGTATTGGGTTACGATATTATGAATGAGCCTTGGGGGGATGGTGTAACCAGTACACTATTGAATACGAATCTTGAATCAGAATTATTGCCAACTTTTTATCAGAAATATATAACAGCAATGCGAAGTGTTGAGCCCGATAAATATATATTCTTTGAACCTTATGTGCTTTTTAATCATAGAGAGTTAACTAACTTTGAGAGCAGACTACCTGTAATTAGGGATGATAGAAATGGAAATAAGCGTTTGTCTTTTGCTCCGCATTGTTACCTCCTGGATCCTGCGATTAATACTATTCAAAATTCGTATGATATTTATCTTGACGATTTAAAAAATAAATATGCCCTGATACAGCAGCAACAACAAACCCCTGTTTATATTGGTGAATGGTCAAATATTGATTATCCTAATTTTCCGGATGCTGAGAATTATTTGAATAAACATTTAGAGGCATTTGATGCTATTCAGGCGAGTTGGTCTTACTTTGGATTTTTTCCACCCACACCTGATGATCTTTCTGATTATCCGGCATTAAATATTGCCTCTAGGGTATATCCTATGGCTACTTCCGGTAAATTGAAAGCGTATAGTTATAGTCTATCCTCCAAACAGTTCAATATGTCGTATGTGAATGATAATGCATTAAATACATCAACGGAGATATTCCTTCCTAAGCGTTATTTTCCTAATGGTTATAATTTGACAGTTTCCGGTGTGTCTGATTATACAACAGTCTTTGATGATTTAAGAAATGTATTAAAGATTAAGGTAATAGAAAACAGTAAGGTAGATATCATTATATCTCCTAATTAGGCTGCCTAAAATTTATTGTATCAGGCGGTATTCTACCCACTTCTCTTACGTATATTTGTTGAATGAAAGAGGACATAAGATCTATTTCTTTTAATACCTTGGTTGAGCGTGACATACAAGATGACGTTGTCTCTTTCCAGGGCTATAATCAGGAATGTTATGGTGCAGGTATTGCTCCGTTTTTGCGCGGTCCCTATTCCAGTATGTATGTGTCTCAGCCCTGGACAATAAGGCAGTATGCTGGGTTTTCTACAGCAGAAGCATCTAATGCATTCTATAAAAGAAATCTTGCAGCAGGACAAAAAGGTCTTTCTGTTGCCTTTGATTTAGCCACTCATCGCGGATATGATTCCGACCATGAAAGAGTTTTTGGTGATGTTGGAAAAGCCGGTGTTGCTATAGACTCTGTCGAGGATATGAAAATATTATTCGATGAAATTCCCCTAAATGAGATTTCTGTATCCATGACTATGAATGGTGCTGTATTGCCTATTTTAGCTTTCTATATCGTTGCTGCAGAAGAGCAAGGTGTAGCTCAGAATTTATTAAGTGGAACTATCCAGAATGATATTCTTAAAGAATTTATGGTCAGGAATACTTATATCTATCCTCCTCAACCTTCCATGAAAATCATATCGGATATATTTGAATATACGGCGGAAAATATGCCAAAATTTAATTCTATCTCGATTAGTGGGTATCACATGCAGGAGGCAGGTGCCACGCCGGAAATAGAGCTGGCATATACCTTGGCAGATGGACTGGAATATATACGTACAGGTATTAGCACGGGATTGAAAATAGATGATTTTGCTCCACGCCTATCTTTCTTTTGGGCAATAGGAATGCAACATTTTAAAGAAATTGCAAAGATGCGTGCAGCAAGACTATTATGGTCAAATATAGTGGCACAGTTTCATCCCAAAACTGAAAAAAGTTTAGTATTAAGAACGCATTGTCAAACCAGTGGCTGGAGCTTGACAGAACAAGATCCTTTTAATAATGTAACACGAACTTGTATTGAAGCAATGGCTGCTGCCTTAGGTGGAACACAGTCTCTGCATACCAATGCATTAGATGAGGCAATTGCATTACCAACTGATTTCTCTGCTGCTATAGCCAGAAATACGCAGTTGTATTTACAAAGAGAAACAGGAATTTGTAGAACGGTAGATCCATGGGGAGGTTCTGCATATGTAGAAAAATTAACTGAAGAAATAGCAGCTAAGGCATGGGCTTTGATGGAAGAGGTAGAAAGTTATGGAGGTATGACTAAGGCCATTGAAGCGGGGATACCTAAGATGCGAATTGAAGAAGCCGCTGCACAAAAGCAAGCCAGAATTGATAGCGGTCAGGATTTAATTATAGGCGTAAATATTTTTCAGACAGATGATACCAGGGAAATAGATATATTGGATATCGACAATGCCGCAGTTCGGGAAAAACAGATTGCCCGTTTACATGCAATAAAATCTAACAGAAACCAAAGTGCTGTAGAGGATATTTTAAATCAGTTGCAGTATGCTGCAAAAAAAGAGCAAGGAAATTTGCTTGCCTTAACGGTAGAGGCAGCAAGAAGGCGAGCTACTTTGGGTGAAATTTCGTTAGCTTTAGAAAATGTTTACGGTAGATATAAGGCTACTATCCGCAGTATTGCGGGAGTTTATTCTTCTGAGATAAAAATGAATGCAGATTTTCAGGAAGCACGCAGGCTGGCAGATGCTTTTGCGGTAGAGCAAGGTCGTCGGCCCCGTATTTTGGTAGCAAAAATTGGACAAGATGGTCATGACCGTGGTGCTAAGATTATTGCTACTGCTTTTGCAGATATTGGCTTTGATGTTGATATTGGTCCTTTATTTCAGACACCTAAAGAAGCAGCTATGCAAGCTGCAGAAAATGACGTACATATTATTGGTGTTTCTTCCTTAGCCGCCGGACATAAAACGTTGGTTCCACAATTGATAGAGGAGCTCAAAAAAATAAACCGAGATGACATCCTCGTTGTCTGTGGTGGAGTTATACCCAAGCAAGATTATGATTTCTTATATGCATCTGGTGTTTCCGACATTTTCGGTCCTGGTACCATCATAGCAAAAGCTGCTATTGATATTCTGCATAAATTATAAATATATTTATTTTCATTCTTAAAATATTGATTTTCAATATTTTAAGATATTTGTTTAATTATTTATATAAAAAAATAAACAAAATTTGTTTTAGTGATGTTAATCATACATTACAAAAACAAATTTTAAAAAATTAACCTATGAAAAAAATTAAATTATCACTGTTAGGTATTGCATTAGTAGTACTTACACTTGTTGGTTGCAAAGAAGAGACAACAACAACACCTACGGGTCCTACAAAGACTATCGTTCAATTGGCACAAGCTAATCCTAATCTAACTATTTTAGTGCAGGCTGTAGTAAAAGCTGGTTATGTAGACTTACTAAACGGAACAGATCAGTACACAGTATTTGCTCCAACTGATGCTGCATTCGCTAATTTATTAACTGAGTTAAGCATTCCGTCATTAGACAGTATTCCAGTTCCATTACTTCAATCTGTTCTTCAGTACCATGTAGTAAGTGGAAAGGTATTATCTTCTTCATTAACGAACAATCAGGTAGTTAGCCCATTGTTAACTGGTGCTACTTTCACGATCAATCTTACTGGTGGAGCTAAAATAACAGATGCTAATGCAAGAGTAGCCAATATTACTGCAACAGATATCGAAGCTACAAACGGTGTTGTACATGTAATCGATAAGGTAATTTTACCTCCATTGTAATAAGGATATATCTTCTAATGATATAAAGATTCAATTTACTTTTGGAAAAGGTGCATCTGCTGATGCACCTTTTCTTATTAAAGGTATTGCTGTCATACTTGTTTTAGCTAGCACCTGCTTTTATTATTCATTCATGACCTTATAAACTCCCATTTTTTCTTTATTTTGCGGGGGTATTTGTAAGCTTAGCAAATGAACACTTTCCGGATATATATTGGATTTCTTATCGGTTTTATCTTTTATCTGAATGCTTCTGCCCAGGAGAGTAGGTATAAGGATCTTATTAAGCCTGAAGGAATCAGTAGTAAGAAATATATTGTCTCTATGTCGGGCTTGGGAGATATTGAATTTCTGAAGCCTGTAAATATTAATCTTGGGATGTCGTTTAGTGCAGGATTTCGTGTATTAAGCAAACCAAAATTAAACTCGGGTAAGAGTGTCTATTCTTCTAAGGTTGTAGAGCGGGAATTATATATCAAACCTACCTTCGGCTATATTTATAGAAAAAGATACAATACCGGCCTATTTTTTATTCCTTCCCTAGCATATCGACACACCTTTTATAAAGCATTCTTCACTGAAGTAAGTATTGATGTTGGTTATCTATATACTAAATTGAATGCACCAACCTACGAACGCCAACCCGATGGAACGTTTAAAAAGGTTTCTTTCGGTTACCATAATATAATGGTGGGTGGTAAGATTTTAGCAGGGTATGACTTTTCGAAAAATATGAAGACGCCTATTGCAATTCAATTTGGAACAGGCATATTTTATCGCTACCCCAGTAATCAAAAGTGGATAAGGCATATATACGCTGAATTAGGAATTTCTTATATATTCAGAAAAATAAAAGAATAATGAAGACGGTACATAAAATAATAGTGTTGCTGGCTGCTATTCTACTATATGGTTGCTCGCCTGATCCCAAACCTAATGGTGATCAGGTAGATAACTATTATTTTGTTAAGGTAGGTGATGTTGCTTTGCCGGTAAGGGTATGTGGGAATATTAACTCAGATATCGCGGTAGTATTTGTGCATGGTGGCCCTGGAGGTTCTGCTCAGACAGAGCGAGCTAATGTATATTGGAAAGAAATTGAAAAATATTATAAAGTTATTTACTGGGATCAGCGAGGCTCCGGGTTAACTCAGGGGAATGTGACCTCTTCCCAGATGACTATCGAGCAGTTTAGTGAAGACCTGGATAACATCGTAGATTTTACCAAACAAATTGCAAAAGCAAAATCTATTTTCTTACACGGCGTAAGCTGGGGAGGAGGATTGAGTGCTTACTATTTACTGGATACTAATCATCAAAATAAATTAAAAGGGGCAATATTGGAAGCTCCTGCATATGATATAAAAAATGGTTTGCAATTTTCGAAACAATGGATGCTGGGAAAGGCAGATTCAATGATTGCACTTAATAGCAACATTGCATATTGGCAGAATTGTAAACTCTTCTATGCACAAAATCCTGTTATAAGCTCCAAAGAATTTAAACAGCATCAGGCATATCTTAACCAAGTAAAAGGAATAGTATTTAATAGTACTAATCTTCAATCGCAAACCGTGAGTGTTCCTAAGGGTGAGCTAGCTTTAGTGTACAATAACGCTGAATTTGCTCCGGCTACCCTTTCTTATGAGGGGCAATCTATATTTACACACCTGGATCTTACTTCAAAACTGAATACTGTTCGATTGCCCTTACTATTAGTATGGGGTGCACAGGATGGGCTACTTCCCAGAGAAGACTTAGCCCAGAAATTTGTACAAAGTGTAAGCTCAGTAGATTTGCTTTACGATGATAATAAATATCAGTTCTCTGCACATATTCCTCACGCTGAAGAGTGGCAGCAATTTGATTTGGATGCCAAAGCCTTCATTGAATCGCATAAATAGAGCGTTTTACTCCAACTTTATTTTCCTATTTTTGTTAAACAGACTCTACATCGAATAATTTCGGTTGGATTTAAAGCTGTTACCATGCCATATTCTACGCTGCAAGACTGTATTGATGACCTCGAAAGGAATGGGCAACTCCTTCGTATTAAGGAGGAAGTAGATCCCTATTTGGAGATGGCTGCTATACATTTGAGAATTCATGAGGCAGGGGGTAAGGCGGTGCTTTTTGAGAAGGTGAAGGGAAGTAAATACCGTGCTGTTTCTAATCTTTTCGGTACAACAGAAAGAAGCAATCTCATCTTTAGAGAAACTTTAGAGGATATTAAGAAGTTGATTGCATTGAAAAGTGATCCTATGCAGGCATTGAAATATCCTTTTCGTTATATACGAACTGCTGTTTCGGCGCTTATGGCACTTCCAAAGAAAGTTTCGAGTAATAGTTTTGAAAAAATAAGAATTTCAGATCTTCCTCAAATCCAGTGTTGGGAAATGGATGGTGGACCGTTTGTCACGCTTCCCATCGTATATTCCGAAGATCCGGATAAGCCAGGAGTAATGTCATCGAATTTAGGGATGTATAGAATTCAGCTTGGAGGGAATGACTATATACAGGATAAAGAAGCAGGATTGCATTATCAATTGCACCGCGGCATAGGTGTTCATCAAACTAAGTGGAATAAGTTGGGTAAACCAATGAAGGTCTCTGTTTTTATTGGTGGTCCTCCGTCGCATGCCTTTGCTGCAGTGATGCCTCTACCTGAAGGTATGTCGGAACTTACTTTTGCCGGAGCCCTTGGAGGTAGAAGGTTCAGGTATATGTATGATGAAGAGGGTTTCTTGTTGAGTACAGATGCTGATTTTGTTATTACCGGCGAGGTGTTTCCTAACGAAAATAAACCGGAAGGACCTTTTGGAGATCATTTGGGTTATTATAGCTTGAAACATGATTTTCCACTTATGCGAATTAGTAATGTATACGCAAAAAAAGAGGCCATCTGGAGTTTTACAGTAGTTGGTCGTCCTCCTCAGGAAGATACTGCCTTCGGGAACATGATACATACTATGACAGGCTCTGCTATTAGTACGGAAATTCCTGGTCTACATGAAGTTCATGCTGTAGATGCCGCAGGTGTGCATCCTTTGTTGTTGGCTATCGGGAGTGAGCGTTACACTCCTTATGCTAAAGTAAAGATGCCACAAGAGTTACTGACCATAGCTAATCATATCTTAGGTACTGGACAACTCTCATTGGCAAAATTTCTCTTTATAGCTAATAAGGAAGACAACCCATATTTGAGTACGCATGATGAAATTGATTTTTTTACGCATATGCTGGAGCGTTTAGATTTACACAGGGATATTCATTTTCAGACAAAAACTACAATAGATACTTTAGATTATTCCGGTGAAGATTTGAATGCAGGTAGTAAGGTTATTTTTGCTGCGGTAGGAGATCAGCAAAGGGTATTATCTAATACTTTATCTGAGGGTTTTCAATTACCTCTAGGGTTCAGTAATCCAAAATTTGTAATGCCTGGTGTTCTTGCTATACAGGCAGATAAATTTACAAATTATAAAGAGGAGCAAATTTCAATATCAACTCTTGCAACCTACTTATCCGGTGCGTTAAGTAATCTTTCAGAGATACCAATGATTTTAGTAGTAGATGATGCAGATTTTGTGAGCGATGTATTTAAAAATTTTATTTGGGTCGTATTTACACGAAGTAACCCCTCTCATGACATCTATGGCGTAAATGAAAAGACAGTATATAAACACTGGGGTTGTGACAGCTTAATCATAGATGCTCGTATAAAACCGCACCATGCTCCTGTATTGCAGAGAAATCCTGTTATAGAAAAAAGAGTAGATCAGTTGCTGGGAGGGATAGTAGTATAAGTTGTCAGCCTATCGCTTATCTATAATAAGGCCGATATCTTCTATTCCGTCTAATGGATCTTTGCGCATTAATTGAATAATAGAAATCTTATATTCTCCTTTTTTGTGAATGCCATCTATAGCTTTTATCGGCATTGTTTGGGTACATAAACTTCCAGAACATTTCCCATATGGTTTTCCATCAACTTTAAATAAGGGTACTTCAAATCTAAAACTGGTATCAGTTGAATTTCCTTTTATTATTACTTTTAACCATAAATTACTGAATTCATAGTCTTTCTGATGACGAACACTCACAGCATAAGTATAGTTTGCATCATCTTCAGGAGTATTTACGGTGTATTTTAAAGTATCTGTTGATTTCCATTTTTTTACATCTACAGATTTAAACTCATTATAAAAATGTTTTTGCTCGCAACTTATTGCAATAAGGGTTATGATTAGATAAAGTATTTTTTTCATAGTGCTAGTGCAAATATAATAAAGTAATCTTCCTTCTTTGATATCTTCTTTCTATTGAATCATCTTTAGAAAGTCATTCTCCTCTATAATCTTAATACTTGAAATCTTTTGAGCTTTAGACAGCTTGCTTCCTGCTTTTTCCCCTGCAATCAAGTAATCCAGATTTGGGCTGACGGCATTCAGGTTCTTTCCCCCATTTTTTTCTACCAAAATTTTTGCTTCGTCTCTGGAGAAGCGAGTTAGCGTTCCTGTAAATAAAAATGTTTTACCATCCAGCTTATTTGAAAGTAGTACCTCTTCAGTTTTATGGGTATTAACGCCAAGTCGCTCTAGCTGTTCTATGAGTTTTATGTTTTCCCTATCGGTAAAGAACTGATATAGAGATTGTGCAACCTTTGGCCCAATATCTTCGATTTCCATGTATTGCTCTTCTGTCCAGGACTTAAAGTCTGTTAGGTAATCCACTTTTTTTGCAAGTAGCTTGGCTGTAGTAGATCCGATATGTCTTATTCCTAGTCCAATAATTAAACGAGATAACTCATTTTTTTTGGAAGCTTCAATACTGTCCTTCAAATTCTGAACAGATTTGTCTTTCCATCCTTCGAGTTTCCTAACTTCATCATAATCGATTTGGTAAATAGAAACAATATCTGATATGATTTTTTCACGCATAAAGGTTCGGATAATTTCTTCTCCGAGTCCGGAAATTTCCATTGCCTGTTTAGATGCAAAGTGTATAAGGTGCTCTTCCAGTTGAGCAGGACAGTTTGCATTGATACATCGCCATACACTTTCATCCATAGGTTTAACGAGATGGTGTGAGCAAGAAGGACAATTCTTCGGGAAGTGAATCTTTTCTTCCCCTCCCTTACGCATCTCTTTTACGCTGCCTACTATATAAGGAATAACATCTCCTGCCCGTTCTACAATTACCGTATCATTTAATCGGATATCTTTTTCTGCTATAAAATCTTCATTGTGTAGGGAGATGGAGGATATTTCTACACCCATCAGTTGTATAGGATCAATCTTGGCAACGGGTGTAACAGCTCCGGTTCGCCCTACCTGGTATTCTACCTTCCGTAGCACAGAATTTGCTTGTTTAGCCTTGAATTTATAGGCAACTGCCCATTTGGGATGGTGTGAGGTTTTGCCAATGAGTTGCTGTTGTTGTATAGAATTCACCTTTATTACCATCCCATCTATATCTACTGGATAATTATCACGTTTTTCTTCCCAGTGTTTACAGAATGCTTCTACCGAATGAATATTGGAGAATTCACCTTTTTCTTTGTAAGGCGTTTTAAAGCCTAATGAGTTAAGGATTTCCAGATTTTTTTCGTGCGATTCAAAAATATCGGTAATGTCTTTGCCTTCTTTGTCTTCTGCATATCCAATCTGATAGATAATAGCGTCTAATTTCCTTGCCGCTACTTCTGAAGAATCTTTTAGTCTGAGGCTGCCGGCAGCGGTATTTCTGGCATTTTTAAAAAGCTCAACTTCCTTTTTTTGTTCTCTTTTATTAATCTCGTTCTGTTGCTGTCTCTCTTGATTCAATTTTTCCAATACTGCTAATTCCATGATTACCTCTCCACGTATTTCAATTCTATGGATTCCGTATTTCGAAAAATTTGCTTTTAATGGAATGGAACGAATGGCTTTTGCATTCTGGGTAATTTCATCTCCCTCTACACCATTTCCTCGAGTTGCAGCACGTGTAAGATGATCGCTTTCGTAAACCAAGGCTATGCTACTGCCATCAAATTTTGGTTCTACCACATATTCTATGATAATTTTCTCTGTTAATGCCTCTCTGACTTTTCTGTCAAATTCATTGAGATCATCCAGGTTATAGGTGTTTTCCAGAGACATCATCGGCGTAAGATGTTGTACAGTCGGAAATTCTTTATTAAGACCTTTGGCAACTCTTTGTGTAGGAGAGTCAGCTGTAATCAGATTAGGATTTTCAGATTCCAGTTCTACTAACTTCTTAAATAAACGATCGTAATCAAAATCGGTAATCACCGGATGGGTATGAACATAGTATTTCTTGTCATGGAAATTGATCACTGTTTTTAAGTCTTCACAAAATTGTTCTGTCTCCTGAGGTGGAATTTGTTTGTCAAGCTTATGTAAAAGATCTTCCGATAATAGGATTAGATCCTCCTCTTTCATTAATAGATTTTCTTCCTTTATCATAGTAATGCATCAATTGCTTTTGCGAGGATATAATCTTTTTCGGTTATAGTGTTTCCGGCATCATGGGTTTGTAAGGATATTTCTACTTTATTATACACGTTGAAAATTTCCGGATGATGGTTTTGTTCTTCTGCAAGTAAGGCAATACCAGATATAAATGAAAAGGCCTCTTTGAAGTCTTTAAATAAAAACTGCTTAAACAGTTTATTTTCTTTAATTTCCCAATTCATAATGTATTTTTTACCTTAGATATAAAGTTAATATTTAATCTTCAACTCTAGTTAAAATGAATTGGAAACTACGATTTTTGTTATGGTATGTCAATAAGGTGCAACCCCTTAGAGAGGATGATCCTGCAGATATAAAGGCAGAACGAAAAAAGGTAATTAAATCATCGAACTTAGGTAAGTTGCTTTTTGATAGCAAAAAAGAGATTCTGGAAATCAGGGATTTTTCAATAGAGGATGTTCCGGTACGTTTATATAGAAATAGCAATGCTCCTGCTCAAAAAGTTATCATTTATTTCCACGGGGGAGGCTTTGTGCTTTATAATATAGATTCTCATGATTATGTAGCGCGTAGATTATGCGCCATGAATGATTGTACAGTAATTTCTGTCGATTATAAACTAGCTCCTGAGTTTACCTTCCCTGCAGCACACTTAGATGCTTACAAGGTTATAGAGTATATAGCTAATCATGGAAATGAATTGGGAATAGATCCTGCTAAGATGATAGTGGCAGGGGATAGTGCGGGTGGTAATCTCGCGGCTTGTGCTACGCATCATTTTAAGCGCAAGGGAAATCTATCTATTGCTGCCCAGGTACTGATTTATCCTTGGGTAGATGGAAAGTTGGATACTTCCTCCATAGAACAATATAAGAATGGCTATCTGCTCACTAAAAAAGGTATACAATGGTTTCAAAAGACGTATACTCCCAACCCGGAAGATTATTGCAACCCCGAAGTTTCACCTGTCTACCATGATGATTTTTCAAATCTTCCACCTTGTTTTATTCTAACCGCTGAGTATGATCCATTAAAAGATGATGGTAAGTCATACGCAGATAAGCTGCAAAACCATAACAATACAGTTTTATACAAGGATTATAAGGAGCTTATTCATGGATTCTTTAATCTTCCTAAACTATCTTCAGAAAGCATGCAGGCTTACTATGATATTCAGGCATTCATCAGCAAGGTGGTCTGATTATCTCTTGTCGGTACTCAATACCATTTTTAGTTTAAGCTTTGCGCCAATAGACATTATATCTACCAAGTCTTGTATACTCAGATTCTCTGCTACGCGAAGAACTACTGTTGGGTCTGTATTATTAACTAATGCAGCTTGTAGTGCATTTTCCAGGCCATCTAAAGGAATTTCTGTGGTATTGATAAAGTACTTCTTATCTGCTGTTACAGACAATGTAACTGGTTGCTTAGCGAGTTGCTCCGAGCTATTGGCTTTTGGCAACATCAACTTAATGACGTTTGGATTAGCCATGGTAGAAATAATAAGAAAAAATAGCATCAAGAAAAACATAATGTCGTTCATAGAGGCCATTGCATCTTCGTCGTGGAATGGTTTGCGTCTTCTGATATTCATTACTTAACCGGTTTTTGTATGCCTTTTACAAATTCAAAAATCTGTTTTTGCAATTTCATGGAGTAATTGTCAATCAATGTCAATAGAAGATGATATCCCATAAAGGCTAATACACCAACAATCAAACCGGTAGCAGAGGTAATCATCTTTTGGTATAATCCTGCGGATATTGTGCCAATAGATATGTCTGCTGTTTGTGATATACTATAAAAGATTTTGATAACTCCCAGAATGGTTCCGATAAACCCTAAACGCGGCGCAACGCCTGAAATCATGCTGATCCAACTCATTCTTTTTTCCATTTCATTCAACTCTATATTAGATTGAATTTCAATGGCTTTTTCTATGTGATCAATAGGTTTTCCCAATTGAGATATTCCAGCTTGAAGTACATTTCCTAATGCTGATTTGTCTTGTATACAGTGTGCATCTGCGGATTGTAAGTTGCCGGAGTACAGTTTATCTAGCACATCTCTTACGAGGTGATCATTGATTGTTGTTCGCTGGCGGATAAATAGGTAGCGTTCTATAATGAAAAATAATGTAAGTATAAAAAACAATACAAGTGGGATCATAATAAATCCTCCTTTCATCAGCAAATCAAGTAGGGATAGGTCTTTAATAACAGTTGGAGTAGTTGCTGCTATCGACTGGCTAGAGTCTAAAATAGTGTTGCCTGCTTGGAGTAGAATTCCCATAAGTATTATGTTTTAACAAAAATAATATTTTAGCTTCAACGTGGAAAGGTAATCTGTTATTGTATTGTGGATAACCGAATCCATACCAGCCTTCTTGGTATGCATCTGATATTCAGCTATTTTATCTAAACGTTTTATATATTTATAGCATATTTGAAAAATGTAATTAAAGCATAAGGATATGTTTAGACGGTACTATTTTCTTTGTTTTTGTCTGTTTTCTTCTGTGATGTTTGGCCAGGCAGTTAGAATGGTTGAATATGATTTAAACAAGAATCTTTCGGGTGCCGTCTACAAGTTCTCTTTTGTTCATATTACAGATGTACACATTGGAGAGGACGCAGCTTCCTCAGATTATGGAACCCCGGGGTATTTCAATGATTCAGTTCCGGTTCAAGATAGCAGTAAGCCTGTATTGAGATTACAACAAGCAGTAAAGTGGATCAATTATCACGAAGTGGATAAGAATATAAAGTTTGTAGTTCTCTCGGGAGATCTTACAGGCAGCGCAGAGAAGTCGGAGTTTCAGATGTGTAAAAATATTTTGGATAGCCTGCATATGCCTTATGTTCCCGTGATTGGCAATCATGATATCTGGCCTTATATTCGCTATCAGAATGAAGCTCCCAGTGCTTGCGGTGATTCTGTAATGGGGGAGGTGTTTTCAGCCAACTATGATAAAAATAAATTATTTTTTGATAATTGGAATGATGGTACTCGTTTACTAAGAACGTATAATCCGGAAACGCAACGAGAACATTATTTACAAAACTTTTCTTTTGAATACGATGGATTTATTTTCTATGCTCTGGATTTTAATCCGCGTTATCATGTAAATAAGGAAGAGCCGGGTATCGGTCCGGAAGCTCAGCTGATGGATTGGTCTGGTGGAACTTTTCAATGGTTGCAAACGGAACTTTTGAATAATCCCAATAAAGGAAATCATAATGTTTTGTTTGTATCTCACCATCCTGCAACAGATAATATATTGGTACAACTTTCTAATTTTGTTTTCGATGCTACTGAGTATGATAAGATTATTCAGAAGCTAAGTCCATTCAAAAGTAATTTAAGTCTATGGTTAGCAGGGCATATTCATGTTGATTATGCGTATCCTTTAGTTAATAATGTCATGCAAGTAAGAGGGATGGCGGCTAACAAAGATTTTGATTCTGCTCGTTTTGAGATTATTAATGTCTATGAAGCGCAAAATGTTTCATCCGTTCAAGTATCTGCTAATGAGAAATTACAAGTTTATCCAAATCCAAACAATGGAATATTTACAGCTTCACAAGAATTATTCAGTATCAAGTCTGTAATAAAATTATACGATGTTATAGGGAATCTAATTTACGAGAAGCCAATTACCTATTTCGCGTCTGGGAATGAATTATATACTTTTGACTTTTCTGCGCTTTCAAAAGGGTCATATAGTCTTGTGCTCTCTGATGAAGAACGTACATACTCGCAAAGGTTAATTATAAGATAATTATTTTATCAGCCAGGCTTCTATATCACGCTGATTCAAGTCTGTTCCATTACATTTTTTGACCACAATTCCATTATTTATATACATGATAATTGGTAAGCTAATGCCAGCCACTCTTGTCCATTCATTAGGTCCCAGGAATAGGTTATGGGGGATATTTTGCGTATGTGTATCATCAAAAAAATCCTTGACCATTTCTTGGTCTCCATTGATTGCAAGATAAAATGGGATGGAAAGATTTTTCTTTTGCATTACATGTATTTTCTTAGCAGCAATACGGCAGTGTGAGCAGGTAAGGCTTAAGAATGCTATAATATGCTTTCCTTTTCGAAGCTCAATCTTGGGTTTTTCTTTTTGCTTTTCAGTATACATTAATTCTAAAGGAACCTTGTAATTGATATGATTTTTATCTAATGTGGATGTATATACAAGGTCTATCGGGAAAACAAAGAATCCAATAGCCATGGAACCAGCTAATAGAATTGTTGCTAGTAGTTTTCTCCAGAAACTATTCCAGTATTCATATTCGGCTAAAGTATAGAGCACAAAACTGGATAGGAGTAATAATAAATTTTTGAGAATCCCCTGTAGTGGCGACATCTGTATGGCTTCCCCAAAACAACCGCAGTTGCCTGTATTCCCCTCTGTAACAATTTTAAAGAGCAAATAAAAAGTAAATAGCGTGAGTAAAATTACCGTAAATTTTAAAGTAAACCTTCTTAGTGCGATATTTAGAAGGAGCATTGTGCCTAGAAATAATTCTATCCCAATAAAAAAACGTGCCATATAGGGTGCAGTGTTCCAGCTGGCAACGCCTATATCCACAAATTGATATTCAAAGGGTTCTATTGGAAATAACTTAGAAATTCCAGATATAATAAATACTAATCCTAAGAAGAAACTTAAGAGAATGAAGATTGTTTTTTTCATAGTATAAATATAAAAAAGGGATTCTATTGAATCCCTTTTTCTTTATTCGTCATCGTCATCATCGCCATCATCCACATCGTCATTATCTTCTTCATCGTCATCATCATCAAATCCATATTCTAGGTCGTCTGCACTTTTTACTTTTCCTTTTGATTTTCTTTTAGGAGAATCGTCTTCATCACTTTTATCAAAATCATCAAAATCAGCTCCACCGCCTACAGGAATCTCTTTCTCAGATATTGGAGTAGCTACATCCTGGAATAGTTCTTCATCATCGTAGTCATTTACCATTTTTTGAAGCTGCGTACTTACCTTAACGAGGTAAGTAAATTCACCAATATCAATTGGAACAGCAGATACAAGCTCTCTTTTAGAGTTAGTAAATTTTATAACACCCTTATTGTAGCCATGTGGGTACTTATCAGAAAGTGCTCTTAAGACTTCATCCGGAACATTTTTATAGTCAACTATAACCTTACGAAATCCTCCCGGTGGTGGGGGTGGTGCTAATCTTATCGGTATTTCAATTGCTTTTTTAGATTTTCTGCTCTTTTTTACAACAGCTTCTTTCTTTTCTTCTTTTACGATAACTTTTGCTACTGGTTGAGCCGTTGGTTTTATATCTTTTTTTACAACAACTACTTTTGGGATAGCTTTTACAGGTTTAGTTTTTGTCTTCTCCAACTTAGTATTAACAGGCTTTACAGGCTGGATGACTTTCTTAGCTGCAGTTGGCTTGGCAACAACCTTCACAATGGCTTTTGTGGGTTTAGTTGCCTTAGGAGCAATTTTTCCCTTAGCTGGGGCGACTTTTAATGCCTTTTTTACATGCGCTTTAGCAGCTACCTTCTTTTTGGCCTCTATTTTCTTAGGAGCTGACTTTGCCGGTTTGCTAACTGCTTTAGGTGCCGGTTTCGCACTCTTTTTCTGAGTATTACTCTTTACTGGCTTTCCAGTAGGTTTGCTTTTCTTAACGGCAGGAGCTTTTTTGACTGTAGCTTTTTTAGCTGGAGTCTTCTTTACTGGAGCCTTAGCCTGCTTTTTAGGTTCTGCTTTTTTAGTTTTTTTCGCCACGGATATTGGTTGTTTGAGTTTTTAAATTTGTCGCTAAATGTAAAATGAATTGCACCAAATATGCAAATATTTCCTATAAAAAATACATTATTAAACTTTTTTATTTTTTTAGCACTAAACCTAAAAAATAGTATACAATAAAACTACTGTCACTCCTTGCAATTTTTATAGCATTCTTCCCGTTAAAAGCCTGTCTCAAATCAATCGTGAAAGTAAAATCTAATCCACCAGATATGATCGTTTTTGTTAAATTTTATACAGCTTTAGGATGTATAGGCTAAAGCGTATTGGAATAGCCTGATTAAATAATTATGTATGATTGGAGGGTAATATCAAATACCTATGATAAGTGGGTGAAGGGATATTGGAGGAGTAGCAGATAAATCAGTTCTTATTTATTGCGCGTTCCATCAGTCTTTTATAAGGATAGAAATCTACCTGCACGGTATGCCTCGCGGACTCTTTATACCTGAGTTTCAATTTTTGCTTGTCTTCTTGTATGCGTTTCAGCATATCTGCCTTGTCGGGAAGCTTTGATTTGCCGGTTAAGATACTGGCCACCCATTTTGCCTGTGCTTCAGATAGTGGCATAATAGCACCCAAAGGTTGGATAAGACCAATAAAAAATAAGTTTTTATTGGTTGGGTCCACCACTTTATGGTAAAGCTCCACCTGATTGTCTTTTATAGAAATAATCGATTCGTCAAAAAACGGGAAGGTCATTTTATAGCCTGTACAGTGAATGATGGCGTCGAAGCTTTCCTTGGTTCCATCTTCAAATACTATTTCGTTCTGTTTTAAGGTGGTTATATTTGGTTTAATCTGAATTTTTCCATCCCTTACATTATTTAGAAATACATTAGATATTGTGGGGTGCTCTGCTAATATCGGTCGCTTGGGAACAGGAACGCCGTATGAATCTTGTCGTCCTATGTTTAGCCTTAATGCAGCAGTTAGAGCCAAGCGTTGCAGGGCGAGTGGAGCATAGGCGAGCGGTGGTTTAGAGATATGGTCTGTAGGTATTCCAAATAAATATTTTGGAATAATATAGGCTCCGCTTCTGGTAGAAAGAACTACTTTCTTTGCAAATGTAGTTAACTCGCTGGCGATGTCTACGCCGGAATTCCCTATACCAATAATTAGAACTCTTTTATCCTTAAACTGATTCGGAGTTTTATAATCGTGCGCGTGAAGTGTTTCTCCATCGAAACTGCCACTAAAGCCAGCATATCTAGGGTTCCAATGGTGACCATTGCATACTACTAATGCATCATATTCCCTTGCGGCATTATTTCCTGTAGTCACTAAATATTTATCACCTTTTTTTTCTACATGAGTAACTGATGTTTTGAATTGTATTTTAGGTCTAAAACCGAAGTGATGGACATAGCTCGTAAAGTAATCGAAGATTTGAGTGTGATCTGGGTAATCCGGATAATCTTTAGGCATGGGGTAGTCAGAATATGCCATCATCTCTTTTGAGGTGTTAATGCATAATGATTTATAAATGGAATTCTGACCATTGTCATTCTCATACCACCATAGTCCACCTACATCTGATCCTTTTTCATAGCAGTCAAAATCAATATTATTTTCTTGAAATACCTTGCAGGCAGCAATGCCGGATGAGCCGGCGCCAATAATACAAACCTTCATATTGTTTATCGTAATTTTCCTTTTGTATAGTTAATACTAATCTAATCATTTAGCGTAAAAAAGTTTCTTTTTAAATAGGAAATGAGATAATAGAATTAAACAGAAAGAATGAACTGCTGATTTTTATCATCTGTTTTAAGTGATTTTTGTCATTCCCTGTTGAGTATGCGCAATTTACTTTTATATAAATTATCTTATGAAAAAAATAATAGTAGCTATTGATGCTATCACTTATAATGAAAATTCATTAGACCAGGCTATTCAGATTGCACAAAGATCAGGCGGTATGATACTAGGTGTTTTTCTGCATGATTTATCTTATATAAATTATAATCTGCCAAGTGCCTTTGTATTGGCGCCAGTAGAGTATACATCGATAGTGAAAAAGCAAAAGGATGATCAAGCTAAATTAGAACTCAACCTAAAATTGTTTAACGATAAATGTAGTAGAGAGCATATAAAGCACAAAGCACATATACATGAAGGTATGGATATTGTTAATTTTCTTATTCAGGAAACTATTTTTGCTGATTTGCTGATTTTGGATGAGCATATGAGTTTTACATATGTGGGAGCACAACAACTTTCTAGTTTTGTTATTGATGTTTTGGAGGATGCACATTGCCCTGTATTGGTGGTTCCGGATAAGGCTCGATTGGTAGAGCATGTTTTTTTGTGTTATGATGGAACGCCCTCTAGCGTGCAGGCTATTAAAATGTATGCTTATCTGTTCCCAGAATGGAGTTCTAAGCCAACCACTTTGGTTTCATTTAATGAGTCCTCTTCCAATCACTTAAAGAAAAGCGAAAATATTAAAGATTTACTGCATCAGCATTTTACACAACTGCATATTGATGTAGAGCATCATTTAAGAGTAGGCGATGCCATTTATAGTTACTTCAAATTGCATGAAGAGGGAGCATTCTTGGTAATGGGGGCCTATGGCAGGAGTGCTTTTTCCAGACTTTTTAAGAAGAGTATGGCCAATACGATTATCCGAGAGGTTAGAGTCCCAATATTTATCACACACGAATAAAAATAATGTATGAATACCACAAAAAATAAATCTTTAGAGCGTGTAAAAAAGCCGGTTAAGACGAATGTTTCAAGGGCAATATTGCCAGTGTCTGAAAAAAAACTAATAAAACAGCTTCCTGAGCCACTTCATCCGCTTTTACTAAATGAATCAAAATTGGTTGCCGGCCCCTTTTGGAATATATGGGATGCTGGAGATAAATACAAGGTTAGGGTTTCTGCTCCTGGTTTGAGTAAGCGAAATATAAAGGTTTATACCAATGGGAATAAGCTAACAATTAGCTGTGCTAAGGATAATACTCCGACAGATAGCGATAAGGTTTATGTCTTAAAAGAATTTGATTTTAATTCTTGGAGCAGAACAATTGCACTTCCTAATAAAATAGACCCATCCAGTATTAAAATGCGCTACAAAGATGGTATAGTAAAGTTAGAACTCGAAAAACTGACCAATGGGGAGGGTAAATCCAGATAAAAGGGGGATTTCTTAATTAATCAAATTAGCACATTAATAACATTCCTTTAAATCTATCTTTTTATTTTTACAGAATGATAGAGACGGATATATGTATAATCGGTGCTGGTCCTGTAGGCTTATTTGCTGTTTTTGAGGCAGGTTTATTAAAAATGCGTTGCCATTTGGTGGATTATCTGCCGCAGGTGGGTGGTCAGCTTACAGAGATCTATCCCAAGAAACCTATTTATGATATTCCTGGGTTTCCAACTGTTATTGCTGAAGATTTGGTAAAAAATTTAATGGATCAGGCCAAGCCGTTTGATCCTACTTTCACCTTGGGTGAAAGGGTAGAGCGTATAGAACAACGGCCAGATAACACATTTATATTAGGTACTCATCTAGGTACTGCTATTCACGCTAAGGTAATTTGTATAGCTGGTGGCTTAGGTTGTTTTGAGCCAAGGAAGCCAGCAATTGATAATCTTACTGATTATGAGAAGTGTGGTGTGGAATATATGGTGCTGGATCCTGAAAAATATAGAAATAAAAAAATTGTAATTGCCGGCGGTGGAGATAGTGCTTTGGATTGGACCATTTTTTTAGCTAATGTAGCTGCAGAATTAACGCTTGTTCATAGAGGTGAGATTTTCCGTGGGGCACCAGATAGTGTTAGTAAGGTTAAGCAATTGGCAGAAGAGGGTAAGATTAAATTAGAACTTAATGCTAATGTCAAAAGCCTTTATGGAAGCGGAAAATTGGAAAGACTTGCCATAGTGCATAATGATGGCAGTGCTAAAGAAATAAGTGCTGATTATTATCTTGCTTTATTTGGCTTGAGCCCTAAGTTAGGACCTATCGCAAATTGGGGACTGGAGATAGATAAGAATGCCATCGATGTGAATACCAGAGATTATTCTACAAATATCAAGGGTGTTTATGCTATTGGCGATATTAATAATTATGAGGGGAAGTTGAAATTGATTCTATGCGGTTTTCATGAAGCAGCATTGATGGCACATAGCGCATCAGAACTTATTTTAGGCAAGAAACCTACTTTAAAATATACTACTGTTAACGGAGTCAACTCTTTTTAATAATCATTTTTCAGATTGACTTTTAAATACAATAAATCCTTAGCATTCATTTGTAAATCCATGAATGTTTAAGTGCATTATTATATTACCTAATTTCTGTTTCTTAAAATACCGAGGGAGAAGATTGTCCTAGTCTGGTAATATGTGCTGGATTATCTAGTATATTCTAATATTGGAGATAAGTTCTTGTATTTAAATTAAGATGCCATTACTTACAGCTAATTAAAATGGAGATGTCTTTTAAAATATATGGTCTTAACGCTGAAAGCTTCTTTTGTGTTTTCAGATAAAATAACTGGGGCGTAAATGGAATAAAGTTGCCTTTTTTACTTAGATAATGACCATTTTTTAGATATAATTTAGGGCTTTCTAACCATTTTCAGTTACTTCATTTCCCGTATATTCCGGGTGTTAATAATATTGCAAATTCAAATCAATTCTAATACGGATATTTGGTGATAACTTTGCCCAGTTTTAGCAAAGATTATTTAAATGACCATCTATGAATAGTATAAATAAACTGATCTTATTATTCTCTGTCCTACTGTTTTCTTCATATTCATATGCCCAGAAAGAGCAGAAAGAGCCTAAGTCAAAAAAAGATGTTCCTCAGGTTTTCCTCAGAAAATCAGATAAAGAGTTTAACTTGAAGGGAGTAGTTACAGATAAGAAGACTAAAGAGTCCTTAATTGGGGTGAATATATTTGTGGAAGGGGATAAGATGAAAGGAACGGTAACAGATTTTGACGGAAATTATGACTTGAAGGTAAATGAAGGGGATGAGGTAATTTTCCGTTACGTTGGATATGCTGATCAAAAGAAAGTTGTAGTATCAAGTGAAACATTTAATGTTCAGTTGGGTTCAGAAGAGACAGAGCTAGAAGCGGTTGTAGTTTCAGCTTCCAGAAAGAAAGAAAAGATCCTGGATGCTCCTGCTTCCATAGTATCTGTTGATGCGACTGCTATTGGTAATAAAGCAGCGGTGGGTATCACCGATCATTTGAAAAATTTATCAGGGGTTCAGGTATTGCGCTCCGGTGTTCAGGGTGGACAGCCTTCCGTTCGTGGTTTCAATGGTTATTTTACAAGTGATGTAATGTCTTTAACGGATAACCGCGTTTCAAAATTACCTAATACAGGTCTGAACATGTATCAGATGATGACCACCACAGATGAGGATATAGAAAGAATGGAGGTATTAAAAGGACCTGCTGCAGCACTTTACGGACCTAATGCAAATAATGGAGTAATTCATATTATCACAAAATCTCCGCTGAAGACACAAGAGATTAAGTTCTGGACTTCTATAGGTGCACGGGTGAGAATAAAAGATACGCTGACGGATATAAACAGAGATAATCCAAAGTTTGACTATGCAAAGTTTACAGAAAGAATGTTGTTTTCTGCAGGCTTCTATATCTCTGATACTATTCATGTAAAAAATCCAAATGTACAGATGGGTATGAAGGTGTCTTCTAAATTCTTTACCGGTCATGACTGGCGTTATAGCGATCTTGGAGACCCCAGTGAAATAATCCGTTTTACAGCCTCTGCAGATAGTATATATTATGAACTCCCGGATGAATCCAATGACCCTAATGGTAAAGGAAGTTTAGTTAAGAACGAACGGGATGAGCGTATTCTGAATGGTCAGGTTGATAGCAGAATGGATATCAGAATTAAAGAAGATTTTAATGTGGTATTAGCAGGTGGTGTTAACGTGAGTAATGGAATTATTCCGAGTCCTATTGGCGCAATGCAAAATAAGAACTGGACCTATAGTTGGGCTCAAGTCCGCTTTATGTGGAAGGATCTTTTTGTACAGGCATATATGAATGGAAATAATTCTCAAAAAACTTATTTTGTTCCTGTAGGAGGCCGTTATATCGATAAGTCGCACATGTACTCCGTACAAGTTCAACATTCCTATAACATAAAGAAAAGGGTAGATTTAGTTTATGGCTTTGATGCTTTCTTTACTCGCCCTAATACAGAGGGCACACTAAACGGAAGATTTGAAGACAAGGATAACATTGATGAATATGGAATTTATTTACAAGGAGAATATAAGTTGCATCCTCGCTTTAGTACTATTGTTGCAACGCGTTTAGATTATAATACAGCGGTTAAAAAAGTACTTTTTTCTCCCAAAGTTGCATTGGTTTATAAACCGGGAACGGGTCACAACCTTCGTTTTACATTTAACAGAGCCTTCAAGAACCCTGCATCTGCAGCTTATTACGTGGACGTTGTTCAAGGAAGAATACCTCAGGGTTTTGAAGTTAGAAATTTAGGCACTCCTCCGGGTGGATTCCATTATAGCTATAATGCAAATCCAAACTTTGGTGGTCAGGTTCTCCCACAGTTTCTATCACCTTATGGAACAGCAGGGCAGTATCATGATGTTGGAGATGCTTCCTTCAACGCCACAGGATGGGGCGGTATTCTTAGCGCCATTAATAGTCAGTTTGGCGGACAGGCAAATATAGATCCTACATCACCGCTCAACCCCTTGATTACGCAGATTGTTAATTCCATTATTCCTCAAACTATTCCTAGTGATATAGCTCAGGTTGTTACTAGTTTAAATACTGCAAAACAAAGATTTGATCTGAACGGAGATAATTGGAAAAACACACAGGATATAAAACAGTTGGTCCCTACTACCACTTATACCTATGAATTGGGTTACAAGGGAGTGATTGGTAAAATGTTTGGAGTTCAGGTAGATGTTTATAGAACGGATTTCAAAAATTATCTCGCTCCAGTACAGTTAACTACTCCGACTATTATGTTTGATGCTGATCAGTTGATGAATTATCTTTCTCCGTTGATTTCGCAAAATTACAACAACTTGAATCCAATTGTAAAGTTAGCGATGAATGCATTCTTAGACCAGAGTGCTACTTTCGGAGGTAATAACAATGGCTCTGCAGATGATGAGTTTGTTAGTTTAATCAGAAAAGCTGTCGAGAACCTGCCAATAGGGGTGATAACACCTGTAGAGGCTGGATCACCTAATCTACTTTTGGTTACGCGAAATATAGGCGATCTAACCTTGTACGGCGTAGATTTTAATAGTAATCTTTACTTGCCTAAGGGAATAACTCTGAATGCTAATTATTCTTTCGTTGACAAGGATTCTATAAAAGTTGAAAGTGCGCCTTTGGGTTATATAGCTTTGAATTCTCCTAAGCATAGGGTAAATGTGGGGGTGAATTATTTTATGGAGAAGATCGGATTAAATATAGGGATGAAATTTAATTGGAGTTCAGGATATCCTGTATTGTCAGGTAATTTTATTGGTCGTGTAGCACCTACGCATGACATGGATTTGGACATTTCATATACTCCTAAATTCATGAAGGATCATTTAAATGTAAGTTTATCATTTAATAATCTTTACAATCGTAAGCAACAGTATTTTGTAGGTTCGCCTACTATAGGATTGATGAGTGTTTGTAAAATGACATACACGCTATAGTGAATAAAAGAATAAAAACAGGGGTATTTACATAATGTAGATAGCCCTGTTTCTTTTAGTAGTTCTATCTTATTCTATAAAGAGATGTTCAGTAATATAATCACAGAATAATTTCCCTGAATCTGTTAAGGTGAATATATCTTTTTCCTCTTTCACCCATCTATTGGAAATAAAGGGAGAGATTTCTAACAAGAAATAATTTAATGATTCTTCACCAAATCTATTACTTATAGTTGTCTTATCAATACCCCAAATAGTTCGAATACTTGTCATTACATATTCATTGTATTGGTCTTTTATATCTAATAGTTCATGTTCATTAGCAATTTTATTTTCTCTAATAGATTTTAAGTATTGCCCATTATTGCTGATATTCCAGTATCGGATATTGCCATCGAAAGAATGTGCTGACGGACCAAATCCGAGGTAGGGAACTCCTTTCCAGTAATTGGTATTATGTTTGGCAAAATGGGGTTCTTTACAGAAATTGGAAATCTCATATTGCACATAATTATGTTTACGTGTTTCTTCCAATAGTATTGCAAATTGTTGCGCCATTTGTTCATCATCCGGTGATGGTACTTTTTGTTTTGCTACCAAGATGGCGAGCTCTGTCTTTTCTTCTATGGTAAGTGCATAAGCAGAGATATGAGGGATATTCAGATTAAAAAGAGTTTTTAGATTCTCTTTCCAAGCTTCATTGCTAAGTCCTGGTGTTCCATAGATAAGATCAACAGATAAATTATCAAATCCAGCCTGTTGGGCTAATAGGATAGCATTTTTTGCCTCTTCAGCGCTATGAGCCCGCTTCATATACTGTAAATCTTTATCATGGAAAGATTGTATTCCAATGCTCAGTCGGTTGATGCTGGTGGTCTCTTTTAGGGCATGAAGATAGTCTGAAGTGAGGTCATCAGGATTGGCTTCAAGTGTAACCTCAGCATCTTCTGCGATATTAAAGTGATGACCAATTTTTTCAATGAGTGATTGAATATCGGATGGTTTTAATAGGCTAGGGGTTCCACCCCCAAAATACAGTGTATGTATAGTTGTTTTATCCGTAAAGAAAGATTGTTGCAGCTCAATTTCTTTGAGTAGTGCAGTATGCATTTCCTCTTGATTATTACGTAGAGTAGAAAAATGGAAATTACAATAGGTACATGCTTGTTTACAAAAGGGAATGTGTAGGTATATGCCTGCCATAAGGCTCAAAATAAACAAAATATCCTCATTTAATTCTTTCTTGCAGATATTTTGAGAATCAGTATTCTTAAAATATCTTTTTTGATATCCTGTTCAAACTAAAATCGTATTAACTAAATTATTGATAACTTTGATGGAATACATATCGCGTGCGTTTTAGAGTGTTTTATATTTTGGTTTTTTTGTGTTTTTCCTTTGCAATGCATGCGCAAAGTGTAAAACTCATACTATTTAGCGATTCCGTAAATATATCGTCTAAGGTAAAGCACAATTTTAAAAGTATTCAGGAAGTTAATCAGTATCTAAAAGGCTATCAGCGTTCGTGGATTGCAAAAGGATATTTAGAGGCGTCATTGGATTCTGTTCATAAGCATGGAGACACTTTGGAAGCTTATTTGCATCTCGGAAAAAGGTATGAATTTTCTTCTTCAGAGCAGCGCAGAAAAAGATGGCAGAGGAATCCATCTGCGAATTCAGTTTATGAAATAGATAACACTAAAGAACAGTTGGTTAGGAATCTGGAAAATAGCGGATATCCGTTTGCAAAGGTGTTAAGTGATAGTTTGGAATTGAGCGACACTTCTATTGGTATCCGATATAATGTAGACAGGGGGAGATATATAAGAATAGACAGTTTTATTAATTATGGATCATCAAAACTTACCAAAGGATTTATTCAGAATTATGTCCTTGTAAAATCAAAACAGGCATATAATGAGTCTAAAATCAAAAACATAGACAAACTCCTGCAAAAATTACCTTATGCAACTGTCCGGCAGCCCAGTGCTATTTATTTTAGAGATGATAAAGCAGATATTCATCTTTTTCTGGATAAGAGAAAGGTAAATTCATTCGATTTTTTAATTGGCTTTCTACCGGGTAGCAATGGCGGTAAAATCTTGATAACAGGTGAGGCCAGAATACATCTATTAAATTCATTTAAGAGAGGAGAAGAGATATATCTGGAATGGAGAAAATTACAACGCCAGTCACAATATCTAGATATACGTTTCAATTATCCTTATCTCTTGGGTGCGCCAATAGGTGTCAACTTTACCTTTAATCTGGATAAGCGGGATTCATCTTCTCTGGATCTTGCCTGGCAGCTTGGCTTGCCTTACATTACGAGTTCAAATAATTACATAAAAGGTTTTTATAAATATTTCCAAACTATCCTTCTGGTGGCAGATACAAATTTTGTAAAAATCAATAGAAAGTTACCTAATAATCTGGACGCGTTATATAGTCAATATGGAATACAGGCATATTACGAGCAATTAGATTATTTATTCAGCCCTCAGAAGGGTTTTGAGCTTAAACTTACTGCCTCAGCAGGAACGAAAAAGATCAAACAAAATAACCAGATTACCACACTCACAGACCCAAATTCACAGGGTTTTAATTATACTAGTCTGTATGACAGTATTAAGAATAAATCAGTTAAGGCTGATCTTTTTTGGCTCGGTAATTATTATCTGCCATTGGGGAAAAAACAGAAGCATATCATGAAGTTTGGATTAAACGGAGGCGCTGTATTTAATAATAGCTTGCTAAGAAATGAATTGATTCGTATCGGAGGAAATAAGGTGTTGAGAGGATTTGATGATTTATCCATTTACGCGAGTATGTACAACATTGCTACTCTGGAGTATCGATTGCTTCTCCAACGGAACTCCTATTTCTTTCTTTTTATGGATGCGGCCTACATCAGAAGAGATTTCAATAACGCCCATTTTCAGGATTTTCCATTTGGATTTGGTGCGGGTGTCACTTTTGAAACTAAAATCGGTATTTTTGGGCTCACATATGCTCTTGGACAACAAAAAAGCCAATCCGTTGATTTCCGAAACTCTAAAATTCATTTTGGGTATGTGGCAGTATTCTAAGGGGAGGGCTTTGGGTACACTTTCTGCCAGGATAATTTTATTTTTAGGAATATTGTTTTTTTGTGCCACTCATCTTTATTCAGCCAAATCAGATCTGGTTTATAATCCCGCATATCAGGATTCAATATTAAAAAATAAGTCCGACTCTGCTTTATGGACAACCCTACATAACAAAGCAACTGCTTATCATGCCATGCCCGGTTACGTATCTATTCAGCAGCAGCGACAGAATTTTAAAAGCCAGGCATTTTTAATGGTGTTTGTGTTTATTGTACTGCTTTTGTTGGTGTTTAGAATGTTATTTGAAGATTACATGTTCTCTCTTCTAGAAGGGTTGGGTAGTATCAAGAAATTCTTTATTTTCTATAAGACAAAAAAATATGACTCCTTCCTGGCTATTGTTTTCATTTACACGCTGAAGGTTTTCATGTCATCACTCATCTTTTATGGGGTAGTGCAGTATGTTTTTAAGGAAGATTTTAATGTTTTTAATATGCATTTCTATCTCAATAGTTGTTTGGTATTTGGAAGTTTTTTTTTAGTCAAGGATATTCTGGAATATATTTTCAACGTGATAACCAATACTCAGGAGACTTTCAAGGCATTTTTTTTACAAAATATGTTTGCTGAGTTGTTACTAAGCATACTCCTGCTCTTTTTACTCATCATCTTTGTTTATAACGACCATATCTCCAATAGCGTTGTGGTTTTTTTAATGGTAATTGGATTTGTATGGTATTTCCTTTTTAATGTAATCAGGAGTTATCAACTCATTGATAATGTTCGCATTCTTCACAAACTTCATTTTTTTCTATATATTTGTGCCTTTAAAATCTTGCCTATTTTATTATTAGGGAAGTACATCTTTAAAAACATGGTTGAATAAAATTATAACCAATGGCTAAAAAAGTAGTAGTAAACAAATCAACGGCAAAAAAAACTCCTGCACCAACAAAGCCAGTTAAGAGTACTGTGAAGGTGGTTAAAAATATGCCTAAGACTACTTCTGCGTTAAAGACTAAGTCTGTTAGTAAGCAAGCTGTAAAACCTGTAAAGCCCACGAAAGATTCATTATTAAAAAAGAAGACAACTCCGGCGGTTAAAGTTAAGATAGCTCCAGTTAAGAAATCTGCTCCAAAAGTAGTAGCTAAGGAGTTAGTACCTAAAAAGCAGAAGGTTTCAAAAGTAGAGCAACAACCAGTGGTTGTCGTTGCTGAAAAGTCAATTTCAAAGGCAGATAAGAAGATAGTGATAGAGCCCAAGCCATTACCAGAAATTGTAAATCCGGATAAGCTAAAACAGGTAAAGTCTATACTGATTTCTTTGCCAAAGCCGGAATCTGGCAAGTCGCCTTATATTGATATTGCTGAACAATTTAAGATTAAATTAGATTGGCGTCCATTTACTAAAGTGGAGGGCATAAAGGCAGGAGATTTCAGGAAACAGAAAATTTATATTGATCAATATCCGTGTGTAATATTCACCAGTCGTGTAGCTATTGAACAATATTTTAGAATTTGTGAAGAATTGCGCATTAAGATTAATGAAGATAATCGCTACTTCTGCTTAAGCGAGGCTATAGCACTCTATTTGCAGAAGTTTATCCAGTATAGAAAAAGAAAGGTGTTTTATGGCGATGGTAAGCTTCCAAAATTCATGGAGGTAATTCTGAAGCATAAGGAAGATGGTAAATTTCTAATTCCATGCTCAGATCTTCGCGACAAAGCCCTTATTGAATTGCTCAATAAACATAATATTACTTTTGGGGAAGCTGTCATCTATAAGACCATAGCTAGCAATCTATCTGATTTAAAAGATGTAAAATATGATATGCTGGTGTTCTTCAATGCTTCCGCTATAGAGTCTCTGTATTCCAATTTTCCAAATTTCAAGCAAGAGGATACCAGACTTGCTATTTTTGGGAATTCTACAGCAGATGCTTTAAAGGCAAGAAAGTTGAATATAAATATCTTTGCTCCTACTCCGGAAAATCCTTCTCTGGTAGATGCCATCAAGAAATATATTATTAAGTCAAATAAAAGGGGTAAATAGACTTAATGGTCTCCTTTTTTATATGATCTCTGATAAATTGTAATCTTTCATTTTTGGTAATTCTTTCCTACATTTACAAGTAACCATTTATGCCAAATATGAGATTTGTCGTTCTGAGTATAGTATTATTGATTTGGGCCGACAGTATAGTTGCCCAGAATTACCCTATATCATCTCATTATATGTTTAATCCTCAGGTAGTTAATCCTTCTTTTTACGGTGCCCGTAAGGGGGTAAATTTGGGGGTAAATTACAGGCATCAGTGGGCAAAATTGGAGGGGCAGCCACTAACGATTACTGTGTTTGGAGATGCAAATCTCCCACAGCTTCATGGTGGAGTTGGTTTTGGCGTTTCCTATGAACAACTGGGCGCATTTACTACTACCGGATTTAATTTGGGTTATGCTTATACGCAAGAGTTTAGAAAACAGGTCAGACTTTCTATCGGATGTAATGCCGGAGCCTTATTTTCAACTTTGGATGGCAGTAAATTGGTTACTCCTCAAGGGGTTGGGGCCAATCTTAATGATGCATCACTTTCTAACCAGCAGCAAAAGAGTATTCGGCCGCTTTTATCCGTTGGGATATCTTGTTCTTCTAAATATCTAGAGGCAGGTTTGGTTTATACCAATGTTATTAATGCAAAGGATAAGTTTGAGGGTAGTCAGATGACCCTTAAGCCCCAATATGGTGGTACTTTACAAGTATTTATAGGGAGTAAGGTGAAATTAGGTTCAGATTTTTCAATTAAGCCTGGTTTTGCGCTGACTACGGATTTTAAGGAATTCCAGACAGACATCAGTGTTCTTGCAGGGTATAAGGAGTATGTAATGTTGGGGTTTAATGCAAGAGGATACAATAAAAGATCATTTGAATCGTTATCTCCAATATTGCGTGTTTGCCCTGTACAAAACTTGGCTATAATTTATGGTTATGACGTGTCTCTTGGCAAACTAAGCAATGTTAATAAGGGTTCTCATGAAATTACTTTGAACTATGTATTGCCTAATAATAGAATTTTCAAGTCACCGAGGATTATCAACAATCCAAGGTTTTTGTAAATTTCAGGATAAAAAAAGTGGTAAAAAGCCTATTTTAGTATACAACTAAAGATTTTTTTTTGTTATTTTTACCAACTTATAGAAAAACGTAAACAACTAAAATGAACAATTTAAGATTTTCATTAATTGCTATCATTGCTCTATTCTTAGTGAGTTGTAAAGGCTCTGGAACAGATGGACAATTAATTGGTTCACAAGATCGTCCAAAGTGGGATAACAACCTGCTTCCTTATGGGATGGTTTATATTCCTTCAGGAGTTTTTCACGCAGGTCCTTCTGATCAGGATGTGAATTATGCATTTAACACCAAGATGAAACAAATGTCCATTGTAGGTTTCTACATGGATGAAACTGAAATTACCAATAACGAATACCGTCAATTTGTAGAATATGTAAGGGACTCAGTTGCTCACACGCTTTTAGGTGGTGACAATCTCAAGGAAGGTGAAAACGGAAAACAAGCGGTTAATTGGGATATGCCAATTGATATGAACTGGAACACCGGTGCTAGTGCTACAGAAGAAGGCAGTCAGTTAGATCCTATGTTCTATGCTGAGGCAGATAGAATCAATGGAAAGAAAGAAATAGATCCAAGAAAATTAGTATTTGAATACACTTGGTTCAAATGGAAGGAGTATGCACAGCAAAGACCTACAGATAAAAATGCAAAGCCAAGAAGTGCATTCATGGATAAAAAGAAGATATCGATATATCCTGATGAATTAGTTTGGATTCGTGACTTCGCTTATTCTTATAACGAGCCAATGACCCGTACCTATTTTACGCATCCAGCTTATGATGATTATCCTGTTGTAGGTGTATCATGGGATCAGTGTAATGCTTTTTGTGCTTGGAGAACTCAAAAATGGAATGATTACAGAGCTTCTAAAGAAGAGGCTCCATTGGATCAATTCCGTCTACCTACAGAATATGAGTGGGAATATGCTGCTCGTGGAGGAAGAAATCTATCTCCTTATCCTTGGGGTGGTCCTTACATAAGAAATACGAAAGGTTGTTTGTTGGCTAATTTTAAACCAGGAAGAGGAAATTATCCTGAGGATGGAGGTTTCTATACGGTAAATGCTAAATCATACTGGCCGAATGACTATGGTTTGTACAACATGGCAGGTAATGTGGCAGAATGGACATCTACAGCTTATGAAGATGATGCAGCTGCATTTATCCATGATAAACAACCTGACTTTAGATATGATGCTAAAGAGGATGAGCCAAGTGTAATGAAACGCAAGGTTATCAGAGGTGGTTCATGGAAAGATATCGGATATTTCTTACAGTGTGGAACTAAGACATACGAATACCAGGATTCTACAAAATCATACATAGGATTTAGATGTTTACTACCATTTATGGGTAGATCTATGAGTGATTTCGCACAATAAAAACTATATATTTTAAAACACGTAAACAACATTAATAACTAAACAACTAAAACAAAAGTTTATGGCAACTTCAATTCCTTTATTTAAAACTAAAAAATTCAAAGTAGCAAAAAACATGCTTTTCGGTGTGGGAGCTGCAGTAGTAATCGTTGGAGCATGGGCAAAAATCTTACACTTATCCATTGCAAATACAATGTTAACTGTCGGTCTTTTAACGGAGGCTATAATATTTACTATATCAGGTATTATTCCACCGGAGCCGGATTACTATTGGGAAAAATTCTACCCGGGTTTAGACCAGTATGATCCAGATCATACGAGTGCTGCAGCTACTTCAGGCGATTCAAAAAAATCTTTATCAGCTGAAATGGATAAAATGATGGACGCTGCTAAGATTGATCAGAATTTGGTCAACAGATTTGGAGATAATCTTAAAGGTTTCGCAGATCAGGTAGGAAAGATGGGGAATTTGGCAGATGCAACAGTTGCTTCTAATGAATTTGCATCTTCTGCTAAGGCTGCTGCTACTTCATTAAATGGAGTAAAAGAGTCTTTCAATGCTGCTGCTGAAGGAATGAGTAAGTTAGCAGGTGCTTCTGGAGAGGCTTCTAAATATCACGAACAAGTTCAAAGTGCAACTAAAAATTTAGCGGCATTAAATGCTGTTTATGAAATGGAATTACAAGACACTAATACACACTTAAAGACTATGAATAAATTTATAGGTAACTTAGGTAGTGCAATGACCAATCTTGAGAGTTCATTAGCAGATACAGAGAAATTCAAAACCCAAATGGGTGGTTTAGCGGGTAATTTAGAAAAACTAAACGGCATCTATGGAAATATGCTTTCAGCAATGAGATCATAATAATCATCTAGCATTAATTGTTAACCTAAGTAAATTGTAAAAAAAATGTCAATTCCAAAGGACAATAGGCAGCAGATGATTAATTTAATGTATCTGGTGTTAACAGCACTACTTGCATTAAACGTTTCTTCTGAAATCCTTAACGCGTTCAGAGTTATAAATACAAGTTTAGTTGGATCCAATGTATTATTGGATGCAAATAGTAGAATCAACTACAAAGCTTTTGAGAGTAAAAAAATTAAAGAGCCGGGTAACGCCCAAATAGGAATTTATCAAGCTAAAGCTGATAAGTTACTCGATCTTTCTAAAAATCTTCAGGAGTATATTGGGGATTTACAAAAAGGAATCATTGAAGAAGCTGGTGGACCTGGCGAAGATGGTAACCTTATGAAACGTCAGGATGACTTAGACGCTTCAACCCGTTTCTTTATTGAAGAAAAGAAGAAAGGGTATGAGCTAAAAAAGAAATTAGACGAGTTTAAGTCTCAGTTTTCTCAGTTGATTGATACGGCAGATTTACAAAATGTTTTGAATAAATTACCGTTGAGTACAAATGCTCAAACACAAAATGGTGATTGGGCCAGAGATAATTTCTTCCAAATGCCTCCTATCGCTTCTTTAACTATGTTAACAAAGGAGTTATCGGATGTTAAGGCAACAGAAGGTTTATTGGTTCAGTATTTCTTTTCTAAAATTGGTAGCTCAGAGGAGTTAAAACCAGATGAAATTGTGTTTAACTCTTTCTCTGCACAAATTACCTCTCCATCTGCTTATATTTTGCAGGGTGAGAAATTTGAGGCTAATGTATTCCTTGCAGCAACAAGTTCTAAGAATGATAACGTATCCGTAAATGTTAATGGCTCAGGACTACGTCCGGACGATAAAGGTATTGCTCATTATTCTTCTTCTCCAGGTGTTGGAGAGTATGAATTGAAAGGAAATATATCTTTAAAAAATCCAAAAACAAATGCAGTTACGAGTTATCCTTTACCTCCGTTCAAGTATACTGTAGCAGCTCCTTTTGCAACGGTATCTCCAACGAAGATGAATGTGTTCTATATTGGTGTTCCTAACCCTGTTCAGGTTTCTGCCGCAGGTGTTGCTAATGCTAAATTAAACGTGACTATGTCTGCCGGTACAATTACAGGTAGTGGTGGTAAATATGAAGTAAGAGTAACAACACAAGGTGTAACTAACGTTACGGTTGCTGCTAACGGAAAAAACTACGGTGCTTTTCCTTTCCGTGTAAAATTAATACCTAACCCACAAGCACAGTGTGCGGGTATGCCTGGTGGACGTGTAAATTCTGCAGTATGGAAAGCTCAGCAAGGGGTAATAGCAAACTTGGACAACTTTGATTTCGATGCTAAATTTGAAGTATTGAGTTTCAATATGTTCTATCAGCCTAAATTACAGGATCCAGGGATAGCTTCTGCATCTGGCCCATACTTTAGTGCTGCGCAAAAAGCGTTTATTTCTAAGGCTAAACCGGGAGATATTTTTTATCTAGAGGAAATAAAAGTGAAAGGACCTGATGGGTTGTCACGTAAGATACCTGGTATCGCTTTCAAGATCGACTAATCAATATGATATAAAGGATGAAAATGCTAATTAAAAGAATAGGATGTTTGTTGCTGCTGTGCCTCATAGTTTCAACAGCTATTTCAGCTCCTAAAAAGAAGTCAGTAAAGAAAAAAACTACTGATCCTTCTTCCTCCACTACCTATCAAAGTAGTTCAGGTGGAGACAGTACAGTTACTGGAACTTCAGGAGACTTGAATCAATCTGCTGCAACTGCTTCGGCTCCTGCGGATTCATCATCATCATCTGCACCTTTGGATTCTTCACCTTCTCTACCTCCTGCTGCGGCAACGGCTTCCACAGTAGCTGCTGCCCCAGAATTACCATTGGATACTACCCCGGTACAAAAACTACCTTGGGTACAGGAAATTACGGGTAATAGAAAGGCATTAGGATATGAGCCTATTCGTGAGGCAGATGTTTTTTGGTGGAAAACAGTTTGGCGTGTAATTGACCTAAGGGAAAAATTGAATTTGCATTTCAAATGGCCTACAGCTCCGTTTATACAACTATTATTAAATGCTGTTCAAGCGGGTAAGTGCCAAGTATTTAGTGGTATGGACGACGATTTCACCGCACCAATTGCAGCAAAAGAAGCTCTTAATGTTGCAGGTGGTGGTGTAGATTCTATC
>CANHGL010000009.1 GCA_947460245.1 Sphingobacteriales bacterium
GGCTAATTTTTATCTCTTAGCCATACCCATTCCTTGAAATTTTTTCATCATCACCTTCATTTGGTCAAATTGCTTGATGAATTGATTAACATCTTGTATGGTGCTGCCTGAGCCTTTTGCTAATCGCTCTCTTCTTTTTCCATTCAATATATCAGGATTTCTTCTTTCTTCCACTGTCATAGAGAATATGATGGCTTCGATTTTCTTAAAAGCATTATCATCTATATCGATATCCTTAACTGCTTTTCCTACTCCAGGAATCATACCCAGCAAATCCTTAATGTTTCCCATTTTTCGGATTTGATTAATTTGCTGTAAGAAGTCTTCAAAATCGAATTGGTTCTTTGCAATTCTCTTCTGAAGTTTGGCAGCTTCTTTTTCGTCAAACTGCTCCTGAGCTTTCTCCACGAATGAAACGATATCACCCATTCCAAGAATACGCTGTGACATACGTTCCGGATAAAAGATATCCAGTGTATCTAATTTCTCCCCACGGGAAACAAATTTTATCGGTTTATTGACTATATATTTTATAGACAACGCGGCACCACCACGAGTATCACCATCGAGCTTAGTTAATACAACGCCATCAAAGTTAATTCTGTCGTTGAAAGTTTTAGCGGTATTAACAGCATCTTGTCCTGTCATGGAATCCACCACGAATAAGGTCTCAGAAGGCTGAACAGCTTTTTTTACATTTTCAATTTCGTTCATCATCTCCTCATCCACTGCCAATCGGCCCGCTGTATCTATGATGATAATATTTTGTCCTTTTTGCTTTGCGTAGGCAATGGCATTTTGAGCAATGGCAATGGGGTTCTTGTTTTCTGTTTCCGCATAAACCTCCACACCAATTTGTTCCCCTAAAACTTTTAACTGATTGATGGCCGCCGGGCGATATACATCACAGGCTACCAGTAATGGTGTCTTATTTAACTTTGTTTTTACATAGTTTGCAAGTTTTCCGGAGAAGGTAGTTTTACCGGAACCTTGAAGGCCAGCTATGAGAATAATAGCCGGAGATCCCTGAATATTAATTTCACTGGCAGTGCCGCCCATTAATTGAGTGAGTTCGTCACTTACAATTTTGGTCATCAACTGTCCGGGAGATACTGCAGTCAGAACGTTTTGTCCTAAGGCTTTATCTTTTATCGTATCCGTAAATTCTTTTGCAATCTTATAGTTTACGTCTGCGTCTACTAATGCTCTGCGGATCTCTTTTACAGTAGATGCTATATTTAATTCGGTAAGCTTGCCCTGGCCTTTTAAGTTCTTGAACGCACCTTCCAGTTTATCCTGTAAATTTTCAAACATCGCTGATATAGTTAAGTGTTGTTTTTTTTAATTAGTAATACGTTAGTCGTTGTACCTTTCCAATATATTTTGCCAAACGTATTACCTGACGAGTATAGCCATATTCATTATCGTACCAAACATAGAGTACCACACTTTTTCCACTCGGAGCTAATAATGTAGCATGTGAATCTACGATAGAGGCGTGAGGATTACCTATGCAGTCTGTGGAAACTAATTCCTGAGAAGTAGAGAAGTCGATCTGCTCAACTAATGATCCAAAAGAGCCAGCTTGTTTTAAAATGGCATTTACTTCATCAATTGAAGTTATATTTTTCGACAAGTGCAAATTTAGGATAGCTAATGAAACATTTGGCGTTGGTACACGAACAGAATTCCCGGTGAATTTCCCTGACATTTCTGGCATTACTTTCGTAATTGCACTGGCAGCACCAGTTTCAGTAATTACCATATTCATGGGTGCAGATCTTCCGCGTCTGTATTTTTTGTGATAGTTATCTAATAAGTTTTGGTCATTGGTGTAGGAGTGAACAGTTTCTACGTGTCCTGATTCAATGCCATAAACATCACTAATTACTTTAATAATAGGGGAGATTGCATTGGTAGTACAAGATGCTGCCGTCCAGATATTTAAATCATCAGGATAGAAGTTTAAATGGTTTACACCATAAACGATATTAGGTAAGGTGCCTTTTCCGGGAGCTGTTAATACAACCTTGGAAATTCCTTTTGATTTTAAGTGATTGGATAGCTTTTCCTCGTCTCTCCAGATTCCTGAATTATCAATAAGAATAGCATCTTTAATGCCATATTGTGTGTAATCTATGCCGGCAGGATCATCACTGGATATCATATGGATGATATTGCCATTAGCGATTAATGTTTTGTTGACAAGGTCTTCTGTGATTACTCCACGGAATTTCCCATGAACAGAGTCTTTTCTAAGCAAACTGGATCTCTTCTTGATCTCATCATCTGAATTACCTCTGGTCACGATGGCTCTTAATCTGAGTTGTTCGCCATTGCCATGTTGTTGTATCAACTCACGTGCAGCTAATCTTCCTATTCGGCCAAATCCAAAAAGTACTACATCTTTGGGTTCAATTACACGTTTGTCTTTTCCAATATATTCTGCCAGTTTTTGAGCAACAAATTCATCCATTGAATTGAAGTCGTCTTTTTCTGTCAGCCATTCTTTTCCAAGTGTAACTAAGTCGAGTCTTGTAGGTGCAATGTTGAGATTATCAATAGATTTGGAGATCAGCACCAAGTCATTAATATCTAAAGAAAGATCAAGATACTTTGATGCATACTCAATATTGTTCAGTACTTCTGTATATCGAGCATCTGCGATATTTCTTCGAAATATAACAAGTTCTACATTCTTATCGAGCCAGAGTGTGCCGGCAATATTGATGAGTTCTAGGGCTTTTTTTTCTTTTTCTATCCAGTTGCTCATGGTATGTAGATTATAAGGTTGTGATTAGTTTTTCAGGTAACTAATTTTTTCAGATTATAATTTCGATAAAATGATTCGAATAAATAAGTATTAGTTTCCTAAGTAGTTTTTCAATAGCTTACTTCTGGAAGTTGCACGTAGTTTATTAATGGCTTTGTCTTTAATCTGACGAACACGTTCACGAGTTAAGCCAAATTTCTCTCCTATATCTTCTAAAGACATAGGATGTTCAACGCCAATACCGAAGTAGTATTTTATTACATCCTTTTGTCTGTCCGTAAGCGTTGAAAGTGATCTTTCAATTTCTTTACGCAGAGATTCCAGATATTCCAGTTGAAGATCTGTTCTTGGTGCGCTGGTATTTTCTAATACATCGAGTAATGAATTTTCTTCTCCTTCCTGGAATGGGGCATCTACAGATACGTGACGAGCAGCAACACCTAATGTGGTTTCTACTTCTTCTCTGGTAATCTCGAGGACTTCAGCCAATTCATCTGCAGAAGGTTCACGTTCAAACTCTTGTTCCAGATTTGAAAATGCTTTATTGATTTTATTCAATGAGCCTACCTTGTTTAAAGGAAGACGAACGATACGAGATTGTTCTGCCAAAGCCTGTAAGATAGATTGACGAATCCACCATACGGCATAGGAGATAAATTTAAAACCACGTGTTTCATCAAATCGCTGTGCTGCTTTGATGAGACCGAGGTTTCCTTCATTGATTAAGTCACTGAGTGTTAATCCCTGATTTTGGTATTGTTTAGCCACGGAAACTACGAATCGCAAGTTGGCTTTAGTAAGACGCTCCAGAGCTATCTGGTCACCTGCCTTGATGCGTTGAGCTAAGTCTACTTCTTCTTCGGGAGTTAAAAGGTCTACTTTTCCTATTTCCTGTAAGTATTTTTCAAGTGATTGGCTCTCACGGTTGGTAATCGACTTGGTAATCTTGAGTTGACGCATAATGTATAGTGTTCTGAGGAATTTTAAAGGTTGCGAAAATACGCAAAATATATTTAGAAATCAACTGTTTAACTGTTGTTTATAGAGTTTCTTTGGCTTAAAATAGTTATTTTAGCCAAGGTAATTTCCAGTCATGTTAAAAAGAGTTGATAAAGTGGTTTTAGGCAGTTTTATTGTGCCTCTATTAATCACCTTTGGACTTACTTCTTTTATCTTTATGATGCAATTTCTTTGGAAATACATCGATGATATAGTTGGTAAAGGTTTGGAAATGAGTTTATTGTTAAAGCTTATTGCACTCTTTACTTTAACTATTGTTCCCATGGCTCTTCCTTTAGCCATTTTGTTAGCCTCAACCATGGTGATTGGCACATTGGGAGAAAATAATGAACTCACAGCTTATAAGACAGGTGGCTTATCCTTATTGCGGATTATGCGCAGTCTCATAATTTTTACCATTTTTCTGGCTTTTGGAGCTTTTTATTTTTCCAATACTATTTTGCCGAATGTTCACCTCAAATTCTATTCGCTATTATTTGACATACGGAAGCAAAAACCAGCTCTAGACATCAAGGAGGGTGTATTCTATAGAGGTATATCAGGGTTTGCCCTAAAAATTCAGCATAAGGATGATGATAATAAAACGTTATATGGTATCATGGTTTATGATCATTCTCAAGGCAAGGGAAATGATAACGTAGTTTTGGCAGATAAAGGGGATGTAGCCTTGAGCAATACCGGTGACCATCTTATTCTCACCCTATATAATGGTAAGCAGTATCAGGATGTGCAGCCCCGGGCATTTAGGTCTGATGGTGACAAAATGGAGCAGACGATTATGGAGTTTAAGCAATGGAGAAAGATATTCGACCTAAGAGAATTTAAACTCACCCGTTCCGACCAGTCATTGTTCAAGAGTAATTTTATCATGATGAATACCAGTCAGTTGATGTATGAGGCGGATTCAACCCGGAAAGATATGGAGAAGAGGATATATGAGATACGACTAAATAATGCCACTTATTTTTCCGTATTGAAACCAACAGAGGATTCGGCTTCAAAGCAGTTTTTAGCTAGTACATCGTTTAATAATTTAAATATCAATGACGTTTTTAACAGGAATATCTCTCAGAGTTGTTTAGCGCTAAGTCGGTCTAATGTTCAGGGCTTGTTGAATTATGCCATTTCTACTCAAGGAGATTTGGAATTTCGCCAAAGCAATTATATAAATCTCTACTGTGAGTGGTATCGTAAGTTTAGTCTGTCTTTTGCATGTATTGTATTGCTATTTGTGGGTTGCGCTATGGGAGCTATTGTTCGAAAAGGAGGTTTTGGCATACCTATATTAATAGCGGTATTGTACTTTGTATTGTTTCATGTATTAAATGTTATAGGAGAAAAACTAGCGAAAGAAGCTGTAATTCCTGCCAGCATTGGAATGTGGTTGGCTTCTGCAGTATTGTTGCCATTAGCATTATTTTTAACCTATAAGGCTAATAATGATTCTGTCCTGTTTAGGGGCGAATGGTATATCAACCTGTCGAATAGAGCACAATTATGGCTAAAAAATAAGATGGCTAAAAAATCATTCTCTTGATTGTAATTTTCTTCATATTACTTTTTCTTCTGGTATACACATTTTTGTTGTATCCTTTTTTGCTTCGTAACTGGGCCCAGCACAACAAAATAATGTTTTCGTCTTATTCGGAAGACGATGATTTGCCTGAAGTTATAATTCTTATTCCTTTACAGAATGAAGAAAAAGTTATTGAAGAAAAACTTAACAGTATTCTAAGCAGTAATTATCCCAGAGAAAAAATAAAAATCTATGTTGGTCTTGATGCTTGTACTGATAATACTCAATCCATTATTGAATCAAAATTTAGTTCAGCAGACATCAGAATAATAGAGTTCTTAAATCGTTCCGGTAAACCAGAGGTATTAAATTCAATTTTACACAATAATATTCCATCTGGAGATTCTATTCTAATCCTTACTGATGCCAATATCATCTTTTCAAAGGATACCATTTTTGAATTGGTGAAATATTTCAAAGATTCAAAAATTGGATTAGTCGATGCAAATATCCATTCTTTAAGAACATTAAATCATCAGGAAAGAGATTACTGGGACTATGAGTCGCATATAAAATATCATGAAAGCATAGTTTATGGTATTATCCCAGGTCCATCCGGTGGTTGTTATGCAATACGCAGAAACTTATTTACTGAGATCCCCAAAAACTTTCTGGTAGATGATTTTTTTATTGGATTTTCAATTCTAACGCAATCCTATAAAGCTATTTTTAATAAAGATGCTATTTGTTATGAAGACGTGGTTACCTCGTGGAGAGAGGAGTTTAAGAGGAAGACGCGCATTGCAACGGGTAATTTTCAAAATCTATGGCATTTTAAGAAATATGTCTTTCGCTTCAATGCGTTGAGTTTTGTATTTATTTCTCATAAGGTACTCCGTTGGAAGACACCATTTATACTACTGATACTGTATTATATTCTATTGCTAAAGTATACATTGTTTATTCTAAGCGTAACCTTATTTTTACCGATATTTGACTTGTTTTTATATACTTTTGGTATTGAATTCAGAACATTCAGGCGGTTCAATTATTTTATAGTAATGAATATTGCTGTATTTCTGGGATTTATAAAATTTTTAAAAGGAGTAAAAAATAATGTCTGGCAACCCACATCAAGAAAATAACCCACTGGATACTATTGAATCTGCTATAGAAGCCATCAAACAGGGTAAGTTAATTATTGTAGTCGATGATGAAGACCGTGAGAATGAGGGCGACTTTATTACAGCGGCTAGTAATGTTACTCCTGAAATAATCAACTTCATGGCTACTCATGGAAGAGGTTTAATCTGTGCACCACTGATAGAAGATCGTTGCGAGGAATTGCAACTGGAGATGATGGTGAATGCCAATTCCTCTCATTTTGATACACCGTTCACTGTTTCCATAGATTTAATCGGTCATGGCTGTTCTACAGGTATTTCTGTTTCTGACAGAGCCAAGACTATAAAAGCGCTAATTGATCCCAATATTCAACCAAAAGAATTTGGTAAGCCAGGTCATATTTTCCCTCTTAAAGCAAAGAGGGAAGGTGTTTTACGCAGAACCGGTCATACGGAAGCTGCAATTGATTTTGCTCGTTTAGCCGGATTTCCAGCTGCTGGAGTATTGGTTGAAATAATGAATGAAGATGGTACTATGGCACGAATGCCAGATTTGTTACTAATCGCCAAGAAGCATAATATGCCTATTGTATCTATTAAAGATTTAGTAGAATACAGGTTAAAACATGATCGATTGGTAGAGCGCGTTGTGGAGGTGAATATGCCTACTAAATATGGCGATTTTAAATTAATAGCTTTTAAACAACTATTAACAGATGAAGAGCATTTTGCATTAGTTAAAGGAAGTTGGGAAAAGGATGAACCAGTCTTAGTTCGGGTACATTCTTCTTGTGTAACGGGAGATATCTTAGGGTCTTTGCGTTGTGATTGTGGAGATCAGCTACATAACGCTATGAAAATGGTAGAAAAGGAAGGTAAAGGAGTGATTCTATATATGATGCAAGAGGGAAGAGGAATAGGGTTTATGAATAAGCTAAAAGCCTATAAACTTCAGGAAGAGGGATTAGATACTGTAGATGCCAATCTTGCTTTGGGCTTCAAACCCGATCAACGCGATTTTGGTATTGGTGCCCAAATTTTAAGAGATTTAGAGGTCACTCAAATGAAACTAATTACTAATAATCCAAAGAAAAGAGCCGGTCTTAAAGGATATGGTTTAGAGATTGTTGAGAATATCCCTATTAACATTACTCCCAATGCATACAATAAAGATTATTTGGAAACGAAACGTGAAAGAATGGGGCACGATCTGCTAAGTGGTAAGAGTAACGAGTAGTATCTATCTTATTCTTTTTTGCTTATGCTTTAATCCAAATCACTGAAAAATTCATTTAAGGTGATTTTGTGAATATCAAGTATTTTTAATAATGATAATAGGGTAATATTGCTTCCTTTTTCTATTCTCCAATACTGAACTCTGTTTATATCGTTATCCCAGGCAAATTGCTCATGACTGCTAAAACCTTTTTCTAGTCTAAGCTTCTTTATTTTTTCCGCAATTTTTGTGATTCTAGGGTCTATTAGCACTTCGTTATTCAGCATGTATGTAAAATCTTAAATATACTGCTAAATATTTACCGCAAAGGTGTATACAGCATATATGCTTATTATGCTATATTTAATTATTCAAATAATTTTTTGTTTTAGATAAAATCTGAACTAAACATGCGAATCACCTTTTAATCTTTAAAAGGTGATTTTTTATTTCTTTTTCTTGGGCTTAAAAAGATCTTTCAGGCTATCAAACTCCTTTTGGAAGGAGATAGATCCACCGGTTCTGATTTTATCCTGGTTGATAATATCATAGTTAGCTGTTCGGGCATAGGTTTTAAGTCGTATTCTTCCATCCTGTGTTACCAGATACTCCAGTTGAAAGTCACCTGCAATAGCGGAGTTATTGGCAGGCTGTCCGGTTGTAGACACAATACTTGTGCTGGTATTGGTATTTCCGAAATTTACATTCCCACCAATAGTTAAAATAAGTCTATTACTAAATAATTCTTGTTTATAGCTAAATCCGAAGTTTCTGGATTCTTTAGATTCCAGGTCAGAGATCAATAAGTCTAATGATGCACCTGGGATAAGTTTACTTAAGCCCTTAGAAAATAAACTCGACAACTGTGTGGATACTAATTGAGTAACGGTATTGGATGCTCCGGTAAAGCGCTGATTGCCAGAGCTGCTCGTGGTGCTTGTTGGGAAGAAGCTATTGAAAAGCAGTAGAGCTACGGCTTGATTATTGAGTTCATTTTCATTCTGGGAAATCTCATCTAGTTTTCTGTTAAGTTCATCAGATTGAGTAGATATAGTTCCTAAAGTGGGCGAAATCTTGAAACCAATTTTTGGATTTTCTAGTGTACCGGTAATCAATAGATTAAGATCTATAGGGAAGGTTCTATTTTTTATTGCAGATGTACTATCAACAATATTTCGTACAGATGCTGAGGGTACATTGTATAAGCCGGTAATATTCATTTCAGCTTTCAGAGGACTTCCATTGAAATTTATGGAACTGCCAGGGCGGATATTAAAGGTTTTGTTTACAACGCCCTGAAAATTGAAATCATATTTACCATTTATCAGATTGTAATTGCCGTTTAGAGATATTGTACCTGCTTTATTAAGTGTCAGATTGAGGTTGCCTTCTCCACGAGCAACAATTTTATCATTGGTATTCGGGTCTAATATAATATTGATTAGTCCGTCTTGTGTTGCGGTAATATTCATATTTAGATTGATACCGCTAACTCTAGATTTATATTCAATCACCTTTGTAGTATCTTTTGGATCTATAAACTTAATAAACGAGTATCCTTTGTTGGATACCTGAGAGGTAACAGGTAAATTAAATTCAGAGTTTTTTAAGGTTTCTAATTGGTTAATATTGATATTGATGTTGTCAAAGTATCCATCAATATCTACATCCCCCTTAGCAAATATTTTTCCATAGAAATCCTGATTTTCGGCATAAGTAGTATTCATGAAATTGTATCCAAGCGGTGCAGATACATTTACTTTATCTGCTTTAAAATTCTTGAATCCATCGTGCTGTAATTTTCCGGATAGTTGTGCTGTATTACCATAATTGTCATATAAGGTTACCTCGCCAAAATCAAATCCTTTTGGAGTGAGTTTGATCACTTCATTAGCTAATTTAAAAGTAGTACCAAGGAATCGCATTTTTAATTCTGCGGTATCAATAACTTGTGCTTCTCCTGTTAGAACAGGTTTTTTTAGATCTCCGGATATCTTAACTTGTCCTTTAACAAAGGCATGTGGCACCAGAAGTTCTTTTTTTAGAATAGCTTCGAGGAAATTGAGATTAAGGCGTTCAATATCTGCCTCGGCTTCTAATTTTTCCTTTCCTTTGATTTGCATATCATAAATGCCATCAAATGAAAGTTGATAATTTGGATCCTCAATGGTTCCACCTGCTTCCAATATATCTTTTCCAGCTCGTCCATATACAGCATCCAAACCTATATACTTTGCCTTGTAATCTAAAATCTGAAGGTTGTTAATAGTGATATCAATATTTGCCTGAGGCTTCTTTAGGATATTCTTAAGATTTATTGATCCGTTTAATTTTCCATCTTTTACTATATGGGCAGAATCTATAAGTTGACCAATGTCCACCAGGTTAATATTTTCTATATTGATACGAGCATCTGAGAATGTATTTCGTCCGTTTTGCAGACTTATTTTCTGTTCTCCTTCCATCAGATAGAAGTTTTTAGCAATGAATATGCTGTCAATGATAGTCAATTCATTGCCTGTTTTCATCTGCCAAGTTTTATTATTAATTTTTAGTTTGGATTCTAAAATTTCGGTAATAATACTATCGCCATTAAAGTCAATAGAAGTTTGCAGTCGAACGGAATTGTCAGATGAGTCACTTGCAATATTTAAATTAGAAAGTAGTTTATCCAGTGAGCTATTTATAATAAGCTTCACGTCAGGTATGTTTGTTTTTTTATAGAGTATATTTTCTATTTGTGTATTTACTAATAAATTATCACCTTCTGTATTTCCATTGAGTTGAATATTGTTAATGCCAATATTATCATAATTGGTAGAGTCTATAGACGCATGTATACTCAGTATGTTATTTTTTGTATCTAGTTTTCCATTTAGTTGTAGCTCGCTGATATACCTAAGTTTAGGTGCAAATATTCTGAATAGGCCAATATCTGATTTTACTTTTATATCAGCTTCCAGTTGCTGTGGCCTTTCTAATTTGAAGTCATTCTTATCGGGTTTGATGAGTTTTGAATATTTACTTAGAAAAACTTTAACAGAAGGTACTATAGAAAGTACGCTAAAGTTACCAGTAACTTTAGCATTGAATTGATCAGAGGCAACGTTGTAGTTTTTAATTTCGCCATCATTTTTAAGATCAATATCTACATCCGATAGCGTGAGTATGTCTTTCTCATTTTGAATAAGAATCTGACTGAATTTTCCATTGCCAGTAATACTATCTATTTTGTTTCCCTGGAAATGCAATTCACCATCTAATGATACGCTTAAAGTGTCTTTTACTAAATTGAGTTTATATAGATCTGCATTTTTGATACTCGTTTTGAAATCAAATTTTGGAATACGTTCATTGAAATCTGCTATACCATTGAAATCTATCAGAAAGCAACTATCATCAAAAAAAGCTTTTCCTTCAAATTTCTTTTTATCAATTATCCCGTCTACTTTAATTTCTTTGAAGACAAATCCATTTAAGTAAAAATTTTGTATACTACCTGTTATTTTAGACTGAAGTTCATTGGTGTTAAATCCTTTCCCATCTATACTTAAGTTAATATCTGCCTTGTCTAATAAAGTTGGATTACCAGTTAATTCAGATAAATTTAGTGCTGTTGCTTTTATAATACCGGAATAGTTGGGGGCCTTATTTTTAGGAAAACTCATTCGAATATCTGTTGCCAGATCACCCAGGTTTTCTGTGTGTAATGCACCTTTTGCAACAAAGTCGTTATAGAACCCAAAATATGTTCCCTTAAAGGAAGTATTACCAGATTTGCTCAGTGCAGCCGGTAATTTTATATAGGGCACCAGTTTTTTAAAATCTTCCGGATTGGTCTGTAGTTTACTGACTTTTACATCAAATAATGTCTGACTGATATTTGGTAGTCCCTTAATATTTCCTGTTATATCGATTATGGTATTTCTGCCGCCTGAAATGTACAAGTCATCTACTCTTAGGTTAGCAAGTTTTCCTTTTACAAGTCCCTTTATTTTTAATCCGTCAGGAATGTATTTTTGTGCTCTAGGTGCAAAAACAGCAACATCCTTGGATTTTACATAAGCATCCTTGATATCTGCTTTCATGGTTACTTTATTGGAGAAATCTGCAAAGGATCTCCATTCATCGCTGAATTTTATAGACAGATTAGCCTTTAAGTTGGATGTATTATATGCGATTTCTGTCTCGTCCATATATATACCATTGTTATCCAGTAAAGCTTTTGATTTTAATTTGTGGAGATGGAAATTGTCATCTGCATTTACACTCACCTGATTAATATCGATGTGCATTCCGGTGGAGTCCCATCGGTAATCTTTGAAATCGCTTTGTATATCATGGATATACATTTCACTGATCTTAAAAGTCCCTGCATTTATGGATCTATTTCTCATAGACATACCATATGTTCCATTGGAAATATTAAGTTGTTCAGCTGTGATATTTAATAATTTTCCTAATCCTTGTACATCGAAACCGTTACTAGGTTTTTTTACAATATCCTCTTTTTTGTTGTAAAGGGTGAGGAGTACCTTAGGGTCTACCAACTCAATTTCTTTAATATCTATTTTTAAAGGTTTGATGATAAAGTCATTCATATCCATAAATGCCTTGCTTACCTGGATATCAATCTTAATATCTTTGTAATGATCATCAATAATAAGATGAGAGCGGGTGATATTTACTTTGTTAATTTTAAGAACTATCGGCCCTGATGGCTTTTTTGGGGTTTTAGTTGAACTAAATAAGGCCATAAAAAAATCATAGTTAAACAGACTGTCGTTTTCCGCACGAAACCCGTTAAATTGCATCCTGTCCAACGCTATATTGTCAATATAAATTTTCTTATTTTTTATATGTTGTATCTGCTCCCAAAGTGTCCTTCCTAACATAAGATCTACATCCAGTTTTCCAACAAATAGAATGGTATCATTTTGGCTGGTTTTGGAGGAAATAAATGCATTTTGAATTTCGATTGTTCGGAAAAATTTGATATCTACAGCATCTACTTTTACGGTGTTGCCAAATTGTTTTGATAAATATTCGCTTACTTTGTGAATAAGATAGGTTTGTACCTTAGGTTGCTGTATAAGATATGAGGTCGTAAAAAAGCTAATTATCAGTAATAGAACTATCACTAAAAGCGTACGAATCGTGTATTTTATTAGACTTTTCAACCGAATACAAAATTAAGGGAATTTGAGCAATAATTATGTCTGAAATCATCATACTTGCCATAGAATCCTCCTGTGATGATACTTCTGCCGCCGTTTGTGTAAACGGTAAGATGTTGTCAAATGTTATGGCTAATCAAAAAATTCACGAACAATATGGTGGAGTTGTTCCGGAGTTGGCCAGTAGAGAGCATGTCAAGAATATAATTCCGGTTGTTTTTGAGGCAATGAAACGTTCCGGTATTGATAAGAAAGAACTATCTGCCGTTGCCTTTACCAGAGGTCCTGGACTTATGGGTTCATTATTGGCAGGTGGAATGTTTGCCAAGTCTTTCGCACAGGCATTGGATATTCCGTTAATCGATGTGCATCACATGCAGGCCCATGTCTTGGCCCATTTTATTGATGACCCTAAACCATCTTTTCCATTTCTTTGCCTTACCGTTTCCGGCGGACATACCCAAATTGTTTTGGTGAAAGGCTATTTAAATATGGAAGTCATTGGTCAGACATTAGATGATGCTGCCGGAGAAGCTTTTGATAAAACAGCAAAATTATTGAATTTACCATATCCAGGTGGTCCGCTGATAGATAAGTTTGCCCGGGAAGGAAATCCTAATGCTTTTAAGTTTTCAGAACCTCAAATTGATCATCTGAATTTTTCTTTTAGTGGTTTAAAGACTAATATTCTGTATTTTCTACAAAAAGAAATTAAATCTAACCCGGATTTTATTCAAGCGCATCTAAACGACATCTGCGCTTCTGTTCAAAATAGTATCGTATCTATTCTAATGAAAAAATTAAAAAGAGCTACTGAGGAGACGGGGATTAAGCAGGTTGCTATATCTGGAGGCGTAAGTGCAAATTCTGAACTTAGAAAACAGTTATTGATTTATGGTGAAAAGCATGGGTGGGAAACATATATTCCTGAATTCCAATATTGTACAGATAATGCCGGAATGATTGCTATAACTGCTTATTTTAAATATCTGGCTAATGATTTTTGTCCTATAGAGATTCCGATTCAGGCCAGAATGGAAATGTAATTACATATTAGTATATTTTATAACTTTATAGTTAAACATATTAAGTCCAATCCTATGAAGAAAATTTTATTTTTTTATTTTTTGTGTTTAGGGTATTCTGTTTTTGCTCAGTACCAGATTGGAAATACAAAAATCACTTTTAAAGATAACACCAGAGGCAACCGCAACATACTTACTTTTATCTATTATCCTGCAAGTACTGGTGGTACGGACGTTCCTATTGCTCCTGATGCTGCTAAATTTCCGGTAATTTCTTTTGGTCATGGATTTGTGATGTCGTCTTTGGCCTATCAATGGATTGCAGAAGCATTGGTGCCTTATGGATATATTATTGGTTTTCCATCAACAGAAGAAGGTGTGCCGCCCAATCACAGCGACTTTGGAAAGGATGAAGCCTTTGTTGCTAGAAGCCTCAGGAATCTGGGAGATTCTGTCAATTCTTTTTTATACAACAGAACAAATGGTTATTCTGCAATAGGAGGGCATTCTATGGGTGGTGGTGCAACATTTTTGGGTATGCAGAATGTGACGGACATTACTACTTTTTTTAATTTTTCAGCTGCTGAAACCTTCTTAACAGAGTCTGCCGTTCAGACTGCAAAATTATGTTCCCAACCGGCTTTGGTATTTACGGGTACAAAAGACTGTGTAGCGCCACCGGCAGGAAATAGCCGTTTTATGTATAATAATCTTATTTCATCCTATAAGTTCTTTGCTAATATCCACGATGCTTCTCATTGTCAGTTTGGTGATCCTAATAAAACTCCATGTGAAGTTGGTGAGGCGGCAGCTTGTTCCGGAAGGGTTTACATTTCAGCAGCAGAGCAACAACGCCGTGTACTTTTATTACTTAAGCCCTGGCTGGATTTTTGGATAAAACGAGATTGTGCCGCGCTTTCTACTTTCTACAGTAATATTTCCGGAGCTATAAATGATATAGACACGCTACAGTCCAAGATCATGGATTGCACTGCCATCGATATTCCTAATGCCCTTCAACAGCATAAAACTATTAAAGCTTTAATTTTTCCTAATCCTTCCAAAGGCAGATTTAGTATGCAAATTTCTGAGATATATTCAGAAGCAGTGGTAACCTTATTGGATGTAAAAGGTAGTATTATCAATTGTAAAATAATTAAAGGTCAAAAAAATATCCCCCTAGATTACTCTAATCTGCCGGGTGGTGCTTATCAAATAGTTGTAGATACAGATCGAGGAAGTTTTACCTCAACAATTGTAATCTCTCAGTAATTATAATTGGGTATGTTTTTCATTTTTTAGTTGGCCTATCTGATTCGTAGTTAAATTACTATTATATCTGATTTTTTTTAAAAAAATTAGATAAAGTAAAATCAAGAAAATATATCTTTATAAGGAAGAACAGTAACTGCTATTGTTTCTCTTTATTTGAAATTGGAAACTCTATAATACCTATCCTCAGATGTCATTTTCTGCCCGGAACAGATCCATATATATTGAAAAAATGCAAGAGGATTCATTTGATCTCTTGGTCGTTGGTGGTGGTATTACAGGTGCAGGAATAGCCTTGGATGCGGTATCTCGCGGGTTAAATGTTTGTCTGATTGAGAAATCAGATTTTGCTTCCGGGACTAGTAGTCGTTCCACAAAATTAATTCATGGTGGACTTCGTTATCTTAAGCAATTGGAATTTGGTATCGTTCGTGAAGTAGGAATGGAGCGGACTATTTTACATAAAAACGCTCCACATATTGTTGTGCCTGAGCGTATGCTGTTACCAATTGTTAAGGGTGGATCGCTTGGAAAGAGAAGTACTTCTCTAGGATTGTATGTTTATGATAGACTAGCAGGCGTAGAAAAAGAAGAGCGCAGAAATATGCTTACCAAAGAGGCTACCTTAGAGAAAGAACCCTTATTGAACAAAGATATTCTTTTAGGAGGCGGTATGTATGTGGAATACAGAAGTGATGATGCTCGTTTGGTTATTGAAGTGCTTAAGTCTGCTACAGAACGTGGTGCTTTATGTGTTAATTATATCCATTGTGATACATTCACTCACAATGAAAAGCAAAAAATTAATGGCGCAACATGTACAGATATATTTAGCGGAAAAAGGTTTCAAATTCGTGCCAAAAAAGTAATTAACGCCTGTGGCCCTTGGGTTGATTTCCTTCGTAAGGAGGACAATTCACTAAAAGGGAAACGTTTGCACCTAACTAAGGGAATACATTTAGTAGTAAGAAATGATAGATTACCTATACGTCAGGCAGTATATTTTGACGTTAAAGATGGTCGCATGGTATTTGCTATTCCCAGAGGAGAAAAAGTATATATAGGTACTACAGATACCAACTACACTCAAACTATAGACTATCCTTTTGCCGACAGTAAAGATATAGCGTATGTATTAGAAGCTGCCAATCATATGTTTCCTGGTATTAATTTAGTGCCGGATGACGTAGAATCTACCTGGGCGGGTTTACGTCCGCTTATTCATGAAGATGGGAAGGCGCCATCTGATCTCTCCAGAAAAGATGAGATTTTTATTTCAGATTCTAATTTGATTTCTATGGCAGGCGGTAAACTTACTGGTTTCCGTAAAATGGCAGAACGTGCTGTTAATGTAGTTTGTAAACAGTTAAAACTGGAAGAAGGTAGAAGTTTTCCTAAATGTTCTACAGCCGCAATAACCTTGAGTGGTGGCCAGTTAACTATATCGCCAACTGAATATGCGAAAAATCTACAACAGGATTTTACTCAGTTTTCATTAATCGATGTGACGGATTTAGTCTTAAAATATGGCAGTAATACGGATTATATCTTATCCAGCGCTCATTCAACGTATAATAATCAACTTTTATTAGCAGAAGCTAACTATAGTTTGGAACATGAAATGGCAAATAATACAGCTGATTTTATTGTTCGCAGAACGGGTAGGCTATATTTTGATCGTCCAAAATTAAATGGGGATATTGAGATCTTGGATGATTTTTTTAATACTCAGTTGTCTTATACTCCAGAAATTACTGCTAAAAATTCCCTTGAATACGATAGGGAGTACAAAGGAGTTATAGCCTTTAGAGAGCTATAAAGGTTGTTGTAGCAACTAAATTTTCTTAAATTTGTTTTCTTAAAATGCTCTTGAGTAGTTTCTATTTGTAATTGTTAAAATGTAGTTTATGCCAAATAAGATTGTTTCCATCGTTATACCTGAGAATGAACCTATAAAGGATTATCTTCCCGGAAGTTCAGAGCGTAAAGCACTAAAAGAAGAACTAAAAAGAAGGAAGTCTGTAGTGTATGATATTCCTATGTTCATCAATGGTAAGGAAGTGAGAACTGATGAAACAATAGATTTATACCCTCCGCATGAGCTCTCTCATAAAATTGGTTATTACCACAAAGGCAAAAAGGAACATGTTCATCAAGCTATTGATGCAGCACTTTCCGCCAGAGCACAATGGGCAAATATGCATTGGGAAGACCGTGCCAATATATTTCTTAAAGCTGCAGATTTAATTTCAGGTCCTTATAGAGCATCTATTAATGCAGCTACTATGTTAGCGCAATCTAAGAACGTATATCAGGCAGAGATAGATGCAGTTTGTGAGTTTGCTGATTTTTTACGTTTTAATGTGCACTTTGCTTCGGAGATTTATAGAGAACAGCCGATTTCTGTTCCCAATATTAGAAATACCATGGAGTATCGTCCTTTGGAAGGATTTGTATATGCCATTACGCCATTTAACTTTACGGCAATTGCCGGTAATCTTCCTTTAGCGCCTGCTTTAATGGGTAATGTTGTAGTATGGAAGCCTTCCTTTACTCAGTTGTATTCCGCTTGGACGGTAATGGAAATATTAAGAGAAGCAGGATTGCCTGATGGTATTATTAATATGGTATTTACGGATCCTATAGAAACTTCCGCTATTATCTTATCTCATCCTGAGTTTTCGGGGGTGCATTTTACAGGTTCAACAGGCGTGTTCAATTCTTTGTGGAAGATGATAGGTGAAAATCTGGATAAATACAGAAGTTATCCTAGAATAGTAGGCGAAACCGGTGGCAAAGATTATATCCTCGCGCACAAGAGCGCTGACATAGATGTTTTGTCTACGGCAATTCTTCGTGGAGCCTTTGAATATCAGGGGCAGAAATGTAGTGCCTGCTCAAGGGCCTATATTCCTAAATCAATCTGGGATAAAACATGGGAAAAGATGTATGCGGCACTGAAAACTTTTAAAGTAGGTAATGTAGAAGATTTCTCTGTTATTATGGGGGCTGTTATTTCAGAGGATTCTTATAAACGTATCGGTAACTATATCGCCCATGCTAAAGAAAATCCGAATAATATCATTATGTATGGCGGTGGATACGATAAGAAGATAGGCTACTTTGTGGAGCCTACAGTTATCTTAACTAAAGATCCCAAGTCAGTAACGATGACAGAAGAAATTTTTGGGCCTGTATTAACTATTTATGTTTACGATGATGAGGTAGAAAGCTTAGATAGTATCGTTGAGCTGATAGATAATACATCTGCTTATGCTTTAACAGGAGCAATTATAGCCCATGATACCTACGTAATTGAGAAGCTGAAATTAGGATTAACGAATACTTCAGGTAATTTTTATATTAATGATAAATGCACAGGGGCAGTAGTTGGTCAGCAGCCTTTCGGAGGTGCTCGTAAAAGCGGAACAAATGATAAGGCAGGCAGTAAGTGGAATCTTTTACGTTGGGTATCTCCAAGGACTGTGAAAGAGAACTTTACTCCGCCAAAGTATTATACCTATCCCTATATGAGTGAGGAGTAATTTGCTCTTTTTGTTTTTCTTATTTTTTCTACTTGCTTTGATATCCCTAAAAACAGTGATATCTTCATTTTTAAATAATCCTAATGAAAAAAATAATTTCTTCTCTATTGTTATTATTAGCAATACATCTTTACTCTGTGGCTGATAATTTTTTAGTAAGCTATGAGTTGGTTAATGCGCACTCTAAAGCAGATCTTAATGCATTATGGAAAAAAAATAAGATTCCAAAGGTTATGTTGCCAGTTCATTATGGTGTGGATGTTTATGAAGTGGTGTATAATGCAAAGTGGATAGATGGAAGTTTTAGAAAGGCCTCTGGTATTGTTTTTGTTCCTAAAGTTAAAAAAGGAAAATCGGTGCCAACGGTGATGTATGGTCATGGTACAGCAATCCATAAAAGCAGAGAAATTTCAACGTCAGATGCGCAGCAGGGGATATGCATTGGATTTGCTACTGATGGATATTTAGCGCTATATCCGGACTATTTTGGAATAGGCAAGGGGGAAGGTAATCACTTGTATCAGCATGCAGAAAGTGAAGCTAATGCATATATTTATTTATTATATGCTGTAGAAGAATTGAAAGATAAATTACAGATAAATTCTAACGGACAGCTTTTTTTAACTGGCTATTCACAAGGAGGACATTCTAGTTTTGCTGCTCAAAAATATATTGAAGCGCTTAATGATCCACGCTTTAAGGTTACTGCTTCTTCTCCGATGAGTGGTGCTTATGATATGACTGGAGAACAAGAGAAATATATGTTCCAGGAATATCCCCGTCCATTCTATTTGCCATACTTGTTGGTTTCCTATCAGGAGGCTTATCATGTTTTGGATATTGATAATATTTATAAGATTTTTAAATCTCCTTTTGATACATTATTACCTAAGTATTACACTAATAATTTTGATAAGACATTAGATGATTTAGATAAGATTATGCCTAAGGTTCCAAAGGATGTTGTAATAGATTCTTTGGTGGAAGTATATAAGAAAGATCCTAATTTTCTATTTACTGTAAAGCTTAAAGAAAACAATCTGACTTCGTGGAAGCCCATAGCTCCGGTACAACTATGTTATTGTAAGGGTGACAGGGAGGTGAATTATAAAAACTCTGAAGTTGCTTATTATACGATGAAATCTTTAGGGGTAAATTCGATTAAGCTAAAAAATTTAAGCGACCAATTAGATCATAATACTTGTGCCTTGTTCGCTGTTCTATCTACCAAATACTTTTTTGACAGATATAGAAAACATGGCAGCAATCCAAAGATGAAGGACGTACCTCGTTTTAAGAATGCGCTTGCAAATATTGTAAAAAAGAAAGAGGAGCAGAAATATTTGAACTCTCATCAGGATGTAAGTTATGTTCAAGGAAAAAAATAAATAGTTATGGCTTTTATTCATCTGATTAAGAAAGAAAATTATGCTATTATCCAAATGGATAGAGAAAAGGCTAATCCAATCAATCAGTCTTTTGTTTCTGAGTTAAGAGATGTATTAAAAGAATGTCTTTCAGATGATCAAATCAAAGGTGCAATTATAAATGGAAAAGAAAATTTCTTTTCAGCAGGTTTGGATCTGCCTGAATTATATAACTATAATGAACAAGAGTTTTCTGTTTTCTGGAAAGACTTTATGGGACTTGTATCTGATTTAGTATCTTTTAATAAGCCTCTGGTAGCTTCTATAACTGGTCACGCTCCAGCAGGTGGTTGTATTATTGCTATTTGCTGCGACTATCGAGTTATGGCAGAAGGGAATTATAAGATTGGATTAAACGAAATTCCCGTGGGTATAATAGTTCCAAGAGGCATTTTTGATATCTACAGCTTTTGGATAGGTCAGCGCAGAGCTTTTAATTATCTAATGGAAGGCAAGTTGTATTCTCCTCAGCATGCTATGGAAATTGGATTGGTTGATGAAGTTGTGTCACCGGTAGATGTATTAGCAACATCTGAAAATAAGTTAAAAAAATATCTCCAATTTGAACAAACAGGCTGGAGAATGACAAAGCGCCAGTTGAAGCATAATCAGCTTGTCGCTATGAGTTCTATTTCAACAGCAGAAATGGATATGTTTTTACAACAATGGTGGAGTGAGCCGGTAAGAGCCATTATTGGTAATTTTGTTCAACAGTTGAAGAAGAAGTAATTGCAGGATAAATTCCAGAGTTTTGAAAATAGATTATCCAAGGTGTATAAACACTTGGGTAAAATCGCACGTAAGCAGCATATTTCTTGTTTTCGTGTTTATAATGTAGACTTACCCGAGTTTCCTTTTATCATAGATGTATATAAGGATTTAATTTACATAGCGGAATATAAAAGCAAGCATAAGTTATCTGATGAAGAGTATATAGAATGGCTTCAACAATCTATGTTGATTGTACAAAAAATATTTTCTGTAGATGCTGAACATATATACCTTAAGCGTCGTGAACGTCAAAGAGGAGAAAAGCAGTATGCTAAACTGACACAAGAGAAAAAAGAATTGATTGTAGATGAAAATGGATTAAGTTTTATAGTCAATCTATCGGATTATCTGGATACAGGTTTGTTTTTGGATCATCGTATTACCCGTCAATTGATTAGAGATCTGTCAGAAAACAAAAGTATACTAAATCTTTTTTCATATACTGGAAGTTTCAGTGTATACGCTGCTGCTGGTAATGCTAGTAAGGTGACTACTGTAGATTTATCAAAAACATATATTCATTGGGCTAAGCGCAATATGCAGTACAATAAGTTGTATAATCCGGATAAGCACGAGTTTGTTCAGGAGGATGTATTATTGTACTTAAAGACTATTCCACCTGATTCTTATGATATAATCATATTAGATCCACCTACATTTTCCAATAGCAAAAGAATGGAAGGCGTCTTCGAAATACAAAGAGATCATGATGACATAATTAATCAGTGTCTGGATATTTTATCCCCTAATGGCATGTTGATTTTTAGCACTAATTACCGTGATTTTGAATTGAACTATTCTACTATACATACAGGAAGCATCAAAGACATAACTAATCAAACCATCCCTTTTGATTTTGAAGGAAAGTTAAAAAGGAAATGTTTTAGAATTGAAAAATAAGCTACCTATTCCGGCTTAACGCCATATTTTCTAATGAAATTTTCTTCAGCAGCATTATAAGCGATGTCAAATGGTTTTTCTTTGATGCTTATATCTTTGAATAGAGCCTGTATTTTTGATTTATATTCCTTATTGTCAAGGCTTGGATCTTCAACATAATTTAATAGTTGTTTGTATTGATTTTCAGATACACTTAAGAAGTAGGAGAATAAATTTACAGTAGCTTTTTTATAATATTCTTCTTGGTTATAGGCAGGAGTACTGTCTAAAATGGCGATACTTTTTTTTATCTGAAAGTTCAGTATCCTGAGATTTAAATCAGAAACACTCGTTTTATAAACATATATTTCTTGTCCAATTTTAGCTTGCTCTTCTTTTATGGTTTTATAATACGCTGTTGCTTCAAAATTTCTTTGCCCATAGGTTAGTCCCGAAATATTTAAGAGCAATAAGAGTAGTGACCATTTCATAGAGTAAAGATATTAATTAAATTTAAAAATGGATTGTAGGGCTTAGTGCTTATTCTCTTTTAAGTCGTGTATTATATCTGCTATGAATTTTTTTGCGTCAAACTTTGGATTTCCAAAGAATTGTGTTAATCCTACCATATCAGCATGACTAACGGAACTTGCCTCATCGGATTGTATTAATCCTTTGTAATTTCCCCATTTACTGGATTCGATTCCTACCATACCGTCATTTTTTCCTTCATAGGGTCTAATCACATAGGCAATCGTTCTCCATAATATATTTGGGTATTCTTTGTTTATATGACTGGCATAACTTTGATAATAGATTTGTTTGGAGTCTATTACTTCTTCATTGAATATTTTCATAGCCTCTGTGGTAACTTGAAATACGGCCTTTAGGCTATCAGGTCTCTTATCGCCCATTATAGTTGCATATAGATTTACCAATCTTGCTGTAGCAAACTTAGGTAAGGGTAGCCGTCCTAAAATGATATCGGCAAGGTGAGTACCCCGATGCGGTGAACCCAATGTTGTAATACTTGAGATATGCTCCTCCATATCTAATTTGCTTGCCATATATCTGGCTTCCAATCCACCTTTTGAATGACCTATAATGTTAATCTTTTCTTTCTTTGTTTTCTCAAGGATGTCTAATATCCTGTATTTTAATTTGATTGCATTATCTGGTATAGAAATAAATGCTTCCTGATTTGCTGTATATACATCACAACCATGTTGTTTCAAATAATCAGGAATATTGGTCCAGTAATTCATTAATCGGTTCTGATCATGAAATCCTAATCCACTTACAAGAATTACAGGATATTTGGTATTACAATAGGATAGTGAAGTTGTGATATTCATTTGCGTATTGATCTATTTTGCATTTAAATGAAAAATAGGTACTGCAATTTTAACATATGTAATTTAAAAAACAAATGATTTAGGGATATGTTAATGAATTAACTATCTATTAATGTGTATATTCTTTTCTATTGTATGATAAGATATATTATTAGATAAGTCAATACAGTATTAAAACTTTCATGCGGTTATTTTGTATTTTTGATTATATATTAGTTCTTATTAAAAAATGAATAGTTTACAGATACTTCCTCTTCAAGACTGGGGTTTCAATTTTACCCGTCCCTTATTTATTTCTGGTCCATGCTCCTGTGAGTCTGAAGATCAGATGATGGAAACAGCGCTTCGTTTATCGGATAAAGGTATTCATTTATTACGGGCAGGTATTTGGAAGCCAAGAACACGTCCTGGTATGTTTGAAGGTATAGGTAAAGATGGGTTATCTTGGCTCGTGAATGCCGGTAAACAAACTAATAAACCCACTTGCGTAGAGGTCGCTACCGTTCAACATGTAGAGGATGCACTGGAAGCAGGAATAGATATTTTATGGATTGGTGCACGTACTACTGTAAATCCATTCTTTGTACAAGAAATTGCCTCAGCTCTTAAAGGTGTAGATATACCTGTTCTAGTAAAGAATCCTATTAACCCTGATTTGCAACTTTGGTTAGGCAGTATGGAGCGATTAAATGCAGCAGGAATAACCAAACTAGGGGCAATCCATAGGGGGTTCTCTGTATATGAGAAATCGAGCTACAGGAATCTACCAATGTGGGAAATTCCCATTGAACTTCGTAGGCTTTATCCTCAGATGCCAATTATAGTAGATCCTTCTCATATATGTGGTTCCAGAGATTTAATTTATTCTGTTTCTCAAAAAGCGTTAGATCTTGATTTTGATGGTTTGATGATCGAGTCACACAGAGATCCGGATAATGCTTGGAGTGATTCTGATCAACAGCTTACACCGGAACAACTAGGAGAAATCATCGCTTCTTTAGTTGTGAGAAGTAGTGCTGTGGATACCATGTTTGGAAATGAACTGGATATATGGAGGGCACAAATTGACCGCATCGATAATTATATGCTAGAGATAATGGCAGATCGTATGGGTATAGCCAGAAAGATTGGGGCGTTCAAACGCGATAATGGTATAACTATTTTGCAAACTAATCGTTGGGATGAAATCTTCAGAGATAGGATAAGCAAAGCAACAGAAAAAGAGCTTACCGTCGACTTCATCCGTGAACTTATGGAGGCAATTCATCAGGAATCTATTCGTCATCAGACAAAAATTATGAACAATATTTTAGCTGATTAGGACTTAATTTATTCAAATAGCTAATAATCAACACTTTGAAAATTTATTAAGTTGTTAGCTTTTTTTATATTTTCACGTGGGTCATTGGGAAAATATAGGCTTTTTACGGTATTGTTTACTAAATTTGGTCTATTAGTATTTAATCATAAAAAACAATTAAAATGGACAAAGCAAAAATGATCAAGGCATACTGCCTTAAGACCAAGGAGAAAGATGTACCTATGCACGATGCGGTGATCACTAAAACTGCTAGAGGCGGTTATATGGCTACTGGAAATGATGGTAAAGGAAATAAGATGGCAGCTATTATGGGTGAAGCTAAAGCTTTGCAAGCTATCGCTGATGGAGTAGCTAAGAAAGGATTCTAATCTTATTTTTTTAGAAAGTATAAGGTCAGCATGTTGCTGACCTTTTTTTATGAATTAACATTACTTTTTTACGAGATTGGCATTTTTTAATTCATTATGTCATGTTTTTCTATTTTTGTCTGATGAAACAGATGTTTGTCTTAAGCTTTTTTTTATTATGCTTTATTTCATGCTTTGCGCAGGATGAGGATGATATTGTTACTGCTGTTCAGACTAACTTTAAAAGTTGTCAGCGTTTAAAAAAAGATTCTATTCCTTGTTTTAGATTCTATTATAATACATTAGACAGTCTGTTGCTATCGGTTTTCAGTAAGGTGAGTATTCAATTACCCGCAGGGGAAAAGGTAGCGCTCTTAAAAGATCAGATAAGCTGGAATGTTAAAAGAGAGATATACTTTAAAAAACAAGATGAAAATTTTGTTTATAATTTAAAAGAGGGTACCTGGGCTAAGGATATGATACGATTTGTGTATGAGGATAAAGCAGATTTTATTTTAAAGAGAATTCAGTCGTTGCAAAAACGGCTTAAACCTTAATAACCTTGATTATTTTTATTTTTATAGGTATTATTATAACAATCCAGTACTTAATTTGTAATTAAGGTATCATTTTCTAACTTTGACTAATAATCGTTTATATGGGATACTCAGTTAAAATTATATTAGATGGCAACAGTCATGAGATAACTGTAAATGAAGGGGAAACTATTCTTGAGGCGGCTATTAATGCTGAGTTAGATCCTCCTTACGCTTGTAGAGTGGCTGCTTGTTGTAGTTGTAAAGCGAAGTTATTAGAAGGTAAAGTAAATATGGATGATGATGAGCCGCTTACGGAAGAGGAGATAGAAGAAGGATTTATTTTAACTTGTCAGTCCCACCCAGTAACAGAGCATTGTGTAATTAGTTACGATGAAGGCTAAATTGCTCACCTACCTTAAGTATTCTTAGGTCGCCCTTAATAATCTCTTCTTTTTTGAATTGTTCCAATAATCGTATTGGTTCTGACGCTGGTTCATCACTAAGATCAAAAGTTCCGTAGTGCATTGGAATAAAAATCTTACCATTTAGCTCATGAAATCCTTGTATTGCTTCTTCAGGGGAGATATGCGCCCACTCCATTACATATCTTGGTTTATAGGCGCCAACAGGCATTAGGCAAATATCAAATTGAGAGAAGTGTGTATTTATTTCTTTAAAATGAGTACTCATTCCTGTATCACCAGCAAAATAGATACTATGTTCTTTTCCTATTATTGAAAAGCTTCCCCAAAGTGTTCTGTTATAATCTGTCAATAATCTTCTATTCCAGTGTTTGGCAGGTAGGAATGTTATAGATAAATCTTTTGTCTTAAATTCTTGCCACCATGCGGCCTCTTGTATATTATTAAATCCAATTGACTGTAACATAGATTCAAATCCAAGTGGACATAGTATCTCCACGTTTGGATTCTTTCTACGTAATTTCTTTAAGGTTGGAACATCAAAATGATCTCTGTGTCCATGGGATAATAGGATGTAATCTATAGACTCAAATTCGTGAATTGCACAAGGTAGCTGATGCTTTCTTCTCAAAAATGGAGTAAGGTCATGAAAGACCGGATCTGTGAGGATTCTTTTTCCATCGATTTGTGCAAAGAATGAAGAATGCCCCAGCCAAACTAAAATATCTTTCTTTGAATTTAAAAAGTCACTATTGTAAATCACTTCGGGTGTAAACCTGTCATTTCTTTTTTCGCTACGCTGCGGATTAGAGCTTGTCATCCACTTAATCAATCGTGTATAAGGTAGCCTGTCTTTTTCTGTATTGAACACAAACTCTTCATCTATACATAGATTTCCCTGTATATCTTTTTTTATAAAGGGTAAGTTTGAATTGTATTTGTATTCTCTATTCATAAAAAAAAGCCTGTTAGAATCTAACAGGCTTTTGAAGTATTAGTTCAGTAAATTATTTAGCAGGGTAGAAGTCAACACGTCTGTTAGCGTTGTGTAGTTCTTCAGTACTAGCATCTTTCACTAACTGATCAGATTTACCCATAGGTAATTTGATAAATCGGTCAGCAGAAATATTATAGTTTTTGTTTAAGTATTGGATAGCAGCATCAACACGTTTTTCAGAAAGTTTCTGATTATATTCATCAGATGCTCTAGAATCGCAGCTACCTTTAACATTAACCTTCAAATCTGGATTAGTTGTCATAAGTAGACCAATTCTCTTTAACTCAGCAGTTGCTGTAGGTGTGATAGTAGATTTGTCTATAGCAAAGTAAACAGAAGTTAATTTCCAAAGATTGTCTTCCACTTTCTGAATTCTCTTTATTAGAGCTTCCGGATCGAAAGGTGGAGTCTTCTTGCTATCTGCAACCTCTGCAACAGCTGGAGGTGGTATTACGTTTTTACAATCCTTGATTGGATAATTTGGTGAAGAAAATGGTTCAGCATCTTTAGAATCAGGGCAACCGTCTTTGTCACTGTCTAAAGTAATACCATGAGAATCAACCATATACCCTTCAAGAGTTTTTGGTTCTTTATCAAGTATATCCAATACACCGTCATTATCTGTATCCTTTAGATCAGGTATTTTGTTGTAAACATAAGCGAGTGGATCAACCCATTCAACATGTTGTTTTTGTGAGCCTATTCGTCCAAACTTAAAGTTGAAGTTTATATTAAAATAAGCATATGCATCTCTGGTTAACTTAGATCTTGAATTGATTGTTGTTCCTGTATTAGGATCAATTCTGGATACGAAATTGAATGCATCTAATTTATCAGAGTTAGTGAAAACAAATGTTCCTTCAGTACCAATATCAAATAAAGAATTTACTCTGAATTTCAAGCCCATTGTCATTGGGAAAACAACTTCTGTAAACTTATTTGTAAATCCTCTTAGGTATTGATTATTTGTAATTGGCTTATCATCTTTTGAATTATATATCTGAGAAGATAAACGTATTAATCCTACACCAACCTTAGAGTATAATGCAACTCTTCTTACTTTCATAGGTTTTCCTGAAACCTCAGAACGTATATACTTGTTAATATTGGTTCCTAAGCTTAACCAGTCAACATATAAGTTTAGTGTAACCTGGTGGAAGATGCTTGTTTTGAAATATACCGGACCATCCTCAGCTGTTCTTTCCGGGAATAGTTGTTTCCAGTAAGATCTACCTTCTGCAAATCCACCACGTTCAAGCGTGCGACCGGATATTTTACCTAAAGTATAGTCTACATTGAATCCAAATGCATTATTAATCATTTTTGTCATACCTACTCCTGCACCCCACTGAAGTTCGCTTGGTTTTTTGGTTTGTCTTGCCCAGTCATAACTTCTAATATCGGTAAAAGGGCTTGTTCCCCCACCATGAATGGTTATAAACCAGTCTTTTAGAAATTTTTTACTGTCTACAGCATCATTACATTTTTTATCTGATTTTTTTGATGTTGTAGTAGATTTCTCTGTTTTACTGCTTTTCTGTGCATAAACAGGGGCTACCAACATAAAAAACAGTGTTGTAAGTGCCAAAAGGTTTAATTTGCTTTTCATTCGGTTTTTGATTTGCGGTAAAAGTACAAAATGTTGATTAAATAACCAATAATACATGAAAATTAATGATTATTCAATATAATTGAGGTCTTTGCCAAAGGTTTCCTCCAGTTGAGTCCACGCTAATAATGCCAAACTTATACAGATAGTTCCGACCATCAGATTTGCTGAAAGTGTTGAAAATCCAAAGTTGGTTTTTAAGGTTACATATAAGAGGTTGATTCCGATAATTGATCCCCTCACAAAGTTTGGGGCGGTATTGGTCACAGTAGATCTTATATTAATACCAAATGATTCGGCTGCAGTCATCATAAATACTGCCCAATAGCCGATACCAATCCCTAACATGAATATCATACCATAGAAAAAGGTCATATTGATACTTCCAATTATCCAAAAAAGAGCTATAAACGTAATTAGTAGGATCAAATAGATGAGAATTGCCTTCTTTCGGCTTTTTAGGTAATTGGACAATAGTCCGCAACTGAGATCTCCCAATGTCAATCCTGAGTAAATAGCCATTATGGAGTAGATGGCTACTTCTTTCATGTCAGGATATTTCAACCCTAGTGCATCAGCCAACTCTGGCGAGTACTTTGCGTAAAGCTGCACTACATACCAAATTGGTATGGCTAGTGCTATAATAGAGCAGTAACGGATGAATTTTTTTCTGTCTTTAAACAGTATAGAGAAATTACCCAGGTTTTGTGTTTTCTCTTTTACAGACAAATACATACCTGATTCATAGACACTTATACGTAAAATTAATAGAGCAAAACCCATACCGCCTCCGATTAAATAGCACATCCTCCAATCTTTAATCCAAAGTACCAGTAAACAGCCAAACACAGCTCCTAAAACCCCAAAACCCGCTATGAAGGCAGTTGCAATACCTCTTTTTTCTTTACTCAAGCTTTCATTAACTAAGGTTACTCCGGCACCTAATTCCCCGGCAAGGCCGAATCCGGCTACAAAGCGCAATAATTCATATTGAGGAATCGTATGTATAAAAGCATTTAGTGAATTCGCGATGGAATAGGTAACGATGGAACCAAACAATACGGACAGTCTGCCTTTTTTATCTCCAAGAATACCCCAAAATATCCCCCCGATTATCATTCCTGCCATTTGGTAATTGTCTAAGCGAAGACCAATTTTCTCTAGCATACCCTCTTCTACGCCAAGTCCTCTTAGGCTGCCTACCCGAACCATGCCAAATAGTAATAGGTCGAAAACATCAACGAAATAGCCTAAAGCGGCTACAATAATGAGCAGGGTAATACCTTTTTTTTGAACAGTATTCATGATTTGAGTTTAAATAAAACAGTTCGTTTGGATTCGTCCATCCAAAATACAAAATAAAGCGTGATTACCTTATTTTATGGCTAGCGCATGAAGTATCATCGGGATTTAATGGCCATTCTTACCACTTCAAAATAATTTCTTTTAAGCAAACCAAACTTGTAAAACCCTCTTTCTTTTAGCATTTTGTGCATTTCCGGGGCGTTATAGGAGGGCATATTTTGAAGAAAGTGATGTTCTAAATGATAGTTTACATGCAAAGGAGCAAACAATAGACGTTCAATCAAATTAGCATAGGTAGTTCTCGTATTTTTATAGGGGTCATTGGTGTCTTCTACCACGCTGTGTTCTGCAATAGATCGTATTCTGAGGCTAAAGTTAAAAGTGCTTAAATGAGCCCCAATCCATAGCAGGTATAAATAGGGGTGACCAATAAAGTTTAAGATTAGAATCATTGATGCATTTACCAGAACAGGCCCTCTAAGGTTATAGAATGCATTCCTTAAAATAATTCTCCAGGGACGTTCTTCTTTAGGAATTTTTATAATCATATTTCCAAGATTATACCGTATGATACCCGAATGCATGGCTAATAAACCTGTATCTGCTTTAATACCCGTTATTCCCAATAGGTCACGTATTAATTTACGAACCATGCCAGCCAACTTTGCAGGATATCCAATAACGAGATTGATATCCGGATCATCTGTAGTTCCTGTAGCAATATGGTGTTGAAAATGATAAGGACGATATTGCTCAACATTATTAAAGATGGGATATGCTCCAAAAATATTACCGATAATAGTATTGAGTTTTTTAGATTTAAAAAGCGAGTAATGTGCTGTATCATGCATGATGATAGCACAGCCAAGTTGTTTTCCTCCAAGTATAAACAAGGCAATAATTATGGTAAAGGGATTAGGGAAATACGCAACTAATGCAAAAGCTCCGATAATCCAACTCCAAATAGTAAGCACCTCCAATACTCCTTTCCAGTTTGATTTTTCGTGTAGTTTTTTGATTTCGTTTCTGCTAAGGTACTCTTGAATAATTTGCTTGTATTTCAACACCTGATGATTTTCAGGGTTAATATTGAATTCAAATTTATTATATGTCTTAGGCATTTGATAAAATCATTAATTCAGGAAATCTTGCATAGCCATGTAAGTTTCTTCTGCATGTAAATTTAAGCAAAAATGTCCGCCATTTATTTGGATATAATGCTGGTCGGGTGCTGCTACTACTCTGTCTTTTTTATCATGTATTCTTAGAGGGTTAGGTAGGTCAGAGTGAATATAATCTTCCATATTCATTTCCATCATTAACCCTAGCTGGATATTAGAAAAATTTTTGAAATTATCCATTACAGCCATCTGAATATTTTTATAGTTTTCATCTTTTATTTTATTCAACAAGAAATTTTTAAGAAAATTTGTTTTTAGCATACCACTGAGTGCAGCAATTTGAGTAGCTCTTGGGAATTGTGGTAGAATATGAATGAGTTTTCCGGGATCGCTGAAGGAGGCAATCATACAAATCTCAGAACCTATTATTTCCCTAATTTGAAAAGAGAAATAACCACCCATTGAGTGGCCTATTAATTTATCGTTTTCCTGAATATTATAGTGTGTAATTAACTGTCTGCAAAATTGATTACGGGAGATGAAAGGAAATGAAAATTTATGGAGAACAGGTCTGTAGTCGACGGTTATCAATTCGTAGTTTTTTAAGTATTGGGTGAGTTCCCTGAAACAAAAAGAATCTTCTCCAAAACCGGGTAACAAAAATAGTTTCTTTCTCATTTTTCAAAATTAGCAGACTTTTATGGTTTTTGTTACTTAAAACATAGTTTTAATCTGTATCAAATACTTTACTTTTGCACTATGAAGGACATACATTTACCGGCAGAATGGGCACCGCAAGATTTAATACAAGTTGCATTTCCCAGTATGGATTCAGATTGGAAGAACTATTGGGATCAGGTAATACCTTGTTATGTAAATATCTTAAAGGTTATAGCTTCTTATCAGCCTGTTTTGGTAGTATGTAATGATGCGGATGCAGTTCGTTACTATCTGAAGGATATAAACTCTTCAGCTATTTTTTTGGTAGAAGTTCCAATCAATGATACATGGACGAGAGACTATGGTGCTATTACTATTCAAACTAAAGAGGGTTTCAGGATTTCAGATTTCATATTCAATGGATGGGGGAATAAGTTTGTAGCTGATAAAGACGATAAAGTAAGTAGTTTTCTTTTTGATCTAGGCATTTTCAATACTTCAGATTATAAGCAGATAGATTTGGTTTTGGAAGGAGGAAGTATAGAAAGTGATGGTCGCGGCACTTTGCTTACCACTACTAATTGTTTGCTCACAACTACCCGTAATCCTCACTTAAGCCAACAGCAGATAGAGGAGAAACTAAAAAATACTTTTGGTTTAGATAGCGTTTTGTGGTTGGAGAATGGTCATCTGGAAGGCGACGATACAGATGCACATGTTGACACTTTAGCTCGTTTCTGCGATGCAGATTCTATTGCATACGTTCAATGTGCAGATGTTAACGATGCTCATTACATAGGTTTGAAAAAGATGGAAGAGGAGTTGAAACAATTTAAAACATTGTCAGGTCAGTTCTATCGTTTAATTCCCCTGCCAATGGCAGAACCTGTTTTTGCCCCAGATGATGGACGCAGATTGCCTGCTACTTATGCCAATTTTTTAATCATGAATGAAGTGGTTTTATTGCCTGTATACAATTGTTCTTCTGATATATTGGCGCTTCAGCAAGTTCAAAAAGCATTTCCTAATAAAAAAATAGAATCTGTAGATTGCAGTGCATTGATTTTACAGCACGGTTCTTTGCATTGTATGACGATGCAATTTCCTAAAGGAAGTATTAACTGGGATGTACTGCGTAAATTTTCATTAGATTCATATTTACCTTAGATTTTTTTTATAAAGTATAAATAGAAAACAATTAATATGAAAATCGGGATAGTGCAACAGTCTAATGGTATAGACAAGCATGCAAATATTAAGAAGTCGTTGGAGGCTATTAAAGCATGTAAACAAAACGGGGCTCAGCTGGTAGTACTACAAGAGCTTCATTGTGGTATTTACTTTTGTCAGGCAGAAGATACTACCATGTTTGATATGGCGGAAACATTTCCCGGAGAGTCTTTCGAAGTTTTTGGAAATGCTGCAAAAGAGCATGATATAGTATTAGTGACTTCACTCTTTGAGAAAAGAGCTCCGGGTATTTATCACAATACTGCAGTTGTTTTTGAGCGGGATGGATCTGTTGCTGGTAAATACAGAAAAATGCATATACCCGATGATCCAGCTTACTACGAAAAATTTTATTTTACACCCGGAGATCTTGGATTTAAGCCTATTCAGACTTCATTGGGTAAGTTGGGCGTATTAGTTTGTTGGGATCAATGGTATCCGGAGGCGGCACGTCTAATGGCTTTAAATGGTGCTGAACTTCTTATTTATCCAACTGCAATTGGCTGGGAATCATCTGACCTACAGGAAGAAAAAGATAGACAGTTTGATGCGTGGCAAACTGTACAGCGCGGACATGCCGTAGCTAATGGTTTGCCTGTTATTGCGGTGAACAGGGTAGGCCATGAGGCAGATTGGACTGGTGTTACCGGAGGTATAGAGTTCTGGGGACAGAGTTTTGTTGCCGGCCCTCAGGGTGAATTATTATATGTTGCCCCAAAAGATAAAGAAGTCAATCAGGTAATTGATATCGATTCTAAACGCACAGAAGATGTTCGACGTATATGGCCGTTCTTACGTGATCGCAGAATAGATGCTTATAGTGATATTCTTAAGCGGTATGTCGACTAATCCTTATAGAATTTTTTCTGTTGATTGGCATGGTCAATTATAATTTGTGCGGGTTTAAATCGAGCTCCAAATTTATCTTCCAGTGATTTTAAAGTATCAACAGTTTTCTGTGCACCTAGTGTATCCATATATCGGAACGGTCCGCCTCTGAAAGGAGGGAAGCCTAATCCAAAGATTGCGCCAATATCTCCATCTAATGGGTTTTCAATAATATTCTCTTGTAGACATAGTGCAGCTTCATTGACCATCATCATTCCACATCGCATCTGGATTTCTTCTGCATCAATTTTCTTTCTGGATTTTCCTCCATAGAAATTATAAATATTATCGTCTACTTGTCCGTGTACCTTCTTTCCTTTTTCATCGTACTTATAGAACCCTTTATTATTTTTTCTTCCTTTGTAGCCGGCTTTGGAGATTTCCAATAAAGTCTTACTTACTTTAAAATCAGGTCTTGTCTTCAGTAGGTCCTCCATCAATTCACCACTCATAATATGTGCACCCACATCGATACCCACTTCATCAGATAAGGTGATTGGTCCGACAGGATATCCAAAGAGATTCATTTCTCTGTCTATTTGTAATATATCGCCTCCTTCTTCCAATAATAGTTGTGCTTCATTCATCAATGGTGCAAGGATGCGGGTAGTATAAAATCCTGGACCATCATGCACTACGATACAAATTTTTCCTTGACGCACGCCTACATCATAACAGGTAGAGACAACCCAATCTGCAGTTTTATCTGTTTTTATAATTTCTAACAATGGCATTTTTGTAACAGGAGAGAAGTAATGCATACCAATTACCAACTCTGGATGTTTGGCGTTTGCAGCAATAGCACTGATTGGCAAAGCTGAGGTGTTGCTTGCAAAAATAGTATCTGGTTTTGCATTTGCTTCTACGTCAGCCAGTATCCTTCTTTTTAGTTGTAAATCTTCAAATACAGCTTCTATAATGATTTCTTGTTTATTTAAATCTTTGTAATCTAAACTCCCTGAAAGCATCGCCATTTTTTCTTCTAATTCTATTCTGCTTAATGCCTTCTTTTTTACTTTTTTACTATAATCCTTGTAAATAGATTGATAAGCAGAAGATACCATCTCTTGATTAATATCTTTTAATAGTACCTGCATTCCTCCATCAATGGATACTTCTGCAATACCTGCACCCATAAATCCTGCACCTATCATCCCCATTCGTTGAACAGGTTTCACTTTATCCTTACCATATGGATTTTTCTTCTTTTCTGTCATCGCAAAGAAGATGTTAATTAATTGTCTGGATACAGGAGAGAGAATTAACTCTTCGAATTTTTCAACTTCTGCCTGTAAGCCTTTCTCGAAACCATTATTCCAACCCGCTTTAACACATTCTATAATTTTGTAGGGAGCTGGGTAATTACCATGTGCTTGTTTATCGACCATTTTTTTTGCCTGGTCAAAAACAATATTATTTACGAAGGGTGCTTCTAAAAGTATATTCGTAACTGATTTTTGTAGCCTCCCAAAACTTATTGGATTTCTTTTTCTTTCAATAGGTTGTTTTATTAATTCCAGTGCCATTTTTTGAGCTGCATTTTGTAAGGAAGAAACATGAACAACTTTATCTACTAATCCCAATTTTAATGCAGGATATGGGAAAACATTCTTTCCTGTAAGCATCATATCTAATGCGCTCTGTAGGCCTACCAAACGAGGCAATCGTTGTGTGCCACCACCGCCGGGAAGTAAGCCAAGCTTTACCTCAGGAAGGGCTAGTTTGGTAGATTTATCATTGCTGCAAATACGTGCCTGACAAGCCATAGCAATCTCTAATCCTGCACCTAAACAATTGCCGTGTATTGCAGCGACAATTGGTTTTTTAGAGGATTCTATATTGTTTAAAATCTGATGCCCTTTTTCCGCAATAGGTTTCCAGTCACCCGGCTTTTGTATTTTCTGAAAAGCTTCTATATCTGCGCCGGCAATAAAATCTTTTTTCTTGCTGGTTAAGATAAATGCTTTTATGCTGTCATCTTTATCCAGTTCGCTGAATACTTCTTCAAACAATCCAATTAAATCAGGTCCGATTTTATTAATCTTTTCGTTTTTCTGATCCATCCAGATAGTGCAAATACCATTTGCATTTCTTTCGATAGAGATATAGTCTTCTCTTTTCATAGTCTGAGTTTAAATTCTTGGCTCTGGCCTGAAATTATTATACGTTGTAGTTTTTGATAATCATGGCATGTCCGTGTGCACCTGCAGCACAGGCAGCTAATAAGGCGTATTTTTTGCCATCATGTTGTAATCTGTTAGCAGCCATGGTTAGCAACCTGCCACCTGTAGCACCGAATGGATGACCTATAGATAAGCTGCCACCCCACTGATTGATTTTTTCCATGGGGATTCTCCCAACAGCCTTTTCTAAACCTAATTGTTTTTTGCACCATTCGTCTGAAGCAAGTGCATTAAGATTAGCTAATACCTGGCCGGCAAATGCTTCATGGATTTCAAATACATCGATGTCTTCTAATTTAAGTCCTGTTCTTTTTAAAACATCAGCAATTGCATATGCCGGACCCAATAATAATTCTTCATATAGATCTGCTCCGGTAAATGAGTAGTCTACAATTTCAGCCTTAGGCTTTAATCCCAGTGCTTTAGCTTTATCTTCTGAGGTTAATAGTACTGCAGTTGCTCCATCCGTTAAGAAGGATGCATTTGCAGCTGTTATTGTCCCAACATATTTGTCGAATGCAGGCTTTAAATTAGCCATTTTTTCAACAGTTGAATCACCACGAACGCCATTGTCTTTGGTAATACTTGTAAACTTAGGTGGCAGCATAACAGGAATAATATCGTACATTAATCCAGCTTCAAATGCTTTTGCAGCATTCTGATGAGATGCAGCAGCAAATTCGTCTTGTTCTTGTCGCTTTACTCCAAATTTTTGTGCGAGTATTTCACAATCCTGCCCCATAGTTCTACCTGTGATAAATTCAGAAACAGATGGTCTGTCTGGTAAGAAGTCCCCAGGTCTTAATGTAGTTGCAAATTTTACAAATTCCAGAGGAGTACTTAATTTCTGTGCCATAAAGAGTTTCTTACGCATCTGCTTGGTATATCCTATAGGTGTATCTGAAGTATTTTCGGTACCGCCAGATACAATAACATCTGCTCTGCCCAACTGAATACTGTCTACTGCATTTGCAATAGCCTGGTTGGCAGAAATACAAGCTTGCTTTACGGTATTTGCCGGCGCTTTTACTGGTATGCCGGCAGTTACAGCAGCTTCTCTCGCTACGTTTTCTGTACGTACATTAGAAATAACATTTCCAAGAATAACCCGATCTATTTCTTTTGGATCTATGCCTGTCTTATCTAAAAGTCCTTTTATTGCAAACTGCCCAAGCTGATAGGACATTAAGTCCATGTAATCGGTTCCCGATTTAAGAAATGGCGTTCTGACGCCATCGATAAAAACTACTTTTTTCATATTCTGTTTTTTTGAACAATGCAGCTAATAATATAGCTATATCTGCTACCAAAGATAGGAACTATAGCATGCATGCATTGTAAATTATTTGTTACTAATCAAATTTAGGTAAATTTATTAGCTTATGAAAAGAAGAATATTTGATAGGTTTGTGGTTCATTAAAAATAGAGATATGATTTATAAGGATAAAACCGTTTTTATTTCAGGAGGAACTCGCGGAATTGGACATGCAATAGGTTTAAAGCTGGCTAGTGAAGGTGCTAATGTTGTCATTGCTGCTAAGACTACAGAGCCACATCCAAAACTACCGGGTACTATCTATAGTGCAGCAGAAGATATGGATAGAGCAGGTGGAAAGGGTCTGGCGGTGAAGTGTGATATTCGAAATGAAGAAGAGGTAGACGCTGCTGTAAAGAAGGCCGTTGATACGTTTGGAGGAATTGATATCCTTATTAATAATGCTTCTGCTATAAATCTTTCTCCTACCTTACAATTGGAGATGAAACGATATGATTTGATGCAAGGAATAAATACACGCGGTACATTTCTTTGCGCTCAGAAGTGTATTCCTTTTTTATTAAAATCGGAGAATCCTCATATATTGATGCTCTCGCCTCCATTGTCTTCAATTCAAGAACGCTGGTTTGCACCGCATTTGGGATATTCTATTGCAAAGTTTGGAATGAGTCTTTGTGTATTGGGTCTTACAGGAGAATATCGTGGAAAAATTGCTGTCAATGCTTTATGGCCAAGAACTACCATTGCGACGGCGGCAGTTCAAAATCTTTTAGGTGGAGATAGTATTATGAATACTTCCCGTAAGCCTGAGATTATGGCAGATGCAGCTTATTTCATATTAAAACGTGATGCTCGCAGCAATACAGGTAATTTCTTTATTGATGATGAAGTATTGAATAATGAGGGTATTTTAGATTTGGAGATATATTCAGTAAAACCAGGCCAACAGCTTACACCTGATTTCTTTGTGTAATAAGGTTTTTTCATTTTTCTATAGGGTATCGATTTATGGCTGTTCGGAAATTTAATTATGAATTTGACGGCGTAAGCTATTATAGGTTTAGTATTTACCGTTTAGGAAATAATATTCAAACGGTTTATGCTTTTATTTTGGACGACTTGTTAATTGATACGGCCCAAAGGTTTAACAGAGAGAATATACTTCAGGTTGCTAAAGAAAAGGCTGTACAAAAGATTTTACTCACTCATCATCATGAAGATCATTCCGGAAATATTTCTTTTTTAATGAAAGAACTGGGTGCTAATGCATATGGCCATCCTTTAGCTGTTTCAATTCTGAAAGAGGGATATAAAATGTCTCCACTTGGGAAATTAATAAACGGAGAGGTAGAAAGCGCAGTACTTATTCCATTACAGGAGTTTGAAGTTGTGGAGACAGTAAATTACAGGTTAAAACCCGTTTTTACACCTGGACATACAGACGATCATTATTGTTATTATGAGCAGGATAAAGGTTGGTTGTTTTCCGGTGATTTGTATGTTGCCGATAAAATAAAATATTTTTCAATCGGTGAGCGTCTATTTGATCAGATGGAATCCTTGAGAAAATTATTGCTTTTAGATTTTGATGTTTTGTTTTGCTCGCATAATCCTAAAGTTGAAAATGGCAAGCAACGATTGCAAAATAAACTTCAATTTTTTGAAGATTTTTCCGGACAGGCGATTAAGTTTCATCAGCAAGGAAATACGCCACAACAGATATTTAATCTAATGGGAATGCGGGAACATCATTTCAATAAAGCCATCACATTAGGTAATTTCTCTGCTGAGAATATGCTGCTTTCGGTATTGAGAGAATTAGGATAAGTTAGAAGTCTGCGCTTAGCAGTAATTCCAAGTCAGTAAACTTAAGATCAAATTTTTTTGCAATAAACTCCTTTGTTAGTGCACCTTTATATAAATAGGTTCCATGCAGAATCCCCATATCTTGTTTTAATAATACTTCTATACCTCCTAAGTCTGCAGCGCCCTTTAAAATGGGGGTCAACACATTACTTAGTGAATAGCTGGCTGTTCTGGAGACATTTGAGGCTATATTAGGAACACAATAATGAATAACATCATGCTTGGTGTATATGGGCTGATCGTGATTGGTTACTTTTGAAGTTTCAAAGCAACCTCCATGATCTATGGCAACGTCAATAATTACGGCCCCTTTTTTCATTGAGCGAACCATGTCTTCTGTTATGACACATGGAGTCTTACCATTTTTAGGTTTTAATGCTCCAATAACAACATGAGCCCGAGAAATATTTTTCATAATATTTATAGGATCCAATACAGAGGTATAAATTTTACTCCCAACATCACTTTGTAATTTGGAAAGTCGGAATAAATTATCGTCAAAAACCTGAACAGACGCGCCCAGGGCTATAGCTGCTCTTGCGGCGGTTTCTCCTACTGTTCCTGCGCCTAGTATCATTACTTTAGCAGGTGGTTGACCAGCTATGCCACCCAGAAGTATACCTTTTCCATACTCATTACTCAAATACTTTGCTGCAGTAAGTATTGCATAGCTACCTGCAATTTCACTCATACTGCGCACAAATGGATAGCTATTGTAAGGGCCTTTCACATATTCGTAAGCAATGGCGGTAATTCTCTTCTCCATCATGCTCTTTATCATATGTTTGGTCTGATTGGGCAATAGGATTGGAGAGATTATAATCTGGTTAGAGTGCAACAAAGAAATCTCGCCTGAATTTATGGGGCCTGATTTTAATATAGCATCTGCCTTAAAGACATCTTCTTTAGTGAAAACAATATCTGCACCTGCTTCCAAATATTGCTCATTGGTAAAGCTGGATTGTTCCCCAGCATCTTTTTCAATGGCAATCCGGAAACCATAGTTTACTAATGCAGCTACTGAGTTTGGCGTTAGTGGTACTCTTTTTTCCTGATAATCAGTTTCTTTGGGAATGCCAATAAATAATGATTTTTTATTGGATTTGATATCTGCCAGAACCTCTTTGGTATACAAGGCGTAATCTGATTTTATTTTTCCGATGATAGACTCCATGGTGCTTAATTTTTTAAAGCGAGCACCCTATAGATTAATGGTTGCTGACTATTTCAATTCGCCTGAGCTCATCAAATTTAGTAATTTTTATCTTAATATGTTCTTTAGGCAGCATGGATTCAAAATTATCAGGCCATTCTATAAAACAAAGAGAAGAGGAGAAAAGGTATTCTTCCAATCCAATGTCCAGGGCTTCTTCAATAGATTTTAGGCGATATAAATCGATATGGTAAAGGGGTTTTCCATCAAAATGATATTCATTTATAATGGGGTAGGTGGGGCTGGATATGCTTTCAGATAGTGCTAGTTTTTCTCCTATATGTTTGATTAAAGTTGTTTTTCCAGCAGCAAGGTCACCATAAAAGCAAAAGACAGAATGTTTTTCTGTAAGTAAAATAATTTCATCAGCAATGGCAGGTAGTTCTCTAAGTCCGATATCCTCAAAAATCATGTTTGCTTATTTTGATTCAAATATAGCAATAGGTACTATCATTTCTTCAATGGAAACGCCTCCGTGTTGAAAAGTATTTCTGTAATAATTTACAAAGTAATTGTAGTTATTGGGATAGCAAAAGTAGTAGTCTTCTTTAGCGAAGATATAAGACGAACTTAGGTTGGATTTAGGCAAATACGCTTCTTCCGGATTCTTAATAAAAAAGACTTCCTTTTCATTATAATTAAGATTTCTTCCTGATTTATATCTTAAGTTGGTAGTCGTATTTTTATCTCCTACTACCTTAGATGGATTTTGAACGCGTATAGTTCCATGGTCAGAGGTAATAATAATCCTTACTTTTTTTTCTTTTAATTTCTGTAATGCGTTAAATAATGGTGAATGATCAAACCAAGACATAGTGAGTGATCGGTATGCAGCCTCATCGCTGGCCAGTTCTTTTAATACTTCCATTTCTGTTCTTGCATGTGAGAGCATATCTACAAAATTATATACTATCACGTTGAATTGGTTATTGAGTAAGTTAAGGATGTTATCTTCTAAAGCCTTTCCTGCCTGATGATTGGTTATCTTGGTATAGCTTGTTTTAAGATTCAGATTAAGTCGTTTAAACTGCTCTGTGAGAAAGAATTCCTCATTCAGATTCTTCCCAGCATTCTCATCGTCATAAAACCATTTATCTGGATATTTTTTATCGATTTCGGATGGCATCAGACCGGAAAATATTGCATTCCTGGAGTATTGTGTTGTGGTCGGTAAAATACTGTAGAAACAATCTTCACTTACTTTCCTGAAATCTTCTTTGATTAATGTTTCAATCATCTTAAAATGATCATAACGCAAATTATCAACCAATATAAAAAAGGTAACAGCATCATTACTAATATTTGGTATTACTTTGTCTCGGAATAAAGTATGTGATAGCGTAGGCTTTTCTTTTTTATTGGTATCTTTTAACCATTCTATATAATTTTTTTGTATAAACTTGAAGAATTCTTTATTGGCCTCGCTTTTCTGCATATCCAATATTTGCTTCATGTCTGTATTATTGGAGTTGTCAAGTTCCAGTTCCCAATAGATTAGTTTTTTATAGAGTTCCTTCCAGGCTTCAGCATCATTTACTTGGTTCAATTCCATAGAGATGGTTTGAAACTCTTGTCTATATGAGGTCGCTGTTTTTTCAGAAACTAATTTTTTATTTTCAGTAATTCTTTTAATGGATAATAAAATCTGATTCGGCTTTACAGGTTTGATCAGGTAGTCTGCAATCTGAGAGCCTATGGCTTCTTCCATAATATTTTCTTCCTCATTTTTTGTAATCATCACAATGGGAAGATCTTTGTTTATCGCTTTTATTCTTGATAGTGTTTCCAGCCCAGAAATTCCCGGCATATGCTCGTCTAGAAAAACTAAGTCATAATGGTTGTTTTTACATTTATCTAAAGCATCATGGCCGTTACTTACCGGATCAACAGCATATCCTTTTTGTTCCAGAAATATGATCTGAGGTTTTAGTAGGTCAATTTCATCATCGGCCCAAAGGATTTTTACGGTTTGCATAGATATAGATTATATTCAGGGTTATTACAAATATAGACCATGTAAATCTTAATTTTTGTTATCTTTTATTGCATCTTTAGCAGCCTTCAGTATTAATAAAACGCCTATTTTTAGTATTATTGTGGTATAATTATTTGGATTGCTAAAGCGAAAAATTTTCAATGACCCAGTTTACGGATTTATCTCTATTCCGTATGATATTGTTTTTGATGTTATTGAGCATCCTTATTTTCAACGATTAAGACGCATTCAGCAATTGGGTTTAAGTTCCTTGGTTTATCCCGGAGCTACACACTCGAGATTCCATCATTCCTTAGGTGCCATGCATTTAATGTATAGAAGCCTTGAAGTTTTAAAATCAAAAGGTCATGAGATTACTGAAGACGAATCACAGGCTGCGGTATTGGCGATATTAATGCACGACTTAGGGCATGGTCCTTTTTCACATTCTCTGGAAGGTGTTTTATTGGATGGTGTTCATCATGAACATATTTCTATGTCTCTGATGAGCAGCCTACAGGATATTTTTGGTGCACCTATAACAAAGGCAATTTCAATTTTTACCAATCAATATCCTAAAAAATTCCTACACCAGCTTGTTAGTGGCCAGTTAGATATGGATAGATTGGATTATTTGAACAGAGATTCATTCTATACTGGTGTTAGTGAGGGGGTAATTGGTTACGATCGTATCATTAATATGTTGGATGTTTATGATGGTAATATTGTTGTGGAAGAAAAAGGTATTTATTCAATAGAGAAATTTATTGTTGCTAGAAGGCTGATGTATTGGCAGGTATATTTACATAAAACAGGTCTTGTTGCAGATTTGATGTTGAAGAATGCTATTCTGCGTGCTAAAACACTGGATGCAAAATTTCATATAGGAGTTTCAGAGCCCTTGCAATACTTCTTGTTGAATAATATCTCTTCTGATGATTTTACTGATAGTCTTAATATTTTTACCATGTTAGATGATCATGACATCATGCAAGCCTTGAAAATATGGATGAGGAGTGAAGATTCTATTTTAAAGACGCTTTCTACTGCTATCATTAACAGGAATTTATTTAAGATGGAATTTCTCACAGAACAACAGGTATTAGAAAAATATAAGTTGATGGAAGATAAATATAATAGTGTTGAGCTTCAGTTTCTCGTTTTGAAAGGTGTTGCCCAGAATAATGCCTATAATCCGGAGAAGGATAATATCTATATCAGATTTAAGGATGGCAGTATAAAAGAGATTACAGATATCACTGAGCAGTGGAATATCCGCTCACTTACTAATCCGGTAATCAGGCATTATATTGCTTACCAAAAATAGTTTTAGGAAATGACTCTTAAAGAAATAGCAGATAAAATTCATGGTAAGATTGTGGGTGATGAATTCCATAATGTGATTTTTCCTGCAAAAATTGAAGAGGCTAATCAGGATAACATTACATTTCTTAGTAATGAAAAATATATCCCTTTTTTAAATCAAACACAGGCTGGTGCCATAGTAATTTCAGATAATTTATATCTATCGCTTTCCGGTAAATATAATTTTAATTGGCTGGTGGTTGATGATGCGTATTCAGCATTTTCAATAGTATTATCCCTATTTCAACTTCAACATAACGATACATCTACAGCCCCAAATTATACTATTGGTTTTAATACTAAAATATATCCCAATGTTTATATTGGGGATAAAGTTAGTTTAGGTAATAATTGTATTATTTACCCTAATGTTACCATCTATAACGATTGTATAATTGGAAATAATTGCATCCTGCATTCAGGCGCAGTCATCGGATCTGATGGCTTTGGCTTTGCACCGGATAAAGACGGAACTTTTAAGAAAATCCCTCAGTTAGGCAATGTTATTATTGAGGATGATTGCGAGATTGGTGCCAATACGTGCATTGATCGTGCTACTTTGGGTTCTACTATAATTCGTAAGGGTGTTAAATTGGATAATCTAATACAGGTTGCTCATAATGTTGAAATTGGTGAGCATACGGTTATAGCTGCTCAAACCGGTATATCGGGTAGTACAAAAATAGGGCATCATAATATGATTGGGGGACAGGTAGGCTTTGTTGGTCATATAGCTGTTGCGCCATTTACCAAAATTAATGCTCAAAGTGCCGTTGCTCAACATGTAAAGAAGGAAGGTTTAGTGTTATCAGGTACGCCTGCTATTGATATAAAACAGCATTTTAAGGCTACTGTTGTTTATAAGCATCTTCCTGAATTAGAGCAGAGAATCAGAGACTTAGAGCAGGCTTTAAATAATCTCAGAAATGGTGCATAGCTACCAAATCCTTCAATATTTGATTATCTTTGCAAGGCTATAAATATTTTTTTTATTTTTTAATTTGATCTATTGCCTTTCCAACAGACCATAGCTAAACCAATCAGTATTTCTGGCAAAGGGTTGCATACCGGCTTGCAGTGTATAGTTACACTAAAACCTTCAATAGAAAATACAGGTATTGTTTTTAAACGTATGGATTTGGAGGGACACCCTGAAATTCCTGCAGATTGTGATTTAGTAGTGGATGTACAGAGAGGAACTTCTATAGAAAGGTATGGCCTAAGAGTGTCTACCGTTGAGCATCTCATGGCTGCACTTGCAGGTTGCGAAATAGATAATCTTATTGTTGAGTTAGATACACAGGAAATTCCGATACTCGATGGTAGTGCATTTCCATTTGTACAACTTATTGAGCAGGCAGGTATAGTTCAACAATCAGTTAAGCGTGCATATTTTCATTTAGAGGAGACGGTACGTTTTTATGATGATGAAAAAGATGCAGAATATCTTGCTGTTCCTTATGACAAGTTTTCGGTAACTACACTTATTGATTTCAATTCTGAGGTTATTGGCAAGCAATACGCTGAACTTAAAGAAATAAAGGATTTTGTAGCTGAACTTTCTACATCCAGAACTTTCTGCTTCTTACATGAAGTGGAGCAGTTGTATAATCATGGTTTGATCAAAGGTGGAGATTTAAATAATGCCATCGTAATCGCTGAAAAACAGATCAATGAAGAAAGTGCAAAGACTATCGCAGAAATTTTTCAGCAAGATGTTACTACTATCCCGAAAAGAGGTATTGTTAATAATATACAGCTTCGGTATCCCAATGAAATGGCAAGGCATAAATTATTGGATATAGTAGGTGATTTGGCTCTGATTGGTATTCCACTCAAAGCTAAAATTTTCGCAACTAAACCGGGGCATGCCTCCAATGTTGCATTTGCCAAGCTTTTAAAGCAACGTGTTATTGAGTTTAAAAAAATTAAAGAGATTCCTAAGCCGGAAGATTATGCATCTGTAGTTTATGAATTGAACGATATTAAAAAAATTCTACCCCATCGTGAGCCTTTCCTTTTCTTGGATAAGGTGCTTGAGATTACTTCTACATCTGTTACAGGATTAAAAAATGTGACTTCTAATGAAGATTATTTTAAAGGACATTTTCCTAATAATCCTATTATGCCGGGTGTGTTACAGATAGAAACTATGGCACAAACAGGAGGTATTCTGGCTTTGCATAATTTAGAACATCCAGAGCAATATCTTACTTATTTCTCAAAAATTGATAATGCCAAATTTTATCATCCTGTTGTTCCGGGGGATTCTATGGTGATAAAAATGTGTTTGAATCATCCTATTAAATTAGGTGTCGTCTCCATGCATGGAGTTATCTATGTTCGTAATCAAATGGTTTGCGAAGCTGATCTAACTGCTAAAATAATTCAATCTTGAATAATTTCATTCATCCCAATGCACAACTTGGTAACCATGTAATAGTAGAACATTTCACTACTATTTATGATGATGTAATCATTGGTAATAATACATGGATAGGTCCAAACGTCACTATATTTCCAGGTTCTCGTATAGGTAGCGATTGTAAGGTTTTTCCGGGAGCAGTAATAGGTGCTATTCCTCAGGATTTAAAATTTATAGGAGAATATTCTACAGTAGAAATTGGAGACCGCGTATTGATACGTGAGTGTGCTACTATTAACAGAGGCACCTCAGTTTCCGGTACAACCCGTGTCGGCAATGATACTATGTTGATGGCTTATGTTCACGTTGCGCATGATTGTATTATTGGTCAACATTGTATACTCGCTAATTCCACTAATCTCGCCGGTCATGTTACCATAGAAGATTACGCATACTTTGGAGGCATGAGTGGTGCGCACCAATTTACAAAAATTGGAAAGCACTCCTTTATCTCTGGTGGAAGTATGATAGGGAAGGATGTGCCTCCTTTTTGTTTGGTGATGCGAAATCCTGCTCAGTATGCAGGTATCAATTCAGTAGGATTAAAGCGTAATAATTTTACTTTAGAAGAAATACATATGATTCAGGATATCTATCGTTTGATATTCGGAAATAATGGATTGAATACTTCTCAGGCATTGAAGAAGATTGAAGAAGAGATTTCAACATCACCACTAAGAGATTATATACTTGACTTCGTGAAATCATCAGAGCGCGGAATTATTAAAGGCATTGATTAAGCGGCTTACTTTAAAATTCTATCATTGGTTATTAAGCTTGAAAATATAAGTAAACGTTATGGGTTCGAATGGATCTTTAAACAAGTAAACTATCAGTTTGAAGGTGGTGAAAAGTATGCCATTGTTGGTCCTAATGGAAGTGGGAAATCTACCCTGTTAAAGGTTATATCAGGTGGCTTAATGCCCACTTCAGGCAATATAAAGTATGGTGTTTTACATAAGCGAGATATAGATGCAATTGATGTTGCAGAATATATTTCTTTTGCCGCGCCATACATTTCGCTAATAGAAGAGTTCACTTTAGAGGAATTTTATGACTTTCATGCCTCTTTTAAAAAAATGATGATTCCAACAAGAGAGGATTTCTTATCAATTGCCCAATTGTTGCCACATCGCAAAAAATACATAAAAAATTTCTCCTCAGGAATGCGTCAGCGACTTAAATTATCTGTGGCTATATTGACAGCCTCTGATGTTCTGTTATTGGATGAGCCTACTTCTAATTTTGACTCCTCGGCTATTGATTGGTATTTAAATATGGTAGAGGAATATACCAAAGACAAATTGGTGATTATTGGCTCTAACCAGGAACATGAGTATGGCTTTATACAAAAGAGGCTATCTGTAGCTGACTATAAAAGTTAGTATTCTAAAGTTTACTTAAAGAATGCTGTAGCGTGTTCAATTTTGATTGACCATCTGCAAGTTTTTTGCGTTCATTTGCTATAATTTCAGGCTTTGCATTTTGTGCAAATCTTTCATTATTTAATTTTTTCTCTACGCTTTCTATAAAACCTTTGTAATATTCTATTTCTTCTAATATCTTATTCTTTTCAGTATCTATATCTACTTGAATACCGGTTTCGATATAGAGCTGGTCGGTTTGAATTAGAATACTTGTAGCATCATTTATATCCTTATCTGTATATTCTAAAGCATGTGTATTTGCCATTTTTTGTATAGCGATTGCAAACTTATGGTAGATAGAAGGATTCTTAGTTTGTATGTATACTTTTAATGTCTGTTTAGGGGAAAGACCGTTTTTATTTCTTGTGTCTCTAATAGCAGAAATGACTGCTTTAATTTTTTCTCCTTCTTCAATGATTTCAGAATTATAAAGAGCTGTCTCAGGATATGCTGATATGCAGATGTCGGTATTTTCATCCCTTTCTTTTAATTGATGAAAGATCTCTTCTGATATAAAGGGCATAAATGGGTGAAGCAACTTTAGTAGCTCTTCAAAATAGCTTATCGTTTTTTGATATGTTTGCTTATCAATCGGATCACCATACGGTGGTTTTACAAACTCGAGATACCAAGAGCAATAATCATCCCAAATAAACTTATAGATATCCATCAAAGCCTCAGACAAGCGATATTCCTTGTAAGATTTCTCGAGGTTTTCTTTTAATAATTCCAGTTTATTTTCAAACCAGATAAATATTACTTCATTATTGTTTTCTCCTTCAGCGGTTATTTCCCAACCTTTAATCAATCGTAATGCATTCCATATCTTATTGGTGAAGTTTCTACCTTGCTCACATAGTTTTTCGTCAAACAATAAATCATTACCGGCTGGAGAAGAGAATAACATTCCTGTTCTCACGCCATCAGCAGAATACTTCGCAATTAGGTCGAGTGGATCTGGAGAGTTGCCTAAAGATTTAGACATCTTACGACCTTGCTTGTCACGAACAATTCCGGTTAGGTATACATTGGAAAATGGTTTCTCCTTTCTGTATTCATATCCGGCTATTATCATTCTTGCCACCCAGAAGAATAATATTTCTGGTGCAGTTATAAGATCGTTGGTAGGGTAGTAGTAGTTTATATCTTTTCCATCAGGCTCTTTAAATCCGTCAAATACCGCAATCGGCCATAACCAGGAAGAGAACCAAGTATCCAAAACATCTTCATCTTGTTTTAAAGTAGATAAGCTGGCAGAAAGATTTGGAAATTTTTCTTGATAGACAGTCAATGCTTCTTCTCGTGTTTTAGCTACGACTACATTGCCTTTTTCATCATACCATGCAGGAATACGATGTCCCCACCATAGCTGTCTGGAAATACACCAATCGTGTACATTCTCCATCCAGTGTCGGTATGTGTTTTTGAATTTATCCGGAATGAGACGGATATTATCATTCATTACATTTTGCAAGGCTGGTTTGGATAGTTCATCCATTTTCAAGAACCATTGCATCGAGAGTTTAGGTTCAATAACTGCATCTGTACGTTCAGAGTAGCCAACCTTGTTTTTAATCTCTTCTACCTTTATCAGATTTCCTTTCTCTTCCAGCTCTAGTGCAATTTTTTTTCTAACAGTAAACCTGTCTTCGCCAATATATAATAGTGCTTTTTCGTTTAATGTACCGTCATCATTCAGAATATCTATAACTTCCAGATTATGCTTGATGCCAAGATGATAGTCATTGATATCGTGGGCAGGAGTAACTTTTAATGCCCCTGTTCCAAATTCCTTATCTACGTATTCGTCAAAAATAATTGGGATTACGCGATTAATTAATGGAACTATTGCGTGTTTGCCTTTTAGATGGGCATATCTTTCATCTTCCGGATGCACACAAATTGCAGTATCACCCAGAATAGTTTCTGGGCGTGTTGTAGATATCGTTATAAAGTCTTCTGCAGTAGATGTTGCGCTATCGGCAATATTATACTGAACATAGTATAATTTAGAGTTAACTTCTTTATGAATAACTTCTTCATCAGAGACAGCGGTTAATCCTTTAGGATCCCAGTTGACCATTCGTACGCCCCGATAAATTTTACCTTTTTTATACAGGTCTATAAATACTTCGATTACAGCAGCACTGAGGTCTTCTTCCATTGTAAAACGCGTTCTATCCCAATCACACGAAGCACCCAATTTCTCGAGTTGTTTTAGAATGATACCACCGTATTTCTCTTTCCATTCCCAGGCATATTTTAGAAATTCCTCTCTGCTGAGGTCTTTTTTATTAATTCCTCTTTCCTTCAATAGATTAACCACCTTTGCTTCAGTAGCTATTGATGCGTGATCTGTTCCAGGCACCCAGCATGCATTTTTACCCTGCATTCTCGCCTTTCTGATTAATACATCCTGGATGGTGTTATTGAGCATATGCCCCATATGTAATACGCCGGTAACGTTCGGCGGTGGAATAACGATAGTATAGGGTTCCCGTTCATCCGGAGTAGATTTGAAATATTTTTTGTCAAGCCAATGCTTGTACCATTTCTCTTCAATAGTAATATGATCTAAAATCTTTGGAAGTTCTGCCATAATTCAGCGTTATCTGTTTTGTACAGCTTGCTAAAATACAAAATACAAGACGATTTATTGTTAATTATCAATTATCAATGGATATTGGCTCGACGGTATAACCCTCTTTTCTGAGGAGTTGTATAAGCCCATCTTTACCTCCCAGGTGTCCGGCTCCAACAGCGATAAAACATGTCTTACTATTTATTAATGCCTTAACCTTAGGAATCCAATTGGTATTTCTGTTTTTGATAAGATTATCTGTCTGAGTTATATCTTCCTCGTCTTCAAATGATTTCATCAATGCATTTAGATCCTGGTTTCTATAATCTTTAATAAGTTGATCTAATTTTTGAGTTTCGGAAGTATAATTTTTAATAGTTTCCACCATGCTTTTTAGCTGACTTTCTATTGGTATTCCTTCCAGGAATTTTAGCTGCTCTTCAAAAGTTTCTAATCCAACTATAGAGATGGTATTGTTTTGTGCAATTTTAGTAAGGTTTTCTTCATAGGATTCCTTGGCATCATGCATGTAACGAAAAAAGATAAGCTGTTCCAGGTAAAATGGTTTAAGCTTGCAATAGGCTATATCAAAGGTGTAAGGTTTTATGCCAATAGAATCAACCATAAATGTTCTTAGAATTACAAAGTCACTATCGCTCATGAAATCTTTTACTGATTTACTGGAGTCCAGTAAGCTGAGTTTAGTTACAGCTGATACATCAATATTATTGATATCCATTTCCATCACCAATGCCTTGGATTTTTCGAGTTTTTTTTGAGTATTCTTTCCCAGGTGATAGCTGTCTGCATTGATGATGTGTATGGTTCCAAAAAGATAAGATGGTTGTGCCAGGTCGTTTCCTGAAATTTGCCAAAGTAATGAGTTCTCTGTTTTTAAGGGAGTATCTAACACTATTTGATTTTCAGTATTTTTAGGCGGTCTGAAACCAAAAAATAGACAGAGTACTGTAGTATAAAGTATATATTTCATGCTATAAAAATAAAAAGAGTTGTATGGAATACAACTCTTTTTATTGATTTTTAGTAGCATTTGTATTATTCAGGTGCTATCCATGGAGTAGCTCTGCCTGATTTATAGCTTTGTTTATACGCTTCAAAGTTTTTACCCTTAGATGGCATCCAGAAATCCTGTGCAACATAAGTTATGACAGGTTCAAATTGCGGAGGGGAAAGATAGCCCTTCAGCGGAGTAATCAATTCATATTTTGGGGAGAGAATACACATTGTAGGATAGGAGAGTTCATTCTGCATGAAATAAGCAGCTAATTGATGATAACCACTTCTGCCACCTGGAACAAAGGTCCATGTTCTACCTTGAAATTCTATATTGTCTTTTCGCTCTGCATCAAATTTTACACAATAGAAATCTTTGCTCATTAATTCACCTACATAATCATCGCCAAATGTATTTCTATCCATCACTTTACACCAGCCACACCAGGAGGTATAGAAATCTATAAATATTTTTTTTGGAGTAACTTCATTTAGCTTAACCATTTCTTCCCAGCTCAACCATTTTATTTTACCTTCTTTCTCTATATCTGATTCAATAGGAGGGCCTGCTTTTAACATCATAAAAGGGCTTAGAACCAGTAATAGTGAAAGAATATATTTCGTATAAGATTTCATAGTTACTCTTTTATTGACCAGATTCATATTGTTGAAAATCCATATTTTTATAGCTTCCAGTCTGAAAATATTTTAAAATAGCAGTCATAGTTTCTACATCTTTATATCCCGGAAAAGTTTCTAATTTATTTCCGTTGGCATCCAAAACAACAAGTGTCGGATAGCCTAATTTACCGCCAATACCGCCTAATTCTAGTGCTAATTGGTGGGTACCTCTAGGGCCCGATTTCAAAAATGAATAACTCTTGCCATTAAAAACTATGGGATTTTGTTGTTCGGCATTAAATTTTACGGCAGTAAAATTGGCATTTATCAAGCTCACTATGCTAGCTTCTGTATAAGTGCCTTCATCCATTTTTTTACACCACCCACACCAATCAGTGTATAAGTCAACTAAAATGAATTTTTTGTTCGAAGACTTTGTTTCAGCGATAGACTGATCTATGTTTACCCAGTTGATCTGACCTTCCGGAACGTTACTCAGTTGGGTAGCAGCAGTAATTGTATTATTACTAATCGAAAGAATAATTACAAACAATAAAAATAGAGTATGAATTCTGGTCATGGTCAGTTTTTTATATTAGGGCATAACTTTATAACAGCAAAGTTGTTAGTATAATATCAAATTTAATACCAATTGTAAATTTAGCAATTATGATTAACTTTATCCTTATTATAATTTATTGATTTACTTTGCTTTATATTTATAACGCTATATTTTTTTAAAATTTTAAGATTGCATGAAAAGGAAAATTATTGTTTCAATTACAGGTGCCAGTGGTGCTGTTTATGCAAAAGTATTGTTAGATAAGTTGTTGAAGGTAAAAGATCAACTGGATAGTGTTGGTGTTGTAATGTCTGATAATGCCAAAGATGTCTGGAAATATGAGTTAGGGAATGAGGATTATACTAATTATCCATTTCAGACATATTCTAAGAATGATTTTTTTGCCCCCTTTGCTTCCGGTAGTGCCAAATACGATACCATGATCATTTGTCCTTGTTCTATGGGTACATTGGGTAGGATTGCATCTGGTATTTCCAATGATCTTACTACGAGAGCTGCGGATGTAATTTTGAAAGAAAGAAGAAAATTAGTACTAGTAGTTAGAGATACTCCCTACAATCTTATTCATATTAACAATATGAAACTCATTACTGAAGCCGGAGGTATTATATGTCCAGCATCTCCAAGCTTTTATAGTAAACCTCAGACCTTTGAACAAATTGCTTCAACAGTAATTGACAGGGTTATTGATTTATGTGGATTAGATCACAGTGATACGTATAGATGGAGCGAGTAATTCAGGGTGTCTTATAGACATCAAAATACTGACTTTCTTTATCTTTTTTATAGTGTTTCTTTACGTATTGTAAAATCAGGTAATTCATTCCTCCGTTTTCTAATGGCTTAAATCCATCTTTCAATAATGCAGTTTGATATTTAGGCACAGCAATCCTTACATCTTTCAATTGTATTAATTTATTGATTACTTTATTTAATATTGGTTCAGTTGGAATCTCTGCTCCGTTATGCCATTCTGTTAGTAATGGACCATCTTGATTGTGTAAGATATTGGATGCTGTAAAATCGGGTAATACAACCAGTGCTGGATTGATTTCCTTTAAGGAGTCCAGTTCTATTAAAACATCATATGTATTTTTATTGGTATAAATTCCATTTGCACCTTGTACTACTCCATCTAATTTATAAGTAAGTTTTTGGATAGGTGCGTCTCTATAGATGTGTTGTGTTCGTGCATAAAATGATGCAGTGATAATTAGTAAGCATCCAGCCAACCAAAACTTTGTTTTTATAGATTCATCTAATATTTTAATTATTATCATTAGACTAAAATAAGAGCCTAGGAATAAAGCTGGTGTGTTATAGCCTACAGAGATTGAAACTGACCACATTAAGATGAGACATACCCATAACGTTTGTGTTGGTCTTTTTTTAGTTTGTATAAATTCACTAATTAATAGTCCGACAAATAAAAAGCTCATAGAGCCGTGGTAATGTTCAGTTATTAAAAGTGCTACTAAAAGTGCGAGTATAAATCCGATGTATAGTATTGAGTTTATTTTTAGTCTATTGCAAAGTACTCCCAATGCTATACCAGGTAAGAAGAAGCTATGTAGTAAGTATTCCTTTATGCCAACTTCAAATAATTCATGATGACTGCTAAGCTGTAAACTTAAATCTGTCCATCCACCATAGTAGCTTATAATAGCAACATAGATTGCTATTGGTAGTATGCCCATGAAACTATTTAGGATATAGTTTTTTTGCTTAATTAATAGTAAGGTTGCGGGAATTAGTATTACGTAGTTTTGTTTACACAATGCGGCATATCCAATAAATAGAAATCCAAGAGATGAATATTTTTTCTTTGATGTTATTAGGTTTAAGCCTAACATTATAAAAAGTAATCCATCTATTGTATGCAATACAGAGCATGGGAAATAGTGAATGTTTAACAGAAATGTACAGAAAACCAGACCGTAAAAAAAACTCCATTTAAGTTTGCCATCTATGAATACTGCACTATCATTTTTTAGAGGGATGGTCATGCGCTCTAACCATCTAACCCATAAGTAAGCGATACATAAGTTTTCCAACCAAAAAACAAATCTGGAGATTAAGAAAAAATAGTCTTTCGAGAGGAGTAGTTCGGGGATATGTATAAATGCATATCCTAAAGGTCTTAAAGAAGAAAAATCAAGATGAGGAATTTGCCCATGCAGGAGTCTGTTGGAGGAGGATAATACAAAACCTTCATCCGTAGGATTAAATCCATATTTCGAAAGTAGTACATGGCAAAGCATAGAGGAGAGCAGCAGAAACAGGATATCCGTTAGTACCGTTCTTTTTAGTTGCATAGGTAGAATGCTATTGGAAGTTTACCAGTTCCACATCAAATATCAATACCGTATTTCCAGGAACGGAAGCAAATCCATTAGCTCCATAGCCCAATGCAGATGGAATAAGTAATGTGATTTTACCGCCTTTTTTGATCAGTGGTATACCTTCTTTCCAGCCTTGTATAACATTCTTTAGTAAAAAGCTGGCTGTTGTACCAGATGTTTGATCGAACACTACGCCATTGGTATAAAATCCTTTATAATAAACAGTTACAAATGAATTTACATTAGGTGCATTTCCGATGCCAGAGTCCGTTATTACATAATAGAGCCCGGAAGCTGAAGAGTCTGCTGTTAGCCCTTTATCGCGAATATATTGTTGTATAATTTCCTTGTCAATTTTAGCTTGGTCGACTGTACTTGTTTTTTTACAAGAGAGTATAGTAGCTGTAATTATTAGTAGTAGGCTTATTAGTTTTATTAATCTTTTTTTATGCATTTTATTTTATTAGTTCGGTAAGTAATTTAGTATGTAGTAAGTTAAGTTTGTAAAACACCAACATTAAACTTTTCAATCGGGGCATTGTTTGCAGCTTCAATACCCAATGATATCCATTTTCTTGTTTCCAATGGATCTATAACAGCATCTACCCACAAGCGAGCAGCTGCATAATATGGGGTAGTAGTTTTAAAATAACTATCTCTGATATCTTTTAATATTTTCTCTTTCTCTTCTTCTGTGATTTGTTTGCCTTTAGCTTCCAAAGCACCTACTTGTATTTGTAAGATAGTGCTGGCTGCCTGATCTCCACCCATCACGGCCATTTTAGCCCCCGGCCATGCGATAATGAGTCTTGGGTCGTATGCTTTTCCACACATAGCATAATTTCCTGCACCATAGGAATTTCCTGTTATGACTGTGAATTTTGGAACAGTTGAATTAGATACTGCATTCACTAGTTTTGCTCCGTCTTTAATGATTCCATTGTTTTCAGATCTACTGCCTACCATGAATCCAGTTACATCCTGCAGAAATAATAGAGGTATTTTTTTCTGATTACAAAGCATGACGAAGCGTGCCGCTTTATCGGCACTATCTGAGTATATAACGCCACCTATTTGTACTTCACCTTTTTTATTTTTCACTACAGAACGTTGGTTGGCAACAATACCTACACTCCATCCGTCAAGGCGAGCATAAGCACACACAATAGTCTGACCATAATCTTCTTTATATTCTGTGAATTCAGAATCATCTACCAAGCGTTTAATAATTTCACGAACATCATAAGGTTTTGCAGTTGCCATGGTATAGATACCGTAGATATCTTTATCGGCTGACTTAGGCTTTTTAGATTTAATTCTGTCAAAGCCGGCTTGTTCATTTTTTCCGTACTTATTCATCAACTGCTTGATGGTGTCAAGTGCTTCTTTATCGTCTTTCACTTTATAGTCGCATACACCACTAAGCGCAGTTTGCGTTTCAGCACCACCCAGCGTTTCTTTATCTACATTTTCACCGATAGCAGCTTTTACCAGATAGGGGCCTGCTAAAAATATACTTCCTGTTCCTTCTACAATAATGCTTTCATCACTCATAATAGGAAGATATGCTCCACCTGCTACACAACTTCCCATAATGGCAGCAATTTGTGGGATACCCATAGAAGACATCTTTGCATTATTTCTAAAAATACGTCCAAAGTTTTCTTTGTCTGGAAAAATTTCATCTTGCATAGGCAGAAAAACGCCTGCACTATCAACAAGGTAGATTACAGGCAACCGATTTTCCATAGCAATTTCCTGTGCCCGTAAATTTTTCTTTCCAGTGATTGGGAACCATGCACCAGCTTTTACAGTGGCATCATTTGCAACAATTACACATTGACGTCCGGATACATACCCTATAACGACAACCACACCACCACTCGGACAACCTCCTTGCTCTTTATACATTTCATCGCCTGTCAGTGCACCTATTTCTATAAAGTTGGTATTTTTATCTAATAGATAGTCGATGCGTTCTCTTGCAGTAAGTTTACCCTTTTTGTGTTCGGAATCGATTTTTTTCTGTCCGCCACCCAGGTAAACATTTTCTAATTTGGCCTTAAGTACATCTACAGCAAGGCGCATTTTATCTTCATTGAGGTTGAAATCAATATCTGTCATGGTATAAAAGTAAGAAGAAAAAATTAAACACTTGCTTGACTGCTTTTAATCGTTTGAGCTTATTTAACCTTAAGTTTAATTGCGAATCCTGAATATTTGACTATCTTTGAAGTCGGGCAAGTCTTATACGACCAGCTCCTGACAAATCCTCCAGGGCCGGAAGGCAGCAAAGGTAGTTGGTTGAGCGGTGCGCTGTAAGTAACTTGCCTTTTTTTTATGCCCATTGGTGAGCCAAGCCTACAACGATTACATCTTCAAAAATAATTTATTGTTCCAATAAAGCTGAGCAGATAAGCAGTATAGCTATGGCGGCAATGAAAATATAACTGAGTGGATTGGCAAAATTAAGCGTAAAACCCATCCACCAGATGCGTTTTGGAACAAATAGTCGGGTGTCTTCTTTGTTATAATAAAATAAGCCCCATAAATACCATTGCTCTGTACCCGACATTACTTATGCTATACTTATGTCCTTATCGAGATAAACATCTTGAATAGCATTCAACAGTTCAATACCCACTTTCATGTCTTTTTGGAATGCCTTACGTCCACTGATTAGTCCCATACCACCAGCACGTTTATTAATGATAGCAGTATCTACGGCTTCAATCAAATCAGTCTGGCCTTTGCTTTCACCCCCAGAATTGATTAAACCTGAACGACCCATGTAGCAGTTGGCTACTTGATAGCGGGTTAAATCAATTGGGTGGTCTGTGGTGAGTTCAGAATAAATTTTTGCATGCGTTTTACCAAACTTTAAGGCGTTATATCCGCCGTTATTGGTAGGTAGTTTTTGTTTGATGATATCTGCCTGAATTGTCACTCCTAAATGGTTTGCCTGAGAGGACAAGTCGGTGGAAGTGTGATAGTCTATTCCATCTTTTTTGAAGTCATTATTGCGCAGGTAGCACCAAAGTATAGTAGCCATACCTAATTCATGTGCATATTCAAAAGCCTTAGCCACTTCTACTATTTGCCTTCTGGATTCTGGTGATCCAAAATAAATAGTAGCACCTACAGCGACAGCACCCATATTCCAGGCATCTTTAATAGTGCCAAACATGATTTGGTCAAAAGAATTTGGATAGGATAAAAATTCGTTATGATTTATTTTTACGATAAATGGAATTCTATGCGCGTATTTACGAGCTACAGAACCTAAAACCCCATAAGTGGATGCAACGGCATTACAGCCACCTTCCAAGGCAAGTTTTACAATATTTTCTGAATCAAAATAGATAGGGTTTGGAGCAAAGCTGGCTCCAGCAGAGTGCTCTATACCTTGATCTACTGGTAAAATAGATACATAGCCTGTATTAGCCAATCTTCCAGTATTATAGATTTGCTGTAAACTCCTAAGAACCTGAGGATTACGATTGCTTTGAATCCAGGTTTTTTCAATAAAATCTGAGGAGGGTAGGTGTAAAAGTGATTTATCTATGGTTTTACACTGATGTTCTAACAGGTAGTTTGCTCTTTGTTCTCCGAGCAGGGATGCAATTTTGCTCATTATATATTTTTTAGCCTTAAAACAAAGATAAGTAATTGTACTTAATTACGTCAAAAGATTGCAAAGGTGAAGGCTAAAATATCATTTAAACTTAAAAAAATAGCTAACAATGAAGTAGGAAAGCAATGCAACGCTACCCGTTAGGAGAGTACCCCATAAGATATCAACCCATACAACCTTAAATGGCCATTGTTTAATAGTGGCTAAATTAGTCAAATCATAGGTGGCATAGCAAAGCAATCCAAGTATGGAGCCATTAATACATACCAATTTCCAATTACCAGATAAAAGTCCAGGATAAACAGCGAAATAGAGTATACCTAAGACATAGATAGCATAGAATACTAATGCTGCTGTCCAATTAACCTCACCGGTAAAAATAAAACTAAGTTTTTGCCTGTAAAAATTTTTGGCAACTACGCCCAGCCAAATCATGTCTAACGTTAAGAAGACAGTTAAGGTGATAAGGAATAATGCAATATATTTCATATTCACCTAACAATAGATTAGTCAATTTGTTGTAATAATTTTTCAAAATATTCCGGAGATTCCATAATTCTGCTACCGTACCAAGAGAAGTATTCGCCATCAACTAAAAGAATTTTAGCTGCGGGGAGTTGTATTCTAATTTCTGCGATATGATTTTCTTTAAAAGGATAAGGCTCTGAGGAAAGTAATACTAACTGGATATCCATGTCTTTAACTAGGGATAAGTTATCTATTACAGGGTAACGTATAGAATTTCCAAATACATTTTCTAGTCCTATTGATTCCATCATAGAGTGAATAAAAGTATCACTTCCAATTGTCATATAAGGTTTTCTCCAGATAAGATAGAGCGCTCTTTTGTTTGTTACTGGTTTGTTGCTGATTTCCTTTAGTTTTTTGAAATTATCTTTTGTCTTTAGTATGATTGCGTCTGCTCTTGTTTCCGTATGCGTTAGTTTTCCAATATCTGAAATCATGTTATAGTTATCTTCCAAATTGCAGACGTCTTTGATATAAATATTAAACTGATTTTGTAATTCTTCTACTTGTGCTTTTTCATTTTCTTCTTTGGTAGCAAATATTAGGTCTGGGTTTAGTGCTATTATTTTCTTTAAGTCTAAATTTTTAGTACCACCTATCGTTGGAATATTTTTTATTTTATCGGCAGGGTGAATACAAAATTTTGTTCTGCCAACAATCTGTTCTTGTAGACCCAGATCAAACAGTAATTGGGTTATAGATGGGACAAGAGATATGATTTTTTGAGGTTGCATATTAATTGTAATAATAATGTTAAAATTATTTTATCAACATAGGTAGAAGGTTTTATTTTTTTTAAATGCGTATTTAACAGATTAAGTTGTATTTTTAGAGTCGCGTAAACGACAGTATTTTATATGTTAAGTAAAAATGTTTCCCTCCTTACTTTGGGTGTTTCAGTTATTTTAACTGCATTCATCTCATTCTCTATATTCACTTATATTTGTAAATATAAAAATCCTATTGCTGTTTCTAATGAATCAGTCCAGCATGAGGATGATTTTAATTATAATTTAGCAAGACTTGATGGTTATGAGTTCATTAAGCCCTTATTATATGCAGAGCCAAATTTTCAGTCAAATACTTTAGTGTTTATCAAGCCAAAAATTGAGCAAATTATTACTTCAAATATAAATGAAGGCTCAATAACTTCAGCTTCTGTTTATTTAAGAGAGTTTACTAAAGGCAATTGGATTTCCATAGGGGATAGTAAAAAATACTATCCAGGATCTTTATTAAAGGTTCCTGAACTAATTGCTATTATGCGTATGAATGAAATTTCACCAGGATTTCTTTATAAAAAAATACAATATAATAAAACGTTTATTACAGATAGGAATCCGATTTATTTATCTAATTGCATAAAATTAGGTAATACTTACACAGTTAAAGAGCTACTCAAGTATATGATTGTATACTCGGATAACCAAGCTACACTTTTATTGGGTGAGTTAATAAATCCTAATGTATTTAATAAAGTTTTTACAGATTTAGGTTTAGGTAAACCAGATCTTAGTAAGGGACAATATCCAATATCTGCTAAAGATTATTCTCAATTCATGAAGGTGCTTTACAATGCATCTTATTTAAGTATAGAAGACTCAGAATATTGTACAAAATTATTAAGCACCTCTGATTTTACAAAAGGTATTTTAGCAGGAATTCCTGTTGGCTGCAAGGTGATACATAAATTTGGTGAGGGCGGATTTACTGATAATCAGAATTTAAGTGAATCTGCAATTATATTTTTAAATAACAGTGCTTATCTGCTTACGGTTATGGCAGATGGAAAAGATTTAAAGAAAATACCTTCTGTAATTAGTGAAATATCCAGAGTAGTATATCAAGATATGTGTAATGTAAACTTTGCAAATCTGTAAAAAGCATTACAGTTGTTTCATCTATAAATAACCCTTCTCCCTCATCCAGTCGTCATTAAAGAATTTGCCTACATAGCGGGAGCCATGGTCATGAAGTATAATTACCACCAGGTCTTCTTTTTGTAGAGGAAATTTTTCGTGTAGTTGTATGAGTCCTTGTATTGCAGACCCAGCTGAATTTCCAGCAAATATACCTTCTTCTTTCGCAAGTCTTCGCTGCATTAATGCAGCTTCTTTATCGGTGACTTTTTCTATAAAGTCTATTAGAGAGAAGTCGTAATTCTCAGGTATGAAGTCTTCACCTATACCTTCTGTGACATAAGAGTGAATGTCATTTGGATCAAAGGTGCCTGTCTCTTTGTATTGTTTTAGTATAGAGCCATAGGAATCAATACCCCAGCTTTTAATAGCAGGATTATTTTCTTTTAAAAATTTTGATGTTCCTGTTATTGTGCCACCTGTTCCGATACCTACTACGAAATGTGTAATTTTTCCATCTGTTTGATTCCAGATTTCCGGCCCTGTACTTTCATAGTGCGCTTGTCTGTTGGAAAGATTATCATACTGGTTCATCCATACAGAGTTAGGGATCTCTTTAGATAATCTTCTGGCTACAGAATAATAAGATCTTTCATCTTCCGGTTCTACATTAGTGGGACACACAATAACTTCTGCTCCTAATGCGCGGAGGATATCAAATTTTTCTTTAGATTGTTTGTCGGTAGATGTAAAGATGCACTTGTAGCCTTTTATGCAGGCTGCCATAGCTAAACCCATGCCTGTGTTTCCACTGGTACACTCAATGATAGTACCACCAGGTTGTAGTCGACCATCTATTTCAGCATCCAGAATCATTTTTACCGCCATTCTATCTTTTATGGAATTACCCGGATTAAAAGACTCAATTTTTACACAAACTGTTGCAGGTATATGACTGGTTAATTTGTTTAACCGAACTATAGGCGTATTTCCAATAGTTTCTAGTATGTTGTTAAATATGCGCATCTGTACAAAGGTATTGAAAATTATTTAATGTGGACTGCCCGCAAACGATACGGGTTATTTTGAGATAGTTATAAACATAACAAGTTTTATTTTCCAAAAAACTCCTTAATGAATAAAATGAATATATATAGGTCATCCCAAAAGTACCTCTTGAAGGTTCTTTTAGGTTCACTTAGAAACCTATGTAGCCATTCCAATCCTGTCTGTTGCATCCATTGAGGTGCTCTTTTTTTACTGCCGGTATAGAATTCGAAAGAAGCACCGAGGTTAAAGAATAGGGGCATTTCTATTGATGCTTCTTTTATTTTTTTATGTAGGTTTATTACTATCAATTCTTGTTTTGGAAAACGTAGTCCAATGAATACAAAATCCGGTTTTTGTTCAAAGATTAGAGAGTATATTTTCTCAGATTCTATTCCTATATTTTCCGCACTTGCTTCAAAAAATGGAGGAATATAAAACATTGCGGTAGGGTATTCCGACTCTAGTTTTTTTTGTATAGAATGATTTGGGATAATTAACAATACTTTCTTATTGTGCTGTATACTTGCTTTCCAAATCAATGGAAACAAGTCGCTGCCTGCCAATCTTTTCTTCAGTGGCTTATTTAATAGTTTACTAAAAATTATTATGGGAAATCCATCTGGCAAAATGAATCTTGCATTTTTATAGCTATTCAGTAAATTTTTATTTTTATTGAGATGTACAGTAAGGTCCACATTCGGTGTAATTACTGCAGGAAAAGCATCTGTAGGTGTAGGATTCTTGATAATATCTTTAATAATAGTATCAAAGTTATTTGCAGCTATAAAATCAAGGTTAAAAAGATGCTGTTTACTAAACATGGTTTATACTTTTATTGCAATCTTCTTTTTAATGTTCCTATTACATTTTTCATTCTATTTAGATTTAGTAGTAATGCAAAAGCAATTTTTACTGGAAAGCTAATGTAGTAAAAACATAACAATGCTATATTCGGACGAATAGAATCGAGGGTGTAATTATAGTATGTCATATATTGTCTGCATTGTTGCTGACAAATCCATTGTTCAGTTGTATTAAGTCCACCCAACTTCCAGTTACTGGCTCTTTCTTTTTTGAAGCCAATCTCAGTGCTGTCTTTTTCATTAGAGGAGCTTTCTTGTGTGATATTCATCATATTCGTATCAAAAGTCACTCCAATATGGTGGCATATATTTCTTATAGTATTTTCAGGCGATTCTAACAGATCCTCAAATCTTACGGTATATACTCTGTTGTCTTCTTTGAATTGGAGTGCTGCGCGTATAGCTGCATTCCAGAGATTGCTTAATGTTATTGGGTGGTAATTAACTCTGAGGCGAAAGGCTTCTTTTAGTGTCATGTAACTACCTCCAAGATTCCTTCTGTTCCATTTATTCTTTTGAGATAATAATATAGCCCTTGGGTCTCTCACCATATTAATTACTCTTGCATTTGGATAGAGCTCAAATATTTCTTTGAGATAAAAAACATTTTGTGGTGTTTTCTCACAGATGATACTTTTGCCATTAAGGATTACTTCCTGATGAATAAAGGCATGGAATATGTTTTCAGATGTAAGCTTAATTTTTGGAATTGTATTTATCAGATCAGATGCTTCATTATAGAATTTTTTATAATTCTGGTCATGTGTCATATACCCAACACGTTGTGTTAAAAGCAATTTTGAGGCTAATTCTACAGCCTTATTAATTTCTAAGATTTTATTTTTTTCTTGTGGATCCCAAAGTTGCTCAAAGAAATGAAGTTCGTTGAGTACCATAAGCTGTGGATGCTTGTTGAGTATTCTCAACATCATAGTAGTGCCACTTCTGGAATTACCTACAATAAATATTATTTTATCAGAAAACGACAATTCAATATTTTTTGTAAAAGTAGGAAAACTAAGGTGAATTTATTTCATTCAGCTTAAGCCCATTTGAAAGTCTATCAGAATAAAGCTCAATTAATGCTAAGCATAGTTCTTTCCCTTGAGTAATTCTTCTGCCAAATGGTAATTGTCTATCTGATCCGGATGGAAGTCTTTTTTGAAATATTGCCAGAATTGCTCAGTAATCGTTCCTCCAAATGACTTATTGAAATTGGTCAAAAAGCTAACTAAATGTTTAGGTATATCCTTTCTTTTTATGTCTTCGTCCTGATGTGTAAGCACTACTGTTCCTGCAGCTAAGTAAAACCATAGACCCCAAGTAGCTACTGCCATACCTCCAACACGAAGCGCATAGCTGTCATCAACTTTTTTTAAGACATCAAATGGGATTGCTTTATGCTCTATCTCTTCAGCAGCATGCCACATAAAAAGATCTTTCATTTCTTCAGGCATATTTTTTGTAATGTCCTTGTTTAATATCCCACTTTCTGCCAGCATAGCTGTATAGTGTTCTAGTCCAACAGTAACGCTTAGTGCAAGTTTATCACCTAATCTATTTTTTTTTAAGGATTTCCTTACAAAGCTTTCTAACCCATTCCATGCCGTTGCTCTGAAGAAATCTACAAATTTCATAGGCTTTAGGTCTTGAGATTCCATAATATCCCAGAATTTCTGGTGTTCTGCATAGTGGGTACCTTCCTGTCCGATGAAATTATCGACTCTTGTCTTTAATTCAGTATCATTTTTATAGATATCTGCAAATGCCTTGACGCTTCTGATGAAGAATTTTTCTCCATCCGGGAATGCGAGATGCTGCGCATTCATGAAGTGTGTTGCAATAGGATTGTCATTATACCAATGTTTAGGGAAAGGCTTCTCAAACTTAAAATTGACCTTTCTTATCTTGGCTTCTGGTTTTTTTGTAGTATCTGCCATTGAACTTATTTTAGATTAAAAGTAAACAACTTATCTGCGTAATATGGTAAACATAGGATAATTTAATTAATAGTGATATCTATTATTGTTATTTAAAGGTATAGCCTCTCAGGAATTCTTGCACATGCATTTTCTTTTTACCTTCCAATTGAAGCTCGAGGATATCTATCCATCCATCTGCACATTTGCAAGAAAGATAGGATTTATTGTCTGTGGAGAATATAATAGGTGCGATA
>CANHGL010000010.1 GCA_947460245.1 Sphingobacteriales bacterium
AACTCCTGTAATGTTTCTACCAAAGCCACGAGCGTATCAATATAGGTAGCCCCTGCTTTTATATTTCCAAGATCCAGCAACTTTATGCCATTCGTAAATGCCGAACACTGATACAGTTGTTTTCGCACTTCATCCGGACCTTTTTCTGTTCCTATATTTTCCAGATAACCTCTAAAATCCTCTACACCCAGTAAGGCAACACTATAACCATCCAGATGCTGTGACTGCTGATATAAGTGTATGTACTCCTTAACATAGGGATTCGTATCATAATACTTTCCCAGCAGCTGGGTATTTACAGGTTGTAGAAAATCACTGAGCATAACAGATGTTTAGACAAATTTAAGCTTTAGAGATAGAGCACAACTCATAAATACTCAACGGGTGTTAATTAACAACTACCCTGCCCAACCCTCTCTATCAAGACTCCTGTACTGAATAGCCTCTGCCAGATGTTCTGACTTTATCGCTTCACTCTTTGCTAAATCAGCGATGGTACGGGAAACACGAATAATACGTTCATAAGCACGTGCTGATAATCCTAATTTTTTCATGGCAGTATTCAGTAATTGCTGAGAGGTAGCATCTAAGAGACAAAGATCTCTCGTAAGACTTGTTGGCATCTGAGCATTACAATAAATAGCCGATCCCCTAAACCGATTTTCCTGAATCGCTCTTGCTTCTTCAACTCGTTTTCTAATATCTATACTTTTCTCAGATAAACGCTTTGAAGACAAATCTTCCAGATTAACTGGCGTAACCTCCACATGCAGATCAATCCTATCCAATAATGGCCCTGAAATTTTTGTAAGGTATTTCTGAACTACTCCAGGAGCACAAACACAATCTTTTTCAGGATGATTATAATATCCGCACGGGCAAGGATTCATACTGGCCACTAACATGAAATTGGCAGGATAGTCTATAGAATAGCGCGCTCTCGAAATATTTACTTTCCGCTCTTCCATCGGTTGTCGCATGACTTCTAATACTGCTCGTTTAAATTCAGGCAACTCATCCAGAAATAAAACACCATTATGTGCCAAGGAAATTTCTCCGGGTTGCGGATGGCTACCTCCACCTACCAATGCAACATCTGATACTGTATGATGTGGAGAGCGAAAGGGACGCTGATAAAACAATGCCCCATCCTGCTTTAGCTTTCCTGCTACAGAATGAATCTTAGTGGTCTCTAACGCCTCCTGCAAGGACAAAGGCGGCAGAATGGTAGGCATACGCTTTGCAAGCATAGTTTTACCGGCACCCGGCGGACCGATCAAAATTACATTGTGCCCGCCTGCTGCAGCAATCTCCAATGCACGCTTAATATTCTCCTGACCTTTGACATCACTAAAATCAAACGCTATGCCATCTGCACTTAATGCTGTTGTTAGAGAAGCATCTACCTGTGTAGGCTCAAGGTATTTTTCTCCCGACAAAAAATCCACTACCTCATCAAGATGTGCTACACCATACACTTTTAATCCATCTACAATAGCTGCTTCACTGGCATTCTGTTTGGGAAGAATAATTCCCTCAAAGCCTTCTTTCAGTGCTTGTATCGCTATTGGTAACGCTCCTTTTATGGGCTGTAGCTCACCATCCAGCGACAGCTCCCCCATAATAATATACCTCATTAAGTTGTCATTTTTTAATTGACCGGAAGCAGCTAGTATCCCAATAGCAATAGGTAAATCATAGGCAGAGCCTTCCTTGCGTATGTCTGCAGGAGCAAGATTTACGATAATCCGTATTCTTGGCATCTTATAGTCATTTATACGCAAGGCGCTCTCTACCCTACTCCAGCTTTCTTTAACGGCGCTATCCGGGAGTCCGACCAGAAAATACTGACTACCCTGACACACATTTACCTCCACATTAATCGTAACCGCATCTACCCCAAAAACAGCACTTCCATAAATCTTAACCAGCATAAAAAACGTTCTACCTATTGAGATACAAGAAAGAGATAGAATCCATAGAACTTATTAAAAAAGATAGAATATCCTGGATAGAAAATTCCTAATAATGGTATCTTTAGTATAGAAATAAATTACTTTTAAAATATCTTGAAAACAATACTTTGATAACACAAAATCATAGAATTATATATAATAACAGATATCCATCTTCAAGAAAATAAAATCAGATAATGAGACGAAGAATATTTATTATACTATTTAGCAATCTACTTTTAAGTCTTCCTCTTGGGCTTTATGCACAACAAAGCATTTCATATAAAACGCTGGATTCTATTTCATTAGCAATCCGAAAAATGCAGACTACCATTAATAATATAGGGGTCAAAGGGAAATACACCCGAAAGAATGACTCCGGCAGAATAGTTACCAATTACGACACTACATTTTATAATTTCCCTGAGGATAATTTTGGAATAACAGTAGATAGCCATCTTGCTTATAAAACAATGAGCAGCAAAAAGAGAGCAGATGCTGAATATTACTCCAGAGGCTTAGAAAATATAGACTTAACTACTGCAAAGAATATATTTTGGGGATACTATAACGACAGTTCTATTTGCGGTGTTACTTTAGGATTTCCAAATGCTTCATTAAAAGGATACCGGGTAGAAGGAGAGAAAAAAGTAAACGCTGATTTTAGCAGTTTGTCTTTTTTTGCTCCTGTGAAAAATAAGAAATCTATCCAAACAAACTCACTGCCCCTTCTGGTTCAGCTTCTTATTAAGCTCTACAATTTATTGTGTGAGGAAAAAGGACTATTTACTACTGAACAAGCCGCTCAGGAATTAAAAGATCTTAAGTCGATGAGCAATACGGATTTTCTGGCTGCACATCCCAACTCCATATTTTCACAAAGGGCTAAAAACATAATTGCTCAGGCTAAAAAGAACCAGGATGAGCAATCACAAAAAACAGTTGTTACTTCAGGCATCTCGAATAATGGTTCGCTGGCAGATGAAATCAACAGACTGTATGCACTCAAACAAAAAGGCATACTCACTGCGGCTGAATTTGATGCAGCAAAAGCTAAAGTGCTTTCTATGCCAACCAAGCCAAAAAATACAACACAGGCTACCGTAACGCCTAAGGCAGAAACGCCCAAAAAGAAAGACCTCTCCTTTACAATTAATAGTAATAATTACTGTGCCATTAAAGCCCCTGCCAACAGCGAATTTATTGGACTATACGAATACCCGGGCAACGAGCCGGTATTCTGGGGGACAAAAAAAGTTGGAGAACCCGTTGTCCAATTAGATGCAACGGAAAGTGAAAATGGCCGCACAGGAAAGTTTCAGGCGCATGGTATTGCTCCATTTGATATTTTATGGTGGCTCGAGTCCGACTGCAACGGCAAGGAACAAATAATTAATGGGGAATTGGGCGACAGACGCATACTGATTGTTAAATACCTTACAGGAAATGGCAATTATCCTCCAGGATCTTATGACCGGTTTACCTTGGATAAATTTAAAACCGGAAGAATTGTTATTCTAGGCGAACGAGAGAAAGTGAAGTAAGATGTAAGATCTCTTAATAAATCTTCTGAATTCCTATCCTAAACTTATTTACTATTTAAAGAATCTAAATATTAAATTATTTACATAACTTGTAGCTATATAAAGGATTGCAAATGAAAAAACATATTCCTAATGCACTCACCCTACTAAATTTGGTATGCGGTTGTTTGGGTATAATAGCTTGTTTCACTCCGGAGAGAGCTGTTTTTGTGCCTTTATTTATTGGCATTGCATTACTGGCGGATTTCCTGGATGGTTTTGCGGCGAGGATATTGAATGTAAAATCAGATCTGGGAGCACAACTGGATTCTTTAGCGGATATGGTGACCTTCGGTGTATTACCAGGTGTTATGCTTTACAAAATCTTTGGCAGTATTTCCATTTACGATACTCAAATCTTTGGCAGATTCCTAAAGTCTATTGCGTTGATATATCCTGTATTTGCTTGTTTGCGATTGGCTAATTTCAATATTGACAGCAGACAGCAGGAACATTTTATCGGGCTCCCAACACCGGCAGCTGCTATATTGATTCTTGGGTTATATGGAAAATATTATCTGGATGGGTTTAATGTACCTCCTTTTATTTTCAGCTCCTACGGATTAGTAATTATTACTTTCTTTACATCTTACATAATGGTAGCAGAAGTTCCGCTATTTAGTATGAAAGGTAGGCCTTTAAGCTGGGAAGAAAATAAATATCGCGTATTATTTTTGATATCCTGTATACCACAACTCCTTTTTCTGGAATGGATTGGACTCAGTACGGTTATTGTAACTTATGTGCTTTTCTCCATGCGTAACAACCGCACCAAGAAGAATACAACTACTACTTGATAGTTAGATAAAAACCTTACTTCTAAAATAAAGTACCGGATTGCATTGGAGGCACCTTACCAATATGTCCATAAGCCTTAGGTGTTGCCTCTCTTCCGCGAGGTGTACGTTTTAAATAACCCTCCTGAATTAAGAACGGCTCATATACTTCTTCAATAGTACCCGATTCTTCTCCTACCGCAGTAGCTATAGTTGTTAAACCCACCGGACCACCGGCAAATTTTTCTATGATGGCAGAAAGAATTTTATTGTCCATCTCATCCAATCCATGTTCATCTACATTAAGTGCTTCGAGGCCATATTTTGCTATCTCCAAATCAATCTTTCCATTTCCTTTTATCTGAGCGAAGTCTCTTACGCGCCTTAATAACGCGTTGGCGATACGTGGAGTTCCTCTGCTACGTTTAGAGATTTCCATAGCCCCCTTCTCATCAATTTCTGTATTTAAAATACTGGCTGAACGCTTAACTATATTTTTTAAAACCTCTGCAGTATAATATTCTAAACGGAAAGTTATACCAAAACGCGAACGCAAAGGCGCAGTAAGCAAACCGGAACGTGTAGTTGCCCCGATGAGCGTAAATGGGTTTAAAGTAATTTGTATGGTTCTGGCACTCGGACCACTATCAATCATGATATCAATCTTATAATCCTCCATAGCTGAATATAAATATTCTTCCACGGTGGTATTGAGTCGGTGAATTTCATCAATGAATAAAACATCATTCGGCTGAAGGTTTGTGAGCAAACCGGCAAGATCACCGGGTTTCTCCAATACCGGACCAGAAGTAGTTTTCATATCTACACCCAATTCATTGGAGATAATATTAGAAAGGGTAGTTTTACCTAAACCGGGAGGGCCATGTAAAAGCACATGGTCCAGAGCCTCATCCCTTTGTTTAGCGGCCTGTATAAAAATGTGCAGGTTTTCTACAATCTGCGGTTGTCCTGCAAATTGCTCAAATGCCTGAGGACGCAATACTTTTTCCAGTTCTTTCTCTGATTTAGAGAGAAAATCACCGCTGGCGTCTAAATTGGGATTCTGCATACTGCAAAGGTAAAGATTTTTAGCGTGTTCTACAGCAAATACGGCATGCTTAAGCAGAGTGCATCTATTTTCACATTTGTTAAATAAACTATGTGGTATTTAGGGTGTTAAAACAGGTAAGAATATGTATATTTGCCATCGCTAAAAAATTAATATGTCAGCAGAAACTATTACCATGAAAGACGGGCACTTGCATGTGCCGGATGAACCTATTGTACCTTTTATTGAAGGTGACGGAACGGGCGCCGATATTTGGCGTGCTTCTGTAAAAGTATTGGATGCAGCCGTAGAAAAGGCTTACGGCGGAAAACGCAAAATACATTGGAAAGAAGTACTTGCCGGAGAGAAGGCTTATAAACAAACCGGATCCTGGTTACCAGATGAAACTTTAGAAGTCATTAAAGAAAATAAAATTGCTATCAAAGGACCTTTAACTACCCCTGTTGGTGGCGGTATCAGGTCACTCAATGTGGCATTACGTCAGTTATTAGATTTGTATGCCTGCGTTCGACCTGTACGTTATTTTGATGGTGTACCTTCTAACTCCAAAGTACCTGAGCAAGTAGATATGGTTATTTTCAGAGAAAACACTGAAGATATCTATGCAGGTATTGAATGGTTACAGGGAACTGATGAGTGTAAGAAATTACTACACTTCTTACAAACAGAAATGAATGTAGGCGATAAGATTCGTTTTCCTGAAACCTCTTCACTAGGTATCAAGCCAGTATCATTAGAAGGATCTGAGCGATTAGTGCGTGCCGCATTAGAATTTGCGATAAGACTAAATCGCAAGAGCCTTACTTTAGTGCACAAAGGCAATATCATGAAATTTACAGAAGGTAAATTTAAAGAATGGGGTTACAAATTAGCGGAAAGAGAGTTTGGTGATAAAGTATTTACCTGGCCACAATACGATAAAATTTTAGCGGAAGAAGGACAAGCGCAAGCAGACGCTGCCATGAAAAAAGCAGAGTCCGAAGGCAAGCTTATCGTAAAAGATGCTATAGCAGATAACTTTTTACAGCAGATTATCTTGCGTCCGAATGAGTTTGATGTGGTAGCCACATTAAACTTGAATGGAGATTATATCTCTGATGCTTTAGCAGCATTAGTAGGTGGAATAGGTATTGCTCCGGGAGCTAATATTAACTACCAAACAGGCATGGCTATTTTTGAAGCTACGCATGGTACAGCACCAAAATATGCTGATCAGGATAAAGTAAATCCAAGCTCTGTGATATTATCTGGTGTGATGATGTTTGAATTCTTTGGATGGCTGGAAGCTGCAAACCTTATTGTAAAGGGAATGGAGAAATCTATAGAGAAAAAAACCGTTACATACGATTTCCATCGTTTGATGCCAGGAGCTACGCTATTAAAATGCTCTGAATTTGGAGACGCGATTATCAGCAATATGTAATCCATAAGTATTGCTCTGTATATAAGACCTCACTCTTCGTGAGGTCTTTTTATTTTTAATGCATAGGAAACACTTTTTATAGTATTTTTAATAGCACAATTGAAAGCAGATTGGATGAACCGTATAATACTTGCTCTTTTACTATTTATAACGCTACCTATAAGGGCGTCTTTTATCCTTTTACCAATGGATGAGGTTCAAACTGATCATTTAAAAGCTTATGGAATTGCCTATTGGATGCTGACTAAAAATATACCTGTAGACTGGCTACTTAATTACCGTGGTGGAAGCTTTGCATTTCCGTATGACAAAAACCTTGAAAAAGAGTGCCTTATTCGTAATGTAAAATTTGAAACCATTGCTGATGCCAGCATGAGTAAGATATTACAGGACATTGCCAACCCAGAAGTAAATATGGATGCAGTAAGGTTAGAGAAGCCGCCAAAAGTAGCCGTATATTCTCCAAAAACCAATAATCCATGGGACGATGCGGTAACCCTTGTTTTAGAGTATGCAGAGATACCTTACAAAGTAATCTATGATGAAGAAATCTTAGATGATGAATTACATTTATACGATTGGCTGCACCTGCATCATGAAGACTTTACAGGACAATACGGAAGATTTTGGGGAGCTTATCAGTTTGCAGATTGGTATCAGAAGCAAGTAGCCGATTACGAAAAAAGAGCAAAAAATTTAGGCTTCAATAAAGTATCAGAAGAAAAACTTGCAGTAGCTAAAAAAATAAAAGACTTTGTGATGGGTGGAGGATTTATGTTTGCCATGTGCTCAGCTACCGACTCGTATGATATTGCACTTGCTGCAGAAGGCATTGATATTTGTCCACCGCAATTTGACTACGATGCAATAGACCCAGATGCACAGCGTAAATTAGACTACAGCAAGGGATTTGCATTTAAGGATTATACCATTAGTACAAATCCTTATGAGTATGAGTTCTCTTCCATCGATGTACCGCAGGTAAGGCAGATAGAAGAAAATATAGATTACTTCTCCCTATTTGATTTTTCTGCCAAGTGGGATCAGATACCATCTATGCTTACACAAGATCATGAAAAGTTGGTAAAAGGATTTATGGGGCAAACCACAGCCTATAAAAAGCAGTATATAAAATCAGACGTATTAATATTGGGAGAAAATAAAAGTTTAAACGAAGCTAAATATATTCATGGCACCTATGGTAAAGGCACATGGACCTTTTATGGCGGCCATGACCCGGAAGATTATCAGCATCGGGTAGGAGATCCAAAAACAGAACTTAGGCTACATCCTAATTCTGCAGGCTACCGGCTTATTCTCAATAATATATTATTTCCTGCAGCCAAGAAAAAGCCGCAAAAAACCTAATATTGATTAAATAAAAAAGAGCAACGTTGTGTTGCTCTTTTAGGGGGTTTTAATGTTTCTTGGGTTTTAGTTTCCTTTCGGGGTTTGTTTCTGAGGATTTATGTTTCTTTTGGGTTTCTATGTTTCTATCCTCATTTGGTACTGTAAATATGCAGCCAATTCTTTCGGAATAAAATGTCGAATTAGTATATTTTGTGACATGCTTATTAGTACATACTTTAAAAAGCATATGTTAGGGACAATAGGACAGTCCACAACAAGGGAAAGAATAATAAATTTAGAAAAAGTAGAGCGGGAGAATTATTCGTGGATGATAAATTCAAAATACTCCATAACAGGATTATGGAGTAATCTCTTACAGGCATCTTTTACCTGTTCTGTTGCTGACTCTTTGCTTTCTGCTTCAATTTTCAGCGTGATATGTTTACCTATACGAACATTAGAAGCTTTGAATTCCAGTTTATTTAAACTGCTTTCTACGGCTTTTCCCTGTGGATCTAATAGCTCCTTTAGTGGCATTATATTTATTTCGGCGGTATACATCATATTCAAAAGTAAATACTAAAATGTAAAAAGCAAAAAAGTATACTATAAAAATAAAAATTAGTGCGCATCGCTCATCGGACCAGCACCAAGCTTATAGGTTTTAGCAAGTAATACAAATGGGACAGATAAACAGATAAATAAAGACATGTACTGAAACAAGTCGATATAGCTAAGAATAGACGCCTGCCTATTGATAGTAAAATCTAACAAAGCATAGCCCTGTGTGGTGGCAGTTGAAATATCCGAAGTATGTTGCAGCATTGCACCTGTTGCACCTGCCATACGTTGCTGTAAAAGAGGATTATCGGGAGTTACGTGTAGTAAGATATCTGCACGATGCTGAGCAGTTATTCGTTCTGAAAGTACACTAATCAAAGCAACGCTGATGGAACCTCCAATCTGGCGAATCATATTAGATAAACCACTCGCCTGGCCTATATCTTTTCCCTGCAAGCCACCTAAGGTCATATTAGATAAAGGCACAAACAACAAGGCCATTCCAATACCTCTAATCAATAATGGCCAGAAAAAGAATTCCTGTCCGGTACCTGTAGTAAAAATCATGGACGACCAAAAAGAGAAGACAGCTGTTATGAGGAATCCACCGGTAATCATAAATTTTGGAGGTACACCTTTGGAAAGCATTATACCAATCATTGGCATCAGGAATCCACTTGTCATGGCACCAGGAATAAACAAAGCACCCGTTTGCTGTGCGGTAAAGCCAAGATAGCGCTGGAAATAAATAGGGTAAACGAATACTGTACCAAATAAAATAAACCCGAGCAGAAAATTCATTAGAGTACCAATGGCGACATTTCGTTTCGTTAATATTCTTAAATCTACTACAGGGTTTTCTGCTGTTAATTCACGCGCTATAAAACCCAAGACACCTACAACTGCTGCTATAAAAAATACTACGATAAAATAAGACTCAAACCAATCTTTACGTTCACCCTGCTCTAGGACCATCTGTAATGACCCGACACCAATAATTAGAAGTATAATACCCAACCAGTCCACTCCTTTGTCATCAGGTTTATCAAATGGATTATCCTTTATAAAGTTGAGGGTAAGGAAGACCGCAGCTATACCAATTGGAATATTCACATAAAATATCGCCGGCCAGGAATAGTGATCAATCAGATAACCGCCTACAACTGGACCTAATGTTGGACCAATGATTACACCCATTCCAAACATTGCCATTGCCATTCCAATTTTTTCGGGGGGATAGACTTCTTTAAGAATAGTCTGTGAGGTAGCAAATAATGCTCCACCCCCAATACCCTGCATAAACCTCCAAAATACCAACATCCAGATGTTAGAAGACAAACCACACATTAAGGAGGAAAATGTAAAAAGCGCTACAGAACTTGCAAAATATAATTTTCTTCCAAACTGCCTGGACAACCAACCGCTCATAGGAACAATAATGACATTTGCAATCGCATATGAGGCAATCACCCAGCTAATCTCACTGACAGTTGCACCCAGATTTCCCATCAAAGTAGTCGTAGCTACATTAACGATAGTTGTATCCAGAATCTCCAAAAGTGTACAAAGCACCACCGTTATAGTAATAATGGCACGTCTGTACCCGTATTCAACTAATATACTTGGATCATATGTTTGCGTTTGCATGTAAGTAGAGATAAATGATTAAACCTTTAAACCGAAATAATTATCCATAAAATAAAACTATTTTATTTTTACAGCAACAGTCACATTCATACCTGCACGTAAATCGTACTTGTCACTTTTATCATCTATAAGTCGGATACGCACTGGGACACGCTGAACTACTTTCACAAAATTACCTGTAGAATTGTCTGCAGGCATCAATGAAAACTTAGATCCGGTAGCAGCTTGTAGAGATTCTATCTTGCCTTTTACCTTTATACCAGGATAGGCATCTACCTTTACTTCTACATCCTGACCAACCTTCATGCGTTCAATCTGCGTCTCTTTAAAATTGGCAGTTATCCATAGCTCACTATCATCTACCAAACTCATGAGTATCTGACCCGCATTCACTAATTGGCCGGATTGTATTCCTTTTTTTGCGATAAAGCCATCGGCAGGAGCAAGAATATAGGCGTATGATAATTGTAATTTGGCAAAATCAATATCTGCTTGGCGTTGCTGTATACCTACTTCTGCCAAACTAACCTGTGTACCTACTCCACTAGCCTGCGTAGAAGATGCAGAAGCCAGCCGTTGAGTAGTTTTTAACTGAGCCTGTGCAACAGCCAATTGTTTTTCGGTAATTTGTAATTGTCTTTCTGCAGACTGTTTCTCAGCAGAAGCTGCATCATACTGTTGTTGCGTAGCAGATGTTTGTCGAAATAATTGCTCATAACGTTTAAAATTTTCCGTGGCATTCCAGACGCGAACTTTTGCTGCCTCTATATTCGCCTGCGCGGTTTCTATATTTGCTTCTGAAGTCGCTATAGTTGAAGACGAAGCACTAGCAGATGCATCAGCACTATACCTATTGCTTTTTGCCACATTCACATTTGCCCCAGCATTGATTAAATTGATTTCCGCTTGTTGAAGTTTAATCTTCAGGTCTCTGTCATCTAGCTTTAACAAGGTATCCCCTTTATGCACGCGCTGATTTTCTTTTACATATACTTCATCAATATATCCTGAAATACGAGCAGATACCGGTATGATATTACACTCAATCTGAGAATTCTCTGTATCCTCGTTGTGAATAGCATAATTGATTTTCTTAAAAACAAAAAATACAGCTATTAGCAATACTATTGCACCAACTATAGGTACTATTTTTTTCTTTTTCGATTTGTTTTCTGTGTTTTCCATTGTTTACTATTATTCGTTTATTATAATGCTTATTCTATATTTCTATTATTTGATGGCTCCTAAACTTTTCTGTAGTTTGTAATTAACCAATGCAGCATCGGCCTGTGCATTCAGTAATTGAGTTTCTGCCTGTAACAATAATTGATCTGCCTCTAATACATCTGTTAGCAATGCTACCTGAGCCACAAACCTATTATCAAGTATACGTTTGTTTTCTGCCGACTGCTCAATTGCCTTCTTAGCTAAATCTATTTTTAATAAAGCAACCTTAAACGCCTCATAATTCGCATTTACTTCCATCTGTATCCCCTCCTTAAGTTGCTCCGTAACTTTCTGAATCTGGGCTTTTTGGTTAGTCGATTCATTAACTACTGCTCTTGCTGTATACAGCTGCAGGATATTCCAGTTCATAGATACGCCAATATCCCAGGTAGCTTTAAACTTTGCCTCTTGAGGAAACACTCGCTGATTAGGATTATTTACATACCCGTCTGCTATAAAATTGAGTGTTGGCAGGTAAGCACTCTTTGAAGCCTTGATTGCATAATTTGCAGCGTCAGTTCGCGCTTCCTGTGCCTTTAAATCTGCCCTGTTTGAAAAGGAAGCAGTTATGAGGTCATCAATATTGGCTGTCGAAAATATAAATACTTCAGGCCCTTCTACTTCTATAATTGTTTTAGTATCCAACCCCAATAAAAGGCAAAGATTAAAATTGGTAATTTCAATGGCACTTTCTACATCTGCTTTATTTACCAGTAAATTTGTTTTCTGTAGTTCTGCACGCATAACATCGTTATTTAATGCCAATCCTACATTTTTAAATCTGGAAACATCCTCAACGCGAGCTTGTGTTTGCGCAATACTAGAATCCAGCAATATATTTGTTTGGTATAATTTAAACAGTGTATAATATACTTGTGCTACATTCCATTTAGCATCCTCTTTATCCTTCTGAATATCAAAATCTATTGCCATTTGTTGAAATTTCAATGCCTTCAGTGTATTCCAATTACGTAATCCAGAAAAAACAGGCTGCTGTAAGTAGAAACGATTATTGTACTGATTCAGAATAATTGGATTTAAAGTAAATGCTCCTAAACCAGGAAGAGCTATAGTAAAAGGGTCAATATTATTGCTAATTCTGGAGTAACTGGAGCTCACTCCCAATACCGGCAACATCGCATTCTGTGTTTGCTTTTTCTTTATGTCAAGCGCTTGTTTCTTCAGATCATCTGTTTGTAATTGCTTACTAGACTCTGTAGCCAAATCAAATGCCTCACGCAGTGATATTTTCTTGAACTGCTGTGCAGGTAAAAGATGGACAGATAACAATAGCAAGGAAGTTAAAATATAATTGCGCATCATTCTTTAATTAATAATTGATTAGTTAACATATCTGCAATAAAGCCTTTAATTCTAGTTCTGTGTTTGTTGTCATACACTTCCTCAACAGACTCCTTATGCATTATTTTACACATCATGGTGCTGGAAGTGGCATACATTCGTATAATAGCAAAAATCGAGATTACGGTTAATTCTACATCTACAGGTTTAAATTCTTTTTTCTTTATACCTTTTTTTACAATATCTGAAACGTATAAAAAGTTACGTTCCATGTGCTCGATTAAAAAATCTGCCATATGTGTACGCTGATTCAAACTCATTTCCCGAAAAATAATAATCTGGAAATAACGATTATCGAAAAAGCTATTGGTTACAACATCTGTAATGGCTATTAATTTATCATAATGTGAGGGGAACTCAACGTAGGCTTCTTCAAATCTTTCAATTGGAATAAGCTTCCTTCTGATTACATCTTCATATAATTTTTCTTTGGAGCCAAAATAGTAAGATACCATAGCAATATTGATATCCGCTGCTCTGGAAATCTCCCTTATACTTACTGCATCAAACCCCTGCTCAGCGAAAAGACGCTCAGCAACATCGAGAATATATGCCGTTTTATCGGTTAAGATCATCAAATAAGTATTAAGAGGTGCAAAGTTAATTAAACGTTTGTTTAAATTCAAATTTAAGTTTATGTGATTTAGATCAAAAAAGTTATTGTTGTTTTATAAAGAATTGATAATCTCTAATTTATTTTAAGCGTATGAAATTGACTAAATTTGCGACTCAAAATAAGTTATGTCGCGCGAAACAGAAATCGTCTTTAAGGTTAGACTGGATGACCAAAATATGCCTGAGAAAATTAGTTGGACAGCAACGGATGGACCACAAGGTGAGGGTGAACAGTGTAAGAGTATTATGATTGGGCTATGGGATGGGGAAGAGAAAAATACTATGCGTATAGATCTTTGGACAAAAGACATGCAGGTAGATGAAATGCATACGCATTTCTTTCAATTATTATTAAGCCTCGGAGATACCTACCACCGTGCCACTCAAAATCCTTTCATTCAGGAAGCCATCAAGAATTTTTGCATGGATATAGCAGATAAAACCAGGGCCTGGGAAGAAGAAAAAGCAATTTAAGATGTTACAAGCAAGCAACCTATCCATCATATTTGGCAGTCGAGTTCTATTTGACAACGTCACCTTTACCATACAACCTAGAGACAGAATTGGATTAGTGGGAAGAAATGGAGTAGGAAAATCAACACTACTAAAAGCTATTAATGGAGAAATTACTCCACAGGAAGGCAGCATATCTAAACCCAGCGGTTATTCGATAGGCTTCTTAAAACAAGAAATACGCGGACAAAATGAACCCACTGTATGGCTCGAAGCACAGACCGCATTCAAGGAAATCAATATATTACAAGAGAAACTAGATAACGTTCAGCATCAACTCGAGACACGTACTGACTACGATTCTGATGCCTACATGAATCTCTCTCAAGAATTTTGTGATATCAATGACAGACTTGTTCATTTAGATATAGATGATAAGGATAAAAAAACTGAATTAGTTTTATTGGGATTAGGATACCAAAGAGAAGATTTTGAAAAAGCCCCAAGCACCTTTTCCGGAGGATGGGCGATGCGATTAGAACTGGCTAAACTTTTATTACAAAACCCAGATCTATTAATGCTGGATGAGCCTACCAATCACTTGGATATTGAATCTATTATTTGGTTAGAAGAATTTTTCCAAAAATATGAAGGGGCCATCATACTCGTATCACACGATAAAACGTTCCTGGATAATGTTTGTAACAAGACCATAGAATTGGAATTAGGAAAAATGTATGAGTATAAAGCCAACTACTCTAAATACCTAGTTCTAAAGGAAGACAGACGAGAAAAACAACTTCAGACATTTAAAAACCAGCAAGATCAAATAAAACAAATTGAACGAAATATTGAACGCTTTAAAGCTAAAGCTAGCAAAGCCAGTATGGCGCAGAGTTTAGTAAAGAAGCTCGACCGAATGGATATTGTAGAAGTAGAGCAAGACGATGTTCGTTCCATGCGTTTCCAGTTCCCTATGGGCCAGCAAAGCGGTAAAGTAGTCGTAAAAGCAACTAACCTTGCTAAGAACTATGGAGAGAAACAAGTTTTTCATGATGTAAACATGGAAGTAGAAAGAGGTGATAAAGTTGCGTTTATCGGGAAAAACGGGATGGGGAAAACCACTATGGCTAAAATCATAGCTAAAGAATTAGATGCCAGCTCCGGAACTCAAGAAATCGGTCACAATGTAGTTACTGCTTTCTTTGCTCAGCACCATGCAGAACATTTGCCAAAAGAACTGACTATACTACAATACATGGAAGATACGGCACCAAATGATGTAAGGGCTCAGGTTAGAAATATCTTAGGTGCTTTTATGTTTTCCGGTGATGATGCAACAAAGAAAATATCTGTATTAAGTGGGGGTGAACGTGCAAGGGTTTGTTTAGCCCACTTACTGTTAAACCCAAGTAATGTATTAATACTCGATGAGCCAACAAATCACTTAGATTTGCGTGCAAAGGATGTTCTAAAAGATGCAATTGCAAAATATCCCGGTACTGTAATAGTAGTTTCTCACGATAGAGATTTCCTGGTAGGGCTTACCACTAAGACATTTGAATTTAAAGATGGGGTAGTAAGACAACACGTTGGCGATGTAAATACATTCTTTGAAGAAAGACGGCTTGCTAACTTCAGAGAAGTAGAATTAAATACTCAGTCTTCTGGAGTCGACTCTCAAAAGAATAATAATACTAGCAACAACAATAAGACTGACGAAAAAGAAGCAAAGCGTATTAAAAATCAGATTTCAAGACTGGAAGAGGAAATCTCTATGCATGAAACTGCCGTGAAAAAACTGGAAGAAAAAATAGCACAACAGGCACAAGATGGTAAATATGATGAACCCACTGTGCAACAACTCGGGGAAGGCAAGAAACAACTCGAGAAACTCATGCAGGAGTGGGAAGTACTACAAGTATAATATCCTGATGTATACTAAAACTTTACACTACAGTTGCATCTGCTCTAATAAGGTGTTAAAATAAACCACTTTCCCCGGAAAACTATCTGACAGGCTTTTCAATAGTGAAGCCTTAAAGTTCAACTCAAAATGCTCAAAGGAATTTAAATCCTTACAGAAAAACTGAAAAGTAAATGTATGACCATCTGTATCGTGCAGGACTTTAAAAAAATTATACCTTTCAAAAGAATGTGTTTGCATCATCGGCAACAAAAATTCTTCTTTCATCCAAGATAACCAATCTGCAGAAACAGATTCTTCTACATTCACAGTTAAAGTATATACTAGCATCTTTCTAATCTTTAAAGCCACATTTTCTGTGAGCACCGTCACAATAAGGCTTATTTACGGATTGTCCACAACGACAGAGGTATACTTCCTTCGAGGATTCCAACTTTCCATCTGCCAATTTAATAGAGAGATTACCTTTTACCATTATTGGTCCATCTTTTAAGATAACGATTTCTGTAGTTTGTTCTAACATAATTTATTGTTTTAAAAATTAAGAATCAATTGATTTGCATTGGCACTTCTATAGCCAATAATTTAACTGGCTTCAATACCGTTATCTGAAAGTCGCTTACATCAGAGATACCGATACAGTCCCTGTCTGAAAGTCGAACACCATTTATCTCTGCTTCTCCTTCAATAAGCATAAGATACACACCATTTAAAGAATTAAATAACTGATATGATTTGTCCTCGTCAAAGTTGCCTAAAGAAATATAAGCATCCTGATTTATCCATAATGCATGCGAATTCTCTTTAGGACTTACAACTACTTGCCAACTATTAACCCGTTCACGCTCATCAAAAAAAAGCTGGTCATACCTTGGAGGCATATTCAATATTTTAGGAAAAATCCAAATTTGAAATAAGGCAGCTTCATCCGATTCAGAAGCATTAAATTCTGAATGTAAAATACCGCTTCCTGCACTCATAATTTGTATATCTCCTACTTTTATTACTCCTTCATTTCCTGTTGAATCCGCATGTTTAATTGCGCCACTTAGAGGAATAGTTACAATTTCCATATTACTATGTGGATGCTTTCCAAAGCCATGCGATGCCTGAATACAGTCATCATTCAACACCCTCAAAGCACCAAAATTTTCTTTCTCAGGATTATAGTAATTTGCAAAACTAAAAGAGTAATTAGCCTTTAGCCAACCAAAATCAGCCTTACCTCTGTCAATTGCCCTATGAACTAATATCTTCATTCTATTAAATATTGATGAGTATACTCATCATGCCTGTGTAGTTGGAGAACCAAAATTCAACGGATAAGCTACCTGTTCAAATTCTTTTATCTCGCCATGTAATTGTTCGAACTTTCTGATATTTTCATTCATTGCTATCATTAATCGTTTTGCATGCTGAGGCGTTAGGATAATTCTCGATTTTACTTTTGCTTTGGGTACCCCCGGAGCAAGACGAATGAAGTCGATTACAAACTCCTGATTTGAATGCGTAATTATTGCCAGATTAGCATACTCTCCTTCTGCTATATCTTCCGGTAGTTCAATATTAATTTGATTTTCTTGTTGGTTTTCCATATTATTTTATTTACGTTTTAACATATGATTTGATAAATTTATGCAAATTAAATCAATGTTATAGAATAAAAAAGTCCCGCATAGCGGGACTTTTTATTGTGGATTGAGATAGATTATTCTTCTACATCTTCCTCTATCATTGCTTTCTTAGCCAACATGCGCTCATACTCCTTCTTGGAACCTACCATCACATTTTCAAACTCACGAACACCAGTACCTGCAGGAATTCTATGACCAACGATTACGTTTTCTTTCAAACCTCTCATTAAATCGATAGAACCATTGATAGCTGCTTGGTTCAATACCTTTGTAGTTTCCTGGAACGACGCAGCTGAAATCCAGCTATGCGTACCCAATGAAGCACGGGTAATACCCTGAAGCAAAGGACTAGCCGTCGCAGGTATTGCATCTCTAAATTCAACAGACTTTCTATCATTACGTTTTAAGAAAGAATTCTCTTCACGAATCTGACGCATTGTTACAATCTGTCCAGTTACTAACTGTTCGGATTCACCTGCTTCAGTTATTACCTTCTTATCATAGATATAGTCATTTTGTTCAATGAAATCAAACTTGTCAACTGTTTCATTTTCCAAGAACTTAGTATCTCCTGCCTGATTAATTAACACATCACTCATCATCTGTTTAACAATAACTTCGATATGCTTGTCGTTGATTCGAACACCTTGTAATCGGTAAACTTCCTGTATTTCATTTACTAAATAAGCTTGTAATGCAGAAGGTCCTTTAATCTTCAAGATATCTGTAGGTGTAATTGCACCATCAGATAATGGCATACCCGCTTTTACAAAGTCACCATCCTGAACAAGGATATGCTTAGTAAGTGGAACGAGGTATTTCTTTTGAACACCATCTTTTGAAGTAATCGTAACTTCTCGGTTACCACGCTTAATCTTACCAAATGTTGCCTGACCATCTATTTCAGAAACCTTAGCAGGGTTTGAAGGATTTCTAGCTTCAAACAATTCCTGAACACGTGGAAGACCACCCGTAATATCTCGTACTTTACTTAAAATACGTGGAATCTTAACGATGATATTTCCCGGCACTACTGCCTGACCATCTTCTACAGAGATATGAGCTCCTACCGGTACAGAATACGAATAAAGTTGTTTTCCCTTTTCATCGATAATAAGCAATGAAGGAGATTTTTTCTTATCTCTGGATTCGATAGTAACTTTCTCACGGTGTCCGGTTTGTTCCTCTACTTCTTCGCGATAAGTAATACCTTCTATAACGTGTTCGTATTTAATTACACCTCTAAACTCTGAGATAATAACATTGTTAAATGGATCCCAAGAACAAACTACATCACCCTTCTTCACTTTCTGACCATTCTTCACCGCTAATGTAGCTCCGTAAGGAATATTGTTAGTGATTAATACTCTTTCAGAATTTTCTTCGACAATACTTATTTCACCTGTACGACCAATTACAACTTGTTTTTGATCACCACCTTCACTTTCCTGCTTCACAGATTTAATACTATCAAATTCTAGCTTGCCATCAAATTTTGCAATCATCTGAGATTCAGATGCAACAGAAGCAGCAGTACCACCTGTGTGGAACGTACGCAATGTTAACTGCGTTCCTGGCTCACCGATTGATTGAGCAGCTACAATACCAACCGCATCACCTAACTGAGCAGGACGATTATTAGTTAGATTTCTTCCATAGCATTTAGAACAAACTCCACGACGCATTTCGCAAGTTAATACAGAACGTATTTCTACAGTTTCGATAGGAGAATCTTCGATTATTTTAGCAGCTGCTTCTAAAATCATATACCCTTCTTTGACGATAACTTCGCCGGTTAAAGGATGAATGACATCAGAAAGAGCAGTACGTCCAACGATTCTATCGAATAAAGACTCAATGACTTCTTCATTTTCTTTTAGAGCAGCGATATTTAAACCTCTTAATGTGAAACAATCTTCTCCATTAATGACCACATCTTGTGCAACATCCACTAAACGACGAGTTAAGTAACCCGCATCTGCTGTTTTTAGAGCTGTATCCGCCAAACCTTTACGCGCACCGTGAGTAGAGATGAAATACTCTAAAACGTTCAATCCATCCTTAAAGTTAGATAAGATTGGATTTTCGATAATCTCACCACCTGCTGAACCTGACTTACGAGGCTTTGCCATTAATCCTCGGATACCTGCCAACTGTTTAATCTGTTGTTTAGATCCACGCGCACCAGAATCCAACATCATATACACGGAGTTAAATCCTTGTTTATGCGTAGAGATTTCTCTCATTAAGGTTTCTGTAATTCTTGTATCCACACGTGTCCAGATGTCAATAATCTGATTATAACGCTCGTTATTGGTAATTAAACCATTATTAAAGTTCTGCCATACTTCGTCTACTTCTTCCGTAGCACCGGTTAGTAATTTTTGTTTTACATCCGGAATGATCAAATCATCGATATTAAATGACAAACCTCCTTTAAATGCCTGACGATATCCTATTTCTTTGATATCATCAAGGAATTTAACAGTAGTTGGAATATTAGTATGCACTAACACTTCACCAATTACATTCTTTAAATTTTTCTTTGTCAGTAAATCATTAACATAACCTGTTTCCTGTGGAACTACTTCATTAAATAGTAAACGGCCTACAGTTGTATCAATTATTTTGTGTTTGAATTCACCACCTTCTTTGACTCTAACTTTACACTTTACATTAGCATGTAAATCAACTTGATTCTCGTTCAAGGCGATAATAGCTTCTTCTGCTGAATAGAATACTTTACCTTCTCCACGAACTTTTTCCTCTTTAGTCGTTTTTTTACCTTTCGTCAAATAGTATAAACCAAGAACCATGTCCTGAGAAGGAATAGTAATTGGAGTACCGTTTTGTGGATTTAAGATATTATGTGAAGCCAACATCAATAGTTGGGCTTCCAATACAGCTGCATTACTTAAAGGAACGTGAACCGCCATTTGGTCACCGTCAAAGTCGGCATTGAATGAAGTACATACTAGTGGATGTAACTGTATTGCTTTGCCTTCTATCAACTTAGGCTGGAATGCCTGAATAGATAAACGGTGTAATGTTGGAGCACGGTTTAACAATACCGGATGTCCTTTCATCACATTCTCTAAGATATCCCAAATAACAGCTTCTTTTTTATCAACTAATTTCTTAGCAGACTTAACTGTCTTTACAATTCCTCTTTCCAGTAATTTACGAATAATGAACGGCTTGAATAACTCAGCGGCCATATCTTTTGGAAGTCCACACTCATGTAGCTTCAACTCTGGTCCAACCACAATTACTGAACGACCTGAATAATCTACACGCTTTCCTAATAAATTCTGACGGAAACGTCCTTGTTTACCTTTTAAAACATCGGATAACGATTTCAATGCTCGTCCACCTTCTGCTTTTACAGCATTTGATTTTCTTGAGTTATCAAACAAGGAATCTACCGCCTCTTGTAACATACGTTTTTCATTACGCAAGATTACTTCAGGTGCCTTGATTTCAATTAATCTCTTAAGACGATTATTTCTGATGATTACACGACGATAAAGGTCATTTAAATCAGAAGATGCAAAGCGTCCTCCATCCAATGGAACGAGTGGGCGCAATTCAGGTGGAATTACAGGTAAGTACTGCACTACCATCCACTCTGGTCTGTTTTCTATATGTTCATTGGCTTCACGGAAAGATTCCACAACACTCAGACGCTTTAAAGCCTCTGATTTACGTTGCTGAGAAGTTTCGTTGGAAGCTTTATGACGCAATTCTCCAGAAAGTTTCTTCAAATCAATTCTTGCCAATAAATCACGAACGGCTTCACCGCCCATTTTAGATATGAATTTATTAGGATCATCATCATGCAAAGATTGATTTTCTTTCGGTAATGCATCCAATACATCCAGGTATTCTTCTTCTGTAATCAGATCAAGATACTTGTATGTTTTCTTCTCGCCGTTGATGGTTACACCGTCTGCTACGATACCTGGCTGTATAACTACATACCTTTCATAGTAGACAATAGTCTCCACATTCTTAGAAGACAATCCCAACATATATCCTGTCTTGTTAGGCAATGATTTAAAGTACCAGATATGTACTACAGGAACCACCAATTTAATGTGTCCCATACGTTCACGTCGTACTTTTTTCTCTGTTACCTCTACACCACAACGATCGCATACGATACCTTTGTAGCGTATACGTTTGTACTTACCACAAAAACATTCGTAGTCTTTGGTTGGACCAAATATACGTTCACAGAATAAACCTTCCATTTCTGGCTTGTAAGTTCTGTAGTTAATGGTTTCAGGCTTTTTAACCTCACCATAAGAACGTTCCAAGATAGAATCCGGAGAAGCGAGCTTCAATGTTATCGTTGAAAACTCTGTGTTGATCTTATTATCCTTTTTAAAAGGCATAGTTGTTATTTTTAATTACTAAAAATCAGTTTTTACTAAAAATCCAATTAATCAAAATCCAAGTCTAATGCTAATCCTCTTAATTCATGAACCAATACATTGAATGATTCAGGAATACCAGGCTCTGGAAGATTATCTCCCTTCACTATCGCTTCATACGATTTAGCTCTACCTTGAATATCATCAGATTTAACTGTCAATAATTCCTGCAAGATGTTAGCTGCTCCATAAGCTTCTAACGCCCATACTTCCATTTCCCCTAAACGCTGACCACCAAATTGAGCTTTACCACCCAATGGTTGCTGTGTAATAAGAGAGTATGGTCCGATGGAACGCGCGTGCATCTTATCATCCACCATGTGAGATAATTTAAGAATATAAATTACCCCTACTGTAGTTTTCTGATCAAAACGCTGACCGGTTTCACCATCATACAAGTATGTACTTCCTAAGCGCGGAAGATTAGCTTCTTCAATGTACTCTTCAATCTGATCCACTGTAGCACCATCAAATATTGGCGTAGAGAATCTCTTTCCAAGTGCTTTTCCTGCAAGACCAAGAACTGATTCATAAATCTGTCCGATGTTCATACGAGAAGGCACACCTAATGGATTCAATACAACATCTACAGGAGTACCATCTTCTAAGAATGGCATATCTTCATCACGAACAATCTTAGCAACGATACCTTTATTTCCGTGACGACCTGCCATCTTATCTCCTACTCTCAACTTACGTTTCTGAGCAATATAAACTTTAGCAAGCTTCAATACGCCTGATGGTAACTCATCACCTACAGTTATCGCATATTTATCACGAAGGAAACGACCTTTCTCTTCATTGAAACGAATATTGAAGTTGTGAATTAATCGTTTGATTAATTCGTTTGATTCCTCTTCTTTCGTCCAATCAGAAGTATCCAAGTTCTGGTAATTTAAGCTACCTAATAACTTCTCTGAGAATTTAGTTCCTTTAGGAACTTCTTCTTCACCAAAGATATTCTTCACGCCTGATGTTGTCTTGCCACCCACCAATTGCATCAGTTTAGACACTAATACTTTTTTGATTTCTTCAAGATTTACCAAATGAACTTTCTCTACTTTTTCCAATTCAGCTTTTTCACGAACCTTAGAGTTCTTGTCTTTCTTAGCTTTTTGGAATAGTTTTGTCGTTACAACGATACCTTCAGTTGATGGTGGTGCTTTGTAAGAAGCATCCTTAACATCACCTGCTTTATCTCCAAAGATAGCACGTAATAATTTTTCTTCCGGAGTTGGATCTGTTTCACCCTTCGGTGTAATTTTTCCTATTAAGATATCTCCTTCTTTTATCTTAGCTCCCACACGGATAATACCATTTTCATCGAGGTTACGTGTTGCATCTTCACTTACATTCGGGATGTCGTTAGTTAACTCTTCTTCACCCAACTTAGTATCACGAACATCCATTTCATATTCTTCGATATGAATGGATGTAAAGATATCTTCACGAACAACTTTCTCTGAAATTACTATTGCATCCTCAAAGTTGAATCCCTTCCATGGCATGAATGCAACAAGTAGGTTTTTACCTAATGCTAATTCTCCGTTTTGAGTAGCATAACCCTCACAAAGTATCTGACCTTTAGTTACTTTCTCGCCCTTACGAACGATAGGTCTTAGGTTAATACAAGTAGCCTGATTGGTTCGTGCATACTTAGTTAACTTATAGACTTTAACATCATCCTCAAAACTTACTAACTTCTCATTTTCAGTTCTATCGTAACGGATACGGATTTCATTAGCATCTACATATTCTACAACTCCAGATCGCTCTGAGTTTACTAATACATTGGAATCCTGAGCAACTCTTGCTTCAATACCTGTACCAACAATTGGTGCCTCACAACGCATCAATGGAACAGCTTGACGCTGCATGTTAGAGCCCATCAGTGCACGGTTAGCATCATCATTCTCCAAGAATGGAATTAAGGATGCAGAAACACCTACAATCTGATTCGGTGCTACGTCCATATTCTGAACACCAGTCATCTCATCACTGTCTGTGTCTAAGATTGGGAAGTCACCTTGAAAACGACACTTCACTTTCTTATCTACAAATAAACCTTTATCATCCAATGTAACATTAGATTGAGCGATGATTCTTTCATCCTCTTCTTCTGCTGTTAAGTATTCTACTTTTGATCCTTCTACCTTTCCTTTGGCCACTTTACGGTATGGAGTTTCAATAAAGCCCATTTCATTCACCTTAGCGTGAACGCAGAGTGTTGAAATCAAACCGATATTTGGACCTTCAGGAGTTTCAATGGTACACAAACGACCATAGTGAGAATAATGCACGTCACGCACCTCAAAACCTGCACGTTCACGAGAAAGACCACCAGGTCCTAGTGCAGAAATACGACGCTTGTGCGTGATTTCTGATAATGGATTGGTTTGATCCAGGAACTGTGATAATTGTGAAGTACCAAAGAAAGAATTAATTACCGATGATAATGTTCTTGCATTAATTAAATCGATAGGTGTAAATACTTCATTATCTCTAACGTTCATACGCTCACGAATAGTACGAGCCATACGAGCAAGACCAACACCAAACTGAGCAAATAATTGCTCACCAACAGTTTTTACTCTTCTGTTACTTAAGTGATCAATATCGTCAATTTCCGCTTTTTGGTTAACCAATTTGATTAGGTACTTAACAATCGAAACAATATCTTCTTTTGTTAAAACGATATTCTTAGGATCGATTCCTAAACTTAATTTTTTATTGATTTTATAACGACCTACAAAACCTAAATCGTAACGCTTATCGGAGAAAAATAACTTCTCGATAATACCACGAGCGGTGTCATCATCTGGTGGATCGGACCCACGTAATTGACGATAGATGTGTTGTAAAGCTTCTATCTCAGAGTTAGATGTATCTTTTTGTAGCGTATTGAAGATGATAGAATAATCTTCTTCAGTACTTTCTTTCTGAAGAATAATCGTTTTAACACCGGTTTCCAGTATTAACTTGGTATTATCTTCATCTAAATAAGTATCACGCTCTAAGATTACTTCATTTCTTTCAATAGAAACTACCTCACCTGTATCTTCATCCACAAAATCTTCCATCCAAGACTTTAGCACTCTAGCTGCTAAACGTCTGCCAATATGTTTTTCCAATGATTTTTTGCTCACCTCTACTTCATCAGACAACCCAAATAATTTAAGGATATCTTTATCCGAATCAAATCCAATTGCACGAAGTAAAGTAGTAACCGGGAATTTCTTCTTACGGTCGATATAAGCATACATCACATTATTAATGTCTGTAGCAAATTCCATCCAAGCACCTTTAAATGGTATTACTCTCGCAGAGAATATTTTTGTACCATTCGGGTGGTAGCTCATACCAAAGAACACGCCCGGAGAGCGGTGTAATTGAGAAACTACAACACGCTCAGCACCATTGATGATGAACGTACCCTTGTCTGTCATGTAGGGAATATTTCCTAAAAATACATCCTGAACGATAGTTTGGAAATCAATATGTTCCTCATCGTTACAAGATAAGCGCAACTTTGCTTTTAAAGGAACGCTATAGGTTAGGCCTCTTTCTATACACTCATCAATAGTGTAACGAGGAGGATCAACATAGTAGTCCAAGAATTCCAATAAGAAAATATTTCTTGCATCAGTAATTGGGAAATTTTCTGAGAAAACCTTGTACAAACCTTCTTTAGAACGTTTATCCGGAGTGGTTTCCAACTGCAAGAATTCTTGGAATGATTTAACCTGAATATCCAAAAGATTTGGATATTCATAAGGGTGGCTTATTTTACTGAAATTAATTCTTCCAGTAGCGGTAAGACCTATTTTTTCTGTTTTTTTAGACATGCAATCAAATTATTTTTTATAAAAACAGTAAAAAGTGTCTCGGTATCTACAAGCGATACCGGACACTTTATGTAATTGATTTTGAATGAATTACTTCAATTCAACAGATGCACCAGCTTCTTCCAATTTTGTTTTTATGGATTCAGCCTCATCTTTTGACACACCTTCCTTAATTGCTTTTGGTGCACCATCTACTAAGTCTTTAGCTTCTTTTAGTCCAAGACCAGTAAGTTCTTTAACTACCTTAACTACACCTAATTTTTGTGCTCCACCATCTTTAAGAATAACATCAAAAGATGTTTTTTCCTCAGCAGCAGCAGCACCACCACCGCCACCTGAAGCAACAACTGCAACTGCAGCAGCAGCTGGTTCGATACCGTACTCGGATTTTAAAATTTCAGCAAGTTCATTAACTTCTTTTACTGTTAAGTTTACTAGTTGTTCTGCGAATGCTTTTAAATCAGCCATTGTTTAAAAAATTTAAATAGTTATTAAAATTAATTTTGTCTTTCTTGTAATGTTTTAACGATTCCACCAAGTTTATCTCCACTTGACTTTAATGCAGAGATTACATTTTTAGCAGGAGATTGCAATAAACCAACTATATCACCGATTAATTCAAATTTAGATTTAACGTTGATGAGTGCATCTAATTGATCGTCTCCAATATATACTGCTGAGTCTATGTAGGCAGCCTTTAAGAGCGGCTTCTTGATATCCCCTGTGCGGAATTGCTTAATTACTTTAGCTGGCACATTTCCAGTTTCTGTAAACATGATAGCTGTAGGTCCGTTTAAAACAGGATCTAAGTCATCTGAAAACTTACCACCGGCAACTAATGCCTTTTTGATTAATGTGTTTTTAGCAACCTGAAGATTGATTCCCTTGTCGAAACAAATTCTTCTTAACTTATTTATTTTTTCTACCGATAAACCTGAAGTATCAGTGAAGTAGAAGAAGCTAGAGTTAGAGAATTTTTCCGTCAACGTATCAATCGCTGCTTGTTTTTCGGTTTTAGTCATTTTTTTCCTTTTAAGAATGGATTATTAAATTCCCGGAATTGATTTCACATCTACCTCAATGGATGGACTCATCGTTGTTGCCATATAAATGCTTTTGAAATAGATACCTTTAGCTGAAGATGGCTTGATCTTAGCCAGTGTAGAAATCATTTCTTTAGCATTATCGAAGAGTTGTTCAGGTGTAAATGAAACACGACCTACAGAAGTATGGATAATACCAAACTTATCGATTTTAAAAGATATTTTACCTTTCTTAACCTCTTTTACGGCATCACCTACGTTTTCTGTCACAGTACCAGATTTAGGATTTGGCATTAAGTTACGAGGACCTAATATCTTTCCTAAACGGCCTAACTTAGGCATCACGCTTGGCGTAGCAATAATGATGTCAATATCTGTCCAACCACCGTTGATTTTCTCCAAATACTCATCCAGACCAACATAATCAGCACCAGCTTCTTTGGCATCCTTTTCTTTTTCAGGAGAACAAAGCACTAATACTTTTTTAGTTTTACCTGTACCATGAGGAAGACTAACGGTACCTCTCAGCGCCTGATCAGGCTTACGAGGGTCAACACCTAAGCGGATATGAACATCAACTGAAGCATCAAACTTGGTAGTGTTTACTTCTTTTACTAAAGCAGTGGCTAGTTCTAATGAGTAAGATTTACCAATTTCAACCTTGTCTTGAACTGCTTTTCTTCTTTTAACAATTTTCATCTTTCAATTTTTAGTGAGATAATAGCGTTCCAAATAGAGTGGAACTCTCTCCGCTTAATACATTAAGCTTGCCATGGTTGGTCACCCGTAACGGTTATACCCATGCTTCTTGCAGTTCCCGCCACCATTTTCATGGCTGAATGAACTGTGTAACAGTTCAAATCTGGCATTTTGATTTCTGCAATTTCCTTCACCTGATCCCAGGATACCGACCCAACCTTATTACGGTTTGGAACTTTAGAGCCTTGTTTGACTTTAGAGTACTCCAATAATAAAGCAGAAGCGGGTGGTGTCTTGATGACAAAAGTGAATGATTTATCCTTATATACCGTAATAACACACGGTAAAATTTTTCCTTGTTTGTCTTGAGTAGCTGCGTTAAACTGCTTGCAAAACTCCATAATATTCACCCCTTTTGAACCCAATGCAGGACCAATTGGAGGTGCTGGATTTGCCTGACCACCCTTTACTTGTAACTTAATAAACGTTTCTATTTCCTTTGCCATTTTCTATTGTTTTTCAACTTGCATAAAATTCAACTCCACTGGAGTCTTTCTTCCAAATATTTTCACTACTACTCTCAACTTCTTCTTATCCTCCATTATTTCCTCGATGGTACCAGTAAAGTCGTTGAAAGGACCATCTGTGATTTTAACATCCTCACCAATCAAGAATGGCTCACTAACTACACCGCCAACCTCTTCTTGCTCATCTACTTTACCTAGGATTCTGTTTACTTCGGCTTTCTTAAGTGGAATAGGCTTATTTCTCTCGATAAAGCTGATAACATTCGTCATATTTTGAATATGCTGAACGATATCTGCATTAAATTTCTTAGAATCAGCTTCCATCATTAAATAACCCGGGAAGAAGTTCTTCTCATGAATTACTTTCTTTCCACCTTTCAGTTTGTATACTTTCTCAGTAGGAACTATAACCTGAGGAATAATTTCAGACCAGCCGGAAAGCCTAATCTCCTTCTCGATTATCTCGCGAAGTTTTTTTTCTTTTCCACTGATTACTCTCAGTACGTACCACTTTTTTTCTTCTGACATCTGCAACATTCTAAAAGAGGTGACTAGCTACCACCAACCATTTTATAAATAATATCACCGAATACAATATTAGAAATCATATCCATCAATCCTATTATCAAAGCGATAACCAAGGCCGCAATAGCTACTACCGCAGCATTTGCCTGCAACTCTTTCCATGTTGGCCATGAAACTTTAGTCGTTAACTCTTCGTAAGAAGCTTGCAGATATGATTTAATATTCTCCATTTCTTTTTCTTTTGCACGGGTGGAGAGATTCGAACTCCCATCAGCGGTTTTGGAGACCGACATTCTACCCTTGAACTACACCCGTATATTAGTCATTAGCCACTAATGCTCTGACTAATGACTAATGACGGATATATTTGTTATTTTAAAATCTCAGTAACCTGACCAGCTCCTACTGTTCTTCCACCCTCACGGATAGCGAACTTAAGACCTTTCTCTAATGCTACAGGGTAGATTAATTTAACAGTTAATGTTACATTATCTCCAGGCATAACCATTTCTACACCAGCAGGTAATTCAATTTCTCCTGTAACGTCTGTAGTTCTTAAGTAGAATTGAGGACGGTACTTGTTGAAGAATGGTGTATGACGACCACCTTCATCTTTGCTTAAGATATAAACCTCACACTTAAATTCAGTATGCGGCGTAACAGAACCTGGTTTACAGATAACCATACCACGTTTGATATCTGTCTTCTCAACACCTCTTAAAAGAACACCTACATTTTCACCAGCTTCACCGATATCTAATATTTTTCTAAACATTTCAACTCCTGTACAAGTAGAGGATATAGATTTCTCTTGTAATCCTACTAATTCTACTGGCTCACCAGTCTTCACTACACCTCTTTCAATTCTGCCTGTAGCAACAGTTCCTCTACCAGTGATAGAGAATACATCTTCTACCGGCATCAAAAACGGCTGATCGATTGGACGTGGAGGTAATGGAATCCACTCATCCACTGCTTTCATTAACTCTTCAATTTGAGCTATACCTTCTGCATCGTCTTGTAATGCCTTAATAGCTGATCCCTTAATGATTGGTGTGTTATCACCATCATATCCTCTCTTAGATAATTCTTCACGGATATCCATTTCAACTAACTCTAATAGTTCCGGATCATCCACTAAATCTACTTTATTCATAAAAACTACCATTTTTGGAACACCTACTTGTGCTGCCAATAAGATATGTTCTTTAGTTTGAGGCATTGGTCCATCTGTAGAAGCTACCACTAAGATTGCTCCATCCATTTGAGCAGCACCCGTAATCATATTCTTAATATAATCCGCGTGACCTGGACAGTCTACGTGTGCGTAGTGTCTAGAAATTGTATTATACTCTACGTGAGCGGTATTAATCGTAATACCTCTTTCTTTTTCTTCTGGAGCAGCGTCAATAGAATCGTAATCTTTTTTTTCTGCTAAACCAGATTTTGACAACACATAAGTGATTGCAGCAGTCAAGGTAGTCTTACCGTGGTCAACGTGACCAATTGTACCGATGTTAACGTGCGGCTTATCCTTAACAAATTTTTCCTTAGCCATGATTTCTTGTTTTTAAAAATTAAATAATTATTCGAATAAAAATTTAATGCTTTTCAGCACTATTTATTTTTGAGCCGATGAAGGGAATTGAACCCGCGACCTCTTCCTTACCAAGGAAGTGCTCTACCACTGAGCTACATCGGCGATAGAGTTTGAGTGCTTATGTTCGCTTCATCAAACTACAATTAGATTTTATGAGCGGAAGACGAGGTTCGAACCCGCGACCTACAGCTTGGAAGGCTGTCGCTCTACCAACTGAGCTACTTCCGCATTTTAAGTCCGGAGTGCTAAATTACAGCACTTTCAAACTTTCTTTCCAATCTTTCTCTCTTTTAAAGAACTCTCTTATATTATAAACACGTAAACAATTCTAGTGGGCAAGGATGGATTCGAACCACCGAACTCCGAAGAGGACAGATTTACAGTCTGTTGCCGTTGGCCACTTGGCTACTTACCCTGAATTGTAACTGGAGCCGATGGAGGGATTCGAACCCCCGACCCGCTGATTACAAATCAGCTGCTCTGGCCAGCTGAGCTACATCGGCACAAAACTCATTTATTTACAAGAACTTACATAGGAAAAATATAAATTCCTCCTAATTTCGGAGTGCAAATATACAATTAAATTCGGATTTTAGACAATTGTAGACAAAAATCTTACAGATTTATGATAATTTAAAATTAGATTAACCGGGCATCACCCTTTAAGAAAAAATGCGGCCTTTAAGCCGCATTTATAAAAAAGTCTCACTGGAATTCTCCTATCTAGACTTTAGCTTCTCTATTTGTCTTCGGAGCGACTCAACGCCACGGTCAACAGCCTCTTCAAATTTTTTACTTTTCCCCTTTGCGACCAATGTATTTCCAGGTATATTAGTCTTGATTATCACTACTTTATCCTTAATTTGAGTATTTAACTTTTCTAAGCTCAATACCACATCGGCATCAATAATTTTATCATAAAAGGTATCTAATTTATCCATTCTTCTACGGATAAAATCTTTTAAAGTCTGATCTGCATCGAAATGCAAGGTTTGGATTTGAATTTTCATGGGTTTAAATTTTAAGCTTTTGGATGGGCAATTTTATACACTTCCTTTAACTGCTCAATGGTGTTATGGGTATAAACCTGTGTTGAGGCCAAACTGGCATGTCCCAATAACTCCTTGATGTCGTTTAATTTAGCCCCATTATTACTCATGTGAGTAGCGAAGGAATGGCGCAACACATGGGGGCTTTTCTTTTCTGATGTACTACATAGGCTAATGTGTTTTTTAACTATTCTATAAACGAAATTTGGATATAGTTGTTGCCCTTCATTTGTTAAAAAAATGAAAGAAGCTATGGGCATTTCTTTAAAATATTGTAATTGTAGTTTTCTGAAATTTTGTAAAGCATCCGATAATTCCTTACCCAAGGGAATAAGACGCTGCTTATTCCCCTTACCAGTAACCTTAATCTGGCCAGATGAAAAATCAACAGTGGACCAACCTAGATTTATTAACTCCTGACGACGCATTCCTGTAGAATACAATAAGTCTATTATTAGTCTTTCTTGTAAACCTGAAAATGAATCATTAAAGTAATGCTCTGGATTTTTAAACAATGCAGCTATACTCTTCTGCTCCACAAATTTAGGAAGTCTCTCAGGAATCTTAGGGGTATTTATCTTATCCGCCGGATTAGATTTTATTCGACCTATTTTTTGATAGTATTTATAGAATGATTTTAGAGCTGAGATTTTTCTCTTTACGGAGGTTGGCTTATTTTTTTCGGTAACTAATTTTACCACCCATGCCCTCACTGCGTTATTACGAACCAGTAATAAATCCTCTAATTGAAACTCTGATTGTATAAAAGAAAAAAACTGTAGAATATCCGTTTTATAGGACTCTACAGTTTTAGATGAATATCTTTTTTCGTACTTAAGGTAATTACTGAATGCTTCTACCATATTAGTTAACTACTTATTCTTATTAAGATTAAGATAGCTAAAAAAAGTGAAACATGCAAATAAATTAATCCTCCGTTCTGCGTAATTGCTCTATGTAGATGGCTTTCAAAACCTCTGTACGACGTTTAACAGAAGGAAGTGTAAATGCCTGACGGGCACGCAATTGCTTAATAACTCCAGCCTTTTCAAACTTCTTTTTAAAAACTTTCAACGCTCTGTCTAAGCTTTCTGATTCTCTAGCATCAATGATTAACATAATTAAATAGCTCTTTTATTTTTTAAATATAGGAAGTGCAAAGATAGGAATAATATTTAAAACTCTTTAAAATATTTAAATATTTCCCTTCAGAATCTCTCTGCTAATAACCAGCTTCTGAATTTCTGAGGTACCTTCTCCAATCGTGCAAAGCTTAGCATCCCTGTAGAACTTCTCCACTGGAAAGTCTTTTATATATCCGTAACCACCAAGGATTTGTACAGCCTCACTAGCTACTTTGCAACAAATTTCTGAAGCGTAGTATTTAGCAAATGCTGATTGTTTAGTCACTTTCTCCCCTCTCATCAAAAGATCTGCCGCCTGATATGTTAAAAGTTTAGCAGCCTCTATTTGAGTAGCCATGTCCGCCAATTTAAATCCAATTGCTTGAAAATCAGCGATTGGCTTTCCAAATTGCTCTCTCTCCTTTGCATATTTTACAGCAGCTTCGAACGCACCGATAGCTATACTCAAACTCAATGATGCTATGGATATCCTTCCGCCATCCAAAATCTTCATTGACTGAATAAACCCATCTCCAACCTGACCTAAAACATTTTCTTTAGGAATTCTGCAATTATCAAAGATCATCTCTGCAGTTTCTGAGCAACGCATACCCAATTTATTCTCTTTCTTGCCTCCACTAAAACCTGGTGTTCCACGCTCTACCACAAAAGCAGTCATACCGTGACTGTCCAACAACTCACCCGTTCTGGCGATTACTACAGCAATATGTCCACTTTTACCGTGTGTAATAAAATTCTTAGTGCCATTAATCACCCAATCGTCGCCATCCTGAACAGCCACACACTTCATTCTTCCTGCATCAGAACCGGTATTAGGCTCTGTTAACCCCCAAGCACCTATCCACTCACCTGAAGCCAATTTTGGCAGCCACTTTTTACGTTGCTCTTCATTTCCAAATTTATAAATATGGTTTGTGCAAAGTGAATTATGAGCTGCAACAGATAACGCTAAAGCACTATCTACTTTTCCTATCTCAATTAGAGCAGTTATATATTCATTATATCCCAAACCAGCACCGCCATAAGCTTCTGGAATTAAGATTCCCATCAAACCTAATTCTCCAAGCTGATGCAAGGTTTCCATTGGAAAATGCTGGGTTTCATCCCATTCTAACACAAATGGCCTGATATTTTTTTCTGCAAAATCTCTTACCGTTTGCGCAATCATTACCTCATTTTCCGAATACTCAAAATTCATTTTTTATTATTTTATTTTAAAGATATAAATTTAATCAAGAATGAAGGATAAGGTTTAGAAACATACCATTAATTTAAAGAAATATAGGGTACTATCTTGTCATAAACTTCAGGATGATCTCTTACGTAATACAACTGCTTTACATCTTCTATTGTTTCAAATCCCCTTACTTTTGTTCTAAATCCTATAATCTGCTTAGCAAGAGTAGAAAAGAAATATGGATTAGCAGTCAACTCATCATAGCTCGCCTCATTAATATTTATCTTATTGGCTTTAACTGGCTTTACGCTTAATTTTGACTTGAAATTATCAAAAACTGAATCTTCTATACCCCAGACATCTTTAATCTGACTTACAGAATAAAACCCTCCCAGTTTATCTCTGAATTTTACAATCCTCTGAGAAAGCACCTTGCCGACACCATAAAGCTTTTCATAGTCCTCCACAGAAGCACTATTTATTTCAATTATAAAATCCTCTTTCCTACTCTTATACGAACTCTCCATTGAGGTTCCTGTAGAAACAGAATTGATCTGCTTTGGATAATTATAGCTGTTTTTAGCATTCTCTATCTGTACTTTAAGCTGATTAATTTTTTGAAGATCGGCCTTTGATAAAGATGTCTCAGTACTAAAACAGGACACAATATATCTTTGAAATACAATGCTTAATATTAACAGCACAGACAAGAAAATAATCCCGTTACGCTCAAACCTGGAGAAACTTTTTGAAGAAGAGGCACTCATCAAAAACAAATATAAAAAAAGGGCTGCAATTGCAGCCCTTTCTTATAATGAAGAATCTGTTACTTGAAAATCAAGTTAAATTCTACTCTTCTGTTTTGAGCTCTACCTGCGGCAGTTTTATTAGAGTCTACCGGTTTAGTATCACCGTAACCTTCTGAAGCCAATCTGCCTGCAGCAATACCTTTGCTTACTAAGTAAGCAGCAGCAGCAGCAGCTCTATCGTGAGATAATTTCAGGTTAATCTCAGATTTACCCACATTGTCTGTATGACCGTCTACATTAACATTGTAGTAAGGATACTCATTTAAGATAGATACTACTTCATCTAAAATCTTAAATGAAACCGGTTTGATAACCGCCTTACCTGTTTCGAACTGTATTGCACGAGCAGCGAAAGCTAATCTCTTCTTAACTTCTTCTTTTACTTCTGGACAGCCTTTGTTAGATGAAGGACCAGCAGCCTCAGGACATTTGTCATCAGCATCTGCTACACCGTCACCATCCTTGTCTGGACAACCCTGAGCAGAAAATGCACCAGCAACATCCGGACATTTATCCTTATCATTTACAATTCCGTCGCCATCTCTATCTGGATTTGGGCAACCACCAAATTGAGCAATACCTGCAGTAGTAGGACAAGCATCTTTAGCATCTGCTATACCATCTCCATCAGCATCAGGACAACCATTTAATGCTGCCAAACCTGCAACAGCAGGACATTCATCCTTACTATCTTCAACACCATCACCGTCAGTGTCAGGGCAACCGTTGAATTGAGCTGAACCAGCAACAGTAGGACAAGCATCATCGATATCATAAACACCGTCAGCATCTGTATCTACAGGAACCTGAACAACTTCTTTTTTAGCTTCTTCAACTTCTTTGCCTTTTCCAAGGTCAACCATTAAACCCAATCCAAAAAAGATGTGATCATTGTTATTTTTAACGGCAAAATTATAACCCCCGTTTATATTTAAAGCAAGGTTATTAGCAACTTTAAAGTTAACACCTGCACCAACAGGGATACCAAAACCATTTACATTTTGCTGCTCAATTGGTGTTTGAGCCCAAGTACCTTGAATCTTAGCAAAAATATATGGAGCAACAGCGGCATTTTCCTTTAATATATAGCCGTTATTAAATTTATAAGCCACTAAACCAGAATACAATACATTGTAAGAATTTACAGATGGTAGGGTTGAGCCCTGCAAACTGGTAGAGAATGCATAACTTCCGAAATCTAAACCAACAGCTACTGAAGAATTAAAATTTCTCCATACGCTTAATCTAGCACCATACCAGATTGGGTTTTTGAAAGCTGAAAGTTTTTTTGACGCAGGAGAATAGAAATCAGCAACTTCCATGCCTACACCAATACTCCATTTGTTGTTTCCAACTGCACTGTTAGTATTCTTAGCTGGTTTTTTAGCACCTAATGCTACTGAACCAACCAAAATAAGCAATGCATAAAATAGTACGATACCTTTTTTCATAAAGACTTTGTTTTTAGTTATTTGTACAAAAATAATGTTAATTTATATTAATTCACAAATTTAGTTAACTTTTTTAGGATTTCATACCAAAATATACTAAAACACTGTTTCTGGCAATTTAATCTAAATAAAAAAGATTCATAAAAAATTATAAACTAATGATTTACTAATAGTTATATTAATATATGGGATATGTCATCCTAAAAAAAATATAATCATATAGATATCATAACACATACAGGCTTGAAAGATTCTGCCTAATAAAGGATATTTACCATCAATAATTGATTATGTCTATAGATTTAAAAGAAATTGTATCCGTATCTCTCATACTATTTGCTATAATTGACGTTTTGGGTTCTATACCCGTTATCCTTGATATCAAATCAAGACTTGGCCATATCGATGCAAAATACGCTACACTCGTTTCCGGTTTCATTATGATTGTCTTTCTTTTTGCTGGTAAAGAACTTCTTAAAGTAATTGGGATAGATGTTGCTTCGTTTTCATTAGCAGGTTCGATAGTGATATTCTTAGTAGGTTTAGAAATGACACTAAGTAGAGATATCTTTAAATCCGGAGGTACCTCTATAAAAAGTATTTCCGTAGTTCCCATTGCCTTCCCAATGATTGCCGGGGCAGGAACATTAACTACCTTACTTTCTTTGAGGTCTGAGTACAACGTAATTGTTATTCTCATCGCCATCCTAATTAACCTTGGAATTATCTACTTGGTTATACGATTTATACCAAAAATTGGTCAACTGTTAGGAGAAACGGGTATAAATATCCTTAGAAAAGTTTTTGGGGTTATCTTGCTTTCTATAGCTATTAAGCTTTTTTCCAAGAATTTAGCTATACTCTTTCATATGTGATGAGTGAGCATTAGAAGTCCCAATTCTTAATTTTGAGGTTAATGCTTAGTATTTTATAGTTTTCTGGAACTATTGGGTTGATCACTTTCCACAAGACCATCTCTCATTCTGACAATTCTTCTCGTGTATGCAGCAATGTCCTCTTCATGTGTAACCACTACCAACGTATTGCCGTTAGCATGAATCTCATCAAATAATTTCATTATCTCATAAGAAGTCTTGGAATCCAAATTTCCAGTGGGCTCATCAGCTAAGATAAGAGATGGATTATTGACCAATGCCCTGGCAACAGCAACACGCTGTCGTTGTCCGCCTGATAACTCATTAGGGCGATGCTTTACCCTATCTGCAAGCCCAACCTGCTCCAAAACCTGCATAGCTCTTTCATCCCGTTCTTGTTTACTCCAACCTGCATAAATCAATGGTAAAGCCACATTTTCTAAGGTGGTAAGACGTGGAATTAAGTTAAATGTCTGAAAAATAAACCCAATTTGCTTGTTTCGAATTGCTGCCAGTTCATTATCATGCGCCTGGCTGACATCATTTCCTCCCAGAAAATAACTTCCTGCTGTTGGCGTGTCCAAACAACCAATAATATTCATCAATGTAGATTTTCCGGAACCAGAAGGGCCCATCAGTGCCACATATTCATTTTTACAAATATCCAGATCTATCCCCTTGAGTGCATAAATAACCTCTTCACCTAAGACAAACTCACGAGTAATCCCTCTTAATCCAATGACAATATTCTTATCCATTTATCTTCCTGGTTTTCTGAACAAACGTACGAGAATTAGAACTAATATAAAACAAAAGCATCTACTTTATTGTGCGAACGAACACTCCAATTCGTTATTCAGCAATAATCCTTTAAATTTACATACTACAATAAATACAAGCAAACTATTCTCTTGTATTTTATTATTTTGCATAACAAACTGTATCGATGAGAGAACGCGTATTAAGTGGTGTAAGAAGCACCGGAAATTTACATTTAGGGAACTACTTTGGAGCAATCAAAAACTTCCTTCAAATGCAGGAAGATTATGAAAGCTATTTCTTTATAGCCAACTTACATGCATTAACTACACACCCCGACCCTGAACAGTTAAAGAAATCGGTTCGAAATACCTTGGTAGAATATCTAGCGTGCGGGTTAGACCCATCCAAGAGTACAATTTATGTCCAAAGTGATGTTCCAGAAATTTCTGAACTATATGCCTTACTGAATATGTTGGCCTACAAAGGAGAACTCGAAAAATGCACTTCCTTCAAAGAAAAAATCAAAAAACACAATGAAAATATCAATGCCGGACTGCTAACCTATCCTGTTTTAATGGCAGCTGACATATTGATACATAGAGCACATAAAGTTCCTGTAGGTAAAGATCAGGAGCAACATTTGGAGATGACGAGAAACTTTGCTTTAAGATTCAACCATAAATATGGAGTAGATTATTTCCCTGAGCCTCAGGCTTTTGATATGAGTGGTAAATTGATAAAAGTTCCGGGCTTGGATGGCAGCGGTAAAATGGGAAAGAGTGAAAGTGAAGGGAATGCTATCTTCCTGAGGGAAGAACCCGAAAGTATCCGAAAAAAAGTAATGAAAGCAAAGACAGACGCTGGTCCAACTGAACCCAATCAGACCAAACCGGAAGAAATACAACATCTTTTTACACTCATGGGCCTGGTATCTTCCAATGATACCATCGCACATTTTGAAGACAGCTACAACAACTGCTCTATACGTTATGGGGATCTCAAAAAACAATTAGCTGAAGATATCCTTCAATTTGTTGCCCCGCTAAGAGCTAAAATAGTAGACATGGATAATGACCGCACTTACATCAATAAAGTAGCAAAAGACGGTGCCGAAAAGGCAAGAATTAGTGCACAGCAAACACTTGATGGGGTTAAAGAAATTATGGGACTAAGAAGCATTTGGAAATAAAATACTGCTTTAGGTTACCACACTTACTGAATGTATTTTTTACAAAGTTTTCCACTTTATAAAATAAAACACATAAACAACGGCTTTAGATTAAAAAAAATTTATAGCTTAGAACTCCATTAAAAATTAAAATCTACCATTTTGGCAAAGCAGAAGAAAACGCTAAAGCATATTGCAATAGCAGGAAATATTGGATCGGGAAAAACCACCCTGACGGAGCTTTTAGCTAAACATTACAATTGGGAGGCGCGTTTCGAAGACGTCGAGAATAATCCATACCTCAATGATTTTTATCAGGATATGCCTCGATGGTCATTTAACTTGCAAATTTATTTCCTTAACAACAGATTACAACAACTTGTAGAAATACAAGAAGGTGACAAGGTCGTGATTCAGGATAGAACCATTTATGAAGATGCTCATATTTTTGCACCCAACTTACACGAAATGGGCTTAATGAGCAATCGTGACTTTGAAAACTATATCAGCTTCTTCCGTACTATATGCAAACAAGTTCAACCACCAAATTTACTGGTTTACCTGAAGGCATCCCTCGGAACTCTTGTTGGTCAAATTGAACGACGTGGCAGAGCTTATGAAGACAATATCAGATTGGATTATTTAAAACAACTGAACCAATACTATGATAATTGGATTGATAACTACAAGGAAGGGCCTTTATTAGTGATCAATGTAGATGATCTCAATTATGCTGATAAAAAGGAAGACTTTGGTAAGGTTGTAGAAAAGATTGATGCTGAATTATTCGGATTGTTTTAACCAACTCCTTTTTACTTTCCTGTTATATATGCATTCTCGAAGCCTATCGAGCTTTTTACTTGTTGTAGAACTGTTTCCGCGGCAGCGTGACTTACAAATCCTGTTATCCATACTACATTCATATTTTTTTCATTTTTGTAGTAAACTAACTTACCGTACTTTGATAACTGAGTAAATATTTCCCATTTAGGTGCTGAAAAAGCCCCAAGCTGGATAGCAGTCTTATATCTAGATAACATTTCCTCTCGGGATTTACTCCCTAAAAATTCTGGCGTAGTATTTGTTGTGCTCTGCCTCTGAGATAAAGGATCCATAGGCACTTGTACTGAAACCTTAGTATCAACGCTAGGCGTTATAGCAACTGAGGTTTTTTCCGGCTCAACAACAACGGTAGTTTTTTGAATTTCAAAAGAAACTGACTTCGATGGAGCAATAACTGTATTAGTAGATGGTATTTCAGCATCAATCACCTTGAATGTCTTTAGATCTAATTTCTTTATAATGCCGCCTGAAGAATAGGTTAAGATGGATTCATTTAATAAGCCTGGATTAGATTCATTTTTTTCTGTATTTACCCCCAAGCCCATATTTTTCGGCTTACTCCATGCACCATTCAAATATTCTGAAACATATAAATCCTGACCACCTAAAGATCCTGGAAATGTTGCAACGAAATACATTTTTCTAGAAATATCATCATCCAATACTGCTGGCTGACCCACTTTGAATGTTCCAAGAAGATCCTTATTTAGTGTAAATGCTACCCAATGTTCATCCTTCCATACTGCATGCATTATTTCATACATTAAAGACTCTTCCGTCGACTTTATATCTTCCGGCATATTGTAGGACTCCAAAGCATCTGTATACAACTCAAAAGTGATGTCCTTTAAATACCCATAATTATTCTGAAGCATTGCTGCATTACTATTAAAGTGCAATGCAAAAAGAAACATAAAAAAAACAAAGAAATTCTTCATAATGACATACTATTAATCCTTACAAAGCTGCCATAAAATAGGCCCTTTTCAAGGCAAAGTTTTCCACAAAATAACAATAACAAAAAGCCAATTAAGCGGCTTAAAATTTCATTTTCCACCCAAACAAATAACTCTAATTTTATATTTGAGGGAACAAATCAATTTCGACTAAAAGATTCAATTGATTATCCTTATTTTTGCACCATGGAAAATATCAGAAACTTTTGTATCATAGCACACATTGACCATGGCAAGAGTACACTTGCAGATAGGTTACTGGAAGTGACTAAAACAGTTTCTGCACGCGACCTACAAGCGCAGACGCTGGATGATATGGACTTGGAGCGTGAGCGTGGCATTACTATCAAAAGTCATGCTATTCAAATGGATTACACCCATACTGATGGAAAACCTTATATACTTAATCTAATAGATACACCCGGACACGTAGACTTCTCCTATGAAGTTTCCAGATCTCTGGCAGCATGTGAAGGCGCTTTGCTTCTTGTAGATGCCGCTCAGGGCATACAAGCCCAAACTATTTCAAACCTTTACCTTGCCATCGAGAATGGGCTGGAAATCATCCCCGTTATCAATAAGATTGATATGGATGGCGCTATGATTGAAGAAGTAACAGATCAAATCGTAGATCTTATAGGATGTAAAGCTGAGGATATCATTTTGGCGAGTGGCAAGACGGGCATAGGTATTGAAAATATTTTGGATGCTGTTATAAAACGTATTCCTGCTCCTAAAGGCGATAAAAATGCACCCTTACAGGCACTGGTATTTGACTCTGTTTTTAATCAGTTTAGAGGTGTAATAGCTTATGTTCGAATTTTAAATGGAACCCTAAAAAAGGGAGATAGAGTGAAGTTCGTTGCTACTGAAAAAACCTATGAAGTAGATGAAGTAGGAATTCTGAAAATGAATCTGACACCAAAGAGTGAAATCTCTGCAGGTGATGTAGGATATATTATTACAGGTATTAAAGTTTCCAAAGAGATTAAAGTTGGTGATACCCTTACCCATTTACATAACCCTTGCAAACAAGCCATCAAAGGCTTTGAGGATGTAAAACCCATGGTATTTGCCGGAATTTATCCAATAGACAATGATGATTTTGAAGAATTGAGAGACTCCCTTGAGAAATTACAACTCAACGATGCCTCTTTGGTATGGGAGCCTGAAACTTCACTGGCGCTCGGTTTTGGATTCCGTTGTGGATTTTTGGGGTTACTACATTTAGAAATTGTACAGGAACGTTTAGAACGTGAGTATGATATGACCATCATTACCACTGTACCTAACGTAACCTACTATGCTTATCAAAAAGACGGTACGAAGTTGACTGTCAATAATCCATCAGACCTTCCAGAACCCACCATATTGAATTACGTGGAAGAACCCTTCATCAAGGCACAGATTATCACCAAACCTGAATACATCGGATCCATTATGAAACTATGTATGGATAAAAGAGCGATTTTGAAAAATCAGGTTTATTTAACACCAACAAAAATTGAAATACAATTTGAAATGCCATTAGCTGAAATTGTATTTGACTTCTACGATCAGCTAAAATCTATCTCTAAAGGATATGCAAGCTTTGATTATCACATGCATGACTTTAGAGAGAGTGATTTGGTACGATTAGATATAAAATTAAATGGAGAAAATGTGGATGCTTTCTCTGCATTAATACACCGCTCCAAAGCATACAGCTTTGGCAGCAGACTTTGTGAAAAATTAAAAGAACTCATTCCAAGACAACAATTCCTCATTGCCATTCAGGCAGCCATTGGCGCGAAGATTATAGCCAGGGAAACTATATCAGCAATGCGAAAAGACGTTACTGCAAAATGTTATGGTGGTGATATTTCCAGAAAAAGAAAACTACTGGAAAAACAGAAGAAAGGAAAGAAACGAATGAGACAAGTAGGAAATGTAGAAGTGCCACAAGAAGCCTTTATGGCTGTTCTTAAGCTGAATGACTAACGCATTACTAAAAATATGCAGCAAAAATTAAAGAATAAAAGAATACTAACTGCTACTCTATTCATTCTGTTGCAACTCCATCTGATTAGTTCATTTGGCCAACAACCTTCGAATAAAGGAAGATTACTCTACTCAAATACGCTAAAAGATATTAGAGATACAAGTGCGTGGATAATGGAGGGCAAAGGCAAGATTGAATTTAATAATGGATGGATGCATATGCTTGCTCCAGACAAGAAAGGGCATGCCGTCTTCTGGTGTCCGCAAACATTTCCAAGTAATTTTATTGCAGAATGGGAGGTGCAAAATTTGCATGTCGCTTACGGACTGTGTATAGTGTTTTTTGCTGCGAAGGGGATAAACGGTGAAGATATTTTTGATCCGACTATACCCAAAAGAGATGCTATTTTCAAAGAATACACAAACGGATCAATTAACAATTATCATATCTCCTATTATGCTAATAGCCGAAATGAGCGAGGAAGAGAGACGGCTAATTTGAGGAAGAATAAAGGATTTTATAAAGTCCAGTCTAAAGAATCAGGTATACCCATCAATTCTGAAGCAGTTCATAAGATTCAGCTTCTGAAAAATAACGGCAGGATTCAAATGTTCATTGATGAAAGAAAAATAATTGACTGGTTTGATGAAGGACAAAAATATGGGAGAATTTTGGAAGATGGAAGAATAGGGTTTAGAGAGATGAAAGGCACACAATTTGCGTACCGTAATTTTAATGTCTGGGAATATGTAGTTACTGAGAAATAGAAGCCATCTGTGAATTATATCTACACACAGCAAAGACCTAATTACTAATCTATAATAACTCCGAGATTATCTTCTCTACAGAAACGCTTTCTGCCTCTGCTTTAAAGTTTCTAATAATACGGTGACGTAAAATAGGTAATGCAACCGCCTGAATATCCTCAATATCCGGTGAGTATTTTCCAGAAATTGCAGCATGTCCTTTAGCGGCAATCACCAATGCCTGAGAAGCTCTTGGACCTGCTCCCCAAGACACGAAATCATTAACTACCTTGTTAGCCTTTGGCGTATTTGGACGAGTAGAGGCTACTAATTTAACAGCATATTCTACTACATTATCAGCTATTGGCATTCTACGAATCAGATGCTGATAACTGATAATATCCTTTCCATTAATAATCTTATTTATCACCGCCGAGTTATCTGCAGTAGTTGATTTCACTACCTGTAACTCTTCCTCATAACTAGGGTAGTCCAAGACAATATTAAACATAAATCGATCTAACTGCGCCTCTGGAAGCGGATAAGTACCCTCCTGCTCTATTGGATTCTGTGTGGCTAAAACAAAGAAAGGTAAATCAAACTTATGCTGAGTTCCTGCAGCCGTAACCTGTCTTTCCTGCATGGCTTCCAAAAGAGCCGACTGTGTTTTAGGAGGTGTACGATTGATTTCATCTGCCAAAATAATATTGGCAAATATTGGACCTTTATTAAACTGAAATTGTCTGTTTTCATTTAATACTTCAGCACCTATTATATCCGAAGGCATTAAATCAGGAGTAAACTGAATACGCTTAAAATTAAGATCCAAAGCCTCTGAAACTGTCTTCACTAATAATGTCTTGGCAAGTCCTGGCACACCCACTAGAAGGCTGTGGCTATCACAGAAGATAGACAATAGAACATACTTCAATACATCATCTTGTCCAATTATAACCTTACCTATTTCCTTTTTCAAGTCCTGATAGGAAGCCGAAAGACTCTTGATACCTTCAACATCATTAGAATACTGGGTCATATTATCTTATTTTGGAAGAATGGAACGCAAAGTTTCACAGACTTTATATTCATCTGCAACCATAAGATAGGTCTTTTTTATATTTTTATCATACCAACGCTGAAGCACTATTTCTTCTTTATCAGACTTTGCTGCGTTCTGCATTTTATCATAATCCAATTTGATATCAGCAATATGTGGATTTGTTTTTGAAATAAGCTTTACGATTCTGAAAGCAGGCGATCCATCTTCCGCTTGAAACATGATGGGAGATGTAATAGCGCCGATAGACAAAGTATCTACCATAAGGTAGAGGTTTGGATCTATCTTATTTACCTCCAACAAGGTACCACCCGTTTCATAGTTTAAGATAGAACCTCCAACATTCTTAGATTGCTCATCTTGTGAGTAGTCTTTAACCGACTGAAAGAAACTTATCTTATTATTTAAAATATCATTCCGTATAGAATCCAGCTTGTTTTGGGCATACTCCGCATCCTTAGAAGTAGACTGCGGACGAACTAGAATGTGACGCACCTGAATCATATCTCCTCTGCGTTCTATCATTTCAATAATATGGTATCCAAAAGGCGTTTGAACCAGATCACTGATCTCACCCGCTTTTAGCCTAAATGCAGCACCTTCAAATTCCTTTACATAAGTGCCACGCGGAGCCCAATCCAACAAACCACCTTGTTGGGCAGAAGATATATCTTCAGAATAAAGATTTGCCAATAACTCAAAGTTCTCTCCATTTCTGAGGCGCTCCAGAATACCAAAGGCCTTGTCTCTTGCTGACTGCTGTTGCACTACAGATACTCTCGGCTTCATAACAATTTGTTGCAGCTCAATCGTTGCATTAAAATAAGGCAAACTGTCTTTTGCTAATTTATCAAAGTATCCTTTTACTTCAGAAGGAGTAACCTTAATGTCCCCGAGTATCTTATTGCGCATCCTTGCTGCCAACATTTGCTCCCGAATATCCTCCCTGTAATCCTCTTTTATCTGCTCAACCGTTTTGTGATAATATTCTTCAAAAGCTTCCTGAGAACCGGCAGCACTGATAAAATAATTTACCTTACGCGTAAGCTCATCTTCTACTTCCTCATTGGAAAGTGGTAAACTATCTTTTAATGCCTGAGTAGTAAGAATCTTATTATAAATTAAACGCTCCAACAACTCGCAACGACTTTTCTGTTCTTCCGGACCTCGAAGACTTAATAAATCGAGTTGGTTTTCTATATCAGAACGAAGAATAATCTTATCGTTCACTATAGCATCAATTTTATCCAGAAGAGTTGAATCAGATGAGAATGCAAGTTGAATCGCAATTACACACAGGATAAACAGTATTGATTTACGCATTATATAGGTTGAAGTACAAATGTACAAAAAGGAAGGCAAGAATATACTTAAATCTGACGCTAAATAGGCCCAAAATGGTGGATTAAGATTTTTTAACGCGACCTATCTTTTGACCATAGACTCAAAAACATCTCTATGGATATCCACCGGATATTTCCTCTTCAAATCATTCAACCAATCTTTCTCCAGTTGCTGTTGGTAAGCAGCCACAACATAACCTCTACATTCAGACAACGCCCTAGGTTGCTCGGGAATAATGTTATAAACCTGATTAATAACATACTTCCCGTCAAGATTTAGTGGCTTTTCAACAAACTCCTTCAAAGGCTTAACATCTGTCTTTTCTTCAAGCTCCTGACTTTCTATCCTTTGCTTTACCACTCCAATACTTTTCATTTTTTGCTTAATCAAACCGTCCGCTACCTGATTATTTTCCAATAAAAATTTATACATAAGTACAGCCTGTTGTAAATCATTGACATAAACTTTTCTTTGAGTAGCTTTCTTATTGATATTAAAATCCGCTTTATGTAAATTGTAGTAGGAGAGCAAACCTATGGAATCTTCGGATGCTTTATTCCAAATATATTTTTCGGATAGCGTGAATATCATAATCCCATTCCTATACTCCTCCATAAGAGATTTATACTCTTTATTGTTTGATTTTATATACTCTTTATATGCATTCAGTACAAAATTTTGAGCTACGTTGTCAATCATTGCAGTATATTTGTCTTCACCAGGCTTTGTAAAAAAAGAATAATAAGTTTCTTGTATCCGTTTGCCAAAGTCATTCTCATTATACTGCCTATCTCCAATCTGCATTAATGTAATAGGAAAAACGGTATCCCTATAGGCAAAAGCCGAATTCATAGTAAGCATATTTAATCTATCCTTAAACGCAGTATAATTTTCTTTAAAATATTTTACGGATAGCTGATTGCTCAACTTAGCAATAAACTTATCCAATTCGTACTGGTACTGCGGGAGATTCTGTAATTTGGTTTTTATAACAGGTGCAGCTTCCTCAAAAGAGAGTGGCTTAGCGGTTTCTATACGCTTAACAATATACCAAGCTGAGGATGTTCTAAAAGGGGGTGCATACTCTCCGTCCTTAAGCGCATAAACTGCATCTTCAAAAACCTTAGCATAAGTATTTATTCCAAACCAATCCAAAAGACCACTATTACCTTTGGTAGCTTCATCTTCACTGTATAATTGTACTGCCTTATCAAATGATAATCCACTTTTAAGTTTTGAATACACTAAACGAATGGTATCTTCTGCTAATTTCTTTCCTCGTTCTGAAGTATCTCCTACTGAAAAATATCTTTTCACAATTGCTGCTTTTAATCTAGGCCTTGCAGCACGTATTTCATTCAGATTTATAATATGATAGCCTATCTTTGTTTTTATCGGTTCTGAAATGTCACCTGGCTTCATGGAATAAACTATTTCTTCAATTTCAGGCAGGGATAACTGAAAACTATTTACCCAACCAATTTTTCCTGCATTCAGATAAGTTTGTTTGTCTTCAGATAATTTCGCCGCTTCTTCAAAAGACATACCCGACTTTATTCTTTTAGATAGCTGATCTGCCTTCGAAAATGCCTGGACATAATCTACATTGGGACCTACCGCAAAAAAGATATGACTAATGTTTACATCCGTTCCGGAACGTTCATATTCCTTTCGGACTAATTTATCTTGCACATCTTTTTCCACATAAGATTCCAGTAACTGTTTTTCATAAGATGCCAGCTCTTCTTTAAAACGATCATTTTGATCCAAACCCTGATCTATCGCTTCTTTTACTTTTAGTCGGAAATTGATATAAAGATTAAGGTAATCTTCCAAAGACTTTCTACTATAATCCGCTTTATTATTAAAATTATTTTTATTGTAGATATACTCAAACTCGTCTTTATGGACTTTTGTATCACCTAAGGTAAATAATACTTCCTGCTGAGCAGAAATACTGAAGGCCAATCCGAAAACAATAAAAAAGAATACAGATATTTTTTTTCTCATTTATCAATGCTTTGACGTAAAAATATTGAATTTTAGTCTTCTTTTTACCAAAAAGCTTCTGTTATGCCGAATATATTTAGTTATTTTTAACAACTATAAAGGACCTCATTTACAGAAGGTCTCCAAGCACCCCAAACACATGAGAAAAAAGAAAAAAAAAGACTATCCGATACTAGAAAATATAGAGATTAGTGCTATTGCGGCTGAAGGCAAGGGGCTTGCCAGGGTTGAGAATTTTGTTGTATTTGTTGACAAAGCAATACCGGGAGATATAATCAATGCCAAAATTATAAATAAGAAGAAAGATTATGCCATGGCAGAGATAAGCACATTGCTCCAGCCATCCTCAATGAGAACCGAATCATTTTGTCAGCATTTTGGTACTTGTGGCGGGTGCAAGTGGCAACATGTAAACTATAGTGCACAACTTGAATTTAAAGCTAAACTAGTAGATGAGGCATTTAGACGAATTGGAAAGATAGAATTAAAAAATATATCTCCTATTCTGGGTTGCGAAGAGAGTACCCACTATAGAAATAAATTAGAATTTACATTTTCTAATAGAGTATGGCTAACCAGAGAGCAGATAGATACGGGAGAGCAATTTGACAGAAACGCCTTGGGTTTTCATGCAGCAGGTAGTTTCGCAAGTGTTCTGCATATTGAAAAATGTTATCTACAAGATGATAGAACAAATAACATTAGAAATGCAGTTTACCAATACTCCATTAAAAACCAATTATCCTTCTATAATTTAAAAAATCATGAAGGTCTTTTAAGGAATCTTATTATTCGCAATAGCACGTTGGATGAATGGATGATTACAGTTTGTTTTGCTGAAGAGAAAACTGATCAAATAGATGGGATGATGTCTTTTATCAAAACCGAATTCCCTTTTATTACTTCGCTAAATTATATTATCAATCAAAAAAAGAACGATACTATATACGACCAAGAAGTAATAAACTACTATGGCAAAGAATATATTACAGAACAGCTTGGGGATATAGACTACAAAATAAGCACCAAGTCATTCTTTCAAACTAATAGTAAACAGGCAAAGAGATTATATGATATTGTCAAGAAGCTGGGAGGGTTTACTAAGCAAGAAGTAGTGTATGATTTATATTGTGGAACCGGAAGCATTGGCTTATACATCGCTAATGATTGTAAAAAAATCGTAGGCATTGAACAAATACAAGATGCCATAACTGATGCTAATTTTAATGCAACAATCAATGCTATTGACAACTGTACATTCCTTGCCGGTACATGTGAGGATTTACTAAAAGAAGAATTTATATCTACACATGGAATGCCTGACACCGTTATACTTGACCCACCCAGAGCAGGGTTACATGAAAAAGTAGTTCAGGTGCTACTTCAAGCAGCTCCCAAAAAAATAATTTATGTAAGCTGCAACCCTACTACACAAGCTAGGGATGTGCAAATGCTATATGACAAATATGAGATTACTGAATGCTATCCGGTAGACATGTTCCCACATACCTTTCACATTGAAAATGTAGTTTTACTAACGTTAAAATGAGCTATTTAACATAGCATCATCTTACATCCAACATGACTTTAAGCTTTTTAAGCATAAGCTTATTCTTTTCTTCAGTAAAAGAAGTCCTTATATCTAGTTTCTCCAATTGAGTGAGGTGCCAATTCATAGCTGCACGGTTTCGCTTCTTACTCTGATCGTAGTTAAAATTCAGCACACTAACATCCGTTACACTTGAATTCTCGAGATATGATAAACCAATATCTGAATTATAATCCTGCAATAGCATGAGGTTGTTAAATATGCTTCCCAATGGAGAAAGCAGCTCACTGATATATGTCTCTTTTTCATTGGGGTCAAAATCCCGCGTCTTACTATCTACCCGAATGGAAATAAATACTACTCCACCCGTATGTTCATCTATCCAATCTTTAAATACACTGTAGAATCGTGTAGAAACTGAAAAGCCGGAATTCTCTCTTAAACCAGCATCCAATACTTTTACTTCAGGAGTTGTAGGAAGATATACCGCAGGCATTATATATGGATAAGTAGAATTTATCCGAAGCACATCAACAAAATTGAGATGTTGTGAACCTTTGTTATTAAAAAAACGCTTATACTCTACAGCATCTGAAGATAAATTATCAAAATAACCTTTTGATTTTTTGATATATGGCCTAACCAGATAAGAAATATCCTGTGGAGAGAAAAATAGAAATCGTTGGTCATTTATGATAGTACCACTTATAACCATCATTGGGATCTCAGCATTTTGTTCGGGGATAGCATAATCTGACATCAACTTACTCATCTCGAAATGTGTATTCTCGTTTAGCTGCTGATTAAATATGTATCCTCTGTCTTTCTTATACTTTAAGCCCATGTAGGTATAATCACGCCATGGAAAAAAAATATCATTGGTAGCGATAGAGGTACCTACACCGTTAAGTAAATCTTTACCTGCATCTTCCAAATATTTGGGATCCAAACAGTTTGTCTTTTTTTTATTTTTTTGTTGAAAGTAAAGTTCTCTAAAATAAGCGGCACCAATCATTCCACCTGAAGCACCTGACATCAAGAAGGTATGATCAAAAAGCTTACTTCCGGTTTGCCGCTCCAATTCCTGTAAAACATAGAAAGTCCAATAAGTAGACTTTAGCCCACCGCCTGCAGTATTTATAAAAAACATTTTAGGCTTAGACTCTCCATATTTCTGATACATCTTGGAGTGCCATTTTGAAAGAATAGATTTTGTTTTAAGAATATCCGCTTCCACCATACTCGCATTAACAGCATTATTGACAGCTTCATTATTATATGGAATTTTATATCCTTTATAATCTAATCCATAAACTTTATGTTTATATACAACCCAGCCATACTGAGTTAGAAAATTCAATATAAGGATAAGCAATACCATTGCAACAACCTTCCAGCCCCTGAATATATAATTGAAAAAAGAGAGGAAAACAATCAGCACGGAAAATACAAGAAAGACAGATGCAGATGCAGGTAGTCTGTAATAAGGATTTTCAATAAGCTTACCCAATGCAATTAAACAAGCAATAGCAAATAATTGAAATATAAAAGCACCTCTATGATGCAGAAATAAAGCCCGATATACCAGCTTTTTATCATAGAAGTCGGCAGTTCTGACTAAACTTATATTAAATGGAAGGCGAATAAAACTCTCCACCCGCCATTGTGATTCTTTGTCTTCTAATGATACTAACTCAGACTGTATTGGTCTGAAAACCCCTAACCAATTAAATTTATCCAATATCCTCTGAATAAAGAGCTCTATACTTGGATGAAAGGCTGCAAAAAGAATACTTGAAATAATGATTACTAATAAATTGCCCAAAAGTAGGGCTGCTATATTTTGAATAATAATACTTACAGGCAATAAGCTTTCTGTGTGCTGAAAAAACACAATACTTATCACATAAACGCCAGTGAAAGAAAAAGGAAGTATTGTATTATTAAGACTAAACTGAACAAATGGATATGAGAATGCTGCTAAGAATTCAAATCGATAACTGTTTAAGATATAAAAAGAAACATTCCAGGCCATTATAAAACCTCCCATGGCCAGACCAACCAATAAAAAGCTTAAGAAATTAACATGACCGAGATATTCAGGATCCAGAAATAACATAGGAATACCATAACTAACTCCAAATACCTCCAGAACAGAAGCAAATAAAATTACCCAAAAGAGCAAAAGAAAGGGATGCCTTTTTATATGCAGCAATAGCAGTTGCAAAGGCAAACTATATATAGCGTAACGAAAATATCTTAATATTCTCTCCATGAGGGTTTAAGTACAAAAACAATTTATTTAAAAATACACCAAAAAAAGTAAATCTGGAAGCAGCTCAACAATACAACATTTTATCATTGTATTTCATAGGCACCAGCATCTGGCGGATTAGCCCTGGCAAATCCATCTATATCAAAAGAAAGCCCAGTAAACAAGCCAAAATTACTGGCTGGGGAATTTTGCAATGGCCTAAACTTATTGAGTAAAACATCTTCAAACTGCGGATCATCCACACTACAAGAGATAAAGACAGGTGGCGTAAACAGAGATTTTGTTTTAAGAATACAATGATTAAACGATAAGTCTATTGGGTGTAAGCTAGTTGCCGCTTCCTCAGCTACAATCTCCTCATCCAAGGTTCCATATAAAATACAGTTAACAAATGTCGCCCTAGATGAATCTGACTGAAGAGCCGGTAAGGCAGCATCGTATTCGAAGAAATTATTCATGTAAAAAAGTGGATCCTTAGAATGCGAAATATATGTTCCTCCACGAGTATAAAAAGTACAGTTGGTAAATTGATAGTCGCCTCCATCATATATACCCACTACATTTTTGCCACAACTGTATACCAATACATTCTCAGCTACTATCTTTCCCAAAAAACCAAATAAACCATAAAATGCATTATTGTAAATCTTGGAATTTCGTATAGTGACAGTAGGAGCATTAGACAAACTCATCGCCTGAAGCTGTAAAATATTAACTGCGGGATTATCGGAGGTTTTAATATTTCCAACATTAATTCCATAAGAAGAATTGCGCATTTTCAGATACTCTATAGTGCCGGTACTATTTCTTAAAAAGAATACTCCAGCATATTGACCCGGAAAGTCATCATAAGACCTATCAGCTATATCCTTATCTAAACGCACGCCACGGAATGTTACCATACTAGCCGTATCTGCTCCTTTTACCTTCAAATCGCCCTCCACAATAATAGCTGCACCTCCTCCAAAGTAAACATTACAACCGGAATTAATAGTCAAGGAAGCTCCTTGTTTAATTTGAATATAATTAAGAATTACATAGGGAAGATCATTATTCCAAACAGTATTTGTTTCTATGGAATCCGCATTAAAAAAGTGAGCATTTTGCCCATATGCCTGAAGGATAACTTTCTGTTGAATTCCATTCGTACTAAACTGAATGGAATCCAAAATAATGAAAGGCAAATTCCGGCTATTGGGATCTACAGTAACCTCTACGAATACATAGATACTATCTTTCGCAGGAATCTCAATATCTTCAAATAAAACGCCACTATCTCCATCTACATTTATGCGATAAGCAGAAGACACCCCACCTCCCAATTGTATTTTGGAGACACGAAGGATTTGCTTACTCGTGTTTCTTATAGTAAAGAACTTTGTCGTAGAACCAAGCGAAGTAAACAAAGTATCAAAGGTAAGTGTATCATTAGAAAAAGTAAGCTGACCACCAGAGGAGAAGCTATCTTTCTTACACGACTGAAGAGGTGCTAAAAAAATAAAAATCAGTACTCCAAGAATAATTACATTCAGGAAGGTAAAAAGACTTTTTTTCACAGGCTCAGCAAACATATCCAAATATACTTTTTTCTTTTTACTTAGTCCACAAAAGCCATAGTAGCAATACTAACCTTACAACCGTTTGCCGTTTTGAAAATCTGAGCACAAGCGTCCAAAGTGGCTCCAGTGGTTAAAACATCATCTATTAAAAGAACATGTTTCTTATTTACCTTTTCTTGATCCTTCAACTTGAAGGTATCACTAACATTTTCCCATCGTTCAAGTCGGGATTTTCTTGTTTGAGAAGATGTATTAATCTCTCTCACTAAATTATCGTTTTGCAGATCAATTTTTAATACCTCATTGATTCCGAGAGCAATTAAATAACTTTGGTTATACCCTCTGATATTTTGCTTTTGGGGATGTAATGGAATAGGTATAATAGTTGTAACACCTCTAAAATATGGGCTATTCTGTAATCGCTGCCCCATTAACCGACCCATATAAAGAGCCAGTTCCTTTTGCTCATTATACTTTATGTTATGTAGTAGTCGCTGAACCTTCTCTCCTTTCGAAAAGAAAAGCAGAGCGGAAGCAAAATCTATATCTGCTCTACCGAAAAAAACCTGCTCTACCGGATTTTCTTTTAATAACTCAAATTCCGTAAAAGGTAATTCTAGTTTGCAATGCAAACAAAGATGCTCCTCACTCTTCACTAAGGAACAATCACAAGCACCGCAAATTTTTGGAAAAAACAGACGATAAAAATCAGTAGTATATTCTTTAAGAACAGAAAGCATATTTATTCTTTCTAAAATAATCTCTTATAAAACTCTGCTACAGTATTTTGTAAACTAATCTCAGCCGCATCACTTTTTACTTTCTGATTGTATTTGGATATAAATATCTTTTCATACCCAAGCTTACCTGCTTCGGCAACACGCTGCTCTACCTTGTTAACTGCACGTATCTCTCCACTGAGACCAACCTCTCCAGAGAAACAGAATTTATTATTAATGGCTACATCGTCATAGGAAGAAAGTAATGCTGCAACTACCGCCAAATCTACGGCAGGATCCTCGACCCTCAAGCCACCAGCTATATTCAGGAAAACATCCTTTGCACCAAACCTAAATCCACAGCGCTTGTCTAATACCGCTAATAGCATGTTTAATCTGCGCAAATCATAACCCGTAGCACTACGCTGAGGAGTACCATACACTGCCGGACTGACTAGCGCCTGCACTTCTACCAACAAAGCACGCATCCCTTCCATCATTACTGCGACAGCGACACCACTGACCATTTCGTCTCGTTGGGTTATTAATAATTCCGATGGATTGGTAACAGCCCGCATACCATCACCGCGCATATCATAAATTCCCAACTCTGCAGAAGAACCGAATCTGTTTTTTATGGTTCGGAGTATCCTGTAATTGTAATTTCTGTCCCCTTCAAACTGTAGAACAGTATCAACAATATGCTCTAATACTTTAGGTCCTGCTATTGTTCCTTCTTTTGTAATATGTCCTACTATAAATACAGGTAGATTGTTGCGCTTTGCATATTGCTGGATAATATGAGTAGTTTCACGAATCTGGGAAACACTGCCTGCCGCAGACTCTATAATAGAAGTCTCTAAAGTCTGTATGGAATCAATTACCAATACGTGAGGTTGAATTTGCTCGATCTGTTGAAGTATTGACTCTACTGAGGTTTCATTATAAACATATATCTCACTGTTATTCTTCTTAATCCTATCGGCACGCATTTTTATCTGCTGTTCACTTTCCTCTCCAGATACATATAATGTCTTTAGACCCTTAGTTTGAAGAACCAGCTGCAAAAGCAGAGTAGACTTACCGATTCCCGGTTCCCCTCCTATTAAAACAATAGAACCCTGAACTATTCCACCACCTAAAACACGATTAAGTTCTGGGTCTGCAGTGATTATTCTATCTCTGTTTTCGGAGGAGATAGCATCCAGTATCTGTGGCTTGGTACGCTGAGCATTTACCAGTCCGGCAACCTTGGGCTTTGGCTCTACCAGCTCCTCCACAAAACTATTCCATGTGCCACAGTTACCGCATTTACCCATCCATTTTGGCGAGGAGGTGCCACAGGATTGACATATATATATAGTTTTGGTTTTCGACATTTGTGTAAAGATAGGATGGAAATTGGGAAATAGAAAACGGATATTTGCTATAATCTATTTGCTATGAAAAACTATATCCTATATATACTCACCATATTCCTGCTAAACAGCTGCGCGCTACAGAAAAAATTTGATTCAATGCAAAATGACTATCTGGTCAGCGTGTTAGAGAATAGAACCCTTAGTGCACGGCTAGACTCTTTGAGATCTAAATGCGCGTCTGATCAAGAGATTTTAAATGCCAAGCTCTCCAAAATGAAATCTGATTCCGCATCTATGGCATCATCCATGGCATCCATGAAACGTCAGGTACAGGAGCAAACGGATAAGTTTACTGCATCTCAGCAAGAATACCTGAAGAAATTAAAAGATGCCGGGGAATTGAACCAGCGATCTAATGCAGAGTTACTTCAAATGCAACTGGATCTTGAAAAGCAGAGAATGGCCTTACAACAGAAGGAAGCAGATCTAAAAAAATTAACAGATGCATTACAAGCACGCGAGGCAAAAATTTCAGAACTACAACAACTCCTAACCGATCAAAAGAGCAAATCAGAAGCTTTAAGAGATGCTATTAAAAAAGCACTGGTTGATTTCTCAGCCGGAGAACTTAGCGTCTACACTAAAGACGGCAAGGTATATGTGTCTATGTCTGACAAACTACTCTTCAAGTCAGGATCTACGTCTGTAGAGAGCAAAGGAATAGATGCGCTTGGAAAACTTTCAGAAGTTATTAAAAAGAATCCTGATATACAGGTGGATATTGAAGGCCATACAGATAATATTCCATACGGATCAAATGGCGGAATGATTAAAGACAATTGGGATTTAAGCCTAATGCGCTCCAGTAGTGTATTACATATTCTATCTGAAAAGTATAAAGTAAGTCCTAAACAGGTAAAAGGCTCAGGAAGAGGTGAATTTTATCCCGTTGAAAGCAATGCTACAGCTGAAGGCCGTGGAAAAAACAGAAGAACTGAAATTATCTTAACTCCTCAGATAGATAAACTATTGAATTTACTTGGAGAATGATAGGATAAACTGTCGGGAGCGACTAGTCTCTGAAAAACTTCACTAAAATTAATATTCGGTTGACCTATAAACCTTTATTTTTGCTACTGAATGAGCAAGATAACGGAAACTGCTGAGCAGAAAAGCATGGGCTTCTTTGACCATATTGAAGCACTAAGATGGCATATCATGCGCTCCGGCATTGCCTTTATTTTACTTGCTATTATCGCTTTCTCTCAGAAAGAATTCCTATTTGACTTCTTATTATTTGGACCAACACGAGCAGACTTCCCCACCAATAAATTATTTTGCTGGCTAGACGGAAAATCCTACTTCTTTCAGGGAATGTGTATAAAAGATGCGCATTTCGTTTTCATCAATACAGATATTACCGGACAATTCATGTTGCATATATCTATGGCCATGTATGTAGGCGCAGTTGCAGCATTTCCATATATTTTTTGGGAGATATGGCGTTTTATAAAACCAGCCCTAAGGGAACGTGAGATGAAAAACACCAGAGGAATTGTTCTCGTTACCTCACTTCTATTTTCATTAGGCTGCTTATTTGGATACTTTATCATCACCCCATTCTGCGTGAATTTCCTGATTCAATACCAGGCAACTGCTATTGTACAAAATATGATAGATGTAAATAGTTATATCGGATTATTAGTTAGTATGACTGTTCCCACCGGTATTTTATTTGAGCTACCAATGCTAGTATATCTACTTACCAAAATTGGTATACTTACTCCTGATTTTATGCGAAAAGGAAGAAAGATTGCCTATGTAATCATCCTCATAATTGTTGCCATCATAACCCCACAAGGAGATATTACCAGCCTGCTTTTAATTTCAGGGCCAATTTTTATTTTGTATGAACTAAGCATAGGAGTTTCCAATAGAGTACACCAAAAAATAGTTCGGGAAGAAGGATTTTAAGTCAACCTTTAACTTTAGTTTTCCCTGCCCAAGACTATAAAAAGTTGTGCAAGTGCATAAGTAAGCATCACAAAAACGCTAAGAATAACTGATTGGTGGATAAAAAGATTAATGGCTAAGGCCGTATCTGATAATACAAATAGTATAGCTCCTGAGCATATAAGATAAAATGATTTTTGTGTGACAAAGTTAAATCTATTAATTGCTGCCAATAACATGGCAATAATGCATACAGCATAGATATAAATCGGCAATTTCATTTCTCCCAGATTCGGAGAAAGATATCCCAAACACACTATTAAGAAAGCCAAAAAGGGCAATACTAGATATGGATTTTCCACCACAAGACTTACTTTATTTTTACCAGATATATCCTTCAAAAAGCAAACTATGTACGCAAGATGCGCAACTAAAAATGAGAACAACCCTAAGCTAAAAAATAATCTACTTTCAGAAGGTGAATAATAACGTTGCAACAGCAGAAAAATATCACCCATCCACGAAAAGAATAAGGCATAAAAGATAAATCTATGCTTAACAGTAAACCCCATTTTTTTCCATAATAGCATCATCAAAAGAGGCATCATCAATACTTTAGTAATACTATTTAGATAGTAAAAACTATACCACAATGAAAAAAGGTTTAAGCAGAGATTTACACCATATATAAGAATTAAATGCATATTACAATTTACAAATAATGGATCTTTATTGCTTGCTTTTTTGGTCATGAAATGAAAAAATATTAAAAGGAATCAGGATATTTACTTAAAGACTAAAAAGAATCCATGAAGGTTTTAATTATTGGTGGCGGAAATATGGGTAAGAGCTTTGCAGAGAGCTTTCTAAATGCAAAGGTGCTTATGCATCAAGATTTAAGTATACTTGAAAAAAATCAGCAACAAATTCTGGAATTAAATCGGTTGAAAATAGGAGCGGTATTAGAAGAATATGGGTCTGCTATTTCTGATAAGGAGCTTATTATTCTTGCCGTTAAACCTCAGGATGCCGAAAGTGTATATCCTAATCTAAAGCCCTACATTAACGAAAACCATATCATTTTAACCGTTATGGCAGGCATACAAATAGAGGAAGTTGAACATCAACTGGGCACCAACAAGGTAATCCGAGCAATGCCAAATCTATGTTGTCAAGTTGGTTTGGGAGTTACTGGCTTCATGGCATCAGATACTATACCACAGAAAAATATTGATTCTATCCGAAAACTTCTGGAAACCACCGGTATTTCCATACAGCTATACATAGAAGATCAACTCAATGCCATAACCGCTATCTCAGGAAGTGGCCCAGCCTATATCTTCTATTTTATGAATGCTATGATTCAAAAAACTATGGAATATGGGTTTACACTTACTGAGGCATCTAAGATGATAGAACAGACTGTATTAGGTGCTGTTGAGTTATATAAAGTAAATGACCTCTCCTGCAATCAATGGGTAGAAAGAGTTGCCTCAAAAGGAGGCACCACAGAAGCTGCATTAAATCATTTTAATGCTAACAAAGTCGGACAAAATATTCAAGAAGGCATCGAACAAGCTATGAAGCGATCCAGAGAACTAAGCAAACAATAGACTAGACTATTTTAATCCCCCATTTATATGTGATGTTGAAAAGAAGACAAGTAATGCCTACTGTATCGGTATAAATTCCCTGAAAAAAAATCTATCTTGTTTTACTAACCAAAAGACACTATGGAAAGATTTACAGGATTATTGGGTATAATTGCCATATTAGGTATTGCCTTTCTATTCTCCAACAACAAAAAAGCTATTAACTACCGATTGGTTGTAAGCGGGCTTGGACTTCAACTATTTCTAGCTGTTATCATTCTTAAAATACCTTTGGTAACTCAGTTTTTCCAGGCAATTGGAAATGGCATGAAAGCTATTGAGGGGTATGCGCAACAAGGGGCAGCCTTTGTTTATGGCGGTATTATGACAGACACTCGTTCACCATCAGGTCCTGCCTCCTTTGGAATGCCAGGGACTTTTGTATTTGCCTTTAATATTCCGGCAACAATCATTTTAGTTTGCGTATTAGTTGCCATTCTATATCATTTTGGTATCATGCAGCGTGTCGTAGCCGTAATTGCAAGGGTGATGAATTTTGTTATGCGCGTGTCCGGAGCTGAGGCACTGAGTAATGTAGCTAGCGCATTTGTTGGTCAAGTAGAAGCACAGGTTATGATTCGTCCTTATTTATCAGGAATGACCAATAGTGAATTACTAGCTTCTATGTCGGGCAGTATGGCCTGCATAGCAGGAGGAATCTTGATCGTATACGTGAGCATGGGTGTACCTGCTGAGTATCTAATTGCTGCGAGCTTAATGGCAGCACCTGCTGCATTGGTAATTGCCAAAATAGTCTTTCCAGAAACTGAAGAATCTCAAACCAAGGGAAAGGTTTCTGTAGAAGTAAAAAGCCAATACACTAATATAATTGATGCTATTTCCCATGGCGCGAGCGATGGTATGCGCATATCCATAAATGTAATAGCAATGCTGATTGGATTTATTGCACTAATGGCATTGGTTAATGCAATGCTGGGAGCTATAAACCCAAATCTTAGCCTCAATTCAATATTTGGTGTATTATTTTACCCACTTGCCTGGGCTATGGGGGTTCCTAAAAAAGAGGTGATGGAAGTAGCTACAATGATGGGACAAAAACTCACTATTAATGAGTTCGTGGCTTATAGTAATTTGACTGCAGCAAAAGTTCATATGTCCCCTAAGGCAATAGCTATTGCAAGTTTCGCATTATGCGGATTTGCTAATTTTAGCTCAGTGGGTATACAAATTGGTGGTATTGGCGAATTAGCCCCTAACCGACGTGCAGATTTAGCAAAGCTCGGTCTTAGGGCACTACTTTGCGGAACGCTTGCATCTTATCTATCTGCTACAATAGCAGGGATACTGATGTAACTTTAAGAACAAGGCAAATGCTGCTTTTTACCATATAGAAGATAAAAAAGGTAGAGTATTATTATCAGATAAAATGATGCTATCAGCTTCGGCTCAAATAGTATAGATGTCATATAGGTATCCTTATGCAATGCCAGATACCACGTAATCCGTTCCATGTTAAGAAAATAGGCAATAGAGCACCCCAGCAATGGGAAATATCTGTTACTCAAAAAGCCATACACAGCTAATAAGATAATTGCCGGATGCACATAGCGTTCATGCATTTGTGTATTGAAATAATAGAAGCTCAAGACAACCAAAGCTGCAATCAAGAATATATTAGACAACAAATAAGGAGCTTCTTCAGGATTTACATACTTCTTATATGCATACTGCATCAACGGGAAAATTGCTATAAGACTACTACTGAAAAATAGAATTCTGCCAATTTGCTGATAAGTAAGACCTGCAAATTTAATTGCATCAGATAAACCAAGCATACCCTCAATTGATGTATTATATAAAACCAGTGACCACATATTAAAAGCCCCTACCGTTGGATAAGGGTAATGCCCCACAGCACCTAAAACAACATTCATAACCTGATTTAGCCTACCTGTAACTATAAAAGGAAGAAGAATCAGAGCCTCAATAATAAACACCAAAAAGAGCGAAATCAAAAACTTACTAAATCCTTCTTTGGAAAATAATTGTGGCAACAACACCAAACCAACAACAGGAATAAAGACCAAAGCCTGAAGTTTAAAATTTAAAGCCAACAAAAGAGATATTACACTGAAGATGATTTTTTTTTCAATAGCCAAAACCAATGCTGCAAAACCAAAAAATGTGAATATAGCATCTACTTGCCCCCAAATTGCTGTATTATAAAAAAAGGCAATATTAAATAATAAAATCAGGAAACAGAATAGCTTTTTTGATTCCTCCTTAATAAACCAAACAGCCAGATAAGCTGCTGCAATATCAAAGAAAAAAGTATAATATTTAATGGTGTAAAGGTTATCCTGAATATCCGTTAAATTTCCCTGCATTTTAACATGCAACAATAAAAAATACAAATAAGCCGGAAGGTAATTACAGCTTTCATTATCATAAATATGTGTAAAGCCATGATTATACATATATTTAGACCAATCCATCCAAAAGGTCATATCCCCCTGATGACCCCATTTATGCATCAACATAATGAATGCCAGATAAATAATTCCTAATAGGACAAACCATTTCTTTGTATTTTCTGAAAATGTAAACAAGGCAGTGATTTTAGTTGTTAGAATAAAAATACAACATTTTTTTTAGCAGTAGAATCATCCTGCACATCAGCTATATTTGTACAATGTCCGATAAGACACATCTCCAAGCAATCATTAAGAACCTACCTAAAAATCCGGGTGTATACCGGTATTATGACAAGGAGGGAAATATACTATATATTGGAAAAGCTAAAAATTTAAAAAACAGAGTATCCTCCTATTTTATAAACAAAGATCACTCTTACCGTATCCAACTTATGGTGCAAAAGATTCAGTCTATAGAATACTCTATTGTTCAGACTGAAAGAGATGCTTTACTACTGGAGAACTCCCTTATAAAGGAATTACAACCCCGATACAACATCCTGCTGAAGGATGACAAAACTTATCCCTATATAAAAATTATCCAAGAGGCATTTCCAAGAATCTATTTTACCAGAAGATATGAAAATGATGGAGCTGAATATTTTGGACCATATACCTCTATTCATCAGGTTCGCTCTATGCTTGAACTAATAAAGAAATTATATCCTATACGAAGCTGTTCATTACCACTGAATGAGAAAAATATTGCAGCAAAAAAATTTAAGGTTTGTCTGGAATATCATATCGGCAACTGCTTAGCTCCATGCACCGGACTTCAGCATAGAGATAACTATGATGAAAATATAGATCATATAAGAAAAATCTTAAAAGGAAGGCTTCAAGAGTTACGCTCAGCAATGAAACAACAAATGCAGGATTTTGCCAATCAACTTGAATTTGAAAAAGCAGAGATTGTTCGCATAAAACTTCAGTCACTGAAAGACTATGTAATAAACTCTACAATAGTCAACCCAGGTATAGGGAACTTCCATGTATTTGGATACACAGAAGATGAGAAGAGGGCATATATCAATTATCTTTTTATTTATGAAGGGACTATTGTAAAAACAAAATCGATTACACTGCAAAAAAGTTTGGATGAAAACCAAGAAGAGCTTTTACAATTTGCAGTCATTGACCTATTGGGTAATTATACAGAAGAAACCGACATCCTATTGCCATTTGAAATAAATTTAAAGAACAGTAATCTAAAAACATCTATCCCAAAGATAGGTGATAAGAAAAGAATCTTAGAATTAGCACAACGCAATGCCGTATTCCAGAAACAAAAAGGAATTGAAAAGAACAAGATAAATCGTAGTGAGAGGATTTTAGAACTCATGAAAACAGAGCTAAAATTAAATAAGCAGCCAGAATACATCGAGTGCTTTGACAACTCTAACTTCCAAGGAACTAATGCTGTAGCAGCTTGTGTAGTTTTTAAAAATGCCGTACCTGCAAAAAAAGAATACCGGCATTTTAATGTTAAAACGGTAATAGGGGCAAACGATTTCGATACGATGAAAGAAATCATTTATCGTAGATATTCAAAATTATTAAATGAAGACAGACTACTTCCCGATCTGATTGTCATTGACGGAGGGAAAGGTCAACTAAATGCCGCAATGGAAAGTATAACCCAGTTGGGAATAGAAAATAAAGTACAAGTCATCTCTATTGCCAAAAGATTAGAAGAGATATACTATCCCAATGATCCATACCCATTACACATTAGCAAAAAATCTGAGTCACTAAAGGTAATTCAGCACATCCGTAATGAAGCACATAGATTTGGAATAACCTTTCACCGAAATAAGCGATCAAAGGATACCATTAAAAGTGAGCTAAAAGAAATCAGTGGAATAGGTGAGAAAATCAGTTTCAAACTTTTATCCCACTTCGGATCCGTTAAAACTATTAGTGATACACCTATTGATATACTAGAAAAAATAATAGGAAAAAGTAAAGCACAAATAGTATTCAATCACTTTAAAAAATAAAAAACGGGTAACTATAGTTACCCGTTTTTTATTTTTTAGAACTTAAGCATATTAATACTCCCAAAGGTCATGCTCATACTTAAATATTTCCTGTTTTTTAGCCTCTGATTCATACAAGATATCGATACCGGATTTGTAATCTTTAATACGGAAATCCTGAACGTTCTCAATTTTATAAATATAGCTACCAAATAAACGTAAAGCGAATACCTGATCCCAGTTCAAACGTACGCCATTCGGGAATGGGTTATAAGCTTGAGAATTTACTAAAATCTGTCTTAGGTTTGGAAAATATACCCAAAACACCGGTACTTCACCACGGAAATCACCAGTAGCTGGATCATAATTATCATATAAAGGACAAATACCCTGAACACGTACTTCCATAGTAGAGGTCTGTTTGTTAAAATACCAAACTTCTTTCAAACGTAACTTATTTACATTATTCCAGTTTACCTCTTTAGTTACTACTTGCAATGTCTGGATACCAGTACCCGGGTCAGTAACATAGA
>CANHGL010000011.1 GCA_947460245.1 Sphingobacteriales bacterium
AGTACTGCTGAACTTTCAGCCACCAACTGCAGCAACTCCTGTTCTCTATCCGTAAAATGTAAAGACATGACACAAAGATACATAAGTGCAACGTGTTGCTGAACTTGTTTTAATACTTTTTCTGAGGGCAGACCGGCAGATATCAGGAAAGATCATCTTAAATACTCCAAAGAGCCATCAGGAAGTATTCTGATTAAACGGGAAGCTTGTTTATATTCGGAGGTATCGTATTCCTTAGATACTATACAATCTACATTAGCTTTAATCTCTTCAGAGATATCTTCAAAAACAGCCGGAGATATTTCGCCGGAGATATTTGCCGAAGTACTCACGATGGGTTTGCCAAAGGATTTAATTAATGACTTACAAAAATCATGGGATGGAATTCGAATAGCGACGGTACCTGTGGAAGCAACTACACTGGGTGCAAGGTTCCTTGGATTAGAATAAATAATCGTAGTTGGAACTGTAAGATCAACAATTAATTGTTCTAGCGCTGCACTTACCTCCACGTATTGTTTTAGCATCTGTATAGAATCTACCAAAACAATCAGACTCTTTTCTTTGGAGCGCCTCTTTACATCAAAAATCTTTTCTATAACATCCTCCCGTGTAGCATCACCGCCAATACCCCAGATAGTATCTGTAGGATACAGAATAGTATCTCCCTTTCTTAAGTGGGCAACGCATTGTTCTATATAGCTGGTGGAATGCATTATTAGTAAGCAGTGATTAGAGTGCTACACATTGCTGATTTGCCTGTATATATTCATCATCTTCTCCGTCATCTTCTCCGGATTAAACTTCTGAATCTGTTCCTGTGCTTTTACCTTCACTTCTGCCGCAAGATCCAGGTTGTAGTAGATAAAATTAATAGCAGCAGAAATCTCCTCTACATTCAGCGGGTCTATAAAAATACAGGCATCCCCACCTACTTCCGGCATAGAAGAAATTTTACTGGTAATTACCGGCTTGCCGCAACTTAATGCTTCGAGTATAGGTAATCCAAAACCTTCGTATAAACTTGGATACACTAAACCCTGTGACATGTGATAGATAATCGGAAGTTCATACCAGGGCAAGTCTTTTAAAAAGAAAATCCTTCCCTCTAAATGATTTTCATAGATAAAGCTTTCTGCCACTTCATATTCATCACCGCCATTAGATACGACTACCAGATTCTTATCTATATTTTCTGTTAGCAACATTGCCTTCAAGAGGCTCAGGAAATTCTTTCTTTTACTTATCGCACCAACATAAAGTACAAAATCTCTAGGCAGGGCGTACCTGCTGAAATATTCATCCTTGAGAACATAATTACATTCATGTCCATACTCCTTATTCCAGGTTGGATAGACTACGTGAATCTTTTCTTCCGGAATTTCCAAAAACTCAATCAAATCATTTTTAGTCTGCTCGCTCACCGCTATGACTGCATCTGCAGTATGACAAGCTTTTTTCGTTTTATAGGAATACATCTGCCGATCAATGAACGGAAATGTCTTTGGCATCTTATGAAAAATTACATCATGAATAGTAACTACCTTTTTGATGTACGCCGGCAATTCGGGCACTTCATTACTTAATCCGTGATAGACATTAATCCCATGTTTTGTGATATCATCCTCTACGCCTTTAAACCTCCAGAGGTCTGCACTAAAGGCATCTGAAACTACAGTGCGATCCAAGAAATCCTTATACTTATACTGGCTCTCCTCAAAGTATTTCTGGTGTACAAAAATTTTATAGTCGTTATCAGGATAATACTGTAAAAGCCTGTTGAACAGGGTACGGCTATAGTTTCCTAATCCAGTTTTATTGTCATATAATCGTTTGCCATCAAAGCCTATAGTCATAACTACTTCTAATTCATTTAAAAAAATATAATTACACAGAAACTCCAAAATCTCTCAAAGCATCATTTAAAGAAGTTTTGGTATCCGTACTGGCTTTTCGTTTGCCAATAATCAGGGCACAGGGAACCTGATAAGTCCCGGAAGGAAATTCTTTAGGTATTGTACCGGGAATTACTACACTTCTGGCAGGAACCAATCCGCGATACTCTATCGGCTCACTTCCGGAAACATCTATAATTTTAGTAGACATAGTTAGCACTACATTAGCACCGAGCACTGCCTCTTCTTCTACTCGAACACCTTCTACTACTATACAACGCGAACCTATAAAACAGTTATCTTCGATAATCACCGGAGCTGCCTGTATTGGTTCTAACACCCCCCCAATTCCCACACCTCCACTAAGGTGTACATTTTTTCCAATTTGCGCACAACTACCCACCGTTGCCCAGGTGTCCACCATAGTGCCGCTGTCTACATAAGCTCCTATATTGACATAGGAAGGCATCAGCACTACGCCTTTCTGTATAAATGCGCCACGGCGAGCAATGGCATGTGGCACTACACGCACCCCCAAAGCAGCATAGTTTCTTTTTAATGGAATCTTATCGTAGAACTCGAAAGGCCCCACCTCAATAGTTTCCATTTTCTGTGTCGGGAAATATAAGATAACTGCTTTCTTTACCCATTCATTTACTTTCCAGCCACTCTTGCCCTCTATTGGCTCAGCTACTCTTAATTTTCCTTCATCCAGTAAGGTGATTACCTCATTAATGGCTTCTAAAGTAGACTGCTCTTGCAACAAAGTACGATTGTCCCAAGCATTTTCGATTAATTGTTGCAAAGCTTCCATCAAATTGCGAAATTTGTTTTCAAAATTAAAAAATTAGAGAGATGATTAAGAGAAAAGATAAATTAAATGTACGCACTATACTCTGCATGATGATAGTCGTGTTAATAACTTTTACCGCATGTAGTAACAAAAAGAAAATAGAAATCAAAAACAATGCTGGTGTAGTTATAGAAAGTTATACTGTAGATAAAAATAATCCAGAGCTTAAGCTAGGCGCCTATTTCAAATATTATGACAACGGAAAAATCCTAGAGACCTCCTTCTTTAAAAATGGTAAATTAAATGGAGAACGTAAATTATATTACGAGAGTGGCAAGATTATGCAAACGGAAAACTATGTCGATAATAAATTTGAGGGTGCATTTAAAGCCTTTTACGAAGATGGTAGCCTGCAACAGGAAGGAAGCTATAAAGACAATATGATGAACGGCCTATGGAAGAACTACTACAAAGAACCTAAAAATACTTTGAAGAATGAGATGACGCTGCTGGAAAATAAAATCAATGGTCCATCTAAAGAATACTATACCAATGGGAAATTGAATGCAACAGGCAATAAGCTAGAAATTGGCGACGGTATAGATGTTTATGATGGAGCAGTAGAAGTTTATGACAGCTTAGGAATATTGGAAAGAATTATCACCTACGACAAAGGAAGACAAATCAGTAAGGAAGAAAAAAAATAAAAAAATATGCGCAACATCTATCTCATTTTAGCAATTGCAGTAATGTCTGCTTGCCAGAGTACTACCAGAAATCTAGGCACTCCATTTGTGGTGAAAGATCCACTTACAGTGGATGCCGCCATAGAACAAATTAAAAGCCATCCTTCTTCGGAAAATATACAGATTGAAGGTAAGATAGCGAAAAGCTGCATGAGCGAGGGCTGCTGGTTTACGCTAAAAGAAGCTTCCGGACAAGAAGTATTATTGGAGGTGAAAGACAAAGCATTCCGGGTACCCATAAATAGTCCGGGAAGAACGGTCATCGTTTTGGCAGATGCTATCCAGGATACTTCTACAGAACAAAAAATTATTATTTCTGTAAAAGGAATGCGCTTAAAATGAACATTTAGATTGAAAATCGCAATACGCCTAATCCAATTTAATCAGAAATATTGTTTATTTTTGGAAACAGAAAAATTTATAGGTTCTTTCTGTAAACATTATTTTCGGAATTGACACCTTCGCTGAATTAAATACAACAAACTAATTATATTTAAATAAACAAAAAATGAAAATGAAAAACTGGACTAAAACCATATTCTTATTAAGCATGACATTGATGATTTTAAATGGATGCAAAAAAGAAGAAACTACTACAGACAACAGACCCACTGTAACAGATATAGACGGTAATGTTTATCACACAGTAACTATCGGAACGCAGACCTGGATGGCAGAAAATCTGAGAACTACAAAATACAGCGATGGCGTAAACATACCGAACGTAAGCGATGATACGCTGTGGAGCTATGCAACAGACGGTGGCTATTGCGACTATAACAATACCCCGGCTAATGCTGCCAAATATGGTCATTTATACAACTGGTTTGCGGCCAGCAGCTCACATAACCTGGCTCCTGCCGGATGGCATATAGCTACGGATGACGACTGGGCAACTTTAGCTACTTATTTGGGAGGCGATAATGTAGCAGGCGGCAAATTAAAGGAAAGTGGCACTGGCAACTGGACCTCTCCAAACACAGGAGCTAGCAACGAAACCGGTTTCACTGCACTTCCAACCGGATACCGAAACTTCAATGGTGCCTTCGGCGGATTAGGAGAAGTTGCTCAGTGGTGGTCTTCTTCAGAATTCAGTCTTGGTCGTGGCTTATACAGAAGTGTATCTTACGATGCCGCCAACCTGACTGGTGGTAATTACATTAAATCTTCAGGATTTTCTGTGCGTTGTGTGAAGGATTAATTCCTTTCAGAACAGACACTATATAAACATGAAAAGCCCCGAGTATTCGGGGCTTTTCATGTTTTATCATCTTGATGTAACAACTAAGACTATCTCAGCTGTTCCATGCTTAAAGAAAGAGGCTGAATGTATTTGCCACATATTACTTAATTAATTATTTGTAAGAATTACATTATATTTGAATATACGTAATATTTAAATTGCAAATAAGACTATAAACATATTTTGTGCAGATCATGGCTGGGCGAATACCTCTGCCGCTACCAAAGATTCCATTCGTTCAAATATACTGGTATGGTTAAACGGACATAAATAATTTACATGAAAAAAAATATTTATCTTCTTTTTCAGTGTTGCATGTTCTTAATAGCCTGCAACAAACAGAATGCCGGCAGACAGTCTATATTTCAATGGAAGTTAAAATCTATGACAGAATATCGTAATGACACACTATATGGTAATTATCTGTTTAAGTATGACTCTATATCATTACATCTGACAAAAGTTTTGAATTCCGACAGGGACTACATCCTTGTGAAGGAAATAAATAGTAATAAAATCGAGATTACTTATTTCTTTAAAGATGCTTTTACAGGAGATTACTTTAAGAAAATAGTCTACTGTTATTTAGAAAACAATAAGATTAAACAAATTGCACAGCTTGACACTGTTTCTCTGACAGAGAATAGCATCATGGATATTAAATATGACGCTGTTCATATTGACTCTTTGTATACCCCGGGCATATACCCTTTTGTAGCAGATATCAGCTATTCTGATTATAAATTTACGGATGAGAATTGCACACAGGTTGTTGTAAATTATACTGCCTATTCAGCAGGCGGGTCGGGAACTTCTCATATTGATACTATACATTATACCTATACCACTATCCCTTATAATAAATACATTCCGTATCAAATGTCTCCATTCCATTTTCTTAATGGATTTGACGCGCTCGATCCGTCATTTATTCTCGGAATTAATGACAATAACAGTAACCAGCCTAATAAGAACTTACTCCAATCACTACAAAGCGTGTATTTCCTTTCAAAGGATATCTACACAATATCCTACCGGATGAATGCTCTAAATCAAATTGTCCGGATGGACATAGGAAATATATTTTATACGTTTGAGTATTTTGAATAGTAAAGTTTCCGGTGCTAACCTGTGACCGGGCGAATACCTCTGCCGCTACCAAAGATTCTATTCGTTCAAATATACTGGTATGGTTAAACGGACATAAATAAAAAAGAATGAATAAGCTCTTAATTGTATTACTTGTTGCACTTACAACTATGATTAGTTGCAAAAAGCAAAACATAGACACCCCGCTTAAAGGCAAATTAAAAACAATAGAAATAACAGATGATATAACCGGCACAAAGAGATTGTTTTACTATTACTACGACAGTAATAATAAATTAAAATCACTGGAAAGCGACAGCCTAAAGTTTATTATGGATCGCATAGATGCAGGACTCATAAAGGCACAAGTTATCGTAACAGCCTCAGATCCTAACTTCGACAGTAGACAAGAATACCGGGTGCATATCAATACGTCCAATCAGATAGCATCCATTAACCTTTTAGATACTCTTTTAGCAGAAGAGTCGCCATTTATCAGGGTCACCTATAGTTCAACGCTGACCGTAGATTCAGTGATAGAGACAGGTCAACCGGTATTTGTACACGATATTGCTAACTTTAATTATTTGTTTGATGGTAATAACCATGTTAAACAGAACGTATCATGGTATAAATTCTCGCCTTTTGGCGGGGAGACTTATTACCTGGATAGTGTAACATATTCCTATTCAGATATGCCTAACAACAATTTCATTCCTTTGCAACAGCCTTTCTTAGGGAGTGCTTATGCATTAACAGGCAATATAACTAATAATACGCTGCTCTTAAACCTATTGGAGATGAATGGCTATAGTGTGTATGAAAGAAATACCAACCTCATAAAATCCTTGCATTCTGCAAATTATGGGTATATAGTAAACTATAACTACCTCACTAATTCTCTACATCAGGTAACAGAAATGAGTGTTTCCAACTCAAATGGTACAGGCACTTATTTAACTTACAGAATGACTTATTATTAACAAATAGCCTTGCTGTAATGGATGATATTTTCATTTGCAATCCCACCGGGATTATTCCATGAGCCCAGTTAGCTCCATACTGAGAAAGCAAATATCCTTCCTGCGGAAGCCTATTTTTATTTGTTCGATTCGAATACCGAACTTCCGTTCGGCTTCTCTTCTCACCAATAAAAAAAGCCCCGAATACTCGGGGCTTTTGCTTTCATTTGTGATCCCGCTGGGATTCGAACCCAGGACCCATACATTAAAAGTGTATTGCTCTACCAGCTGAGCTACGAAATCATAAAAAATAACAGTAGTTACCGTAATTTTTAAAAGCGATTGCAAAGATAGGTTTTTTTAAGGAAACGCCAAGAATTGAACAAAAAATTACTATTGCCTTAATATTCAATGTATTTATAATGTATCCAGGCTGCTTCCCAACCTCTATTTTTAGTATTTAAGGCGCTACAACTCGCCGATATCCTCATTCCATAATGCCGGATGTTGCTCAATGAAATCCTCCATCATATGCACACACTCGTCTAAGTTTAAATCCACTACCTCCACACCATGCGATTCCATAAACTCTTTTGCCCCCGGAAAAGTTTTGGACTCTCCAACAATCACCTTCTTTATTCCAAACTGAACAACAGCTCCTGCACACAAGTAGCAAGGCATCAACGTAGAATACAAGGTGGTTCCTTTATAGCTTCCAACACGACCAGCATTTCTAAGACAATCTATTTCTGCATGTGTGATAGGATCACCATCCTGCACCCGCTTATTGTGGCCGCGGCCAACTATCTTTCCGTCTTTAATCAGCACACTGCCGATAGGAATGCCATTCTCCTGCAAACCCGTCTTGGCTTCCGCAATTGCCGCATTCATAAATTCATCCTTCATATAACTGTTGTTTTTATTGTTGACAGATAGTTTAAGAAATAACATCTCACTACCCAAACAAAAATAGGAAATCCTAACATGCCCAGTAGCACTGATACTGAAGTGTTAATTTTATAATAACGGAGGGTGAAGGCTACTGAAAAGATTAAGACTCGGAAAGGGAGTTAAAAAAGCTGATTTATAGGATTACAAACTAATTACTCCCTATTTAGGAATATCCGAGCATCACCTGGAATTACGTTAAATTATTAATAACCAGCTACAACGCAAGCTAATTTTTGAAGAAGTCTAATTTGTCTTAAAAAGGTAAGTCGTCATCTACCTGCTGTGCAGGGCCATCTTCCGATGTTGGGGCTGGGGCATTATACTGAGCGGGCTTACTATAATTACTATTTGCTGCACTACCTTGACCGCCCTCAAATTTGTTGATGCGCCAAGCTTTCACATCAGTATACCATTTGCCATTATATTCACGACTCTCTACATCGAATTCAACAGATATATCCTTTCCTTCTTCAAAAGCGTTATTAGAGATGAGATCTCCCCACATAGACACACATACCTTTTTTGGGAATTTGCCATTATCGACTTCAATCACGACATCCTGTTTCTGCCATTTTCCCCTTTGGCTCTCTCCTGTTTGCAATGGTAACACCTTGAATATCTTCCCACTAATTTCCATAAGATTTATTTTTTGCGAAGATAAAAAAATGAATGAAGATGTTTTGTTAAAAGCATAGGATTTCCTGCTTAATTATCAACAAAGGCAATCCATAAGTAGAAGAATTAAGCTGCAACAAGAGCTTAGTTGGCTATTCTGATTATCTTTAAGCCCCATGACTGCCCGAACAAGGAATACATTAAATTTTCTATCTAAACTACGGTTCAGCAGAGTATGGAATATGCTCCTCGTTTATCTATCTTTTTACCTTACTAAAACATTTAAGAAACCCATACAATTGGGAATGCCCTTCTCTATTGCATTCGAACCCACCACCTCCTGCAACCTCCGGTGTCCAGAATGCCCAAGTGGATTGCGCTCCTTTACCAGAGCAACAGGTATGCTGGAAGAGCGCTTCTTTAAGAAGACCATCGATGAACTTCACAGAGAGCTCACCTATTTAACTTTCTATTTTCAGGGAGAGCCCTATTTACACAAGAACTTTCTGGATATGGTACAATATGCTGTTGGTAAAAATATCTACACTGCAACCTCCACAAATGGCCATTACCTGAATGATAGCATCTGCCAGAAAACAATAGCCTCGGGCTTAGACCGCTTAATTATTTCCATTGATGGCACCACACAGGAAACCTATCAGCAATACAGGGTTGGAGGGCAATTAGAAAAAGTGATAGAAGGTGCGAAAAACATAGTTAGCTGGAAGAAAAAATTAAATGCAAAGACACCCTATATTATCTTCCAATTTTTGGTGGTAAAACCAAATGAACATCAGATTGATGAACTTAAATTACTCGCTAAAGAGATAGGGGTCGATGAAGTTATTCTAAAAACAGCACAGGTATATGACTATGTCTATGGGAATGAGCTTATCCCTACTAAAGAAAAATATTCACGGTACAAAATAAATACCGATGGCACATACAGCATCAAGAATACATTAGCCAATAATTGCTGGAAGCTATGGCATAGCTGCGTGATTACCTGGGATGGAAAAGTAGTACCCTGCTGTTTTGATAAAGATGCGCAGCATCAGCTGGGCGACTTGCAAACGCATAACTTCACTGAAATATGGAACAATAAATTATACAGAGACTTCCGCACCAAACTGGTAAAAGGCAGAAAAGAAATCGATATCTGTACCAACTGTTCTGAAGGATGCGAGGTGAACTTTAACTATGAATTTTAGTAGCAGCTACTTAAGTATTGCATCATATATTGCTTGTTGAATCTTTGGACGAATCCCTTGTTTGGCAAGCATATTTACTTCCGAAGAAGGATATACCCTATTGCATAAAAAAATATATACCAGATTGTATTTCGGATCTGCCCAGACTATAGTACCCGTAAATCCGGTGTGACCAAAAGACTCCGGAGAAGCAGCCGCACAAGTTGGACCATCCTGTCCAGAAGGAGTAGTCTTATCAAATCCTATGGCACGTCTGTTATTCAGATACTGTTTTGAAGTGAAACCCTTTACTGTACCCGGCTCATAATATTTATATCCTCCATAAACACCGCCATTCAGTAAGAGTTGGAAATATTTAGCTAAATCATTGGCGTTGGAAAAGACACCCGCATGTCCTGCTATACCCCCCAGCAATGCTGCACCCTGGTCATGTACCGTACCCAGCAATAAGGATTGTCTGAAATTTATTTCCAGCTCTGTGGGTATAATCTTATTGATATCATACCCATTCCAACGCGGATTAAATTGGGTGTAATTCATACCAAGTGGTGCGTATAGATATTTATTTGTCAGATGTTGTAAAGAATCTTTGTATATGTTTTCAATAATTTCTTTCAATAAATAATAGCCTAAATCGCTATACTTATATTCTTTGGACGGATTCAGCGGACAGTTATAAATCATTTGGTAAATAGAATCCTTAAAAGAATTTTTCAGATACAAGCTATCCAGAATTTTTATAGAGAATATACTATCTGGAATCTTAGTATACCATAAAGAATCCGGAGCACCCATACTATCCAGCGTATTCTTATAAAATGGAATCCATGCGGGTAGTCCTGCCTGGTGACAAAGCATCTCCCGGATTACTATATCTTTCTTATTGGAATGGAGAGCAGCAGGTAGATAATCCCCCAGCCTTTTATTGATGTCTATTTTACCCAATTCCTGCAATTTCATAATCAAAGGCAGCGTAGCTGTTACCTTGGTTATTGAGGCAATATCAAAGAGATCTGATGTTTTGGTAGCAATAAAGTTGTCATATGTATGAAATCCAAATGCCTTCTCATAAATAACATTCCCATCTTTTGCAACAAGCAACTGACAACCCGGATATACATGGTCATCTATCCCTTTTTGTGCTATAGTATCTATTGCCTTTAACCGGACAGCATCTATGCCTACCTCCAGCGGACTACCATATTTTAAACGCATACCTGATATGGTACACACGCCCTCTCCAAACTGGAATTTACCAACACTAACAGGTAGCGTTCCTTCAGCGCCTCTTGCTCCAAAGATTATCTGAGCACTGACAGATTGAGCGTCTTCATCGTCACTATAACTCACCATGAGCGTAGTATAGTCCTGAAAATATTTCAGGCTATAGGGAGAGCCCATTACGTTAAGAATAATTGTATTCTGTTGATTAAGTTGCTTAAGAAATGAACGTGCACTCTCTGTCAGCCCAAAATCTTTCGCTGCAAAGCGACTCATATTTTGTACACCTACAATTATAAGTTGATAATCCTTTAGGGCAGGTAGCATTGCATTTAAAGCATTTAAAGATGTTTCTTTGGGAATAAAGAAATGATCTACTTGAGCATACTTATCGATGGTGTTCGAGAATATAGTGGGCTTACTACTTCCAATTCCAACATGTGCAATACGCTTTTGCAAATTCACGACAGGAATATGATATGCAGAATCTCTAACTACAGTAATAGCATTCTCTATCAACTTAAACTTTAGAAACTTTGAAGAATCACTATTGATATCCCCTGCGATAGCCTCTAGTTGTATTGGACTGTATCTGCTTAAGCCCAGCCAGTACTTTGCCAGTAATATCTTTCGAACATGACGATCAATCATCTCTTCTGTAATTACAGAATCCTGCACAGCGCAACGCATGCCTTCCAGCGCACTATCTACATTCTCCGGAAAAACCAAAACATCACATCCTGCATTAATCGCCATTACTTCAGCGATACCTGATGGATAATACTTGGCAACTCCTTTCATATTTAAGGCATCCGTAAAAATCAATCCTTCAAATCCCATTGAATCCACCAGCTTCTCCTGGACTATCTTGTGTGATAAGGTAGCAGGAAAGTTAGGGGCAGGATCTAAGGCTAATACATTTAGGTGAGAAACCATCACACTGCCTACACCGTAACGAATTAACTGACGGAATGGATATAATTCCACAGTCTCCAATCTCTCCATACTATGTTTTACTACAGGAAGGTCTTTATGGGAATCGACATCTGTATCTCCATGACCAGGGAAATGTTTAGCGCTGGCAAGTATATTACCATCCTGTAATCCCATCATGTACATCAAACCCCTCCTTGTAACTGCAAATTTATTATCACCAAAGGCACGATCATTGATAACTGGATTATTGGGATTACTATTTACATCTATATCCGGTGCAAAATTGATATGGATACCTATGCGGCGCATCTGCCGGGCAATCTCTTTACCCATGTCATATACCAAATGCACATTGTCTATTGCACCTAATGCCAACTGCCTTGGATAAGAGATTGTACTATCCAGTCGCATGCCCAGACCCCATTCACCATCAAAACCTATCCACAGTGGCAACTTGCTTAGCGCCTGATACCGATTAGTTAGTTCTGCCTGTTTCTGAGGGGTACCCTGAAAAAAAATCAGTCCTCCTATTTTATAGTCTAATATATATTTTTCAATTGACTGATAATGCGTCTCATCCTTATTGGAATAGGCTGCTACCATGAATAATTGTCCAATTTTTTCATCCAATGTCATCCCATTCAGGATGGAATCTACCCATGTATTATTGGTATCCTTCAGGTAGGGTGGCAAGGAGGCGTTAGACAGCAAGGGTGTCAGCAGACAAAAAATACAAAAAAACAAATGAAACCCAGTCCTTCTCATAGTACTTTAACGCTATATAATAGCATATTGGTTCAAACATACTAAAATTCCACCCTGATTTGCACAAGAAAGTTTAAACGCTGTTGAAAAGGCCTTTTTTCTTGTTTATTTCACAGCTAATAACAGAAATTAATAAAGGGTAACGGGCAGTATTTCGTATTTTGTGCCTGTATGTCTGACATTATCCGCTTATTGCCCGATGCTATTGCCAATCAGATTGCTGCAGGGGAAGTCATCCAGCGTCCTGCCTCAGTGGTAAAGGAATTACTGGAAAATAGTGTGGATTCCGGAGCAAAAAATATACAACTCATTTTAAAAGATGCAGGTAGAACGCTAATCCAGGTAGTAGATGATGGATGTGGTATGAGTGAGACGGATGCACGTATGTGTTTTGAGCGACATGCCACCTCGAAAATAAAGAAGATAGAAGATCTCTTCTCTTTATACACTTTTGGGTTTCGCGGAGAAGCAATGGCATCCATCGCAGCAGTGGCACAGGTGGAAATGAAAACAAGATTGCATGATCAAGAAGTTGGAAATATCTTGATTATTGAGGGCTCTAAAATAGTATTGCAAGAAGCGTGCTCTCATAATTCAGGTACATCTATAGCTGTCAAAAATTTATTCTTTAATGTTCCTGCGAGAAGAAACTTTCTCAAGTCGAATCAGATTGAAACCAAGCATGTTTTTGATGAGTTCATACATGTGGCTCTGTCAAATCCATCTGTCTTCTTCTCCCTGCATCACAACGGGCATGAAGTTTATCATTTGAAACCAGGTAATATCCGCCAGCGGATTGTAAGTATTTTTGGAAAAAATTATAACGAGAAACTAGTGCCTATTGAAGAAATCACGGACTACGTAAGTGTTCGTGGATTTATCGGCAAGCCGGAAGTAAGTAAAAAAACACGCGGAGAGCAGTTTTTTTTCGTTAATAACCGTTTCATCAAAAATAATTTCCTAAATCATGCTATATCTAAAGCATACGAGGGAATGATCAGCGAACGTAATTTTCCGTTTTATTGTCTATTCATTGATATACAGCCGGATGCTATAGATATCAATGTGCACCCTACAAAGCAGGAAATTAAATTTGAAGATGAGAAATCGATTTACCTGTTATTAAATGCCGCAGCAAAACACGGACTATCACAATATAGTGTAATGCCTACCATAGACTTTGAGCATGAATCTACGTTTAATCAATTGGTAGACGAACGTGTGTATAATGAACAACCTTTTAAGGTGGTGCAATCCAAGATAAACAGCGAACCTCATACCAAAGGATCTTATTTTTCTCCATTTGACAAAGATATACCTGCAACCCAGCGCAGCGACTTTGATGAATGGAAGAGCTTATATGAATTAGATTCCGAGACTGAAGAGAAGACACTAACCATCCGCAGTAAGATGGATCAGTTTGAAGCATTGGAACATGAGAATGAAATCTCGAATAATCCATTCAAAGATGAGCGCTTTGAGCCTATACAACTTCACGAGCGATATATCCTTACACAAATAAAGAGTGGGTATATCTTGGTGGATCAGCAAAAAGCACATCAGCGTATTCTTTTTGAACAATACCTAAGGAATCTTGCTCACCACCCGGCTTCGACGCAGAAAATATTATTTCCTAAATCGCTGGAACTCAACAACAGCGATACAGAACTACTAAAAGAGCTACTCCCTGAGCTGAAAGTACTGGGCTTTGATATTGAATTTTTTGGAAATACTACTTTTGTAATTCATGGGATGCCAACAGATCTTAAAGATGAAAATGAAACTCAGTTAATCGAAAAAATGCTGGAGGACTTTAAGACCACAAGTAAGCTGGAAGGATTTGATAAAAGAAAAAATGTAGCCAGGACACTTGCTTACCAGACAGCCGTAAAATGCGGAAGAACACTCGATAAAAATAGAATGCAGCAAATTATAGATGAACTATTTGCCTGCGAGCAGCCTACTATAAATCCCGCAGGTCATGCAACATTTATACAGTATACCTTTGACGAAATTGAACGTAAGTTTAATAGTTAATTTAACTTTTTAAGAAAAATAGAAATGCGATTCCTTTCCAATATAACCCCTGTAGTAAAGAACTTACTGATACTAAATGGCCTTGTATTTATTGCCTGTCTGATCTACCCAAATTTAACAGAGCTACTGGCTATGCACTATCCCAGTAATCCGGATTTCAAGCCATGGCAATTGGTAACACACATGTTTACACATGGAGGCTTCATGCATATTCTATTTAATATGTATGCACTGTATAATTTTGGCGCTATACTCGAAAATGATAGAGTACTTGGCAGTAACCGCTTTGCATTCTTATATTTATTCTCAGGGTTTGGTGCTATTTTTATACATCTCGCTGTTAATATATTTATGGTCTATCATTATACAGGTCAAATTTTTTTTGATAATGAAAGTATCGCAAATTTATCCTTGAGTAAAGATGCCTTAGGAAATCTTTCCAGTATCTACTACTCAGGTGTAGTGGGAGCATCTGGCGCTATATACGGTCTACTTGCTGCATTTGGTTATCTTTTCCCCAATGCACCTTTAATGTTTTTATTTATTCCGGTTCCTATAAAAGCAAAATACATGATCCCTTTAGTTATTATTGCCTATGATATTGCCTTTGCACAATATGGACTGGATAATGTAGCACACTATGCGCATATTGGAGGAGCACTCTTTGGATTTTTGTTGGTACTATTCTGGAATAAAACTAACAAACAAACATTCTATTAATTTTAAAGTAATCTCCTAAGTTTCATTCTGAATTTATACATTATGCACGGCAACTCCATTTGGGATGATATTCGGTGGCAACTTCGATTTGGATCTTCGCTGATCAGGTTAATCATCATTAATATTATTGTATTCATTGTTATTAACCTCTTGCATCTTTTTGCGTATATCTTTCAGAAAGAAATAGGATTTGACATAACGGAATTTCTTTCCTTATACGCTGCACCCGAACGATTTGTTACACACCCGTGGGGTATACTTACATATATGTTCGTCCATGAGAGTTTTTGGCATATCCTATGGAATGTATTAGGGCTCTATTGGTTTGGACAGATTGTTCAGGATACGATTGGTAAATCTAAGATTATACCTATCTACCTGATGGGGGGCATTGCCGGTGGCTTACTTTACATGCTTGCATTTAATACTTTACCTGTTTTTAGCACGCTTACAAGTACCGCATTTTGTTTTGGTGCCTCTGCTGCCGTTATGGCTATTGTTTTGTCTGCTGCTACCATTGCTCCAAATTATGAACTGCTCCTCTTTCTGATTGGCCCGGTAAAAATAAAATGGATAGCATTAGCCTATATTATCCTGGATCTAATCAATATACAGCATGGTAATCCTGGCGGACATATCGCCCATCTTGGTGGCGCTTTATTTGGATTTATCTATATTCGACAACTGCAACGTGGAACTGATTTAGGAAAAATATATTATCTGCTCTCTGATTTCTTTTCTTCCTTACTACAGAAAAAAGATAAATTACGGGTAGCCTACAAGAAAAAAACTGCTAGTGCTAATACAAAAAAGAGTACTGAGGCATTAAAAAAAGGAGCCAATGAGCAACAACAGGAAAGACTGAATGCCATATTAGATAAGATCAATCGCTCTAGCTATGACAGCCTATCCAAAGAGGAAAAAGAATTTTTATTTAAGATGAGTCAGGAGTAACTCGAATTCAAAAAATTATCACTAATGAAGTTTCTAAAGTGGCTATTATCTTTTACATCCCGCACCGTAAATATTATTTTTATTGTGCTCTTATTTGTTAGTCTCTCCGCATCTTATATCAGCCCACTTAAAATTTGGTTCCTTCCATTCTGGGGTCTTTTGCTGCCCTTATTTGTAGGCTTTAATCTTGTATTTGTAGTGGTTTGGATATTGCGCAGGCGTTATTTCGCGGTTGTATCCTTAATCGCTATAGGCTTCTGTCTTCCGCAGTTGTTCAAGCTATGTGCAACCAACTTAGGAAGACCAACAAAGCCTGATGAGCGAGTAAAAACATTGAAAGTCCTTTCTTATAATGTTCGTGATTTCGATCTTTATAACTGGAGCGATAATGTAAATTCTAAAGAAAAAATATTTCAAACTATTCGCGATAAAAATCCTGATGTGATATGTTTTCAGGAATTCTATAACGATACGACGGTAGAGTTTAATACCGTAAAGCAATTGCAACAACTTGGATACAGCTATTATTTCTTTACTAAAGAACTAGTCTTAAGAGGAACCGATGAATGGGGTATTGCTTTATTTTCCAAGACTCCTTTAAAAAGCTATGGGAATATTGTAAAACAAACTTTTAAAACTGGATATGGGAGGAAACCATTTAAAGGATTATATGCAGATATCCAGTTTGGCGATACAGAGGTTAGGATTATAAATGTACATCTACAATCTGTATATTTTGGAGAGAGAGAATATGAAACCATAGACGAATTCCGTTCCACCCAGAATCTCGATGAACACGGTGCGAGGAGTATTGCCAGGAAATTAAAACAAGCATTCCGGCGGCGGGCTCAACAAGCAGATGAGTTGAGTAGTTTTCTGAAAAAACAGGATAAACCCATTATACTTTGCGGAGATTTAAATGATTTACCAAACTCTTATGCTTCCAATGTAATATCGGAGAACCTGAAAGATGCATTTCTTAACTATGGATTTGGCATTGGTCATACTTATAATGGAAAAATTCCATTCTTAAGAATAGACAGAATATTAACTTCTCCGGCTTTTATAATCCATGATTTCAAAGTCATACACAATAAGATTTCTGATCACTTTCCCATTTTTATGGAGTGCTCTTTTACTAAAGCTGAATAGGTTAAAGATTAACCTGCTCTCCTATATTATACTGATTTCTATCTGCCCCATTCCTGGCAATCAGCTCGCCAAGAAAACCAGCTACAAACAATTGTGTTCCCACAATAACTGTAAGTATACCCAGATAAAATACAGGCCTGCTGGCAATACCTACCTGACCAAAAATAGTTTTAGTAATCGTAAGATAGATAAGTGTTAAAACCCCGAAGAAGAAAGAAATAACTCCTAAGGTTCCAAATATATGCATTGGACGCTTGCCATAACGACTAACGAAGGTTATACTCATCAAATCCAGAAAACCATTCACAAAGCGCTCCAAGCCAAATTTAGTCTTACCATATTTTCTCTCCTGATGCTGTACTGCCTTCTCCCCAATTTTTTCAAATCCACTCCATTTAGCAATAACCGGTATATACCGGTGCATCTCTCCATACACTTCAATAGATTTTACTACCGCAAGCTTGTATGCCTTTAGCCCACAGTTAAAATCGTGTAGGTTGTGTATATTGGAAACATAACGCGTTGCTGCATTGAATAACCTGGTAGGAATAGTTTTTGTAATCGGATCATAACGTTTCTTTTTCCAACCCGAAACCAAATCAAAACCATCCTCAGTAATCATCTTATACAATGCTGGAATTTCCTCAGGAGAATCCTGCAGGTCTGCATCCATGGTAACCACAACAGTGCCCTTTGCCTGCTGGAAACCTACCTGCAAAGCGGCAGATTTCCCATAATTACGCTGAAACCTTATCCCTTTAATAGAAGAATTACTCGCCGCTGCAGTCTTAATTACATCCCAAGAATTATCTCTACTGCCATCATCTACCGCTAGTACCTCATAGGAAAAATTATGCTCCAGCATGACTTTTGCTATCCAGGAAAATAGCTCCGGCAGTGATTCTTCTTCGTTAAAAAGCGGTATGACAATACTGATATCCAATCTTATTCTTTTTTCAATATTACGGCTAAAATTAAAGAAATAATAATTCCAATTCCACTATACAGCATTAATACTTTTGCAAAAGCTCCTTTGGGGAGCAGCTGCATACCTGTAATACTTGAAAAAATCGTATAAAAGGAACAAATAAAAATAGCCAGCACCAGACTTGCCATCCATCCGCCCAGAAATCCCTGCATTATAGACAACTTGTTACCCTGTATCTTTCTGGACAAAAATTGAGTCATTCCTATGGCAATAACTATAGAGGTGAACTGAAAAATCAGCGCTTGTGACCTACCATAAGGCATCTTTTTTAGATACGCAGTTGTAAAAAACAATGCAAATAGTACTGTCGATATAAGCACAGAAAAGAGCGTAATCATGATACCCGTTACGACTCCTCTTGGGTTATTATCCTGTTGTTCTACCATGGTCTATTTGTTCGCTCCTTAGAAAGTTATTTAGCTGACTTTAATGAATTTCCCTTTACTGAAAACTGCCTTAACTCTTCCTTTCAATGGCGTATTCAAATAAGGCGTATTCTTCGATTTGGAACGGATAGCATTTTCTTTCAACTCCCACTCTTCTTCAAAGTTGATTATAACCCAATCACTATTCTGCTCCTCTAACCGAATAATCTTTCTAGGTTTATATGCCATCACGGACATAAGTTGCTCTTTCGATAACTCCTTCTCCAATCTTTTATATAACAAGCCGAATGCCGTCTCCAATCCCGTTATACCGAAGTCTGCATATTCAAATTCTACATTTTTACTATCTATGTTCAATGGTGTATGCTGGGTGGAAATACAATCTATCGTACCATCTTTTAATCCATCAATCAGAGACGCCTGATCATTGGATGATCTTAGCGGTGGAAATACTTTAAGATTAGAGTCAAATGCCAACACAGCCTGTTCATCGCTAATTAAGTGGTGTACGAATACGGAGCATGTAATATTCTGCTTTTCTTTTTTTGCTGCACGAACCAACTCTACGCCTTCACTCGTAGAAACACCTGCAATATGCAACCTGCCGCCTGTATATTTCAATAGGGCTATATCTCTTTGTATGATAACATATTCTGATAAATTGGTAATTCCCTTCATTCCCATACGCACGGAGACTTCGCTCTCATTTACCTGTCCATCTGCCACCAATGACTTGTCATACGGCAAAGTAATCACTAAACCATTGAATGGTTGCACATACTGTAGGGCTCTTAGCATCACCCCGCTGTCTTTAATACTATGGGGCATATCAGAAAAAGCAACAGCCCCTGCTTGATACATATCTTGCATCTCGGAAGGTGTTTTACCATCAAAGTTTTCTGTAACAGTACCTATCGGTAAGATATTTACGGATGTATACTTTGCCTTGTTGATGATATACTCTACCTGAGCTTTGCTCTGTGTGGCAGGATGATTATCCGGCGATGCACAGAGATAGGTATAACCTCCTGCAATAGCAGCATCTGCCACAGAAAGAATGTCTTCTCGATGTTCAAACCCTGGATCACCTATTGTTGTATACAAATCACAAAATCCTGCACTGGCATAACATCCCTTATAATCATATTGATCTACTGAAGGATCTGCAGAAGAACCTCCGGAATCTGACATACTTTCAAGCACTCCATTATTAATCAGGATATCTACCAGCCTTCCATTGTTAGAAGAATCAGGATGGATAATTTTTATATTTTTAAGGAGGATCTTCATTTATTAAAATATCGAATAAGCAATATCTCTATCAGCAAAAATACCAAAGCTAAAATTACGCAAAGTTTCCATAATAAAACACCATCCTTTATCTTCTTTACTGCTGCAGTTAATCCTGTATTAGAAGGGTCGAGAACAAATTGGGTAGGTTTTTTGAATAGTTTTTTAAGTTCTTCTCGAGTGGCAAAACTAAGAACGGACTCTGACCTATCGAAATTGAATGCAACAACAGCAACTGACTTATTAGCAGATGAAACCGTATAATAACCATCCACAGGCAAAGCCCAACTGACCCTAAGTAGAACTGAATTTCCTATAGAACGATTCTCTGGTATGAACTCATGCTGCCCATTAGACATAGTAAATACCTGATCACCAGAAGACTTCTCCTGCTTTAGCTCAATAATATTATCCTTTCCTATAATGCAATACAATGTCTGAATATTACGCTTAAGTAATGCAGCATTATAAATCATTGGTGGGAAGAGTGGCATAGACTGCAAATTAGAAAATGCAGCCTCTAGCGGAACTGACTGAAGGTATATCAATCCATTCTCTGAATTAAATGCGGCAGCCATAGGGGTACCCACACTAGTACTCAGTAGCTCTCGCATATTATTAAAAGGTGCACTTATAGGATAGTACTTTTTCAGCAAAGGAGTTTCCAGATTCTTGGGTAGCCGCGTAAATACATTTTTAAAAATATCTTCTTGCACATTAATTTGCGTTACACGCCCTTGCTGCTCTATAGCCTCTGAAAAAGCACCTGCTTTCTGTGCAGAGAGAAATGCATTATAAGAAGACAGACTAGCATTCACAGCAGGTATAATATAAATACTACCTCCACTCTGTAAATATTCTTTCAGTGAAGCAGCAAGTCCTGAACTGATTTCAGACAATTGATTCAATACGATAAAAGAATATTCCTTCAGGGTCGAGTAATTTACCTGTCCGCTATTTACACGCCCGAAGACAAAATGATTATCATTCTTAAAAATGGAAGCAATATTATTGGGCGTTCCTGCATCCTCGATAGATAAGACCTTTTCATTGAGATCTACATTGAATGCAAAATAAAAATGATCATCAAAAGTAATGGGATAATCATTAAAGGAAACCTCTCCTCTTTGCCATCCCTCCCGGGTGATAGAAAAATTAAAAGAATCAATCACTGTGCCTCCGGCAGGGATAATTATATCATCTATCGCTTTTACTGCTTCATTTATTTTTAAGGTTATGCGCATCTTTTCAGAAGAAGAACTACCTGAGTTTCTCAAACGAACCATCAGCCTATTGGTGGCATTAATATTAAATACAGGCTGCTCAAACCAACAAGTATCCACATAAATATTTTTTTCTAAGCTTGCTGAAATAGGCAGAAAATATGAGGTGCAAGCGTTATCACTAATAGGTGTAAGTGTGCTCTTTTGAAAATCAGATATAAAAAAATTTACTTTATTGGCAGCTCCTATAGTCTGAAAAAGTGCAATTTGTTTCTTAGAGATTTCATCTAGCTTCTTAACGTATGGTGATAGCTCTACCTTATTCACAGCATCTATAAAATCCTGTTGTAGCATCCAGCGCTGATGAGTACCATCCATATCATTCGTCAGCAATGCAAACTTATCTCCGGATTGGAATGCTTTTGCTAACTCAATAGCCTTGCTCTTGGCTATTGATAAAGCCTCCTCACCTCCTGACTTTAATCCCATAGAATAGGAGTTATCTATATACACACAAGCAGCAGAATCTCCAGCATATATTTTTTGTTTAGTCCCTAGAAAAGGCTGCGAAAAAGCTAAAACCAGAAAGAACAAAGCCAACAATCTGGAAGCAAGTATTAATCGCTTCTTTAATTTTTCGATTGTTGATTTTTCCTCTTGTACCTCCTTAAGAAAACGAATATCTGAGAAATAAACTTTCTTAAATCTTCTGAAATAAAAGAGATGAATAAGAATAGGTACTAGTAAACACAGTAAACTTATCAGAAAGAAAGGAAATACGAATTGCATCTTACCTCAAAGATAAGAATTGTTAGTTGTTATGACGGACGTTTAACAGATTTTATACTCTCAATCAATGGACCTCCGGACGCATCTGCGGGAAGAATAGGACCTCTTGTATAGATGACTGATTAGTTAGCAACATAGCCAATCTATCAATTCCAAATCCAATACCCGAGGTTGGAGGCATTCCATACTCCAATGCACGCAGGAAGTCCTGATCTATAAACATGGCTTCATCATCGCCACGCTCCATAAGGGCAAGTTGCTCTTCAAAACGCTCGCGCTGATCAATCGGATCGTTAAGTTCTGAATAGGCGTTCGCCACCTCTTTACCGTTAATAATTAATTCAAAGCGCTCTACCAGACCTTCCTTCTCCCGATGTTTCTTCGTAAGTGGCGACATCTCTATTGGGTAATCTATGATAAAAGTAGGTTGAATGTAATTATGCTCGCAACGGTTACCAAATAGTTCATCTATCAATTTCCCTTTTCCCATAGATGGAGTTACCTCGATTTTAAGTTGTTGACAAACTGATCTTAACTCAGCCTCATTCATGTTACTTACATCGAAACCAGTATAGGTCTTTATTGCATCATATATAGAAATCCTCTTGTAAGGCGCCTTAAAATTAATAGTATGATCTCCGACCTGAACCATAGAACTTCCATTCGTATCTATACAAGCCTTTTCCAGTAACTGTTCTGTGGTTTCCATCATCCAGTAATAGTCTTTATAAGCCACATAGAATTCTAGAACTGTAAACTCCGGATTATGTGTTTTATCCATTCCTTCGTTCCTGAAATTCCTGCTAAACTCATAGACCCAATCAAAACCGCCAACAATTAATCGTTTCAGATATAATTCATTGGCAATTCTTAAATACAACGGAATATCTAATGCATTATGGTGCGTAGCAAATGGCCTCGCAGCAGCACCTCCCGGTATGCTTTGAAGGACCGGGGTATCTACCTCCAATGCATTCTGTGCATTCAAAAACTCCCGAATGGAATTCACCATCTTAGTGCGCTTAATGAAAGTCTCCCGTACTTTTGGATTAACTACTAAGTCGACATAACGCTGTCTGTATCTCATCTCTGGGTCACTTAACGCATCGTGTACATTTCCGTCTTCATCGGTCTTCACACTAGGAAGCGGACGTAAAGATTTTGCCAACAAGACAAATTCTTGAGCATGTATTGTAATCTCACCCATTTTAGTGATAAAAGCATATCCCTTTACACCGATAAAATCGCCCAAGTCTAGTAATTTCAAAAATAAGGTGTCGTAAAGGGTCTTATCTTCTGAAGGACATATGTCATCCCGACGAATATAAATCTGGATTCTGCCAAAACTATCTTGTAGCTCAATAAAGGTAGCCTTACCTGCGGAGCGTGTTGCCATTAAGCGACCGGCTATACAGACTTCCTGATAATTTAATCTATTCTTAGTACCATCCTCTAATACTTCCTCTTTATAATGCTGTTTAATATCCTGGGAGGCTGCATTTACAGGATATGATTCAGCAGGATAAGGGTTGATACCCATAGCCTTTATCTTCTCCAGCTTTTCTCTTCGTACTTGTTCCTGTTCACTCAAATGTTGCATACCGTCTATTAATTGTATGCAAAAATACTTTTTTTAGCTGAAAACATATGACGTAAAGCGTAATAATGAGAAAAGAAAAAGATAACTACCACTCTCAGTAATCTTCCAATAATTGTACAACCTCTCTGTCTACCCAAAGTGTAGGCATACCTAACTTACTAGGCTCTACGAGATTTGCTGATTTATCGTCGAGATAAAGACAACTGCTAACCTGAAGTTGTTCTTTCTGTATAACCCATTCATAGATTTCTTTATGTGGTTTCCTCAGTCCAATCTTAAATGAATAATAACAATGGTGGAAATAATCTTCCAAGGTCTCTTTTCCGAATTTTTCAGATATATACTTTCTTACCGCTTGTAAGTGCAACTCATCCGTATTGCTAATCAATAAAAGTTTATACTTTTCCTTTAATCTCTTTAGTAAATCAATCCGCTCTTTTGGAATCTCTTTTAGTAGCCCATTCCAATGCATAAGTATAGTTTCTGAAGTGCAATTTCTATCTAAAGCTATACTTTTCAATTTTTGAATAAAATCCTGAGCGGATACCTTACCTGTCTCAAAGTGCTTAAAAAAATTATTTGTAAATAAATGTTCAAACTTATCATGATGAAAGATAGGCAGCAAATCTTCTTCCAACCATTCTTTATCTGATTTTACATCTATAAGCACACCCCCTAAATCAAAAATTATAGTATCTATTTTTCTCATGTTATGTTATTATTTAAAAGTACAGATTGCACAACATTAATACTGATAATCAATATCAATATCTGTTATGATAGCAATCATTGATATAACTTAGGCTTCAGTTTAAGTTTGATTATTATTCACCTTAAATAATCAATTACAATGAAAACAGATGAAAAGTTACAGCAGGACGTAATGGACGAATTAAAATGGGATCCGATGTTAACCGCCAATGAGATTGGGGTTGCTGTAAAGAGCGGAGTAGTAACTTTAAGTGGCTACGTAAATAGTTATGCTAAAAAGATTGCAGCAGAAAATGCAGCGAAACGTGTGAAAGGGGTGAGTGCACTTGCCGAACAAATCGAAGTACGTTTGGGTACGGAGGGACAGCGCACCGATACTCAGATTGCTGAAGCAGCGCTTAATGCTTTAAAGTGGAATACAAATGTTGCTGATGAGCATGTGAAGCTTAAAGTGGAAAATGGCAGAATGACACTTGAGGGTTCTGTAGATTGGCAGTTTCAGAAAGATGCGGTTGTTAATGCTGTGAAAGATATTACGGGCGTAAAGAGTATCAATAACTTTATCACCATAAAACCGCGGGTTAGCATTACTGAGGTAGAAAAAAATATCAGAAGGGCATTACAACGAAGTGCGGAGGTGGAAGCTGATAATATTGACATTCGAGCAAGCGGGAGCAAGGTTATCTTAAAAGGTAAGGCTAGATCCTGGGCAGAGCGACAAGAAATTGAAAGAGCAGCATGGTCTTCGCCAGGCGTTGCTGAAGTGGAAGACGATGTGCAGATTACTTATTAATAAAGTGTAAATGCATATTTCCACAAGGGACCGTCTTTTAAAGGCGGTCTTTTTTATTTATATAAAACTAAATCCATTTTACAAGTGAAAAATCCTGCCGATGCGTCAGCATGGAATGCTTTGGAAATATGCGAAAACAATATTCATAGGCTCCTGCAGGAAATGGAGGGATCTTACATTCAAAAGTAATCATTTCTTTTTTTACCTCTGTGATGTTGAATGCTCTAACAAAATTAAGTGACTCATCTTGTTTTGAATTCTTGTGCAAGAATACTATCTCTATACCAATATCATCCGCAGAAAGTTGACCAATATCCAATACTATCTTTATAGATATTTCAGCACCTTTAGCACGATCTAGATCTGATTCTATAGCAAAAACATCTAATTCATTCCAGCCGGAAACTATTCTCTTCTTCCATGCTGCAAGCTGTTTAGCTAAAGTAAAATTATTTTCTTTCAACTTGACCCCATGTTCATATAGTTTAGCATAATATTTATGCTGATAATCAGATAATGCACGCGACATAGTATAATTGGAAGCTACTGCAAGGGCAGACTTTATTCTCTGAATCCATAGAACAGGTATATCTTTGTCATTCCGTTTAAAATAAAGCGGAATGATTTCATTCTGTAGTGCTTTATAAATATTTTCTGCGTCGAGTTCATTTTGAAAATCAGATCTATCATATGTCCGCTCTCCTTCAAGTGACCAGCCAATATTTTCCTGGTAAGCCTCCGCCCACCATCCATCTAATACACTGAAGTTTAACACCCCATTCATCATCGCTTTCATTCCGCTCGTGCCAGAAGCTTCCATGTGCCTCTCGGGGGTATTCAACCATAAATCTGCTCCCTGAACAAGCAACTTTGCAAGATTCATGTCGTAATCTTCGAGAAAAAAGATGCGATTTTTAAACGCTGGCTGCTCGCTTAACGCGACTATAGCTCTCACAAATTCCGCACTTTCACTATCATTTGGATGTGCTTTACCGGAAAAGAAGATCAATACCGGCATATTGTTACTATTAAGAACTGCCGACAGCCTGTTTATGTCTGACAGCAGTAAATTCGGTCGTTTGTAAGTCACAAATCGACGTGCAAATCCTATAATAAAAGCCCGTTCATCGAGATGCTCCATCGCCTCAGCTATTTTCTTAGGTCCTTCATGTCGAGCAGATAGCGTGTCAAATAAACGCTCCCTCACTGCATCCAATAATGAACGCTTTAACAACCTCCGGGTATCCCAAATTAAATCATCCGATACTTCATTAAAACTATTAGTGCCTTGAGCTGGTAATGACGACAAAGCACTCAGGTATATTTTCTTCCATTCCTTGGCTACCCAAGTTGGATAATGAACTCCGTTAGTAACATATCCTATATGTAATTCTTCAGATCTATAGTCAGGCCAAAGAATATTGAATAAATCTGCACTTACACTTCTGTGTATTTTACTTACTGCATTAATCTCTTTTGACAGCCTCGATGCCAGGTACGCCATAGAGAATTTTTCCTCACTACGATGTGCTACTGCTCTTCCCAGATCCATCAGCGTCTCCCAGCTGACATTAAACTGTTGTGCGGTATGGGAGAAATAGGGCCTTAGTAACTCCTCACTAAACGTATCAATAGCCGCAGGTAATGATGTATGTGTAGTAAAGAGTTGAGTCGCCCGCGTTACCTCTACTGCTTCTTCGAAAGAAAGATTATCATGGTGTATCAAATTGTACAGCCTTCCAAAACCCAAGAACGCCGCATGCCCTTCATTGCAGTGATATATATCCGGGTCTACATTCAATACATTCAATAGCTGTATGCCCCCCATGCCTAATAGTATCTCTTGCTTTAGGCGATGTTCTACTGATGAAGGATATAAGTGTGCAGTAATTTGTCTGTCTTCCAAAGTATTCTCCTCTACATAAGTATCCAGAAGATACAAAGAAACCCTGCCCACAGCAAGCTTCCATACCTGAGCCATCAATGTTCTGCCTGGAAATGCGAGTGCAATTTTTACAGGCTTACCCAACGCATCTGCCACAATATCCAAAGGAAGAGTCGCAATATCAAGATGCTCCGCATTGGCTAGTTGTGCGCCATGTACCGAGAGGCTCTGCCTAAAATATCCATGCTTATAAAGCAGACCTATGCCTGTGACATGCATACCTCTATCACTGGCTTCTTTCAAGTAATCCCCTGCAAGCACACCTAAACCACCCGAATATAATTTAAGGCAATTTTGTAACCCATATTCCATACTAAAATAAGCAATACTAGGTTTTAATACTTCCAGAGGGGTATTCATATATTGATCAAATCTTTGAAAAACAATATTCATACGATTCAAGAAATCTTTATCCCCTGCCAGTTTTTTGATTACTGCATAATTTAGTGATTGCAAAAAGACAATAGGATTCCTATGGCATTTTTTCCATAGCTTAAGATCAATATATTCAAACAAATCAATAGCATCATCATTCCATGACCACCAAAGATTTCTACTTAATTTTTGCAAGGGCAATAGTGCTTCCGGAAATACAGATTGAATGATAATATCTCGCCACATAGGTTTTGTAGGAAGCATTTCTTTCACTACTATGGGCGTTGCCTGAGGTTTATTTCGATAAAGAATTTCTCGTTCGCTACTCTTCTGCAAGGCAAGATGATATGCTTTCTTATACTGTTCAATTTGCTTGTCCCATAAAAACTCCAAACTAATACTATAGGCCTCCTCTCTTAACTGCTGGATCTCCTCTAACTGTTTATCGGCGAATGCGTAAATGATTCGGGCAACTTCTTTTACAACCTCTTTCTCATTCTCATCATTTCTGTTTACGATATATATCCCTTTTTGCTTCTCCTGAAAAAAATTATGAATAGCCGCTCCAAATCCGGAAATATTTGTAGTGATTGCAGGTATATGAAATGCAATACTCTCCAAAGGAGTATAACCCCAAGGCTCGTAATAGGACGGAAATACAGCAATATCAAAACCTATAAGCAAATCATAATAGGAAAGATTAAATATCCCATCTTCTCCATTCATATAAGTAGGAACAAAAATAATTTTTACCTTGTCTGATGAAGAATTATTTAACTGTTGCTCGCGTATACGTTGAAGTATAGGATCTGAATCAGCGCCTTGCAGATTATGCGTTAACACCTCCCCTGAATTCGGATGAGTATATTGCGGATGTTGCAATCTATCTAATAACTCTTTCCTTGGTCCGGTTTGATGTCCAGGCACAAATATTACCGCAATTATATTTTTTGAGGGAGAGAGATGATTATTTAACTCTCCAAGACTATCTATAAATATATCTATACCTTTATTCTTAAACTCATATCTGCCACTTTTAATGACCAATAGGCTATCTTCTGGCATTTGTTGATTAAATAATGCCGATGCCACCCGGATTACTTTTTCTCTTGCAAAAGATCTTTTCTTCGCAAACTCCTGGGCATTAGGCACAATCGAAATATCAAATCCATTTGGAGTTACTATATCCGGTGATTTTTCTAAGAACTTCTTACACTCATCTCCTGTAATATTGCTCACTGTGGTAAAGCAATCTGCATTTTTTGCAGCTACTTTTTCTAAAGAATGCTTGGAGATAACATTAAATGACTTGGCAGTATCCTCCGGAATATAGGTATTAAAGTCTTTATAAAAAGGCAATCCATTACCTGCTATGGATCTTCCTAATACAGTAGCATGCGTTGTAAATACTGTAGCTATCTGAGGTGCATAAGTTTGGAGGTATAATATCCCCGCACCCGTCATCCATTCATGAAACTGCGCAACAACTTTATCCGTAAAATTAATATGACAACGGTAGAAACAGTCTATCACTCTTCCGGCTGCATAACCAAATATAGCAGGCTCTATATAATCCCACTGACCGGTAAGAGAATCCAATTGATAGTTAATCCAGAGGTCTTTAAAAATTTCATTTTTATCCAGAAAAAAGGGTGTAAAATCTACTAATACAGCAATTGGCTTTCCGGGAATATTCCATCTGCCTATTTTAATTTTCAAGCCCTCCTGTTCTGCATACTGACGCCATAATTTAAAAAGTGTCTTATCTTCTAAAAACTCCGGATGCTCACCTGTTCCCTTCCACACATCCGGACCTATCATGATTAAACGTTCATGCCATCCCTTCTCCAATGTCTGGGCCTTTGTGGCTAAAACAGTATAGATCCCTCCTACTTTGTTACACACCTCCCAACTTACTTCAAAAATATAGTCGGGCTCTAAAATTATTCCTGCTGACATACGTTCCATTTTAGCTTAACTTCTCAGAGGATAGCTCTTCCCTGCTGTAACGTCCTTTACAGATACAATTACATCCCGGTCTATCCGAATAAGTTTTTTGGTATTGTTTTTCTCTTTCAGCATTCTATCCAGTTTTATGGTGAAATCGGACAATACATTCATATAATTAATAAAGGCATCGAATGGAGAGCCGTATGGGTTAAAATATTTATGCACATCACCATCTGCAAAAAATTTGGTGCACATATAATAGAAATGATCACTCGTTTGCAAATACAGCCACTCCATATTGACTTGCGGATGATTCAATAGTTTCACTTTATCTTCCAGGTTATATAAATTTTCAAAGGCATCATCCTGTAAATCATTACCGAGCCATGCAGTAAGATCACGCTCTTCATCAGCCCAGGAAACAGGAGCAGGCATTGCAATCGATGCAACAGGTGTAAGAAGTTCAATAGCCTCAGACGGAGTAACAAAACAATAATCTGAATCCTTTAACAGAGCACCTGGAAAATCTCTCAGGAAATCAAAAATTCCTGTTGACTTCCACTGATGCTCACCGAAAGTTTCATAGTCCATAAACAGATTCACTATCTGTTCCTCTTCACTAATTTCATTTAGCCAATGGATATATTTATCGGTAGTGAGCGGATGTTCTGCCCAATTACCATCCGAAAAACGAAAGGCGATATCATCACTTAATCTGAAATTCTTCAGTAACAACTTAAGGTGCGGTGCGGTGGCACTGGTATACAAATAATTAGGACTCTTCCAGCCTAATACCTGCAAAGCGCCTTCTGCCAGCATCCCTTTAAATCCCATATCTGCTATAACATCACCAATAAAATCTGCATAAATCAATTCTGTATTTCTGAATACTTCAGGACGTTTACCAAATAGTGCTTCTATTCTGTCCGAATGAGCTTGCACCTGTTGCTCAAACTCCGCTTTACTTTTTATTGCAGCTAAAGAATGGGCATAGGTTTCTCCTAAGAATTCTACACAACCTGTTGCAGCCAGCGTTTTAAAACTATCAATAAGCTCTGGCATATATTTCTCAAACTGATCGAGTGCAGTACCTGATATAGAAAAACTGACTTTAAATCTTTTTCCATGTTCGCGAATTAACTGAAGCAAGGCCTCATTGGCTGGAAAGTAACAGTTATAGGCTACTTTCTTCAAGATGGCCATATTAGCTTGCTCGTCAAAATAGTTGCTATTGCTACCAATCTCAAAAAAATGAAAATTTCTTAACCGGAAAGGCTGATGTACCTGAAAGTAGAAACAAATATTCTTCATAAATAATAATTAAGCAAAGTGATATACTTCTTTTATTTTTTTAGCCTGCAACTCCCATCTTAATTTTTTCATCTCTCTTTTACTGTTGCGAACAAACATATTGGAAAGTCCTTTGTATTGCGTAAGCGCATATATCGCATTAGACATGGCATCTGTATCCCAGAAGTCGAGGGTAACAGCATTTTTTAATACTTCACTCACTCCAGACTGGCGGGATATGATTACCGGAACACTTGACCGTACTGCCTCAAGTGGTGAAATCCCGAATGGCTCAGAAACAGAAGGCATTACATATACATCGCTCATCTGCAGCATGCGGGTAACTTCCTCGCCCTTCAGAAATCCTGTAAAATGAAAATGAGAAGAGATCCGCAATGCTGCTACTTTCTTAATCATCTTGTGCAACATATCACCACTGCCTGCCATCACAAATCTGAAATGTTTATGCTCTTTAAGTACTTTAGCAGCAGCCTCTACAAAATAATCAGGACCCTTCTGATGCGTAACTCTGCCGAGATAAGAGACAATCTTTTCATCTAATATTTTAGGAAAAACTTGCCTGGTTATTTCCGGCAATTCATCTATTGCATTATGAACGACAATAACTTTATCCGGACATATCTTATATCTGTTGATAATGATTTGCCGAGTATACTCACTTACCGCAATGACCCTATCTGCCAATTCCATTCCTTTCTGTTCAATATCAAAAACAGCTGCGTTAACCTGCTCTCCACTGCGATCCAGTTCTGTGGCATGTACGTGAACTATTAAAGGCTTCCCGGATATTTGCTTTGCCAAAATACCTGCCGGGAAAGAAAGCCAATCGTGCGCATGTATAACATCAAAACTATTCGTTGCCGCTATCTCTGCTGCTACTGATGCATAGCGCCATACTTCTGTCAATAAATCTTTACCGTACTGTCCAGTAAATTCATACTTTGAAGGAGAAAACACATCCTCTCTATGCGCCATTAAGTTATTTTTTTCTTCAGTGTAACGAGAAAAATCATTAGCGTTGAGATATGGAACAATCAGAGAATTTACGCCAAAGGCAGTGAACTTATCCGATAGCATACGCGCATATCCAGAAGCATCTCTAACCGGTATATCTCCCGCACCCATCAATCGAAAGCGTCCGGTTTCTTCATCTCCAAAAGTTTTAGGCACTACAAATAATACATCCACATCATTCTGCAACAAGCCCTTTGTGAGTCCATAACAAGCAGTACCTAAACCGCCTGAGATATGCGGTGGAAACTCCCATCCGAACATTAATACTTTCATAACTCACTATTTATCAACTCCACTTCGGGAGCATTCTTTTTGTATCGCTCTATTACAGACTTCATACGTATAAGCTCTCCTACACTCCAAGCCTGCGCTACTGCACCGACTGCTCTATGCGGAGCATCTCCATTGTATATCTCTGCAATGGAAAACAAACATTTTTCACTTAATGCTTCTTCAAATCCATTGTATATCTCTTCGATAAATGGTATTGCAGTATGACCATAGATCTTAAGATATGCTTCCGCAAAATGAGCCAGCAACCACGGCCATACTGTACCCTGATGATATGCTGAGTCTCTTGATGAAACCCCTCCGCTATAACTACCTTTATAGGCACTATCTTTAGCGGACAAGGTTCTCAATCCACGTGGAGTAAGCAACTCCTCTTTTACTTTACAGATAATTTGATCTGCCTGCTTCATAGAAACAGGTGAATAGGGAAGCGATACTGCAAATAATTGATTTGGCCGTACAGACCAATCTCTGTATTCCTGATCTGCATAGTCTGCGAGATATTGCTTCTCCTCACTCCAAAATACAGCAATGAAAGACTTGGAAATTTTCTCTGGATATGTTTCCCACTCTTTTACAAAGACATCATCACCCGCAACGCGTGCCAACTGTAAACTAAAACATACTGCGTTATACCATAATGCATTTACTTCTACTTGCTTGCCATTCCTTGGAGTAACAGGCTTACCCTCCACAACACTATCCATCCATGTAAGTACCTTATTGGGTGCACTGGCATTCATCAATCCATCGTTATCCATTTTTATATATTGCCCTGCACCATTTTTATAGTGATTCAGTATAGATTCTACAACGCTTTTGTAATCTGTCCATAACGAATCTTTTACAGGTGCATAAATTGCAAGCTGTTGTAACGACCAAATAAACCAGAGTGATGCATCCACTGAATTATAAGCAGCATGCTCTCCCGTCCCTACATTTGGAAATAATCCATCCTTAAAATCTGATAGCATAGTATTTACTGCAGACTTATACGTCTTAAAATATCCATGTACTAGCGTAAGCCCGGGTAATGCAATGAAGGTATCTCTACCCCAACTTCCGAACCAATAATAACCCGCTTTTATACTTACCTCCTCATTGCGCTCTATAATAAATTGTCGCGCTGCAAGCTGCAGAAAATCATCCATCTTAACCGGAGTAATATGCTGTCGAAAAGAGGTGACGAAATGATTCTTAAATAATTTAGGCGAGAGCTCCCTGTGTCCAATATAAAGAATCAGCTGTTGTCCTTTACTCATCTCTACCGAGAAGTTACCAGGAGAAAATAAATCCTCTTTGAAGTCATATCCTCTATCTTGCTCCACAGGATAAGATATTTGATAATACCAATCTGGGTTTTCTACAAAAGCTATCGGTTCAGAAAACTGAAGATATATATTGGAATAACCACGATATAAGTTTGCGCGAATGCCATTCTTAACTTTTGCAAGGCGCTTATTGACAGCCATATTCATCTTGCTTAATTGATGAACGCTTCGAAAAGCTAAAAGAGGTACAACTTGAAGTACAATAGGTTCGTTGGCTTCTTCGAGTGTATACCTAATCAATAAACCATCATCCACTTCTGTGAATAATATTTGTTTGAAGAGAACTATATCCTTAATACCATATACCCATTTGGGAATAGGCGTTCCATAGAACTCCTGTATAAATTGGTCACCTTCTGGATAATAAAGTTCCTGGTAACTATGGATAGACAGTGCATGGGATTCTTTTCCAGAGATGATAGTTTCATTTATACAGGAAACTAGAACATGACCTTCTTCTTGCTTTGCAGATTGTGGAGCTACAAATACTCCATGATATTTTCTTTGATTACATCCGGAAAGTGTAGATGCCGAGTAATATCCTTTATCAGAAGTAATCAAATACTCCTTACTTAGAGCATAGTCTCTGTTGCTAAAAAAGGCTGCATCAAAATAGGTCTGCACCATGTTGCTCAAAAATTTATTCTTTATTACTGAAGACGACTTCATCAGAAAGCAAAAACTATCTAACGCATCCCTTTAAACATATATCAGTATATGACAACTAGAAATGATGCATATCAATAACATCTGTGATTCGCATCACATACAAAGAGGATAAGATTAACGTATACCTTTAAATCTATCTCCCCGACGATGTGGTATTTCTGTCGGCGACTCTTTTGGCTTAGGGTCTGTCTTGGGGATAATCTCCGGCTTTACCGGAGGTTTAGGAATAGGGGGTACCGAAGGAATCACCTCCGGGGAATTAGGTTTATCGGGTATCTCTGTCTTCTTAGCCATATTACACAACCGCTATGTAGCAAATGTAATAGATTCATCCTCTGAAAAAGACTAACCTTCATCATAGCGATAAATGATATTAATCAGTAATTGTTACGAATTCTAAAAATCCATTTTACCCCTTCAAACCAGATTACAGAACAGCAGCCTACAAGAATACAAATAGCAAGTTGTATAAATCGCAAGGACTCGAAGTGAAAAAAATCAGCAAGAGGCGCTGCATAAATTAGCATCAAAGTAATAGCAATTGTTATGACTATAATTAGTGGCACCATATTATTCTTATACCACAATGTGGTATAAAGTGAATAATAAAAAGAACGATTAACTAAAGTGAGTATTATATTTGCTACGATAAGTACGGTAAATATCATAGTTCTGGTTACAGATTCATTGAAGCCCATATAGACTGCATACTGATATACAAAGAGCGTTCCTATAGTAATTATCAAGCCCTGAATAATACTTATTGTCAACTCCCTCCTGTTAAAAAAGGTGGCTGTAAAAGCCCTAGGTGGCTTCAACATGGTGTTTGCTTCTATAGGTTCATTTTCATAGATAATAGAACATGTTGGACCCATAATTAATTCTAGAAAGATGATATGAATAGGTGAAAAAATATTCGGATAAGACCATCCCAATGCCAGTGGCAGAAATACGGTCAGGATAATAGGTATATGAATAGAGATAATATATTGTATGGCTTTTTTCAGATTAGCATAAATTTTCCTGCCCATCGCAACAGCCTCTAACATCTTAGACAAATCATCTTCCATCAAAATCAGCGATGCAGCCTGCTTAGCAATCTCAGTTCCTTTTCTTCCCATAGCAATGCCAATATGTGCCGCTTTCAATGCAGGCCCATCATTTACACCGTCACCCGTCATTGCTACAATTTGTCCATTAGCTTTTAAGGCATTGATAATTCTTAGTTTTGCCTCAGGAAACATACGCGTAAATAAGTAAGTATCTGCAACCCGTTTTTGTAACGCTGTCTCTTCTAACGCCATTAACGCATCTCCGCTTAAGCTTTTTTCATAACCCAAAAATCCTATCTGCTTAGCTATAGCAGCAGTTGTAGCAGCGTTATCTCCAGTAACAATTTGTACCTTAATTCCTGCTTTATAAAAACCTTCCAATACTGACTTTATATTTTCTTTTGGAGGATCATAGAAGGCAACTAAGCCATTGAATGAAAAAGTAAACTCTTGTTGTGTTTTCGGAAAAGGAGCTCCTGTAAATCCAGCAACACCTACGGCTAAGACTCTAAAGCCATCTGCAGCCAATATGCTAATTGCCTCCTCTATATTTTTTTTCTGTGCAGCAGATAAATTGGATATCTGCATCAGTGCCTCAGGCGCACCTTTTGCAGCTATAATACGATGGCCTGTTATATCTTCAAAGATATGTGTCATCATAGGAGGCTTACCTCCCAGGGGATATTCCTGAATAATTTTATATTGCTTACGAACGTCCTCCTCTACTAAATTCTCGTACGCCTCATGCAATGCTACCTCCATAGGATCAAAAGGCAGAGGCTCACTGGCCCACATAGCATAACTAAGTAAGATCTGCGCCTCTTCCTCCAACGAATGATCAGGTGTGATGATAGTATTAGAAGACAAAACATACAGTCTTGCCAGACTCATTCTATTCTCTGTTAAAGTACCCGTCTTATCGGTGCAAATAACTGTAGCGCTCCCTAAAGTTTCCACTGTCTTCATTTGCTTAACGATAATACCTGTTTTCATAAGGCGCCATGCACCCAGCGCCATAAAGGTTGTAAATGCCACTGGAATTTCTTCCGGCAGGATACTCATTGCTAGCGTCAGCGCTTCCAGTAAACTCGCCAATATATCGTGCGTACGGAAAAAATTAATCCCCCAGACAATAAAAAAAACAAGCGCACCGACAATAGCCATTTTTTTTATAAAATCATTAATCTGTAATTCCAGCGGAGTCTTTTCTTCGCTTATATTCTCCAGACTCTTTCCAATTTTTCCGAGCTTTGTATCCAAACCTACGGCTATGACAGTAGCTACCGCTAACCCACTAACTACATTAGTACCTCGATAAATAGTATTATCTGCAGTAGTGCTATCTTTAGGCACAGACAATGACTCACCGGTTAGTATCGATTCATTGACAGAAAAATCATTGGAATGCACAATGGTACCATCTGCAGGAATGGCGACTCCCTCTTCCACTAGCAAGCTATCGCCCACCACTAAATCTACACTTTTAATCTCCTGAATCTTCTGCTCCCTGATTACCTTACAATTTGATTCTGTATAGGCTTTGAGTTGTTCTAATGCATTACGGCTTCTCGAATCCTGATACAAAGAAATAGCGATCTCCAACACAATAGCAGTAGCCAAAAAAATTCCTTCCTGAATAGCTCCACTGATAAAATAAATACTGGATGCAACAAATAATAATAGAATCATAGGCTCTTTCAACAAACCCTTAAGAGCATTCAGAAAGTGCCGTTCTTTTTTGTATGCAAGGGTATTTGCTCCATACTTTCTTCTCGAATCTATCACCTGTTGTTGGTTAAGTCCTTCTATATGGAAATGATTGTCGGGCATACAAAAAATTATTCACGGAGGCTGATGAACCATTAAAATTACAATTTTTCACCGGGCTATGCTACCAAAACATTTCTGCCTATTTCTGTGTTAATTATGAACTTATGTTACATTCTATACGTACTACTCAACTCATAAAGGCAGATTTAGACACAGTTTGGGATTTTATGAGCTCTCCCAGAAATCTTTCTAATATTACTCCCGATTACATGGGCTTTCAGGTTTTGACTGAGCTCCCCGATAAGATGTACCAGGGACAAATCATCGAATATTATGTAAGTCCGGTATTAAATATTCCATTACATTGGGTTACAGAAATCACTCATGTTAAAGACAAAGAATACTTTGTAGATGAGCAGCGCTTTGGCCCCTATGCATTCTGGCACCATCAGCATTTTTTGAAATCAACTCCGGAAGGCGTAGAGATGAATGATATTGTACATTATAAGTTATCACTTGGCCCACTGGGGAAAATAGCCAATGCGCTATTTGTAAAAGGACAACTAAAAGAGGTTTTTGATTACCGCTACAAGAAAGTAGAAGAGCTATTTAATCAAAAATAAGAGCGTTCGTTAAGACCTTATGATCTTATGCTCCCGCAGAATATCTAGCGTTAGTGGACTTCCATCATTCAGATTCTTGTAAGCCAATACATCGCAGAGAAAAATTTTATGATCTCCGCCCTCCAGGCTATTTATGACCTTCAGGTGCAATACAGATAAACAATTTTTTAAAATTGGATATCCGCTCCATTCTGTCAATTCCTTTCTTTTTTCCAGTCTTGCTATTTTATCTATGGTATTACCTGATTTCTTTCCTAATAGATCTACGAGCCTATACTGATTTCCTGCAAGCAACTGCAACACAAACTCTCCGCTTGCTTCTATGTTGGTGAGTGTTCTGGTGCCGTGGTATATACCGCAAATAAACTGCTTAGGCTGCATACTAATTGGCGATACATAAGTGATAATATGCATATTCTGGCTGTTGCCAAACTTACTGCTGCAACTATAAACCGGCTGATTGGTTCGGTTCCATGGTTTCTTTTTTATCATACCTGCTGTGTGTTGTTTAAATATAGACAAATAATCCATTCACACAACCATGATCTCACAGCAAAGAAGCTCGGAGAGGATGATGCCAAAAAAAAGTCTTTATAAGCATGGCTACCTTGCTGACCTAAATACAAATGGGACAATTAGCAAGGGAATTATTTTATGTAAATGAGACTGTACACCTTTAGAAGGAAAAACTTTTCAAAAAAAACCCATACCTTTGTAGCTACTTATTTTTTGCATAAATGGATAGTTCAACGAAACAAAAAAGAGCATAAGTAGTAGAAAAAATAATTAGTAAAATGGAAATACAAATTTTAAAATCAAAAATTCACAGAGCAGTAGTAACTGAAGCAAATATAGACTACATAGGTTCTATAACCATTGACGAAGATTTAATGGATGCTGCCAACTTAATAGTGAATGAACAGGTGCACGTATTGAATTACCGTAATGGAGCAAGGATAGTAACCTATGTAATTAAAGGAGAAAGAGGCAGTGGAATTATATGTTTAAATGGTCCAGCAGCATTACAATTTAGCAAAGATGATCTAGCTGTTATTATTTCTTATGCAAATATGGATTTTGAAGCAGCAAAATCATTTAAGCCGACAGTTATTTTCCCTGTTTCCGGCAATAAACTCGCCCTATAGTGCAAACTATTTAATAGCCGTAATTGCTAAAAGATGTTTGGGGTAATGGCGTGTTTCGTGTAAACATTGATGGTAAGAATCAGACCATTGTAAATTGGCAATGCTTTATATTCAAACATATAAAACAGAATGTACAACTACAGATTTAAACTAATCTTGAAGCCAAGTAGCACAATGAAAAAAATATATTTAATAGTGTCACTACTTTTATTTAGTGTTTGTTGTTTTTCTCAGAGTCGGTATATCTCAGCAACAATTAAAAAAATCGTATACACAAGAGATGGTGGCGTTTGCCAATGTTGTGGAAGTTCTTTAAACTTAGAATATGATCACATCACCCCATATTCCTGTGGTGGCAGTAGTGTTGTATCAAATATTCAGTTACTTTGCCAAAGATGCAATCGAAGTAAATCAAATAGCTGCTACTGCAAAGTACATGACAGAAGAGTAGGCACTAACTGTTGTCAAAATAAGATAACCATAGAACCTACAACAACTTCAAGTCAATGCACTGGAACAACAAAGAAAGGGGCGAGGTGCAGAAACAAGACAACCAATTCTAATAGCAGGTGTTATTTACATCAATAATTTTAAACCAATCTAGAAGGTATGAATAATAATTTATTATTTGCAATAGATCTTAATACGGAAGAGATTATTGTTTCAGATTCTCCAAAAGGAAGTACTAAAATAAATTTTATAGAACGTCTCAGCCGCCAAGACAATGATATACTATATAATGCTGTTGTTACTTTAACATGCATTACAAATACTCCCAACTTTGACATTACAATCTTTAAAGCAATGGATAAAGTTTGCCAAATGATCTACAACAAACATAAAGGAACCATATAGTCTTTTAAAAAAAATCTACGAAATAAGAGGAGCTACGAAACGAATAAGCAAACTATAGCAAGCAGCAACAGGACATTGCAGAAATGGCTGTTCAATTCACCGCTTCAATATATTTATTCCTCACCATCCCCAAGAAATAGACAAAGGGTCTACAAGCTGTTAACTTATAAACCCTCTGTTGTGTTGTGGTCCCGCATGGGCTCGAACCATGGACCCCCTGATTATGAGTCAGGTGCTCTAACCAGCTGAGCTACAAGACCAATTACTATTCACTTAGTAATTTTCATTTTCGGTGCTCTAACCTCCCTCCCGATAGCTATCGGGATCTTCGGGAGAGCTACAGGACCGATGAATCATAGATTCATTAAACGAACGACAAATTTACACATTTACGGCAAATATTAAAATGATATTTAAGATATCTTAGAAATTGTATACTGTTGCAAGTACGGTTTCGCCTACCGCCTTTAAGGTAAGCTTGTCTATAATATCCATATCATCTCTATGGGTGTGCCAATGTGCCGGAAAACCACTGCGGGTACTATAGGTTCTATGGATAATATCTATAGTAGGTATCCTCGCCATTTCATTGATATAGTAATGATCATCTATAATCTGCGCGGTTATCTCTTTCTGAAAGAAATTACTATATCCCAAAACATCAGCCGTTTTCCATACCTGTTTCATAAAATCTGGGGCATACTGCATAGATACTCCCTCATAAGTGAAGGTAGCTCCCTTCGCTCCCACCATATCCAGTAAAATACCATTCTCTGCCGTGTAATTAGGCAAATGTGGGTTTTTAGACCAGTACTGCGTTCCTAAACAGTAAAAGTCGCCCTGCTTTTGATTGGTCTCATATTCCGGCTGTCCGTAATCCTCCACATCCAGGAATAATAGATCTACTCCTATCTCTGCATGCTTTTGCTTTAGCTGCCTTGCCATCTCCAGCAATACCGCCACACCACTACCTGCATCATCAGCAGCTAGTATAGGCTTATCTCTGTCCTTGTCATCCTGATCGGCAAATGGCCTGGAATCCCAGTGCGTGCAAATTAACAACCGTCTCTTGGCGGATGGATTATAAGATCCAACAATATTTATACAGGGTACCGTTTCCCCATTATACACCACCACCTCGGTTTGCTGTGTGACCACCGAAGCATCGTATTGTTTTAATTTTTGTTGAATATACTCTGCACATCTTTGCTGTGCCTTACTACCCGGAACGCGAGGACCAAATGCAACCTGTTCCTGTACAAAGATATAAGCCGTGTCAGCAGAAAAAGCAGGCCGTACGACTTGTTTCTCTATAGTTGCTTCCGCTGAAGAAGAAGATTCATTCTGCTTACAAGAAGTTACTAATAAAAGGATTATCAATACCAGTGAAATAATTCTGATTCCCCGCAATTGACCAACCACTACCAACCACTGATTAGCTAATCTCATAAGAAGTTTCGTCTTTACTGTCTTTAATCACTATACCGGCATCCTTAAGGGTATCTCTGATCTTATCGGAAGTAGCCCAATCTTTATTCTCGCGCGATTGTTTGCGGATGTCTATCACCAATTGCATTACCTTATCCAATACAGTATTATCTGCTGCTGCTGATTCCTCTTTCAATCCAAGTACATCAAATACATACGTAGCAAAAGTTTGCTGTAACAACGTCCGTGTCGCTTCTGAAATCTTATTGGCTTGTTTGCCTTCGTTATAAAACACATTGATGTGCGTAGCAAGTTCATAAAGCGCAGCTATCAATTTTGCTGTATTGAAATCATCGTCCATGCTTTCCTTGCAAGCACTACATAATTCAATAATATCTTTTTCCGTTTTCTCATCTATAGCAATAGTATCTTGATTTAATGCTGTCAGGTATTTTACCGCATTCAACAATTTCCTCAAGCCCTTCTCTGCATCTTGCAACCCTTTTATATTGATATCTAATTCTGATGAATAGTGAGATTGCATAAATAAAAAACGAACAGTCATTGGAGAGTATGCCTTATCTAACAAAGGATGATTGCCTGTCACCAACTCAATAGGTAAAATAGAATTACCCAAGGATTTACTCATCTTCTGTCCATTAAAATTCAACATATTGCCATGCATCCAGTAACGTACAGGCTGATGATTACATACGCCTACATTCTGTGCAATCTCGCACTCATGATGCGGAAATTTAAGATCCATCCCTCCACCATGAATATCGAATTGTTGTCCGAGGTATTTAGTGCTCATCGCAGAGCACTCCAGGTGCCATCCTGGAAAACCCTCTCCCCATGGCGACTTCCACTTCATGATATGTGCCGGACTGGCCTTTTTCCAAAGTGCAAAATCAATAGCATTTCGTTTTTCTTCCTGACCATCCAGATCACGGTAACCTTCCATCAACTCATCTATATTCCTTCCGGAGAGTATACCGTATTTATGCTGCTCATTATATGCTCTTACGTCGAAATAGACAGAGCCATTTATCGCATACGCAAACCCATTTTCTATAAGCTTCTGTGCCATATCTATCTGCTCAATAATATGTCCGGTAGCCGTTGGCTCTATGGTAGGTGGCAACATATTGAACAGTTTACATACGTCGTGAAAGCCTACCGTATATTTCTGTACTACTTCCATGGGTTCCAGGCTTTCCAGTTTCGCCTGCGATTCCATGCGATTCACGCCTTCTCCGCGCTCATTGGTAAGGTGTCCGGCATCCGTGATATTTCTTACATAACGCACCTGGTATCCACAATAAACGAGATATCTGTAAATCATATCAAAGGAAGTGAACGTTCTCACATTACCAAGATGTACATCATTGTATACGGTAGGGCCGCAAACATACAACCCCAAAAAGGGTGGATGCAGCGGTTCGAATTTTTCTTTCTTGCGAGACAAGGAATTATAAATATGTAAATCAGACATATCACAAAGATAGGGATTAGTCGATAGTCAGTAGTGTATGGTGGATAGTTTTTTGAAAGAAGAAATAGTTAAGATGTAGCTATTTTACGCGTTTAGGGTTTTGCTTTACGAAGGCTTCCCATCCTGAGTAAGATTTACCTGCAGCAGGAATTCCTTTTAAAGAAAAATGATGACAGACCGCAGCAGCCAATCCATCCGTTGCATCTAACTGTTTAGGCAATGTGTCTGTTTTAAAAATATGTCCCAGCATAGCAGCCACTTGTTCTTTAGCCGCATTTCCATTACCAGTTACGCTCTGCTTAATTTTTTTCGGAGAATATTCCTGAATGGGTATTTTCTGCGACAAGGCCGCTGCTATAGCCATCCCCTGGGCTCTCCCGAGCTTTAACATAGATTGTACATTCTTCCCAAAAAAAGGAGCTTCGATGGCCAGCACCTGTGGCTTATAGGCTAACACAATTTCTAACACGCGATCATAAATGCAACTCAATCTATCATAGTGATCATCAAACTTCTCTGTATGTATACTACCTACAGCAACGAGTTCTATGGAGTTGCCATCAGATATAATAATACCATAGCCCGTTACCTGCGTACCAGGGTCTACGCCTAGAATGGTTATCTTAGATGGCATGATTTCGTAAAAATAGTATTTACTATGCAGTAAGAAGCAGGCTAAGTAAAGTTTTTATTATAAAAATCACCTTATCTTTGACCTCCCCTGAATATGAAGAAGTTGCTACAAAATAAACGCTCCAACAGGATTCTAAAGGTACTACTGTTTTGTGGTTTACTTTATGTGCTATATCAACAGCTTTTTTCCAATGAGAAAATAGACATTGCATATGAGCACTTCTTAATCAATTTTCATGGTAATTATCTTTTGCTATTGATGGTATTGCTACTGATGCTATTCAACTGGGGTATTGAAGCTATTAAATGGAAACTACTGATTGATAAGCTGCACCAAATTTCCTGGGCGGAAGCCATAGAAGGAATTCTCTTCGGGGTTACTTTTTCTTTATTTACCCCAAGCCGAATTGGTGAATTTGGAGGCAGGATTTTTGCCTTGAATACAGACCGAAAAGAATCTATCGTATCCACCGCATTGGGCAGTCTGGCGCAAATCGTAGCCAATCTCACACTTGGCGCTCTTGGATTATTACTTTATGTAGCATCCTTCAAAAAAACTGACTCCTATGTATTATTTGCATTCGTATTTATTTATCTGTTAATGATTACGGTAATTCACTTCTGCTATTACAACCTGGATGTATTCAGTAATAAATTTTCAAAATTACCCTTACTCAAAAATTTGCGTAAGTATATTCATATTATAGACCTCTACCCTAATAGCGATTTCTTAAAACTGGAATTTTTTTCAATTATACGTTACTGTATTTACTGTATCCAGTTTGTGATCTTGTTAAAATTCTTCAGTATTCAAATTCCGCTGCATACCTCTATGATGTTGGTGGCAGCAATATTTTTTGTGCAGACCATTAACCCATTTAATATTGCATTGATTGATTTTGGATTTCGAGGAAATGTGGCCGCCTATTTCCTTGCTCCATTTACAGATAATCATATCGCCATTATTGCCACTACCATTAGCTTGTGGTTTATAAACCTCATTCTTCCGGCAATTATTGGAGGGCTATCTGCACTTCGATTTAAGTTCTTTAAAGAGGAATAATCCAATCTTTTTTATATCTTTCGATTGTAAATCAACACTATGTCTCAAAACACTGCAACTACAGAAACGTATATCGCTGATGGCGTACAAGGCCATCCCAAACAACTTGCCTTATTATTCTTTACAGAAATGTGGGAACGATTCTCTTTTTACGGAATGCGCGCCCTACTGGTATTATTTATGGTACATCAGTTAAAATATGCAGATGTAAAAGCTAATTTAATTTACGGAACATATACCGCTTTGGTTTACCTGATGCCCTTGTTTGGGGGTATCGCTGCAGACAAGTTATTAGGCTATCGAAAAGCTATTATTCTTGGTGCTATTTTGATGGCTGCAGGGCATTTAATTCTTGCTATCCCAACAGAATGGTCATTCTTTGCAGGTATGGCATTTCTGATATCTGGAAATGGATTCTTTAAACCAAATATTTCCACTATGGTGGGTAGACTATACCGCCCAGGAGATGCAAGACGCGATGGCGCTTTCTCTATTTTTTACATGGGCGTGAACTTAGGTGCTGCGATAGGTGGTTTGATATGCGGTTACGTAGGTCAGGAAATTAACTGGCACTATGGATTCGGATTAGCCGGAATTTTTATGGTATTAGGTTTGATTACTTTCATCTTTGGACAAAAATCTCTGGGAGAAATAGGACTTACCCCAAAAGATGAAAGCGGCACCACTATTCCTATGTCAAAGCAATCTATCGTATACATTGCTTCTTTAATTATCATCCCAATCTTTATTTTCCTATTCAACAACTATACTTTGATGGGAAAGATTATGTTCCCTGTATGTATCGTTGCTACATTGGGTATGATCTTTATTGCCTTCCAGCAGGATAAAGTAGCTAGAAATAAGATGCTGACCGCCATTGTTTTGGTGGCATTCTCTGTACTGTTCTGGGCATTCTACGAACAAGGTGGTGGCTCTCTTAACTTGTACACAGAGAGAAACGTGAATACTTTTGGGTTACCTGCAGCAGCGGTCAATAACTTCATCAATCCATTTTACATTATTCTCTTAAGCTTCCCATTTGCCTGGATGTGGTTAGCACTTTCTAAAAGAGGTAAAGAGCCTTCCGATCCCTTAAAATTTGCCTTTGCCTTCTTACAACTCGGCATAGGATTCTTATTATTTGTGACTGGTGCGAAACTAGCATTAAATGGTCAGGTAGGATTTTTCTGGTATGCCATGGGCTACCTTCTGTTGACAACCGGCGAGCTATGCCTATCTCCGATAGGTTTATCTATGATAACTAAATTATCTCCTACTAAATATACAGGAATGATGATGGGATTCTGGTTCCTGGCATCCGCTTTAGGGCAACACCTGGCAGGATGGATTGGGACACTCATGGCGATACCTTCAGAAGGTGGCGCTACGACTGTATCTGCAATAGAATCCTTGGGAATATACAGCGGTGTATTTATGAAAATATTTTATGTCTCTATTACTGGAGGTTTGGTACTATTATTGCTGGTTCCTATACTCAAGCGCTGGGCTCGTGGAACAAATGCTTAATCGGTGAAGGGGAAAATTATAACAATAGCAGTCGTCGTTTTATTCTTCGGATACTTTATAATGGAATCCTTAAGAGATAATGCTATGAATCAAGACCCCAATGGTTTTGTGATGGTTGGTAATGACACCTTAGGTAGAGACTGGGGAGCAATGGCTGCTGAAAGAGAAAGGATGGCTGCTGCTAATGCCGTAAATAGCAATGAGATTGCCCCCGTATTGGACTATGCTAATCTCAATGCAAAGACAGCCCCTGAGAATACAAATTACTATAGTGGCTCTTTGCTGCAAAATAGCAATCCTTATGCCGAAGAAAAATTAGATCAGAATAATTACACCAGTATAGAGGCAGGTGATGGCAGAGAAATCATCACCGGGTATGAAAGAGAAGAGGAAAAAGAACCGATCTACCGATTCCAGACCCGACATCAAAAAGAAACCGGAAAGAGTGTTGTATCCGAACCACAAATTAAGTTTAAAGAATAGTGATTGGCACATTATAAGCCTCTGTTTTTTATCTGCATTATCTAACTGTTATAATGAATACCCCCGCTTTTTAAGTTGCTGTGTATCCCCTTATATTTGATTATAAATCTACAAGATGGAATTAGTTAACGGACAATATCAATTGGGTGGCGTTGCTGTGCTCGATATATGCAATGAATTTGGAACACCTCTATATGTCTATGATGGAGCAGTAATAGAGCAGCAATATAACAAGCTCATGAATGCCTTCCCAAATAAAAACATGAAGATTAGTTATGCCTGTAAAGCACTTACTAATATTAGCATATTAAAGTTTATAAAAAATCTCGGTGCACACCTGGATACAGTTTCTATACAAGAAGTACAATTGGGATTAAAGGCAGGATTTGAGCCGCAACATATTATGTATACTCCCAATTGTGTAGGATTTGATGAAATACAGAAAGCAGTAAACCTAGGCGTACAGGTTAATATCGATAATATTTCCATCCTCGAGCAGTTTGGGCATTTTTACAGAGATACCTATCCTATATGTATCCGAATTAATCCTCATATTATGGCGGGTGGTAATAAGAAGATATCTACCGGACATATCGATTCCAAATTTGGTATTTCCATTTATCAACTTCGGCATCTGGAGCGAGTAGTAGCTTCAAACAATATTAAGGTCAATGGCCTGCACATGCATACTGGTTCTGATATCCTGGATGCGGATGTTTTCCTACGTGGGGCAGAAATTCTTTTTGAGGCTGCAAAATCTTTCAAGGATTTGGAGTTCATTGATTTTGGAAGTGGTTTTAAAGTAAAATACAGTGCTGATGACAACACCACAGATATTGAAGAACTGGGTGAAAAACTGGGTGCACGCTTTGATGAATTTTGCAAAGAGTATGGCCGCGATCTCACTATAGTATTTGAGCCGGGAAAATATCTGGTAAGTGAAAGCGGTTACTTATTTGTGAGCACTAATGTAATCAAGCAAACTACTTCTACCGTCTTTGCCGGCGTTGACTCCGGACAGAATCACCTTATCCGCCCGATGATGTATGATGCCTATCATCACATCACCAATGTTTCAAACCCAAATGGCACACAACGCATCTACACCGTAGTGGGATATATTTGTGAAACAGACACCTTTGGTTGGGATAGAAAATTAAATGAAGTTCGGGAAGGCGACATCCTCGCTCTACATAATGCAGGTGCCTATGGCTACTCTATGGCGTCCAATTACAACTCCCGCTACCGACCGGCAGAAGTATTGGTATATCATGGAAAAGCCCATTTGATTAGACGCAGGGAGACATTTGACGACTTACTCTCTACTCAAATGGAAGTAGATGTCTAGATATAACAGGCTTGCTTATAGACACCTATTACTCTACTAAGCCGATATACTATAAGAATTTATTGGCATTTTAGATTATCTTTACAGCTAAATGTCAGATAAGACAGCTCATATCCATCCAGTTTTTCATCAGTTGCTACAGCGTAGCGATAAGGAGTCACTTTTACATCAAAAAGCATTGTGTATTTGGATGACAGGATTATCAGGATCAGGTAAAACTACGATTGCCAAGGGATTAGAAAAAAAACTTCAGGAACATGGTATTCTAAGTGTAGTATTAGATGGAGACAATATCAGATCGGGAATAAATAGCAACCTGGGATTTAATGAAGTAGACAGAATAGAAAACATTCGTCGCATTGCAGAAGTAACGAAATTATTCTTAAACTGTGGCATTGTTGCTATCAACTGCTTTGTGAGCCCTACCCAAGAAATCAGAATGCTTGCAAAAAATATTATAGGAGAGCAAGACTTTAAGGAGGTTTATATTAATGCCAGTTTTGATGAATGTGCCCGAAGAGATGTGAAAGGATTGTATGAAAAAGCATTGAAAGGGGAAATCAAAGACTTTACAGGTTTAGATGCTCCATTTGAAGCTCCTGAACATCCAGTACTCAAGATTATAACAGAAGAACAAACGATTGAAGAAAGTATCGAGACTGTTTTCAATTTCTTTATCGACAAAATAAAAACTAGTAAATAGCAACCAGATAGTCTTGGGATACATCTAACTACCCTATACTAATTACTCAATACTAAAATTATGAATGACTATCATTTAAATCACTTAAAAGAACTCGAAGCAGAGTCAATTTATATATTAAGAGAAGTGGCAGCACAGTTTGAAAATCCATGTTTACTTTTCTCTGGCGGCAAAGACTCCATTACCGTTCTCTACCTCGCATTAAAGGCATTTTATCCGGCGAATGTGCCATTTACCTTACTGCATGTAGATACCGGACATAATTTTCGGGAAGCATTGGATTACAGAGATGAACTTGTAAAAAAATTTGGATTACGCTTAATGATAGCCTCTGTTCAGGATGCCATTGATAAAGGATTAGTGCGAGAGGAGAGAGGATTTAATGCAAGCAGAAATGCATTGCAAACAGTACCATTATTAGAGGCTATTGAAAAAAATAAATTTGATTGCGCGATTGGTGGAGCACGAAGAGATGAAGAGAAGGCACGCGCCAAAGAGCGTTTTTTCTCTCATAGAGATGAATTTGGACAATGGGATCCTAAGAATCAACGTCCTGAACTCTGGAATATCTTTAACGGAAGAAAAAATATAGGCGAACACTTCCGCGTTTTTCCAATTAGCAACTGGACAGAGATGGATGTTTGGCAATACATCTACCAGGAAAATATTCCTATGCCAAACCTTTACTTCTCACATAAAAGAAACGTATTTCTTCGGGATGGAGTATGGTATGCCGATTCTGAGTTTATGCAAAAGAAACCGGATGAAGTAGTAGAAGAAAGAGTAGTACGCTTCAGAACAGTAGGAGATATCACCTGCACGGGCGCTGTCTTTTCTGAAGCCTCCACATTGGAAGATATTATACAAGAAGTAGCAGCGTCGAGAACAACAGAGAGAGGAACACGTGCCGATGATAAACGCAGCGAAGCGGCGATGGAGGACAGAAAAAAAGCCGGATATTTTTAGTCTATAACCACATAGATATATAGAAAATTGGACGCAATATTAACTCAAAAATATTTAGATGAACTTACTTATGAAGTAATTGGGGCTGCCATTGAAGTGCACAAAACTATGGGAAGAGGTTTGCTGGAAAGTGTTTACCAGGAATGCATGAAAGAAGAGTTAACACATAGAAAAATAAATTTTTCATCAGAGTTTAAGATACCGGTCAGCTATAAAACAAAACTACTAAATATTGACTTCAGATGTGATTTATTTATAGAGAATTGTTTGGTGATAGAACTTAAAACTGTTACTGAACTAAATTCCATTTTCGAAGCGCAGCTTATGAACTATATGAATCTATTGAAAGCCCCGAAGGGAATTCTGATAAACTTTAATTGCTATAACCTTTTTAAAGAAGGACAAAAGACATTTGTGAATGAATATTTTAAACAACTACAGAAGAATTAACCTATAATTCTATGTGGTTATAACCAATGACTAATGACTAATGACCAATTCGACTCGAGAGCCTATTTAGACATGGAGTTGCTACGCTTCTCCACAGCGGGAAGTGTAGACGATGGAAAGTCTACCCTAATAGGAAGATTGCTGTATGACAGTAAATCTATTTTCGAGGATCAGTATGATGCTATAGAAGCTGCCAGTCAGAAAAGAGGAGAAGAGTATGTAAATCTTGCCTTACTCACGGATGGATTACGCGCAGAACGCGAACAAGGAATTACGATAGATGTGGCTTACCGCTATTTTTCTACCCCAAAAAGAAAATTTATTATTGGTGACACACCAGGGCATATTCAATATACCCGCAATATGGTAACAGGAGCATCGACGGCTAATCTGTCTATTATCTTAGTGGATGCAAGAAAGGGGATTATCGAACAAACCTATCGCCACTCTTATATTGCATCGCTGTTACAAATACCACATATTATTGTCTGTGTAAATAAAATGGACCTCGTTAACTGGGATGAAAAAACATTTACCCAAATTGTAAACGATTATAAAGCATTCGCCTCCAAACTCGATGTTAAGGATGTACACTTCATTCCTATCTCCGCACTCGAAGGTGATAATGTAGTGAAGAGATCAGAACATATGGATTGGTATGATGGTCCAACTTTATTATACCTTTTGGAAAACATTCATATTGGCTCTGATCTCAACCATATAGATGCCCGCTTTCCTGTACAATATGTAATCCGTCCGATGAAAAATGAATACCACGACTATCGTGGTTATGCCGGAAGAATTGCTGGAGGCGTTTTCAGAGTTGGTGATAAAATAAAGGCATTACCCTCAGGATTCACTTCCAAAATAAAATCCATCAGCACTATGGATGGCGATTTACAGGAGGCATTTGCTCCTCAGAGTGTAACTATACTGCTCGAGGATGAGATTGACATTTCCCGTGGTGATATGATAGTGCGCGAGAATAATGTTCCCCAGGTAGAGCAGGAATTTGATGTGATGCTGTGCTGGATGAACGAGAAGAAAATGCAAACCAAAGGAAAGTATATCCTTCGACACACCACGAAAGAATCCAAATGCCTCATTAAAGAAATTAAATACAAGTTAGACATCAATAACCTGCAACGTGTAGAAAATTGTACAGAACTAGAACTCAATGATATTGCGCGCGTTTCCATACGCACTACTGCCCCTCTATTCTTTGATTCTTATAGAAAGAATAGAATTACCGGTAGCCTTATTCTTGTAGATGAAACTACCAATGAAACCGTGGCTGCAGGTATGATTGTATAGTAGAGATTAGTGATAGGATATGGAAGAATGGTATATATTTTTGCATTCTCTGCAATATGTCCGGCATTGGATATGAAACTAATTAAGTATAGCACATCCGATAAAAGAATCAACTGATAAAAGCATTTTTATCATGGTATAAAGCCTGATCTGGCTTTATTTACACAATGGTATTCCTGAACTCCCAATGATTACCTATCTTTGTATTAGATGGAGACATCACAAAAAAAATTCCCTGTAATAGGTATTATTGGCGGTGGGCAATTAGGTAAAATGTTCATTCAAAAAGCCTCGCAGTGGTCTGTTGCAGTAAACATTCTCGATAGAGATAAGGATTGTCCGGCTTCTATCCTATCTAACCAACATCTTATTGGTAGCATAACTGATGGCAATGAGATTGCTAAACTAGCTGATATCTCAGATATACTCACCTGGGAGATTGAACACATTGATGTAGATAAACTCATTGAACTAAAGCAAGAAGGTAAAGCTATAATCCCTAATCCGGAGATGCTGAAGATTATCCAGGATAAAGGAAAACAGAAGTTATTTTATCAGGAACATCAGATTCCTACTTCGCCTTTTTTTATTTCTAAAAACAAAGAAGCTGTAGCTCAACAAATTGCGGAGAGTGGTTTTAAAAAGGTAGCTGTAAAAGTGCGTACCGGCGGCTATGACGGAAAAGGTGTCTTCATTTCCGATAGCGCCAGCATTGTGAAAGACCCCTCTGTTATTCCTTTTGATGGTGAATTGATGGTAGAACAATTTATCCCCTGTAAAACGGAGATCTCTGTTTTAGTAGCCAGAAGTACTAGAGGGGAAATGGCTGCCTATCCCCCTATTGAAATGGAATTTAATCCTGATAGCAATCTGGTCGATTTCCTGATTTCACCTACCAGCATCCCTTTACATTTGGAACAACGCGCTGAGCAGATTGCATTGCAATGTGCTGAAGCCTTTGGCAGTGCAGGGCTCTTTGCAGTGGAATTATTCTTATCTGAAGAAGATGAACTGCTGGTCAATGAAATTGCACCACGGCCGCATAATTCCGCGCACCATACCATAGAGGGGTTTTATACTTCTCAATATGAACAGCTATTGCGCATATTATTAGATATCCCACTGGGGAGCACCCATCTTAAGATGCCATGCGCTATGGTTAATATCGTCGGACCTGAAAAAGGTAGTGGAGCTTATCGTTTAAAATATTTCAAAGAATTAAGCGGGATGAATGGTGTCTATATTCATTTATATGGGAAACATGAAAGCAAACCGAATCGAAAATTGGGTCATATTACTATCTTACATCACGATAGAAATGAAGTAGTAAGATTGGCAGAGCAAATACGAACTTTGACAGAAATTGAAATCATTTAAAACTAAACCACTTAGATACATCGAAAAGAATGGTGAAAAACTATATTTCTATGTGGTTAGAAACAAGTAAGACATGAAACAAGTAGCCATCATCATGGGGTCTGATAGCGACTCTCCCGTTATGCAGGAAGCTGCAACTATTCTAGAAACATTAGGTGTAACATATGAATACACAATTATTTCTGCACATCGTACGCCTGAGCGTATGTTCGAGTTTGCCAAGACTGCACATGAAAAAGGTATAAAAGTAATCATTGCCGGCGCCGGTGGTGCCGCTCATCTTCCAGGCATGGTGGCCGCAATATCTCCATTGCCAGTGATTGGCGTTCCTATACAAAGCAAGAGCCTCGACGGCATGGATTCCTTATTATCCATTGTACAAATGCCGGGTGGTGTTCCGGTTGCTACGGTTGCTATCAATGGCGCAAAGAATGCCGGCATTTTAGCCGCACAAATACTTGCCACCAATGACAGCATATTACTGGAGAAAGTAATCTCTTATAAAAAATCCCTGGAGCAACAGGTGCTGGATAAACTACCTGGCTTTAAGCCTTAATCAATTCAGTAATTACTTTGCTGGCACAAACACCCCCAAAAGCGGCGGGCATATACGATAAGGTGCCATATGCAGAATGCTTATAATTATTTCCATCAGTCATTATTAATGCATGCTTCGGCGGAGGCTCAGGAGAAAAGACAACATCAAAGCCTGAATAAATTTTTTCTTTCTTTAATCGTTTACGTATCTCTTGAACAAATACACAATTATGTGTTTTAGAAATATCTGCTATCTCTATTTGCATAGGATCTGTTTTACCCCCTGCCCCACCACTGCTTATAATTCGCTTTTGCAAGCGGAATGCTGCTATTAATAAATTTAGTTTGGGTGTTAAACTATCAATAGCATCAATAATATAATCGTAGTGTGCTGCCTCTATGATTTCATATGCCTTCTCGGGAGAAAGAAATTCTTTTATCACCTCAAGTTGCACTTCAGGATTTATATCTTGGATTCGCTGAGCCATCAAATCTGCCTTGGATAATCCATGCGTAGAAGACAGCGCCTGCAATTGTCTGTTTCGGTTGGTTGGATCAACTACATCACCATCCACAATAGTCATTTTGCCCACTCCTGCCCTAGCTATAAATTCTGCAGCAAAAGAACCCACTCCTCCCAGCCCAACAATCAGCACATGGGCCTGAGCAAGTTTTTCTACATTTTGTTCTCCGATAAGTAGTTCCGTACGCGACAGCCAGGCTCTGTTTTTCATGTATAAACCTTTTTGTAAATATCTTCAATTCATTAACAGCTTACAAATTCTTTGTTAGCAAAATGTAGATAAGTTTAGCTAAACATCGAATTGATTTGCAACACGCTAAATTATCTTTAGATAATGCTAGCGCGATATCCTTCAAACAAAACCGTATGCGGAGTTGATGAAGCCGGACGGGGTTGTCTTGCTGGTCCTGTAGTGGCTGCTGCAGTAATTCTTCCTAAAGATTTTTCTCACAATTGGCTGAACGACTCCAAACAACTTAGTCAGGAACAACGGGAAATCTTACGTCCAATTATTGAAGAACATGCTATAAGTTACGGTGTAGGTATTATAGACAATACCATTATAGATGAGGTAAATATCCTGCAGGCAACTTTTCTTGCTATGCATCAGGCAATTGCATTCTTAAAGAAAAAACCTACACTGTTGTTGATTGATGGCAATCGTTTCAAACCTTATGAGAATATCAAACATGAAACGGTAATCCAGGGAGATGGAATATTTATGGAAATTGCCGCAGCTTCTATATTGGCAAAGACCTACAGAGATGAGCTGATGCTACAACTGCACAACGAATTTCCTCATTATGAATGGCAAAATAATAAAGGATATCCTACTTTAAAACACAGGAAGGCTATACAAGACTTTGGAGATTGTAAATATCACAGAAAATCCTTCACGCTACTAAAAGCAGAAACGCAAGAAGATTAACTCCAGCGCTCATCCGTTACACAACGGTTTGGGTATTTACCCAAATGAGTCTTGTCTTTATAGTAATCCATAATTTCCCGCATGTCCTTATCCATGTCCCCACTTGGGTAGAATATTTTGTCTACTATACCTTCTTTTACGTCAAAATCCAGATAACCCAGTGCAATTGGCACATTGGCATTCACCGCAACATGATAGAAACCCGTTTTCCATTGCTTACGTTTACCACGTGAACCCTCCGGTGTGATAACCATACAAATCTTTTTCTCTCTTTTTATAGCCTGCACCATAGCATCCACCAAACTTAATCTTCGTCTACTTCCATCTTTAGGCATTCTGTCGATGGGAATACAACCTAAATAGCGCAATAGCCAATTTAAGGGCCAGAAGAAAGCTTCTTTTTTTACGGCAATCTTTGCCGGAATTTTTGCCATCACAAATATTGCTTTACCTAATGCCATATCCCAGGCGGATGTGTGCGGTGCCACGATGAGGACACACTTATCTATGGGCTTCAGCACGTCGACGTTATACGTCCAGCCCTTCAGTATTAAAATCAATTTAGAGATAATCTTCAGCATAGGCTAAATTCAGAAGACAAAGGTAAGCGTAAGATGTGTTAATTTACTCCTTACAAGCGACTAACTGGTTGCAGTTATCTTTAGATATAGCGCTGATCCAGGCTAAATTTCTGCGGAAACTTGCCTTTGATGTCTTTATAATATTGCATGATTTCCCGCATATCTGATTCCAGATCAGTAGGGTAGATAATTTTTCCAATACCTGCAATTTTCTTACTATAATCCAGATAGCCACATAAGATAGGCACCCCTGCCATCTTCGCAGTATACCAAAAACCCGTCTTCCATTCTGTACGCAGACTTCTGGTTCCCTCCGGAGTTACCATAACATGCAAAACGTCCCTTCCCTTAAAGAGATTTGCCATTGCTTCTACAGTGCTGGTTCTCGGCTGTCCGGGCTCCTTAGGGCTTCTATCGATAGGAATTCCTCCAAGGTTACGCATTATCCTTTTAAAAGGAAATCTAAACCACTCCTGTTTTACGGTAAATTTCAACGGGAGGCCCATCAAGTCAAAAGCAGCCTTAGCTAAAGGAAGATCCCAGTTGCTGGTATGCGGAGCAGCTATCGTAATAGATTTATTAATCCCTTTAATGGAATCTGTTTTGAGCTTCCACCCTTTTAGTTTAAATATAAATCTGAAAAACCAACTGACCATACGAATGCTTTACCTACAAATATGCTTATTTTATTTGGAATTAAAAATAAGGTATAGAAATAGAAGACACTTATCTATTTCTGTAAAAAAAGACTTTGAAGTGTTAAAATAGAAACTGGCTATTTTTTATTACTACAGAAATTGCATATCTTTAATTAGTTACATTAGCAACTATTAGTATGACAACTATAACTAACTTTATTGAACCTTTTGAAGCGAAAGCACCCGAAATTATATTTGAATGGAATGATGCTCCAACGGGGGCTCAAGGATTTCTTGTTATAAACTCTCTTAGAGGTGGTGCCGCAGGGGGTGGTACCCGTATGCGAAAAGGCCTAACCAAAGAAGAAGTTATTTCTTTAGCAAAAACAATGGAAATCAAATTCTCTGTTTCGGGCCCTCCAATTGGCGGTGCAAAATCAGGCATTAATTTTGATCCTACTGATCCCAGAAAGAGAGCAGTATTGGAGCGATGGTACAAAGCAGTTTCACCTATACTAAAAAGTTATTATGGCACAGGCGGAGATATGAATGTAGACGAGATTGAAGAAGTTATTCCCATCACCGAAGAGTATGGAATTTGGCATCCCCAACAAGGCATAGTAATTGGTCACTATCAGCCGGGAGAGAAAGATAAAATCAATAAAATCGGTCAACTGCGCGTAGGAGTCTCCAAAACAATAGAAGATGATACTTTTACACCTTCCAAAAAAGAAGGTTATGTAATTGCAGATATGATTACAGGCTATGGGGTAGCAGAATCCGTAAAACACTACTATAAGATATGGAAAAATGAAACTTTAGAAGGCAAGAAAGTAGCACTACAAGGATTCGGAAATGTAGGAGCTGCGGCTGCATTTTTTCTAGCACAGCAAGGTGCCAAAGTTACTGGCATCATAGATACTACAGGAGTACTTATAAAAAAAGATGGAATGGGCTTTGAGGCTATCAGAGATTTATTCATGAACAGAAAAAATCGTAAACTCTTCCATCCGGATGCTATTTCTTTTGACCAAGGCAAAGATATTTTCTGGGATACTCCTGCTGATATATTTATTCCGGCAGCTGGCTCCCGATTAATCGGAGCTTCTGAATTACAGAGGATGATAGCGGCAGGTGTAAAAGTAATTTCATCAGGTGCGAATGTTCCATTTAATGATAAAGAAATTTTTTACGGTAAAATATTAAATCAGGCCGATGAAGCCATAGCCGTAATTCCGGATTTTATCGCCAACTGCGGAATGGCACGCGTTTTTGCTTATCTGATGCAGAAAGATATTACTATTTCAGACAGCGCTATCTTTTCTGATGTTTCCCATATCATCTCTAATGCCCTGGAAAAAGTATATCAAAAAGATGCACACCCGCTTTACATCACAAGAAATGCATTACAAATTGCAATCGATGAGATTAATGCACATATTTCAAAAAAATAAGAGACATCACGCTAAATAATTATTTTATGGCCTTTTATCATACCCTCGGAAAAATACCTCACAAAAGACATACCGTCTTTAAAAGTGAATCCGGAAGTTTATATTATGAGCAGCTTTTTGGTACAGAAGGATTTACTGGAAAATCTTCTTTGCTCTATCATATTCATCGACCCACACAAATCAGTAAGTTTTTAGACACTAAAGATCTTACTCCAGAAATTGCAGTCGATAAAAATATACATCCAGTAAAACTAAAAGGCTTTAATCTCCCGGAAAAAGAGGATTTCCTCGAAAGCAAAACAACGCTCTTTGTAAATAGCGGTACTGAAATCGGAATGACGCTTCCTAAGCAATCCATGGAGCATTACTTCTATAAAAATGCTGATGCTGATGAAATATACTTTATTCATTATGGTGAAGGCCATTTGGATACTCTATTCGGCAGACTAGATTTTAAAAAGGGTGACTACATTGTGATTCCACGCGGCACTATATATCAATTTCATTTCCTTACAGAAAAAAATAAAATCCTCTTTATAGAATCCACTTCTCCTGTAGAATTCCCAAGAAGATATGTCAATGAGTTTGGGCAACTATTAGAGAATGCACCGTTCTGTGAACGCGATCTGAGAGTGCCTACTTACATGGCACCTATCAATCAGAAAGGAGAATTTGTGATCAAAATTAAGAAAGAGAAGATGCTTCACAGCGTAGTATACCAATACCATCCATTTGATGTAGTAGGATGGGACGGATACCATTTCCCTTATATCTTTTCTATCTATGACTTTGAGCCAATTACCGGAAGAGTGCATCAGCCACCTCCCGTTCATCAGACGTTTCAGACTAAAGATTTTGTAGTGTGCTCGTTCGTTCCAAGAATGTATGATTATCACCCGGATGCGATACCAGCTCCTTATAATCATAGCAACATTGATAGTGAAGAATTATTGTATTATGTGGATGGCGACTTTATGAGTCGTAACGATATTGGCGAAGGGCAAATGACCTTACACCCGGGAGGTATTCCGCATGGACCTCACCCAGGAGCCATGGAACGAAGCATCGGTAAAAAAGAGACCAATGAATTAGCAGTGATGATAGACACATTTAAACCTTTGAAGATCACCAAAGCAGCTGTAAGTATTGAAGATAAAAGTTATGTTACCAGTTGGTTGGAATAATTTAGATTATAGATAAAGCTAAATCAAAGAATATGTCAGCAATAAAAAATGTAGAATACGGATTAGAGAAAATATTTTACGGCGCACAAGATTTTCTGCCACTACTCGGAACAGACTATGTGGAATTATATGTAGGCAATGCCAAGCAGGCTGCACACTTCTATAAAACTGCATTTGGATTCCAGTCATTAGCCTATGCAGGACTCGAGACAGGCGTGAGAGACAAAGCATCTTATGTATTATCTCAGGATAAAATACGTCTAGTATTAACAACACCATTAACCTCTTCCTCTGCTATCAATCAACACCTTGCAAAGCATGGAGATGGTGTTAAAGTAATTGCACTTTGGGTAGAAGATGCCACTAAATCTTTTGAGGAAACTACTAAGAGAGGTGCAAGGCCATTTATGGAGCCGACGAAAGAAGCAGATGAGTTTGGGGAAGTTATAAGGTCAGGAATATATACCTATGGAGAAACAGTGCATGTTTTCGTAGAACGTAAGAACTACAAAGGCACCTTTTTACCGGGCTACAAACCTTGGAAATCTGATTATAATCCTACCGATGTAGGCTTAAAGTTTATTGATCATATGGTAGGCAATGTTGGGTGGGGTGAAATGAACCAATGGGTGAAGTGGTATGAAGATGTGATGGGCTTTGTTAATTTCTTATCCTTTGACGACAAACAAATCCATACAGAATATTCTGCATTAATGAGCAAGGTAATGTCTAATGGAAATGGTCGTATTAAGTTTCCTATTAACGAACCAGCGGAAGGAAAGAAGAAATCACAAATAGAAGAATATTTAGATTTTTATGAAGGTGCAGGCGTACAGCATATTGCAGTAGCCACAGACGATATTATTAAAACAGTGACTACATTGAGAGCAAGAGGAATAGAGTTTCTGGGTGCACCTCCAAGAACGTATTACGAAGAAATTCCTGCCCGATTAGGAGAACACATGAAGATGATGCATGAAGACATCTCTGTTTTGGAAGCTCTTGGTATTCTGGTAGATGCCGATGAAGATGGCTATCTGCTTCAAATATTTACCCGACCTGTGGAAGACAGACCCACCTTATTCTTCGAGATTATCCAACGCATGGGTGCAAAGGGATTCGGTGCTGGGAACTTCAAAGCATTGTTTGAATCGATAGAGCGAGAGCAGGAAAGAAGAGGCACGCTGTAAAAGAGAATCATGGAGACGAACTACGGATTTATAATTGAAAAGACAGGTAAGAAAATAAAACTTGAGCTGCAGCGTAAGTTTAACGAAAGCAATTTCGATATTACGGTAGACCAATGGGTAGTGCTATTGGAGCTTTATTCTCATGGAACTCAAAACCAGGTTGAGCTTTGCGAACGCTGTTTTAAAGATGCTCCAACAATGACACGGATTGTTGAGTTGCTTGTAAAAAAAGAATTCGTAGAAAGATCGCCTTGCATAACTGATAGAAGAAAATATGATATTTCACTGAATAAAAAAGGAAAGCAACTCATCCAAAAATTACTGCCCACTGTTATTGCTTTTAGAAAAGAAGGATGGAAAGACCTTACAGAGAAAGATATTCAGCATCTTATACGTATAACTAATAAAATCTCGATTAACCTAGATAACTATGTCCGATAAAACATTACATCAAAGATGTATTCTGGAAGTAGATAGCAATAGCGATTTCTCCATCTACAACTTACCTTATGGTATTTACGCTACAGCACATAAATCAAAACGTGCAGGCATTGCAATTGGCAACTATATCATTGACTTATCTGAACTCTACGATACGGGGTACTTCAAGGAAAAAATCAAGCAAAATGTATTTACAGGAGAATTTCTCAATGATTTTATCGCACTTGGAAAAGACGTTTGGTCCTATGTCCGACAAAGTATCCAAATTTTACTAACAGATGAATCTCTATTTCTTCCTCTTAAAGAAAAGATTATTGACATACAGCGTGATGCAACCATGTATCTTCCTATACAGATTGGTGATTACACAGATTTCTATTCCAGTGAGGAGCATGCTTCTAACGTTGGGAAGATGTTTCGGCCAAATGGAGATCCGCTTATGCCAAACTGGAAACACATGCCCATTGCTTACCATGGAAGGAGTTCATCGATTATCACTACCGGACAATCCGTAAAACGACCACATGGTCAATATCTAAAAGGAGAAGAAATTGTCTTTGGAGCATCACAAACATTAGATATTGAATTAGAACTTGGCTACATCATAGGAAAAGAAAATAAATTGGGCGAGCCTGTCCCTGTTAACCACGCTAGTGCATTTGTTTTTGGATGTGTTCTGCTAAATGACTTTTCTGCGAGGGATATACAACGTTGGGAATATCAACCCTTAGGCCCTTTTTTAGGAAAGAATTTTGGTACAGCTATATCACCATGGGTGATAACTTATGAGGCGCTTCAAACATTCAGCGTAGCAGCTCCTGAGCAGACACCAAGTGTATTACCTTATCTGGCTCAAACAGACAGAAATAATTTTGATATCGAATTACATTTTGATATCGAGACAAAGAATAAGCAAGCTGCCAATGTAGCCATCAGTAATTCAAAATACTTATACTGGACGATAGAGCAGCAAATTGCGCATCATACTGTTAATGGCTGTAATCTTAGAGTTGGAGATTTGTTTGGAACAGGCACCATCAGTGGAAAGGAAAAAAATAGCTTTGGCAGTTTATTGGAATTAACCTGGAATGGAAAAGAAAAAATCAAGATTGGAGATGAGGAACGCACCTTCCTTCAGGATGGGGATACTACTATACTAAAAGGATACTGTAGAAAAGGAGATATTAGAATTGGTTTCGGAGAATTGCGGAATACCATCATTTAATTGATTAAACTCAATAATAGAATATATGTTTGGGATGAAACAAGAATACGATAAATACACAGAAGCGGACTTCCTCGTTTGGAAATTATTGTATGAAAAACAGATGGAAGTATTACCTCATAGAGCTGCTCAGACTTACCTTGATGGACTAAAGGATATGAATTTCAAAGCTGAAGAAATTCCAAACTTTGATTATATAAATGGGGTACTGTCTAATACAACAGGTTGGCAGATTGAAGTTGTACCCGGTCTGATTCCGGACAAAGAATTCTTTGAGCTACTCGCTAATAAAAAATTTCCATCTTCTACCTGGCTGCGTAAACTGGAAGAAATAGATTATCTGGAAGAACCAGACATGTTTCACGATTGCTTTGCGCACATGCCACTCCTGATCAATCAGTTCTTTGTAGATTATCTTCAGGAGCTTTCCAAGATTGCATTGAAACATATCGACGATGCGCTCGCAGTAGAGCTCATTGGTAGAATATACTGGTTCACCGTAGAATTTGGTCTCATCCAAGAACCCCAAGGACTGCGTATCTACGGAGCAGGAATCCTGTCTTCCTCAGGAGAAAGTATATACTGCCTTGGAAATGACGCCAATCGGCTAAAATTTAATGCGAAGGAGATTCTGGAAAAACATTACTATAAAGACCACTTTCAAGATAGGTATTATGTGATTGAGTCTTACAAAGAATTATTTGATGAGATTCCAAATTTTAGTAGTGCAATCGAATATGCATTACATAAGATTCCTCATCAGCGTGATATCTATGCTACAACATTAGATATTAATCTGGATTAATGAAAAAACAGACACTTAAACAAATCAAAGCCAGCGTACGTAAGAAGCAACTCAAAGACGGATTTTTTGATGGAAGATTTTTAGAGAAAATAGTCCCTAATAAAAAGCTTACAAAGAATAAGAAACAATGCCGACTTCGAATTGATTTGGAAAAAGATTAACTTGACACTAAAACCAACTGCAGAAAGATGAAAACTATAGACCCAAAAGAAACCGGTATAAAAGAAATTTCTAATTTCCTTACCTCTGCAGTCGTTCCTAGACCTATTGCATTTGTGAGTACCGTAGACCAGGAGGGCACGCCTAATCTAAGCCCTTTCTCCTTCTTTAATGTATTCAGTTCAGTCCCTCCTATTCTTATTTTCTCACCTGCAAAGAGCGCTCTTACAGGCAAACAAAAAGATACTTATCACAATGTAATGGCCACTAAGGAATGTGTTGTTCATATTGCAAACTATAGCATGGTAGAACAACTCTCTGTAACCAGTGGCGCTTATCCTCAAGACGTTAATGAATTTGTTAAAGGTGGATTTACAGAAGTACCCTCTATGCTGGTAAAGCCTCCCCGCGTTAAAGAGGCACCTGTCGCATTTGAGTGCAAAGTAAGAGATATTATCTCTATGGGAGATCAGGGGGGCGCCGGAAATCTCGTCATCTGTGAAGTAGTATTAATTCATTTTGATGAATCGTTGGCGGATGAAAAAGGAAATATGATTCCGGAAAAATTAGATGC